>NZ_JAFVUX010000028.1 GCF_017502485.1 Helicobacter sp.
AAGTCAAAACACCATAGAGAAGAAAATCACTAATGAGCAGATGTTTAAAAATAAAGAGCAAGAAGTCAAACAAATAGTTATTACCAATCCTAATGCCATAGTGCTTATGCCCAAAGACCCACGCATTGATAAAAATGGATTCCCCGTGTTTGAGACAGGCAAAAAGAGCAGTAGTAGTGGGATTTAGAAAAGCGGAGGCTCAAGTAGGGGCTGGATAAGACTTATAGGCATACCCCTTGAGCAAGTATGCCTATTGGTAATCCTAGTAAGCCTTGACTATTATCAATGATAATAGTAGTATAGCTACTAAGATTGTTGGAATAATCTTATCCATAGATAACCTCCTTTTACAAAGTAGGCTATCGACTTAAGGGGTTGCCGCCCCTTAAGGACAGCCCCAAGACATTATAGCGTAACTTGAGTAGCTGTAATGGGGCTTTTCTCTCTATCTGCTTATATTCCCTATCACATATCTTGACTTATGTTCATATGCCATTATCACACCTTGTCCTATGGAATGATTGTTTTTCTTCCTACAATGTAGCCTTAATCTAATAAATAAAGGATCAAGGCTATGACTGAAAACGATTTAAAAGTGGAAGAGTGGATAGATTCTTTCACCAAGATGTTTAGAATGCTGCAGCCAAAAGATAGAGACATTTATCTAAAAAAGCTTATGGAAGCAGTAGAAAACGCCAAGAAAACACAAATGGAAGAAGACATTGCTAAAGAGAATCCAGCCAATGACTTCATAGATACAATTGCACAATCTGCCGCAGAGCTTGAAAATCAAATACAAACACAAGAGCTTATGGATACATTAAGCGAAGCCATTGATGAAGTAGCACAGGAAAATGATTCTAATATAGAAGCTACACAACTAGAATCCACGCAGACACAAGAGCAAATTTCTCCACCACCCACGCAGGTGCAAGAAGATCAAGAACTTAGTGATAAAGAATTTGAGCGCGAGCTTGAAAAGGGCGGTTTTGTTCCCCTTGAAAAGCTAGATTTTTATCGCACCCTGCAAGACGCCATTGATGAGTTTATAGAATCCCACAAAGAAGAGCTACTTGAGCTTGGCATAATCTCCACTGATACAGAAATGGGGATTGGTGCATTGTATGATAGAGACATTATCTTACCTAAAGAAGAGATAGATAAACTAGAGAAGCAATACAACAAAGACCCACAAAATTTCAACCCCACCATAAGCTTTGAAGAAGTCAAAAATCGGCGCATAGAGCACAATAACTTCAATAATATCTACCTTGATGAGATTGCTCAAAGCCTAGGCGAGCAATCCAACAATAAATCACTTGATGAAGTAAAAAAACTCAATCCAGATAGCTACTTTAGCGACATTATGGATTGGTTTAAGAAAAAGCAGATTGAAAATATGAATATGCCTATGAGCAAAGATACCTTTAAAAAGGAATTTTACGACTATTGCAAAAATGGTATGAGTGAGAATGAAATGAAAATTCTGCTCATACTTGACAATAAAGAACCTACAAAGCTCACAAAAGAGCATAAAGATATGATTAAAGAGGGACTAAAGCTTTGCACGGCAAATAACAAGCTGCTTGATAAGGGGTTAGAATCCGCAGTGCGTGCAAGCGTAGGTGAAAAGCTCACCAATGCCAATGCACTTGAGTTTAGCAAAACATTAGAAAAGGCTAAGGCTTCAAAAACCACTATCGATAAGAAATTTATCGAGCCAGCCACTTCACAAAAGCTTATTGACACAATCAAGGCTGCCACACCAAAGCTCACTCAAGAAAACGCCAGAAATCTTGATGATACGCTACTTGCCATACAGGGCAAATCCAATACCAAATCCAACAATCTCACCAAAACACTATAAAGGGGCAACTATGGAACACCACAACACAACCAAAGACACTGCAAACTTAAACACTCTAGGGACACAAATTATTGTGCCAAATGCGCAAGAGTTAGAAGATTACGCACATCTTGCAGAAAATGGTGGAATTATGGATAGAAAGACTTTTAATGCCATAAAACTGCAAGAGCCACAAGCAATCTGCAATGCACAAGGAGTCAATAATGCAAATAAGTAGTTTGGACAAATTTGCACAAGAAATTGAGAGTAAAATCGTTGAAATGATTAAAAATGGCACTGCGCCTTGGCTAAAGCCTTGGGATTGCAAAAACGCTTCTCCGCGCAATCCAACCACAGGGACAATTTACTCAGGGCTAAATTCTCTTAATCTCCTAGCTACGCAAATAGCACAAGGATACGATAGCCAAGAGTTTCTTACATTCAATCAAATAAAAGAGTTGGAGGGATCTGTTAAAAAGGGTGAAAAGGCTACAAAGATTCTCTACCGCAATCTTCTAGAAGCCAAAGATCCACCCAAAGAATTAGATGGGCGATATACCACCATAGATGATAAAGTATATAGGAGAATCTTTAGTGCCTATGCTGTATTTAATATCGATCAGTGCGAGCATATCAATAAGGACAAACTCGCAGAGTTGAGAGAAAAATATGGCTTCAATAATGCATCAAAACAATTCCAAAACAACGATATTTTAGAATCCATCTTGCAAAATTCTGGTATCCACATTACCCACTCCTACCAAGATAGAGCATATTATACTCCAGCGACAGACTCTATCACTCTGCCACATAAAAAATACTTCGACTCTAGCGAGCAATACTACTCAACAGCCCTACACGAGCTAGGACACGCCACAGGACACCTAAATAGACTCAATAGAGATCTAAGTGGTAAGTTTGGCACACCGCTATATGCCAAAGAAGAGCTTAGGGCAGAGTTATATTCATTTTTGCAAGCAATGGAGTTGCGCATTGATTATAACTTACACAATCACGCTTCCTATGTGGATTCTTGGATCAATGCACTAGAGAGAGACACAAAGGAAATTGGTAGGGCATTGAAAGATTGCGTAAAAATGGTGCAGTATGTCAAAGATAATTGGTATCCAAAAGAGCTACACAAAGAGCTTGCCAATGAGCAAAAACACTCTCAAACTGCGAGCAATGAGCAAGAAGTAAATAAGAATGCTACAAAGCACTACAATAACACAACGCCACCACGCTCTAATGGGAGAGAGCGATGAGCAAAAGAGAGCTAGCACTATTTAACTTAGGCAAAAGCTTGGTGGAGTTGCTAGGAGAAGAATTGGCAATAGCAAATTTAACGCTGCTGTATCAGCGACACCCAGAAATGTTTGTTGATGAAGAAGAGCTAAAAAGAGTGATACAAAAGGTGGTGAGTAGCCCTGATATTATAGTGAAAAACCCTAAGGCAAAAAGTGATAAAGATTTTCTTGTTATAAAACAATTGGATCACAAAAAGGTTGGCGATATAGCTATACGAAATGATAATGGCACAAACATCATATTTCACGCAAATAAAAAGAATATATCTAAGATTAATGTGGAGAAACTAAAGGAACAGATGTTGGTGGAGACGCCATCTGCACAAGCAGCACCCACAAGGTTAGACCATTGCGCTGATAAACCAAATGATTTATCTAAGGACTGTAAAGCCCCTTCAACACCTGCTATCAGCATTATACCACACACTAAGCAACAGCTTCAGCAAGAGTTAGATAAACAGCTCAAATCCTATCTCACTGCACCATCAAAGCACCATAGAGAACGACACTTAGCTAATGCTAATGCCATTGCTATAAAAGCTAAAGATAACAATATTGCCCTAGATTCTGCAAGCTTGCAAAAGCTTAAGCAATACAATAACAATGAAAAAAATTTATCTAAATCCAAAGGATTGCACAAATGATACCAATTAGCAAAAAATTATTAACCCTTATCCTAGCCGCCTTGCTGGGCGTTATTGGTGCGCAGTTTAGCGACTATAATCTCGCTTCCATCACGCCCAATAAAGGCACAATAGATGGAGCTATCATCAAAGTTTATGATGGCGATACTATTACCCTGCAAGCTCAAGGCAAAAAGCATAAGATTAGACTCTATGGGCTTGATGCCCCAGAGATAGCGCAAAGCTTTGGAGTTAAAGCAAGAGACTATCTCTTGCAGCTTTGCCCCTTACATAGCAAAGCTCTTATAACAATCAAAGATACAGATAAGTATGGGCGTATCGTTGGAATAGTTTCTTGCAATAACACCAATGTCAATGCCAAGCTTGTAAAAGATGGCTATGCGTGGGCATATCAAGACTACACACAAGCCTATCTGCCACTAGAAATATATGCAAGAGTCAATAAGCTTGGCTTATGGAGTGAAAAAAACCCAATAAAGCCAAGCGATTACAGAAAGCAAGGTAGATTCTAGCACACATAAAAGATAAAGGAGAGCGTATGCAAGATCTAACCAAGCTCCCATTGCACGAAATATTACTAAGCAATGGCTACACACTTGATAGAGAAAAAAGCTCTAGGAATAATCCTGTGCTATGCGATGATGATGGGCAAAAGCTTGTCATTAGCAAAAAAGGCGAAAACTATCTATACTTTAACCCAAATGATGACAATGATCGTGGCAATATTATCTCCTATGCTCGCATAAGGGGCATTAGTGTGCAGGAGTTAGTAAAAAACTATGACCCCACCAAAGAAGTATCCCTACAAACCACTCAATCCTTTTTCCAAAACAAAGAGCAAGACCCATACCGCTTTATCAAGCAATATAATGACTTTAGTGAATGTGTCATTGCACAAAACCCCTTACTACAAAGGAGAGGCTTCTCGGCTGATATGCTTCAAGCATATCAAGGAATTTTAAAGCAAGATGAAAAAGGAAATCTTGTAACTGCGCAATACAAATATAAATGCTTCAATTACCAAGATAAAGAGATACAGACAATTAGTATGTGTGGCTACACTAAAAGACTTAATATTCCCATCACTAAGAACCAAGATGGGACATTAAAAGAGCGACCACTAAAAAACATCAATTATGGCAACAAAGGCTTTGAAATCCTATTAACCAATAATGATTACGCAAAGATGAGCCATATCATTATCACGGAATCCATTTTTGATTCCCTAGCCTATATGCAGATGAAAAACCTAGATCCCCATAAATGTGTGCTGCTCTCTACTTCAGGTAACTTCAATTTAGAATCACAAAAAATGAGCTTTGAACATATTTTTGATAAAGTGTGCAATGCGCGTATAGTGCTTGCATTTGATAATGATGAGCAAGGGAGAAAATACACTAAAGATATGGAGCGTTATATTGCTTATGAGCGCAATAAACTGCCAATCACCTACACGCCATTTGCCAAAGATTGCAATGATGATTTAAAGTTGATGAACTTAATCAAAAAGCCACTAAACAAAGAGTCTTACCAGCAATGGGCGAATTACACAATTTATCAGTATAAGCACGCCAGATCTAGCAATGATAGAGCGTTGCTGCTCCATAACCTACGCAAAGCAAACAACATAAAGCCGCTTGATGAAGAGAACAAGCAAGCATTTAACACAATGCTTAAGCATAAAAGAGTTAGGGATATACAATAGTAATGGGGGATAAGCACCAAGATAGCTTTGCTACACTATTGCGGCAAGCAAACATCAAGCAGCAGCTACAAGAAACATTTATCAAACAACTAGCAGAACTAAATGATTCTTACATACATACGGGAATACAGCTAGAATATCGCATATCCAGCATACCTACAAGCGATGATACACAAAGCTATGCTACAATAGAAGAACACTATTTGCTTATCAAAGATGGCAGCAAGCAAACAGAAATCCTATTGGAGCTACCTAATGAATACGACACCAATCGCACACCAGAGCAATACAGAGAACAACTCAAACAAGCCTATAAGAATGAGCTGGGAAGAAGTGCAAGCATACTACAAGAAAGGAGCAGACGAGATGAAGAAAGAAGCAGACGAGATGAAGAAATTAGCAGATATGATGGAGACATTCGTAGATTATATGATAGCCAAATATCGCCCCAAGAAGCCAACGCAGCAGAGAGAAAAGTCTATGCAGAGCTAGAATCTAGGGCAAAAGTTATCAAAGAGCATAGAAAAGCTCAAGCACTCCACATTAGTGATAACTCTTTACTAAAAGAGCTTCTTACACTATCCAAGCCAAAACCACAAAGTAACACTAAAGAGAATCAAAAAACCAAGCCCAATAAGTCTAATGACAATATCTCTAAAAAACGATAGTTATTTTAAGGGGTAAAAAGTTCATCAAATAGCGTATTTTACGATATTTTAGGCATTTATAGATAGTATAATTGTGTATCTTAAAAATAAGGATAGGCAATGAGAAAGACTAAGAGACTTATCAATAAGTTAGCACAAGAGTTTTTTGATGATATGAGCGCAAAAGAGCAAGAGCGTTTTATTATCAAAAAGATAAAGGCATCAAAAGAATTTAGGACATTTATTAAGAGTCGCTTTTTACAAGAAGAACCAGCTTTGTTTGATGTGAGCGATCGTGGAGATTGGATAGGAAGCGAGCGCGATAAGGCATTGTATTTAAAAATGTGTCCGCAGCTTTTTGATGCAGAAGTATCGTGGCAGGAAGTAGAAGAGTGGGTAGATCGTAGAAATAGATGCTTGTAGCTTAAGTGCAAGCAGGAGATGCGCCGCCCCTGACTAATGTTCATACACCATTATTGCACCTTGTCCTATGGAATGATTGTTTTTCTTCCTACAATGTAGCCTTAATCCTAGTCCTTAATCCTAAAGACTAAGAAAAACAATGTAAGGAGCAGTTATGACAGATCAAGAGTTTAAGGCAAAGTTTGAATCAATCAAGCAAAGTGCGGTTGCAGAAATTGTCACTGCAATAATGCGAAAAGATGCCCCATTTTTACAAAATGTAAGCAAAGAGAAATTGCAACAAAGAGCCTATAATGCGAGCAATGGCTTGGCATATGAGGGGGTAAATTCCTTGCTATTGGATATAAAGCAAGCCCAGCACGGCTATGCAAGCAATGAGTGGATCAGTTTAGAAGAAGCGCAAAAACTCGGTGCTTCAAAAGATGAGATACAAAATATACGCGATACTTGGAGAGAAAATTACGCCGATAAATGCGCAAAAGTGCATTATTTGCAAAAAACAGCAATAGTAAATGCGCACAAGCTTGATGAGTTTGGTCAAAAGATTCCTTTGAAAAATGATCAAGGAGAGCAAAGAATAGGAAAAAATGGCGAGCCATTGTTTGAATACGATGGGCAGGTAAAAACCAATCCAAAGACAGGCAAAAGTTATTTTGAGATAAGGCAAGAGAGAATCACTCTGGAGCAGCCAATTCTACGCACAGAGCTTTTGTATAATGTGGAAGAGTTTAAAAGCATTGATAAAGAAAAGATCCGCGAGCTAAATACCCAGCAAGTTAAAAAGCATCTCTTAAAGAATTTACAAGAACACCAAAATGGCAATGATAGAACAAGAGTATTTTTTGAAGATTTAAAAGAGAGCCTCTACCCAGAAACAGCAAAGCAAATAGAATCTTACTTCAAAGCCCAAAGTTTTGAGAAAGATTACATTGCTAATACCAAGAATCAGCCTGCGCATACCATTAAACCAGAAGCAAAACAAAGCGTGGATAAAGCCATAGAATCTAGCAAGACAGCAAAAGAAGAAGTGGCTAAAAAGGACTATGCTCCAAAAACCAAGAAAGCGCAAAAAAGCATTGAAGCAAAGCAGCAAGAAAAGACCAAGTCTAAATATCAAACAAATACCCCTCCACCAAAAAAATCTAAAGCAATGGGGCGATAAGCCTGCATAAAAGGATAAATGATGAATAATGTTAATATTAGTGGATACTTAACAGATAATGCTGTGTTAAAACACTTGAATACACCCAACCAAACTCCTTGCCTTGAATGCTCCATTGGACACACAAGAGCTTTTACCAATGAGAAAGGCAATGTAGAAAAAGAAACTTCATTTTTTGACATAGTAATCTATGGAAAATACGCCGAGCATATAGAGAGTAGAATGACTAAAGGCACGCTTATTTTTATTGAGGGAACACTTAAGCAACACAAATGGAAACACGAGGGCAAGAGCTATGCAAAAGTTGTCATCATCGGCAAGCGTGTGAATATTATTGATAAAATCAAGCACACTCACAATACAGACAATAAAGAAAAAGAACACTGCGTAGCTAGTGATTGTGAAAATTCCACTCCACCCAACATTGACCAAAACGAGCAACAAGTCAGCAGTATTGTCCCAATTTAATCTCTTTAAATTTCTCTAGCTTAAGGGATAAATGCCTGCTGCAAGGGCATTTATCGCGTTTTTTCCTGCATTATATATGTTATGCTACTTGTTATTTAACGCAAGGAGCATAAATGAAACTTTCTACACAACAAGCAATCCAATATTGCGCAGAATTTATTTGCTTTAAGGCAAAAATGAGTAGCCACAATACTACTCTAAAAAAGCAAAAGACTCTAAATTACCTAATCTTACGCCAGAATCCAGCTCATTTTACAAGCTTTGATGCGATTATATCACTTATCAACAGCCTTAGTAAAAGTGGGTTAGAGAGTGCGCGTGGCTTTACAATTCTAGTAAAAATGCTTGCATTTTATTGCGATAGGCATCAAGGCTTTGATTCCACAATGAGCGAAGATGAGTATTTTTCTTTCTTTCACCCCTTAACAAAAGATTTAAAAAACTCCACACTCAATACCTACTCCAAACGCTTACAGGTGTTTTTGAACTATTTGCGCGATGAAAAAAATTTAAAAATAAGCTCATTGAGCAATATTAAGAAAAAATTTTCCAAAGAAAAAACACTACCATCATTTTTGCACGCCAATCAATACCAAGCTTTTTTGAACTATGTGCAAAAAATGCCAACTACCACACTTGCACAAAAAAGAAATAAGCTCACAATGCTAATTGTAGGCTACACAGGTATGCGCACAAGAGAAGTTAATAATCTCTTACTTGATAATATATCCATTGACCACACCAATGCAGTATATTTGTTTAAGATTCAAGGTAAGGGCTTTAAAGAGCGTATTGTAAGTGTCAAATGCCATTTGATTAAGGATATACTAGAAGGGTTTTTGCAAGATAAGAAGTCTCAAGGAAAAATCTCCCCGTATCTTACACAATTGCGCAATGCTAATATACCTATCCGCAATCACATCAACCTAAAACCTGTTTTACAAGAGCTTAAATGTGTGCAGCCTAGGGGTAATTATTTGCATTTATTGCGGCATAGCTTTGGAAGCTTTGTGTATGGTAAAAGCAAAGATTTAATTCTTACCCAGCAAGTTTTAGGGCACTCCAATCTATCTAGCACGCAAATTTATATCCACTTAAATCAAGAAGCGCACGCAAAGGTAGCGGGATTTTTTAGTATAGTGTAAATAGTTATATTGTATATACAATATAATACTATACAACACAATAAAATATAATACATTTATATTTTTGTATTATAATAACAATACATTACAACAAAGGACATTGCAATGATTAACATTGACCTTAATAACAATATCGCGGATATTGCCGCTAATGGTAATCTCGAAGTATTGGGCAGTGAGATAGTCTATGCCATAGGCGCATACTATAAGCTCTGTGAGCAGCACACCAATACACCCCTTACCCAAGAGCAGCTTTTCCAAGACTTATCTCAAAAAATTCTATTTTCAAAAGAATTTTTCAATGCAAAATCCAAACTCATAAAGGGGCAATGATGAACAATCAAAGCGCACATATCTTTACCATAGCTAACCAAAAAGGTGGTAGTGGCAAATCCACTCTTGCTATCAACCTTGCAACAAAGCTACTAGAAGTATCAGACAAAGTGCTCATTATAGATACAGATCCACAAAAGAGCATTGAGAGCTTTACAGATATACGAGAAGCAGAATCCAATAAAGATAAGGGATTGCGCCCTTTTACGCTTGTTAATCGCACAGGCAATATCGCTGAATCACTAAAGCAATTTGTGCAAATGTATGATTATGTCATTATTGATACAGGTGGGATTGATTCCCAAGAATCTCGCAAAGCTATGCTATTTGCAGACTCTCTCATCGTGCCAACTACACCATCACACTTTGATTTTGAAGCATTGTATATGATGTTTGAGCGGATTTTAGAGATAAAAGACACCAATGAAGCTATGCAAATCTCCATTGTTATGAATAAAATCAGCACCAATGTTTTCTTACATAAAGAATTGCTCGATTTCCAAAACGCCATCACAGCAATCAAAGAGCGACTTGACAGCAACAATGATTTTAGACTCTTAGACAATGTGCTTAGTGATCGTATTGCTTATAAAAGAGCTATTAGCGAGGGTAAAGGGATCACGGAATACACTGATATGAAAGCAAAGGCAGAGTTTGAAATGGTGTTTGAAGAATTATTACAGAAGGAGCAAATATGCTAGCTGCACCAAATCCTAGAATCCAAACTCGACACATTAAGGTAAAATACGATGAAATACAACATTGAGCGAAACAACAAAAGTGCGCAAGAAAAAATCGAATCAATCACAAAGATAGAATCTAGCCAAAAGGCAAGAGATATTATAGATTCTGCTACAAGCTACAATAGCCACAATAAAGCCAAAGAGCATAAGCGCAAGAAATACTACTCACTCTACTTGCAAGAAGAAGTAATGGAGCAGCTAGAATTATTTTTACAAGAATTTGGTGAAAACAAAGAAAATCGTGGAGACTTTATAGAAAAAGCTATTCTTGCAATGATTGAGACAAGAAAGAGTCTTTTGCTACAAACCTTGCAGGAGAAAATCAACAAGCTGCGATAATGTAGCTCTAAAGACAGATGTTATGTTATGCTTTTTCTATAAAGCTTATTAAGATACTTAGCCACTCTCTCCCCTATATCTTTAATCTATATAAGCGCAGAATTTAACTTCCAATGTATTAAGAAATAATTAAGAATGAATGATTGTATCTATTATTTAACACAATTAGTGCTTATATTATTTAATAATAGTGCTCCTCTTTCCCTTATATTATTATTTAATAAGGGCGGAATTTAACTTCCAGCAATGTAAGAAAGGTTTAAGAATCGTGCAAGAGTGCAATAAAATGGCTTAGGATAATTGCTATTGCCTAAAGTGTTCTTGGTGGTGATTGGGTAGCTATCTCTTGTTTGCTCGTGTTTGCTTGGCTGGATTCTTTGGATATGGCATTGCTTGGGTTTAAGTCCTTAGATTCTGGTGTTTTGGTTTGTAAAGATTCTAGCGTGTGTTTAGCAGCATTATGCAAGCCTGTATCAATCACCAAGCCATAATCAATGCCATATCTATCAAAAACCTTTTTACAAAATGCTAGCTCTTTTTCACAATAGAGATGTTTTTGGTAAAGCCGAAGCGTGGTTTGGAATGCTTGCAGATATAACTCATCAGGCAAAGTTTGTTTAGTATAAGTGCTAGCAAATGACTCTAAAAAGGATTTTGATTCTTTAGCTTGGGTTTGTAAATAGCTAAATCGCGCAAGTATTGCAGAATGCAAGCTAGCTTCAAGCTCTGCAATATCGCTAAGAGCTTTGTCTTTTTGTTTGCTTGATCGCACATCATCAAAGCTCATAGAATCCACAATGCCCCTAAATTTATGCAAGCGATGTAGCTGTTTTTGCAGGGCAAATGCAGAGCGTTGCTTGGAGCGGCTTTGCTGTAAGACACTTGTAGAAAATTCTGCAAAATGGTGCTGCAAAGCAACACTAGAGTAATGCACTTCATTTTTGATGACATTAAGTTTAGCAATTAAATCTTTTGACAAATACCGCTCAAAACCCTTGCAACTACTAAGTAAAGCCTTTTTCTTATGCAGAGCATTAAAATGCTTAGTAAAGCTAGCAAAGTTTTCATTAGAATCCACTAGCTGCCTAATACCAGCCCTTAAGTGTGCAAGCTGCTTATTATTGTCTTGGATTTGATTATGCAAGCAAACAATCCTATCTGCAAGGACACGCTCTTTTTCTATAAGGCGCGTTGGAGTTTTACCTTGTTCTATAATGTGTGCAATCTTTTTGGTAACATTGGTGCGATAAATATTTGTGTTTCTGCACTCTTTTTCCAGCTCTTGTGTGTGCAAGTAAAGGGTTTTTGCTTTTATATTAAGAGAGTCCAATGCACGCTTTTGCGTGATGATATATTCTATATCTTTAATAATTGCCGAGCCATCATCGCTGGAAGCAGATTGCCTAATAGATTCTTCCTTGCTTGCTAGCAAATTTTCTCTAAATTCCTTGCTGGTAACTTCATTGGTATAGTCAAGCTTACCTTGGGAGTAGGTTAAAAGATTGTAGGCAAAGTCTTCACGCAGCGTGTTAAAAAAATTTGAAATCTCTGCTTTATTCTTGAAGTGAAGCTTTTTCTTTGTAAAGATATTGGTTTTGTTGATAATTAGGTGGATATGGGGGCGGTTTTGGTGATTATGAGGAATCATCACATATTTATAGTCGGCAAAATTTGCTTGCATTGTTTCACTAACGGCACATTGGAGAATTTCACTAGCTCCTTGGCTAGGGATTTCGTCAAGCGAAAAAACAAGATGCAACGCTTCATTTGTGTGTGGATTTTTAGAAAAATCCTTGCTCCAATCATCAAGAATCTGCTCATAGCTAAGGGCTCGATGGCACTGATCAAAAGCTATACCTTGCGCGATTGATTCTTGTAATAAAACTTGCAGGGCATTGTGATTCAAACTTGAGTTTTTTAAACAATAGCCAAGAGCATTGCGCAAATGCGCTTGCTTCATATTACCAATATTCTTAATCACAACCTGCTTTTTGTGAGAGCTTGTAGAAAAAATTTGTTTGCTAGTAGAGATGTGGGAGTGAAATTGCGCAAATGCTTTGCGCTCATAGGGCACTGCACTTTGTTTTTGTTTTTTAAAAGAGACATACTCAAACAGCGACTCATCTTTATCAAGCAAATGCTCTGTAACATCAAGCACAACTTTGCGCATAGCTCTCCCCTTACACTAGAAGAATTACTAGCTACACCTAAGTTTTATAACAAGCTAAAAAGTTTGATGAAAGTCGCAAAAATCTTTTGCGTGCATTATAAGAATTTTTTGCAAACAACTAACTAAAAATCAAATTATTAAAAATAGCTTAAAAATACATTTTTTGCAAAATGTGCAGGATAACCCTAATGATGTTCATAGCATAGCTAGAGCACCCTTGCAGTCGGCATTTGGAGTCAATCGCTACTATGTTACGCGATTTCAGGGGCAAGAAAATGCAAATTTTACTAACAAGCTGTGTAGAAATTTTTATCGCCAAAAATAAGAAAATTTCGTGCATAAGCCATATCCGCACATCAAATCAAATATCTCCAACTACTATGGAAAAATAACCAAAGAGCAAAAGAAATAAACCTAAGTGCAGTGCAACTCTTCTCTAAAGCAATCTCAAATCAAACCTTAGAGCAAAATACTTAAACTTCAAAGCAAAGTTAAGTAACTTGAAGCACTGCCCAAGCTTGCGCTTGCAACAAAGCAGCATAAAGTAGCTCCAAATCAAAAAGTTGTTTAACTACAAAACCGCAATGCAAGAGCATGGATTTAACACAAACTTTAAGGGGGATAATGGATTTATTTTTGTTTAAGGTTTATTGCTTTAGAATCCCAAGCAATTTTTTAACTGCTTCAAGTCTAACTTAAAATCACTTTAAATTCTAGGTTTCTAAAGAAACTGCGCTTCGCTCGTTTTCTAAAGAAATCTACTTCGGCTTTGCCTTGCGCCACTTTGGCGCGCGTTGCCTACGACAACACTCATAAGAACAGAAATGGCGTGATTAGTAAAAGACTAGATTCTAGCTAGAATCTAAATTTGACTCTCTGGGAAAATCCGCATAAAGAAATTCAAAGTCCTTAGCCACAATGTCGTATCTGGCAAATGCGTTACACATACATCACCATCGCCTTCAGAGCTACTATAAGCGCACCACTTAGTCTTTTTCCCATCAAGCTCGATATGCCAAGCACCTTGCATATCAAGGTGGATAAGCTTAATGCTCTCTTTTGCAAACTCTTCATTATCAAAGATCGCTACTACTTCGGTATTAATGATACTTGATCTAGGGTCTAGGTTGAAGCTCCCTATCCACGAGATTTTCTTGTCAAACACAAGTGTTTTGCTATGCAAGCTCGCCCCAGAAGTTAGCTTACCTTTGATTTGGATTTTGCCAGCACTCTTGCGATACTCATACACCTGCACGCCCATTTTCACAAGCTTATCTCTATACCGCTCCCAGCCTGCATACACAGGCAAAGAATCCGTGCTTGAGAGAGAGTTTGTAAGCACAAACATCGAAATCCCTTTGTCAATACATTCTTGCATTTCTGCCAAGCCCCTTTTGCCCGGCACAAGATACGCCGAAGAGATATACATAGAATCTGTCGTGTTTCGTATAATATGTTGCAAGGCTTCATAGACTTTGCTTGTGGGGTTTTTAGCATCGATCTTTTCTGGTAGGTCTGCGATTAGGCGGGCGCTGCCCCAGTAGATTGTATTAGCGCGCTTGTCATACTGCCTGATAATTTCCGCGATAGTTTGCTCATATTGCTCCCACTCACTAGAAGACTCCTCAAGCCCTGCTACAATCTCTTCATAATGCTTCATAAACTTCTTCATCTTGCGTTTTGATGGCAAAAGCTCCACAGGGATAGCTCGGTGATATTCCCAATACTGCTGGAAACTCTCTCTTGCTTGCTTAGCAATCGCACCGACGAAAAGCGCATCTGTATCAGAGAAGTTCACATCTTCTTTGTTGTTAAAGTAATTATCCGCGATATTGCGCCCACCGATGATAAGCCCCACAGAATCCGCTATAAAAAGCTTATTATGCATACGGCGATTGATGCGATTAAAGTGCAAGATCATCTCTGGCAAGCGCAAAAACTTAATCCTATTGCGATAAGGGTTAAAGATTTTGACCTCAACATTTGGGTGGTTATTAAGCGCGATAATGTCGGAGTAGTCAGAATCTAGCCCATTATCATCAACAAGCATTTTGACTTTCACACCACGATTAGCCGCTCGCCAAATCTCATGCATTAGCACGCGAGAAGCAATATCATTTTTATAGATATATGTCTGTATCTCTAGGGAGTAGCGAGCTTTACGCACTAAGGCTGCGCGCTGCAAAAACGCGCTTGAGCCATCAGCGATAAGCATAGCCCCACTAGAACTAGGCGATAGTGAAAGCTCCTTGGCATAAGGGATGGCTATGGGGGAATCTAGCGGATTGAATGCTGCAAAACCACTAGATTCTGGTGGGGTTTTGAGATAGCGCGTTGAGGGAACGATAGAAGCACACCCTGCTAAAATAAAAAACAAAAAAAACACAATTAAAGCAATATGCATATCATTCATAAATATATCCACTGGATTTAATTGATGTCGTGCTTTATGCGCGATAATTGCGTCAAATCCGCGCTTTTTGACAATCGCAAATTATAGCAAATCGTAATATTTTTACAAAAAACATTACAACTTTTTTCGTTTTTGACCGATTATATCCCTGTCAAAGGCAAGGAAGCCTGAAGACTTAATCATTTTCAAAAAGGAGTTTCAAATGGCGTTTCAAATTAACACCAACATCAACGCTCTTAACGCACACGCTCAGAGTGTAGGCACACAGCTAGGTCTCAAAAATTCTTTGGAAAAGTTGAGTTCAGGTCTTCGTATCAATAAGGCAGCGGATGACGCTTCTGGTATGATTATCGCGGATTCTTTGCGCTCTCAAGCAAGTGCATTGGGACAAGCGATTGCCAACACAAACGATGGTATTGGGATTATCCAAATTGCGGATAAGGCGATGGATGAAATGTTAAAAATTCTTGACACAGTGAAAGTCAAAGCTACTCAAGCTGCACAAGATGGGCAAACAACAATTTCAAGAAAAGCGATCCAAAACGACATTATCCGCTTGATCCAAGGTCTTGACTATATTGGTAACACCACTTCTTACAACGGACAGGCTCTTCTCTCTGGTCAATGGACTAACAAAGAGTTCCAAGTTGGTGCATATTCTAACCAATCTATTAAGGCAAGTATCGGCACTACTACTTCGGATAAAATTGGGCAAGTGCGCTTAGAAACAGGAGCTATGATCACTTCTTCTGGTGAAGTTAGCTTGAAGTTTAAGGCTGTCGATGGTGTCAATGATGTCCAGCTAGAATCTGTGAAGATCTCTCACTCTTCAGGCACAGGTCTAGGGAATCTTGCTGAAGTCATCAACAAAAGCTCTGATAAAACAGGTATCCGCGCAAATGCTATCGTGCTTTCTACTTCTAATGAAGAGATCAAAGCGGGCGACTTGAGACAACTTGTTATCAACGGCTTTACACTTGGTGATATTATTGGTATTAAGCAAGCCGACTCTGATGGGCGATTGGTGCAGGCTATCAATGGTGCTACCGCTGAGACAGGTGTAGAAGCTTATACAGATAATGAAGGGCGACTTAACCTACGCAGTATCGATGGACGAGGGATTGTTGTTACATCAAACAATCAAGGCTCTAACTCTCCTGTAGCGATTGAGAAGATCAATGATCAAGAAATCGAAGGAACTACAACAGATGGTGTGCCAAATGGTGGCTCTATCAACTATGGACGCCTAGCGATGACTCGCCTAGATTCTAGGGACATTATCGTATCTGGGACAAATATTAGCTCCACAGGTTATGGTGATGGACAAAATGTCGCTGAATGGGTTGCTAACTTGCGCGATGTTTTAGGCGTGTTTAATGAAGCCGTGCGCTCTGCTGCTGGTGCGAATGAAAACAATGCCGAAGCTTTGAACAACAGGATTCTAGGTGCTGGTGTTACGACACTTCGAGGTGCGATGATCGTTATGGATATTGCAGAATCTGCTGGAAGAACACTTGATAGAATCCGTGCGGATCTTGGTTCAGTGCAAGGACAAATGCAAGCCACAGTTAATAACATCACCATCACTCAAGTGAATGTTAAAGCAGCTGAAAGCCAGATCCGTGAAGTGGATTTCGCAAGCGAATCTGCTGAGTTTAACAAATTTAGCATCCTTGCACAATCTGGAAGCTACGCGATGAGCCAAGCAAACGCTGCGCAACAAAACATTTTAAGACTACTTTCTTAAGTGTTTGCGACTTTGGACTTGGGGACTCCCCAAGCCTAAAGCTCAAAACTATTTTTATCTTTCTTTACTTCTTATTTTTGCTAAGTTTAGATTCTGCATATCTGCGCTATAACAGTCATCTCTAGAGCTTGTATCCCATAGCTTCAAAGCAGAATCTATATTGATATGGCAGTAGCCTTGCGGGTTAGCTTGCAGGTAGTTTTGGTGGTAGGGTTCTGCTAGGTAGAAGTTTTGCAAGGACATAGCTTCTGTAGCTGCCTTGCGAGCATTGCGCTGCTCCCAAAGCCTAATGCGCTCTATGATAATGTCCAAATCACCGCCACACTCTTGCAAATAATACACACCATTGCGATATTGAGTACCGATGTCATTGCCTTGATAGTTAAGCGCACTAGGATCAATGATAGCAAGTAGCCTATCGACGATCTCACCAAGCCCTAGACGCTTCTCATCATAACAAAGCTCTAGTGCCTCTACCGCGCCACTTATCCCAGAGCAGACAAGCTCATAGCTAGGGTTTGCAATGTGTGAGTTTGCATAGCCTACGCTAGATTCTAGCACGCCAGACACGCGCGCAAAATACGCCTGTATCCCCCAGAAGCACCCACCAGCTAGATAAATTTTGCGCATAGATTCTATCTCTTCAAATCTTAGAATTGCACTTTAGGTGCGGACTCTAGCTGCTGCGCATCAAACTCTAATGTCTTGCGATCATCTCTTAAGCGTGCAAACATTGCGGAGATAAGCACATTAGGGAAGCTTTGCTTGTAGATGTTAAAGTTGGTTACACTATCGTTGTAGGCTTGGCGGGAGAAGGCGATTTTATTCTCCGTGGTGGAGAGCTCTTCAGTAAGAGAGAGCATATTTTGACTAGCTTTTAAATCTGGGTAGGCTTCTATCGTGATATTTAGCCCTTGGAGCGCGTGCGTTAGGGTGGATTCTGCTTGGGCTAATGTACTTAAATGCGCGCCATCTAAACTAGAATCTACTTTTTGCAAGGCGACTTTAGCAGCACTTCTTGCTTCCACAACTCTAACCAATGTTTGCTCCTCGTGGGAGAGATAGCGTTTTGCTACTTCGACGAGATTTGGGATAAGGTCATAGCGTCTCTTTAGCTGCACTTCCATCTGTGCGAAAGCATTTTCCACACGATTAAGCAGCAAAATCAAGTGGTTATAAACACTTATGCCATACACTAGCAAAGCCAGCACGATAAGCCCAGTAATCACAGCCCACGCCATTAGACACTACCTGTTTTAGATTTTATATTTACACAAGATAAAACATTATACAATCCGCGCTTTAAAAATCCTTTTATCAGCCGATGTTCGCTAGTCATGGTCTCTTAAATCCTAACCCGAATCCACCCTAAAAGGCACACAAATGTCTACAAAAACAATCAACCAGCAATTAGAAGAGCTCTTTACCACCTCTGAGCAGAAGATGATTTCCCACGAGTCTATTGCACAGATTCTAAAAAAACCCCCCACAAGTGCACAGACGAAGAAAATCATAGACCTAGCCAAAAAGCATAAATGCGAGCTTGTAAGCTCCTCTGAGCTAGCCAAAACACTCAACACCCAAGATAAAATCAAGCTTGAAGAAGAGCGCAAGAAACTCCTAGATGAAGAGCTTGAAGAAGAGTTTGACTTTATGAAAGAGCGCGAGCTACTTGAGTGGAGCAGAAGCGATAGCCCTGTGCGTATGTATCTGCGTGAAATGGGACAGATCGACCTACTCACCAAAGAAGAAGAAGTCGAGCTAAGCAAGCAGATAGAATTTGGCGAAAACATTATCCTTGATGCTATTTGCTCTGTACCTTACTTGATTGACTTTATCTATGACTACAAAGACGCGCTAATTAACCGAGAGCGCCGCGTCAAAGAGCTATTTAAAAGCTTTGATGATGAAAGCGATAGCGATGGAGAAAACTTCGAAGAAAACGAGGAAGAAGAGAGCGAAGATGATAGCGAGGAAGGCAAGCGCCCCATTTCTAAGAAAGATCAAAAGCGGATCGATAGAGTACTAGAGAGTTTTAAAGCCCTTGAAAAAGCAAAAAAGGACTGGCTAAAGGTGCTAGAATCCCACGCAGATACGAAGTTTGAGAACAAGACTCAAGAGCTTGTGTTTATCCTAACGCTTGCGCATAAAAAGGAGGTGCTAAAGTCTAAGCTCCTTGATCTAGGACCTACAAGTAAGCTCATTAACGAAATTGTAAAAGCTATGGAAAATAGCCTAAAAAATGGTGATGGCTTCGAGAAAGAGCTAGCCCGCTTAGAATACAAGCTTCCGCTCTTTAATGACACTCTAGTCCAAAACCACCAGAAAATCCTTAGCAATATCACCAATATGAGTCGCGATGATATCATCCAAGCAGTGCCAGAAGCGACTATGGTAAGCGTCTATATGGAGCTAAAAAAGCTCTTCCAAACCAAAGAAGCAAGCGAGAGTAGCTTCAATATCGACCCAGAAAAACTCAAAGAGATTTTAGAGCAAATCAAGCGCGGTAAATCAATCTCCGATAAAGCCAAAACCAAAATGGCAAAGTCCAATCTCCGCCTAGTTGTAAGTATCGCTAAGCGTTATACCAACCGCGGACTACCATTCCTAGATCTTATCCAAGAGGGCAATATCGGGCTAATGAAAGCAGTGGATAAGTTTGAGTATGAAAAAGGCTTTAAATTCTCCACTTATGCAACTTGGTGGATACGCCAAGCCATCTCGCGCGCGATCGCTGACCAAGCCCGAACCATTAGAATCCCTATCCACATGATAGAGACAATCAATAGAATCCACAAAATCATACGCAAGCACCTGCAAGAGACAGGCAAGGAGCCAGATGTCGAAGTCATCGCGGAAGAGGTGGGGTTAAGTGTGGATAAAGTCAAAAATGTCATAAAGATCACCAAAGAGCCTGTGAGCCTTGAAGCACCTATTGGCAGTGATGATGATGGGAAGTTTGGCGACTTTGTCGAAGATAAAACGACCTTAAGTGCTATGGACTATATCTTAAAAGAAGACCTACGCGCCCAGATTGATGAAGTGCTATCCCAGCTCAATGAGCGCGAGCAATCTGTGATCAAAATGCGCTTTGGGCTACTAGAGGATGAGAGCGATCGCACGCTAGAAGAGATTGGTAAAGAGCTGAATGTAACGCGTGAGCGCGTGCGCCAAATAGAATCTAGCGCGATCAAAAAGCTCAAACACCCAAAAGTGGGCAGAAAGCTTAAAAACTACATAGAAGAGTAACTATGCGTGCGATAAAATTTAGCATTAAGCGCGCATTATGCGCACTTGGCTTTTCGCAAAAGACTATCACGCATTTGAGCTTCTTTTACACGCGAGGGAAGAGAAATGCGCGCATCGCGCTTTTTTTGATACAAACGATGTGTAGGCAAAATCTCATAGGGGGGGGGGCAGACAAGTAAGGGTTGCGCTTGTGGCGATAAAGCAGGGGGGCTGCCTTTTGCTGATGAAATCCGCGATTCTAGCCTCAAAGCCAAATCGCCACAAACCCCGCCCGTGCTAGTAAGCCTAACCTCCTTCCCAGCTCGCCTCCCCTATCTCCATCACACACTCTACTCACTTCTCACTCAAGACTACAAAGACTTCCATATAGCCCTATTCCTTAGCTCTAGTGAGCTAGCTCCAAGCAAGCTCCCATATATCCTAAAGATTTTTACAAAGCTTGGTTTGCTTACAATCCACTTCGTAGAAGAAAACTTACGCGCGTATAAAAAGCTCTTTTACGCCCTACAAGCCTACCCAAGCCACATCATCATAACCATTGATGATGACCAAATTTACGCCCCAAATACCATAAGCTTGCTACTAGAATCTTATGCGAGATTTCCTCGCGCGATCCACACGCACCTAGCCTATGATGGCGCGTATATGGCAGATATTTTAAAGCTAGATTCTGCTACATACTGCGCGATTATTGAAGAAAACGCCCCCCATCTAGCCCTTGCTAGCGTGGGGGTCTCTGGCGTACTCTATCCGCCAAGAGCCTTCACACAGGAGTTTTTCAACAAGCAGGCAATTATCTCTCTCGCACCTTATAGTGATGATTTGTGGTTTTATGTAATGAGTGTGCTAAATGATATACCAAAAGTACTAGTAAAAGGTGCGCTAGAGCACCCTAAAGAATCTAGCATAGCTCAAGATGAGAGCCCAAATCTTTGGGAGATAAACTGCGAGCAAAATCGCAACTATGATCAGCTAAGAGCCTTGCTACAAGCCTATCCGCAAGCTAGGGTAAAGATCCTAGAATCACTAGGGCTAGCTCCTAGAGCCTAAATGCTAGCTACTAGACTCTAGCTTTTGCCATTGCAAGCGTTGGTGCTAGGTACACGGGTAATCCAGCTAGAATCTACCCAAAGTCAAGCCAGCATAGTCTCTTAGTAAATCTAACCGCGAGTGACTCCGCACCAAATACCCAACACCCCAATTCTAGCTCCCAAATCTTAGAATCGCTTGGGTTTTACTAGAATCTAGCCACGCTTGTGCCTGCGAGTTGTGTAGAGTTTGCATTTTGGGTCAAGCCCTTAGGATCCTTTGCTAGCTCATTTAGATGCTAATCGGTGGTAGAGTCTAAGCTATGGATTTTGCTACGCTTACAATGACTAAAGGAGCTTCATTGTGCGCGCACGCACTAGCTCTGCGTAACAGCCGCACTAGCATCTATTTTACAAAAGTGGATTCTAGGGATGTAGATAAACAAAGCGAAGCAGCGCAAGGCATAGCCAATGTTCTTTGAGAAGAGTTAATACCCCATAAAGATTCTAATCTTTTGGCTTCGTGCTAAGCCACAGCATACCAACCCCAAGTAGCAATGCCAACGATGAAGAGTAGAGAATAGCCAGCTTTGAAACCATTATAGCCTGCATACCTTGCTCCAAATTAGCATACGCGAGATTTGCGACAAAAACCGCCATCGTAAAACCAATGCCAGCCAATATCCCCACTGCAAACACTTGCATAAAGCTAAGATTTGCCGGCTTTGTAGCGATCCCTAGCTTGACCCCAACATACGCAAAAACAAAAATCCCAAGCGGCTTGCCCACCACAAGCCCAACAATCGTGCCTAAAAAAATCTCATCAATATCAAAGCTTATCCCAGAATCCACCTTAACACCCGCATTGATAAAAGCAAAGAGTGGCACGATACAATAAGAACATAGCGGATGCAAAACACTTTGCAAACGTAGAAGCGGATTTTGCGCTTGCAAGGAGTAGCGCGAGATGGAGTCTAAAATCTCCACGCGCTTGCTTTGTTGCTGCAAGTCAAACTGCTTCTTTGGACTATCATCACCAAAAAATCGTGCGAGATTTTTCCACAAACCCTTAAGACTAAACTTTGTGCGCACGATATTTGTCTCAAAGAAATTTCCCCCACTTTGCGCCATTGTATAGATCCCTTCAAGCTCCTTTTTAAGATTGAGCAAACAAGTATCAGAGACATTCGATCGCCCCGGGATACAAAACGCCAAAATCACCGCAGCAATGGTAGAATGCACCCCGCTATTAAACACAGCCACCCAAAGCAAAGCCCCAAGTAGTAGAAAGCTTGAGAGCTTGTAAGTGTCTTTATAGTTGATATACACAAGCAGGACAACTATCATCCCTGCTACAAGTAGCCAGCCAATATGCAGTGTATTAGTATAAAACAGCACGATGACTAAAATCGCGCCTAGATCATCAACCACCGCCAAAGTTACCAAAAACACCTTACAGCTTAGTGGCACTCTCTTGCCTAGTAGCAAGATCGCCCCAAGTGCAAACGCCGTATCCGTACTCATCGCCACGCCAAAGCCATTAGCACTTGGTGTGCCATAATTGAAGAAGAGATAAATAGCAATAGGCACGATAATGCCCCCAATTGCCCCAAGCATAGGGAATATGACTTTCTTAAACCCAGCAAGCTCGCCATAGAGAATCTCTCTTTTCATCTCAAGCCCCATCATTAGAAAAAACAAGCTCATCGCTACATCGTTGATAAAATGCTCCACGCTCATACCCTGACGATAAGGACCAAGGAAAAGCCCAAGCTCTAGGTCTTTTAGCGCGAAATACAATGGAGAAAAATTGGAGTTTGCTACAAGCATAGCAAACACTACACAGAAAAACAGCAACACCCCACCAAAAGACTCGTGATGGATAAAGGCGATCAAATCCTTTTTAAGGCGATCTTTGTTGTAATTTTTAAGTGTGGGCTTCATTGCAATCCTTGGGTAGTGTAGCATAGCTGGAATCATAGATTCTAGCCTGATTGATAACTTGGACTTGTTTGCTTTCTTGAATTCTCGAATAAAGCTTGCGCGCGGATTATAGCTAAATCTTGCGTGTTTTTGTGGGGTTGTTGATTTACAAACACTTTAATAATACTTTTATCAAATAAGTATTAGTATCACACTAAAATAAAAATGATTCTTAAGATTCTCGCATAGTGAGAATCGAGCAGGATTTGGCTAGGCTGGATTCTGTTTGCTAAGGATAGAAAGGCTAGGATATGGACTTTTTGCGAGAGCATATTGATTTTATTGTGTTTTTGGTACTTGGGATAATGAGCTTTCTAGCACTATGGTTTAGTATTGAGCGGATTATATTCTATGTGCGTGTTGATGTGCGCGTATATGCTAGTCTTGATGCGCTTGAAGAATCGCTTAGCAAGAATCTAACCGCGCTTTATATCATCTACTCAAACGCTCCTTATGTTGGACTGCTTGGAACTGTGTGTGGGATTATGATCACATTTTATGATATGGGTATAAGTGGGGGAATGGATGCCAAAACGATTATGGTGGGGCTCTCGCTAGCACTTAAGGCTACGGCGCTTGGGCTATGTGTAGCTATCCCTACGCTTATGGTCTATAATGTGCTTTTGCGCCGTTGCGATGTACTAAGCAACCGCTACAAAACTCTTAAAAAGCATAGCTATAATGAAGCCTAGACGCGCAGAGGGGCTGAATATCGTCCCTTTTATTGATGTAATGCTTGTTTTGCTAGCCATTGTGCTGAGTGTCTCAACTTTCATCGCTCAAGGCAAAATCCCTATCAATCTCCCTCAAGCTGACAATGTGGAGAAAAAAAACGACGATAAAGTCATACAGATTCTAATAAGCGCGGACAATAGAATCTACATCGATGATAAAGAGCTAGATTCTAGCGCGCTACGCGAACAGCTTGACGCACTTGATAGTGAAGCGATGGTCGAAGTCAAAAGCGACAAGGACGCACGCTTTGAAAGCTTTGTGCAAATCATTAGTATCCTTAAAGATAAAGGACACGAGAATGTCTCTATCACTGCCCAAACACCTTAAACAACCATCTGTTATAGGCTTTTGCGTATCGCTTGGGGCGCATTTGCTCGCTACGGCGTGGATTGTGGGGATATTTAGCCAAGAGAAAGTCACGCAAGTAGGAAATGCACCCATTACAATGAGTCTAGCAAGTATCAATACTAACGCCCCGCAAAAAACCTACTCCAAGCCCACCAAGCCCAAGCAGCGAAATGAGCAAAATAAGCTCCACAAGCAAAAGCACAAAGCCAAGCACAAAATCCCCACACAAGAAATCTTACAAGACCAACCCCAAGTAAAGCAAATCTCACAAGATGATACCGCCAAACCCACGCCACAAGAGGGCGAAGAGACTAAAGAGAGTGCATCAAATCAAGATTCGCAAGGCTCTACACAAGAGCTACTTGCACATAACGAGGGTATAAGCGATGAGTTTTACACGAAGGTGCAAATTGCCATAGCGCGCAAGCACGACTACCCCCAGCTCGCTAGAATCCGCGGTATGCAAGGCACGGTTGTCGTGGAGTTTTGCCTAAAACCTGATGGAAGCATTGAGGGGATACGCGTAGTGCGCTCAAACGCGGGTGATATTCTCAACAAGCAAGCTATACAAACAATCAAAGCCGCACACAAGTCTTTCCCTATCCCCAGCAAGATTGTTTTGCTAAAAATTCCCATTAACTACGACTTGACAGATAGTTAGAATCCTTTTGGAGCGATTTGGCTTTGGGTAGGCATTTGCATAATTGCGTGATCTTTGGAGCGAGCCATTACCGCTTACCCTAAACAAGATGCAAGTCCAAGGTACAATCGTAATTTCTTTAGTAAAGAATCTACCAAAGATTCTAGCTAGGTTCTCGCGCTTATATGCCAAGTTTATATCAAGTTTAGCTATAATGCCAACCTAACTCCCACAAGTTAAGGACTACAATGCCCCAAAGCCACGCCCCAAAGGGGCTCACCTACAAAGATTCTGGTGTTGATATTGATTGTGGTAATGCTCTTGTCCGCGCGCTAAAGCCTTTGGTACGAAGCACTTTCTCTCCTCAAGTGATCGGTGGGATAGGCTCGTTTGCCGGAGCGTATGCGCTACCTAGTGGGTATAAGGAGCCTGTGCTCCTTGCAGCCACCGATGGTGTAGGCACGAAACTAAAACTTGCCATAGAGTCCAATAAGCTAGAATCTGTGGGGATTGATTTAGTAGCAATGTGTGTAAATGACCTTATTTGTAACTTTGCTACGCCAATGTTTTTCCTAGATTACTACGCTACAGGTAAGCTTGACAAAGACGCTGCCCTGCGCGTGATAAGTGGCATTGTAGATGGCTGCAAGCAGGCGGAGTGTGCGCTCATTGGCGGAGAAAGTGCAGAAATGCCCAGTATGTATAAGGATGGAGACTTTGATCTAGCGGGCTTTGCCGTAGGTATCGCAGAAAAAAACGAGGTAGAATCCACTTTAAATGCAAAGGCTGGCGATGTGCTTATCGGACTGCCTAGTAGTGGGCTACACTCTAATGGCTTCTCTCTTGCGCGCACTCTGCTATTTGATAGACTCAAAATGCGCTTTAGCGATAGGCTAGATTCTAGCTCACTCATTGACACACTCCTAGAGCCCACTAAAATCTATGTCAAAACTTTCAAAGCCCTAAAGTCGCTGATCCACTCACTGGCGCATATCACAGGTGGGGGTATTGTGGAGAATCTCCCTCGCGCCCTGCCTAGAGAGCTTGGTGCGCGCATTGATACAAGTGCGATCCCCAAGCAAGAGATATTCACACTTTTGCTTAAGCATATTGAGCGCGAAGAGGCTTACCGCGTGTTTAATATGGGGGTTGGAATGATTTTTGCTGTGGCACAAGAGAATGTCACTGAAATTCTTGCCAAAAGTGGTGGATTTGTGCTAGGTGAAGTTGTGAAGCAAGAAGGCATTACACTCATTTAAACCCTTAGGGGTCATAAGGACACGCATTGAAATCTCTTATCAAAACCTACGCCCTGCCTTTGATCGTGCTATTTATAGGTTGTGGGCTTTACTATGTGGTGTTCTCCAAAAGTGTCCAATCACATCTAGGGACTAAGAGTGAGAGTACCGCCACGCTAGATTCTAGCCCACCATCAATTAGCCCTCAAGGTGAAGTTTATATCGCAGAGCAAGAGCTAAACCCGCTAGATTCTACAACTCATAGTGATAGTACGCTTGTAGCAGATGCTACAAGCTCCACTCTAGAATATAGCGCAAAGAGCAACGCGGAGCTAGATTCTATCACGCAGAGTGAGCCTAAGCCAAAGCCTGAAGCCATCTACTACTCCAAAGCTACGAATCTCAATATCCGTGCGATCCCTAAGACTTCTGGGCGCATTGTAGGACGACTTACGCTAGGGCAGAGTGTGGTGGTCGTGGAGATAGAAAATGAGTGGGCGAAACTTGACTCCGGCGGGTGGGTGAGCCTAGCTCTGCTCTCTCCCACACAGCTAAGCGAACGACTCTATGTCGTTATCCCAAATACCCTAAATGTCCGCCAAAGCCCAGAATCTAGTGCGCCTGTGGTAGGCGCACTCTACAAGGGACAGAAAATCCAAGTCCAAACTACACAAGATGAGTGGGCGAAACTTGACTCCGGCGGGTGGGTGAGCTTGCGACTTATCAAAGCCCTATAATGCGCTATCTCTGCGTCTTTGGCAACCCTATTGAACACTCGTTCTCGCCCCTTTTGCACAATGCAATCCTACAAAGCTACAAGCTCCCCTATCTCTATGGGCGTTTTATGCTTAATAACGGAGAGGATCTAGGCAGAGTATTTGATAGTCTAGGGCTTTGTGGAGCAAATATCACGCTACCTTTCAAGGAGCAAGCCTGCCTTGTAGCCCACACACTTTCTCCCTTAGCCAAGCACATTGGCGCGGTGAATACGCTTGTGCGCACTACATCTGGCGAGATTTATGGCTATAACACCGATGCCCCCGGATTTATCACTAGCCTTTTGCTTAGTGGATTTAAACTTGGAAGTGCTAAGGGCTTGGAAGAATTTCTTCAAAGTGAGGAGATGAACAGGCTTGCGCCACTTTTGGGGCAAAGCAGTAGCGATTATATAGAATCTGTGCTGATTCTAGGAGCTGGGGGTAGTGCCAAAGCCCTAGCGTGTGCCTTGCAAGAGTGTGGCGTGCCTGTCGTGGTGGCAAATCGCTCAAACAAGCACGAAGCATTTTTCACACAAAGACAAATCCCTTACTGCACATTTGATAAGCTAGATTATAGTGCGCGATTTGACCTAGTCATCAATGCCACAAGCTCCAGCATAGCCAAAGATCTCCCCCTGTCAAAATCATCCCTGCTTCTCTTGCTCAAACACTCTAAGCTTGCCTATGATCTAATGTATGGAGCACCCACACCTTTTGCGCAAATAAGCAAAGAGTGTGGCGTAGCGTGCAAAGATGGTGCAGATATGCTGATCTTACAAGCCATTAGTGCGCTTAGGCTCTTCTGCCCACAGCTAAATGACACCCGTAGAATCTACACAATTATGCGCAATGTTTTCGCACAAGGACGCAGTGTGTAACTTTATCACTCTTCTTTTTTCAACACTTTCCTATAATCACCCGTGATCTACAAAGGGATCTATAAAGATTTATAAAGAGAGTAAGTGTTAGCTACAATCCCCCAAACCACACGCAAGAAAATCTAAGCCGCAGAAAGCTACTTAAGCTTATGGGCGCAGGTGGAGCAGCTCCTATGCTACCTTACTTTGGTGCGACAAGGGAAGCTGGGTGAATTAGCTTATCAAGGTGCATTAATGAAGCCATAGTTATGTAAGGTATGATTTACGCAAGAGCATAAAGAAGTAAGAATGAGCAATTTAGACAAAACGATCCACCCACTTGTAGCAATGCTACTTTTCTTTATCTTTGGCTTTGTATATACCCAAGCTGGTGGTAGTTTATTGCACTACTGCTACTTTTTAAGCGCAGTGTATGGGTATTGCCCACTATATAAGCGTATAAAAAGTCTAGCCAAAGACTCTTGTAGTCTAGCTATACAATCAAGCAAAATCTCCCCCTAGATTCTAGCCAAGCAGTGTAAGTACTCCACGCTTCTACAAAAGCCCGAAAATACCATAATTACGAGATTTTCTTAAATATTTGTATATACAATTATTTAAGAAAATATTAAATTCTTTGTGTTATAATCACGCTCCACTTTGATGAAGCTACCAATTATAAATGATTAGGATCTAGGAGTTTCTATGCGATGTATGCGATATGGTATTGCGTTGCTACTTTGCGCCTATGCTTATGGGCTATCTTTCCAAGAACCGCCGCGACCGGTGCCAGTGCTAGAATCTAGCGCAAGCACTACCCCTTCAGGTAAGCTTACAGATGAGCCAGCACTAGGGGTCAATGAGCTACTTAAGCAAATCGATGATCTCACCAAAGATTCCACCCAAAAAGTAGGGTTAAAGGACTTGCTAAATGGTGCGGATAGTAACTACTCTCTCCAAGCCCAAATGCTACAAGCCCAGTCAAACAAAAAAGTCGCTTCAGTCGCTAAAGCAGCATTTTTGCCGAGGTTTGATATAGATTATGACTACCAGCACAATTACAAAACCATCAACAATATGATGCAGTTTGGCAACTTTGGTAACTACCAAACCCAAGCGGCAAACGCACGCTTCTCGCTTGATCTCTTTAGTGGCTTTAGCACTATTAATATGATTCGAGAGAAAAATGCCACCTACCGCTCATCAGTCGCTGATGTAGAATACACTAAGCAAAGTATCTATCTCCAAGTAATCCAGCAGTATTACAGCTATTTCAACAATCTCTCCCAGCTTCTCTCGCTCAAACGCCAGCTTGATCAAGTGCGTGCGGATTTAGTGCGCATACAAAAGCTCTATGAATCTGGGCTCTCCACCATAGACGACCTAGAATCTTTGCGCTCACAAGTCTCATCAAGCGAATACCAAATCGCGGATATGCGCCTAAGTGTAGAGCAAAATATCCTAATGCTAAAATACCTAACCAACATTGATTTTGATGGCTTAAAGCGCGAGGATCTCGCCACCCCAGCTCTAAAAGATAATCTCGAGCGACAGGATATTATTTCCCTAAAAGAGCAAATTAACGCACTAAAATACCAGAACAAGCAGCAACACTACTACCCCACTATAACGCTAAGTGATACCTACACTTGGCAGATCCAAAAACCTGAGTATGTAGCCAACCCAACAAAGTTTGGTAGCGACCCAGCGACAGCTCCGTTTTATCAAAGATTGTTCCCCACGCACGCTAATGTGATAGGACTAAGCGTTACGCTAAAGGTGTTTGATGATATAGGGGTTAGCTTTCAAAAGCAAGTCCTGCGCCTATCCCAGCTTGCTCAAGAGAAGCAGCTAGCTTACAAGCAAGCCGAAAAGACAAAAGATGAAATGCTCTATCGCAAGACTCTTGAAGTCGCTCGCTCTAAGATTCTCTCTGCAGAAGCAAGCTTAAAATCTGCGAACATTTCCTTTGATAATGTGCGCAAGAAGTATAACAACCAACTTGTAAATTTCACTGATTATCTGCGCGCGCTAAGCACTAAGTACAATGCTGAAGCCACTTACAACCAAGCTCTAAACAATTACGAACTACAAAAAGCAAACTACATCTTTTACAGTGGGCAGCAAATCCAAGAGTATATTAAATAAGGAGACCTAATGAAGCAGATTCTACAAGCAATGATGGTGAGCGCACTTTGTGCAAGTGTGATCTATGCAGAAGAAGTGTATGCGATCTTTAACATCAAAGCCGTGCAAGATGCCAATCTCGCGCTAGATTCTGGTGGGATTGTCGATAAGATTCTCGTTGATGTCGATAGCGCGGTGAAAAAGGGTGATGTGCTACTCACTCTCGCCAATAAAGACAAAGCCTCCCAGCTCCAAGCGATTAAAGAGCAATATCTCTTCGCCAAAAAGCAATATGAGCGCTATAGCAAAAGTGCTGATGTGGTCGATAAAAACACCCTAGATCAATACCACTCTAACTACAAAAAGCTAGAAGCTGACTACAACTACTACCAATCAAGCTATGAAAAAAGCATCTTGCGCGCACCCTTTGATGGTGTGATCGCTGAGAAGAAAATCGAAGTAGGAGATGGTGTTAGTGGGGCTTCCACCACACTCTTCCGCCTTGTAAGTACAGACAAAAAAATTGTCTTGCAATTTGACTCCAAATACCAAGACAAAGTGCGCGTAGGAGATTTATATGAGTATAGTGTCGATGGAGGTGGCGTGAAAAAGACCGCCACCATTACCAAAATCTACCCAGCAATCGATACTGCCACACGCAAGATGACTGCTGAAGCAGCCGTAGATAGCGCAATGACCCCCGGACTTTTTGGCGATGGCTTTATCAAAATACGCTAGATTCTAGGCTTTTAGCATAAGGACAACCACTAAAGGACAATTGAATGTATAAATTTGCTATCAATCGCCCCATTGCGACCTTGATGTTTTCACTGGGGATTATATTTTTTGGCGTGCTTGGGTTTAAGAAGATTCCAACCGCACTTTTCCCAAATATCGACTTCCCCATCGTGCTAATTAGCACTGTGTATCCGGGGGCTTCACCTACGACTATTGAAAGTAAAGTAACTGATAAAGTCGAAGAGCAAGTGCTTGGTATTGATGGACTTAAGCAAGTTACATCAATGAGCGTGCGCAACACTAGCCTTGTCATCGTACAATTCCAGCTTGATAAGCCTATAGATCAGGCAGTAAGTGATGTGATCAACAAAGTCTCATCCGTTACCTTTACGGATGCAGATATTCGCAAGCCAGCCATTGATAAAATCGATACCAACGGGCAGGCGATCATCTCACTTTTCCTTAGTAGCGCGACTCACACCCAGCCAGATTTGATGAAGCACGCAGATACTATTATCAAACCTCAGCTACAAAAGGTAAGTGGTGTTGGTGGCGTGCAGCTAAATGGCTACCGAGAAAGACAAGTAAGAATCTACCCTGACCCAACCCTAATGGCAAAATACAACATCACCTACCCACAAATCGCCCAAGCTATTGGTAAGGAAAACACCGAGCTTGATGGTGGGCGCATTGTCAATGAAACAAGCGAGTTTGCTATCACTACCGATGGCAATAGTCCAAGTGTGGAAAAAGTCGGCGATATTCGTATCACGGATAATATTTTGCTCCGCGATGTTGCTGTGGTAGAGGATGGGCTAGAAGAGTACAAAACTTATGCGGCATTTGATGGCGTAGGTGGGGTGATTATGGAGGTGCAGAAAATCTCTGGAGCAAATGATATAGCCATAGCCGATGGTGTATATAAAGCCCTGCCAATGATCCAAGCAGTAAGCCCGGGCTATGAAGTGCGCACATTTCTAGATACCACAGAGTTTATCCGCGCAAGCTTGCACGATATTGAAGTAGATTTGATTTTAGGGGGGATTTTGGCGGTGGGCATTGTGTTTGTCTTCTTGCGCAATGTTACTATCACGCTTGTTTCAGCGATTTCTATCCCTATTTCTGTGCTTGGAACATTTGCGCTTGTACAGATGATGGGCTACTCGCTTAATATGCTTACAATGATGGCTATCACACTCTCCATTGGGATCATTATCGATGATGCAATTGTCGTTATTGAAAATATCCACAAAAAGCTAGAATCTGGTATGCAAAAGCGTGAAGCTGCCTATGAGGGTGTGCGCGAAATCGCCTTTGCGATTTTTGCTATTTCTGCGATGTTGCTCTCAGTCTTTATCCCTGTGGGAAATATGTCTGGAATCATTGGAAAGTTTTTCCAAAGCTTTGGGATCACTGTGGCTCTTGCCATTGGTGTTTCATATATTGTGGTAATGACTGTAGTACCTATGGTAAGCTCGCTTGTAGTAAGCCCTAAGCAGTCTAGATTCTACCACTGGAGCGAGCCATATTTTGTCAAAATTCAAGATGCTTATGCTAGGACGCTTCAAGTCGTAATGAAGCAAAAGACCCTAGTAACAATCCTTATCTTTGGTATATTTGCCGTCTCGATAGTTGTTTTAAGCAAGCTTGGTATGGACTTTATGCTTAAAGAAGATCGCTCGCAGATGTATTTTTGGGTGCAGACAAAGCCGGGCATTAGCATCTATGATATGCGCAAGAAAACAGAAGCCTTGCAAAGAGCCATTATGGCAGACTCTGCTAATGTAGAATACACCACAATCCAAGTCGCCTATGGCAAGACGCAAAATACCAACAAATCTAAAATCTATGTCAAGCTAAAAGATGAAAAACAGCGCAATATCGATCAATTTAGCTGGGCAAAAAATATGGCAAAAACTCTCTATGCTCTACCTGAGGCAAGCGGGCTTACCATTATCCCAGCAGAAGTCCCACTTATTGGCGGGGGAGATAACTCCGCCTTGCAGGTAATCATCTACTCACCCTCACAAGCTCTTGTTGATGAGAGTGCTACAAAGCTTAAATCTATGCTACTTGAGGGTGCGCTTAAAGGCAGTGTGGTGGATTACCACGAGAGTGTATCTGACTGGACACCAGAATATCGCTTGCGTATCCTACGCCAGAATGCCAACCAATATGGCATAACAGCCCAAGATATAGGGCAAGCGATTAGCTCGGCATTTGCTGGGGAGAACAAAGTGGGCTACTACAAAGAAAATGGCAAAGAATACAGCATAACCTTGCGTGTGCCAGATAATCGCCGCTTAAGTGTAGAAGATATTAAGCGCATACAAATTAAAACCGCTAGTGGAGAGAGCGTATTTATCGATGGGCTTGTAGAAATAGAAGAAACAAGTATGCCCTCCATAATCAATCGCTACAATCGCCAGCGCAGTATCACTATCTATGCCAACCCAGCAGAAAAAGATGGCAGAAAGATCGATTTAGGCACACTACTTCGCACCATTGATGAAAAACGCGCAGAGTGGGCGAGCGAAGGTGCAGGCTATGTCTTTAGCGGAGAGGCAGACAACCTAGCAGAGACACAAGAAGCCTTTGCCATTGCCGTGGCGACAGCCTTTGTGCTAATCTATCTAATCCTAGCCGCCTTGTATGAGTCTATCCTAGAGCCAATTATCATTATGGTAACGATGCCTCTAAGCTTTTCTGGGGCGTTTTTCGCACTAGGGATTGTAGGACAACCGCTTAGTATGTTCTCTCTTATGGGGCTTATCTTGCTCATTGGTATGGTGGGAAAAAACGCCACCTTGCTCATTGATGTGGCAAATGAAAAGCGTGAAGAAGGATATAGTATAACCGATGCGATCCTTTTAGCAGGGGAGTTGCGCTTGCGCCCAATCCTTATGACAACCATTGCTATGGTCTTTGGTATGCTACCACTAGCCTTTGCCACAGGGCAAGGGTCATCAATGAAGTCTGCCATTGGAATTTGTATGATAGGAGGACTTATTGTCTCAATGTTCTTAAGCTTGCTCATTGTCCCAGTGTTTTACAGAATCCTAGCTCCAATTGATGATAAAATCAAAAAGTTCTACAAAGTATCTAGAGATCAAACGCTTACATAAGGATAGCAAGTGTCTAGCGTAGTGCGAGTTAGCGTAATAGTTTTAGCCTGCTGTGTGCCACTGCTTGCAACTCCTTCGCTAGAATCTAAAAGCGTAGAAGAGCCTGCTTCTAGAGTGTTTGTGGGTGCAGGTGCACTGCTAGCATTCCAGCAAGACTTAGCTCCAAATAGCAAGCCTATCGCCACCTACCCTGCCCTAAGTGTATCCGCACGCGGTGGGTATCAGCACAAGTTTTTCTCTCCACTTATTGTGCGCTTGTACTTAGACTATACAATGAGTGTGCGCCCCACTGGGCTTGAGAGTATTACTACCTCAAGCTTCCTTATCAATAGCGATGCTGTGTCGTATTTTTACACACTTGGCTCGATACACTTTGGACTATTTGCTGGGGTGGGGCTTGGGGTCGCAACTTATGGAAAAGAAGTGCAAGAAGATCCTAGCGCGCTAGACTCCGTGCTAGCAAAGGGCTTTAGTGCATTTCTCAATGGTGGCTTAAGCGTGCTATTTGCTAGCGCACACCGCTTGGAGCTTGGCGTGAAGCTTCCTCTAACAAAGCTAGAGCTAGCACCTACTAGGCACTACCGAGATACGCATTTGCTTTTAATATATGATTATATATTTTAAGGGATTTGCACATAGATTCTAGCAGTGATTAGATCTACTCGCTCTATCACCGCGGTGTAAATATTCTCACGCATAAGCTCGTAGCTACTTTGGGAGATGACTACACGCGCACCTTGGAGAAGTGGAGCTTTTTTTCTGGAAGATTGAGTGCTGCTAGAATCTAGCTTTTTAGATTCTAGCGTGGTTTGAAATTCTCCATGTGCTAGGCTTTCTTCTTCAAGGATTCTAGGAATCGCGGTGTTGTGTGCAGGAGAGCTAGACTTGCAGTCTGCATCTCTTTTAATTGCAAAATTAGTGCAATGATTATCCAAAACAAGCCTAGTGCTTGGCGTTAGCCGATGTTTATTTGGTAATGCCAGATCTTTTGCGACCACCACTCCCAGTACCGGATACCTCTCATCAACCACCTGCACCAACACCACCGCCCCACTATGCGCCTGTGCCTCTCGCGCGTATTTTCTGTCCTTGAACTCCGCTTCTGCCCTAGAGATTTGCCGCTCTCTCTCATTAAGCAAAGGAACCATCACGCTACTAGATTCTAGGACATAGGCTATTTGCTTGCGCGCTTTATCCCCTAGAGCAATAATCGCATTTGCCATAATCACACGCCTAGGATCATCGCGCATTGCGATTTTTAGCAAGCGGTGGGCGATTAGATCGCTATATCGGCGAATGGGCGAAGTGAAATGCGTATAAGCCTCAAACCCTAGTCCAAAGTGCACTTCCTTTCTATCCGTGTAGCGCGCTTCTTTCTGGGCTTTGATGATGAGAGTGTCTAGCTGCTTGCGCGCACTCTCCCCGCGCTTTAGGGCTTCTTGCTGCAAGGCTTGGATTTGGGCGTGGAAATTAGAGCCTTTGATCGTGTAGCCTAGCTCTTTGGTGTGAGCAAACAGCGCATAAATCCTATCATCGCTTGGAGGCTCGTGCGCACGGTATATCCCACCATCTTCACAGATACCCGCTAGCACTTGCGCGCTTAAGATATTTGCCAAAAGCATTGACTCTTCTATGAGAGAGTGGCTAGGACAGGCAGTGTGTGTGTGGATAGATTCTATCGCACCTTGGGGATTTAGGCGCATAGTGGTATCGCTAGTTATAAAGTCATAGCCCTTTGTCAGTCGTTTTGCCTTTAGCTTTTGGGTGATCGCGTATAAATCGCGTAGCCACGAGAAGTGCGCAAGGCTAGATTCTAGCTTGCAAGCTCTTGTCTCCCCAGAATCTAAAATCGCTTGCGCTTGCTCATAGCTAATATTCGCGCGCGGGGTGATGAGTGCTTCATAGAGTCTAGCAGATCTAGGGAGCTTAGTGCGCCTATGTAGCATAATCTCCCACACAAGTGCTAGCTTAGGCTCATTAGCACGCAAGGAGCAAAGAGACTGGCTCAAAGCATTTGGCAACATAGGGTAGCAAGTATGCGGGAAATATAAGCTAAAGCAGCGTGATTTTGCCTGTATGTCTAGCTCAGTGTTTGGCAGCACATATTCACTCACATCAGCGATAGCGATATAGAGCGTGTGGGAACCCTGATCCCAAAACACCGCATCATCGTGGTCTTTGGCATCACTTGGATCAATGGTGATAAAAGGCTTATCGCAGAGATTGACCCTATCTGGGTAGCATCTCGCATCGACATCGCCAAAACTCTGGGCGAAAACTTGCGCAGCTTGGCTAAAGCTATCAGCGAAGTTATATTTAGCTAGGACAAGCTTCTCATCAACACTAGGGTCAAGCAAAGAGCCCAAAACTTTTGTAATCTGCCCAGCACTATACTCAAGCACACAATGCTTGGGCAAGGCGCGCAAAGACTTTTGCGAAAACGGCAAGGAGATAGGCTCTAGACTCTTACAATCTAGAGCAATGATTTTGCCTCTTTTTTGCACAAGACATAGTAGCCTTGAGACAGGCACACTAGAGCAGCTAAGCACCTTTATAAGTCTTGGCTCTTTAGGCTTAGTAAGCAGTAGCACCAAGTCGCCATCGGCAAGCGCATTAGCGCGCCTATCTCTGCCTCTACGCAAACGCAGTCCCCTATCTTTTGGGTTAGCAATATTTTGTGCGAAGAGTGCGCCACTATTTTTATGGATTCTTGCTAGCATAAATACAGGAGCAAGCTTATAAAGCCTAGAGTCTTTAGCAATCGCACCGCAAGCGCGTAGCTGCTCATACACGCTGGCAAATTTCTTGGGTATATCACGCCTACCTACCACAAGACTTACTAGAAACTCCTCCACACGACCCCTTACAAGCAAATGTGTTATAGTAGCATTAATGTCCTTAAAGCTCTTAGTGTGCGCTTGCCACAGCCCCAAACTCCTCTAAAAAACTCCAATGCTTTTTAGCTCCTATCTCTTTATCTTGTAACATTTCAGCAAATTGTTAGAGCATCTTGCTTAGAATATACTATACCCGCACCAAATCAAGCAAAACCAACAAGGAGAGACAATGCTCTTTGAAGACATTATCCAGCGAATTTACCAAGATAGCTTAAGCACTAGGCAGCAAGGTAGCAAGTTTGAAAAGCTTGTGAAAAAGCTCTTGCAGCTTGCTCCAAGCTTTAACGCACGCTTTGCAGATGTGTATCTATGGAGTGAGTTTAGCGATGCCTTTGGGCTAGCACAAAATGACATAGGCATAGATATAATGGCGCGCGATTTTGATGGCAAATGGGTAGCGATCCAGTGCAAAGCCCTAGAGCCAAGCACAAGCCTAGCTCTAGCAGATTTGAAAAACTTCTTAGGAGTGCGCACGATCACTTCACCTAGTGGCAAAGTGTTTTGCCATATTTCCCAGCACCTAATCTTCCACACCTGCAAAGATGTCTCTCAAAATGTCTTTAAAGCCCTGCAGCAAGCCCAAGATAGCACAACACTTGAAGCCAAAGCTTATGGCTACTACGATTTGCAAGAGCTTGGGATCTTGTGGGAGAGCTTTGATACAGATGATATAAACTCTCTTAAGCTAAGTGGCAAAAAGCAGCTACGAGAGCACCAAAAGCAAGCCTTAAGTGCCATACAAAGCCACTTTATAGAGCAGGGCAATACACGAGGGAAAGTGATAATGGCGTGCGGCACGGGCAAAAGCCTGCTAGCTATCCGCACCATAGATAGCCTAGTAAATCCGGGTGAAATCGCACTTTTCTTAGCACCAAGCCTAGCCCTAATCGATCAAATGATAAAAGAATTTTTCAAAGAAAGCCTATCGCCTAGCTACCAAGTCTTTGCCGTATGCAGTGATGGCAAGGTCGGCTCTGCTAAAAGCGAAGATTTGCACGAAAATGAGCTATGTATCTCCCCCACCACAAGCCCCAAAGCTCTAGCACACGCGATAAATGTAATGCTTGTTAATGTTGCTATTTCTACGGGGGGGGGGGGGGACAATGCGCATAGCCTAAAATCTGTCCCCAAAATTGTCATTTTCTCCACCTACCAAAGCCTAGATGTTATCATAGACTCACAAAAGCTCTTTAACAAACCCCTTAAAATCATCATAAACGACGAAGCCCACCGCACCGCTGGCGTGCAAAAGCTCGATGAGTCCGGTAATGTCAAAGAAATCAGCGTATGGCAAAAAACACATAATAATGACTTGCTAGATTCTACCTATCGTTTATATCTAACAGCTACACCAAGGATTTATAGCGATAAAGCTAAAGACAATTTGAAAGAAAAATCCCAAGGCAACGACCTGTCCCTTTTCTCAATGGACGATGAAGCCACCTTTGGCAAGGAGATCTACTCCCTTAGATTCCACCAAGCCATCAAGCAAAATCTCTTAAGCGATTATCGTGTGGTGATTAGCTATATGCGTAAAGAGTATTTAGCCGAGTATCTAGGTAAGCTCACCAAAGCTCAAGAGAAGCTCAATATAACCTTAGAAGATGCAGGGAAGATGGTCGCCTTCTCCCACGCTCTAAAAAAGCGTAACTTAAACTTCGTCGATGAAAATGGTGCGTTTGAAAACTATGTAGATGACACACCTATGCGCCGTGCAGTGGCGTTTCACCGATCTATTAGAAACTCTAAGGTTATGACTAGCTTTTTCTCCGGGGGAGAAAGCCCCATTGATAAAGACACGATTTTCACCCATATTGATGGCACAGACAATGCCTACGCCAAGTCCAAAAAGCTAGGCTGGCTAGCCCAAGATCTAGGCGAGCAAGAAGCACGCGTCCTAAGCAATGCCAAGTGCTTGACAGAGGGTATTGATGTGCCTAGTCTTGATGCGGTATGCTTCTTTGACAAGCGGGATTCTGTGGTAGATATAGTCCAAGCAGTAGGGCGAGCGATAAGAAAGAGTGATGGCAAGAAATATGGCTATATTATCCTGCCTTTGGTGCTAAGTGATGAAGAGATAAAAAACTACGATAAAACGCTCAACGAAGATAAATTCAAAATCGTATGGCAGACGCTCAAAGCCCTTAGAAGCCACGATGAGCGGCTTATCGATGAAGCTAGGATTGCTGAAGTAGTAAGCATATCAGCAGAGTGGGAGCCTAGTGAGATCCCAGAGTCGCTGCTTTTCTCTCTTAGCGAGCTTTTCACCGAGATGAAAAACGCCGTGCCTAAAAACTTAGGCGACCTGCAGTATTGGGAAAACTACGCAAGCAAAGTCGGCGATATTATGCAAGCTCTCATACTTCGCATACAAGCCCTGCTAGATTCTAGCCCTGCTATACAAGAGCTCTTTGCCACCTTTTGCAAAGCCCTGCAGAGCAACCTAAACGCTAGCTTTGATGAGAGGCAAGCCATAGCCCTAGTAGCCCAGCACATCATCACAAAGCCTATTTTTGAGTGTATATTCCCAAGTCTTGACTTCACCACATTTGACAAAGTCTCTGCCGAGCTAGAGAAGCTCCACAGCAAGCTCCTAGAGCAAGGGCTAAATGCCGAGACAAAGACGCTAGAGAAGTTCTACACCTCCGTGCGCCAGAGTGCCGAGTATGCCAAAAGCGATAAATCCAAACAAAGCTTAATCAAAAATCTCTACAATACCCTATTCAAAAAAGCGTTCAAAAAGACACAAGAAAAGCTAGGCATAGTCTATACCCCCATTGAGGGCGTAGATTTTATCGTTCACTCAACCCAATACCTCTTGCAAAAGCACTTTGGCAAATCTCTAGGCGATGAGCATATCCACATAGCAGACCCATTTACCGGCACAGGCACATTTATCACCCGCACGATACAAAGTGGCTATTTAGACTCGAGGCTAGAATCTAAATTTGCTAAAGAGCTATGGGCAAATGAGATTACACTGCTAGGATACTATATCGCACAGATAAACATCGCCACCACTTACCACGAAAGACTTCTATATCTTAGGGATTCAGTATTGAGCGATAAATCGGCGATTGCTTCGCGCGCGCTGCGGTTACATACACCAAATATGCGCCCTTGCACGCACTCACAAAGCCCCGATTTCTCATCGCAATCCTTAGAATCCCAAGGCGGTGATACTACCCTAGAATCCACTTTTGAAACTAGAATCCTTGAAGAAGAAAGCCAAGCTTCCCAATCGTCATCGCGAGCCGACACCCCCTCTCCGTCATTGCGAGGCGATACAATCGCCGAAGCAATCCACACAAAGGCACAAAAGCTAGATTCTAGTATGGATTGCCACGCGGACAAGTCCGCTCGCAATGACAAAAATCTAAACGAGCAAGCAAAGGATTCTAGGATTTGCGAAAACACTCAAAGTGTCGCCACCCAGCAGGCGGAAGCAGTTGAGATGAGAAATCGTGGCTTTCAAGCTGGAGGCGAAGGGAGTTACCTAAGCGGTAATGACCGAGCCTCCAGCGCAGAATCCGCGATTTATCGCTCAAATGCGACGCCCACAGAGATAAAGCTTTTTGATAATTTACTCTTCACCGACACCTTCAACACCTACGCCCCAGACTCCAAAGGCTTCAAGGGCAGGAGAGAAGACCCCAAGCTCTTTGATAGCGAATATTTGGAGAAAAACTACGCCAAAATCCAAGAGTTTAAAAACACCGAGTTTAAAATCTTTATGAGTAATCCCCCATATTCCGCTAAGCAAGAATCTGTAAATGATGATAATGCCAATGAAAAATCCCCCCATATTGACAAACGCATAAGCGAAACCTACCGAGCCAAGTCCCTAGCCACTAGCACCAAAAACACCAACTTTGACTCTTTCAAACGCGCCCTGCGTTTTATGAGCGATAGGATAGGAGAGAGCGGGGGGATTATAGGGCTTGTAGTCAATGGCAGTTTCTTAGAGAGCAATAGCGATGATGGCTTGCGCGCGTGCTTAGAAGCAGAGTTTGACTATATCTATATCTTTAATCTTAGGGGCAATCAACGCACTTCCGGCGAGACTTCACGCAAAGAAGGCGGCAAATTCTTTGACTCCGGCTCACGCACCCCTGTGGCGATATGCTTTTTTGTCAAGCTAGATTCTAGTGCAGAATCTAGCTTGACAATAAAACCGATACCCCCTCTCCGTCATTGCGAGGCGGTGGCAAAGCCACCAACGAAGCGATCCATAAATCCACGCAAGTGGATTCTAGTGTGAAAGTGGATTGCCACGCGGACAAGTCCGCTCGCAATGACGATAAAACAAGTCCCCTTAGTCATTGCGAGACTTCCGCAGGAAGTCGCGGCAATCCACAACCAAGCAAAGCCAAAATCTACTACTACGACATCGGCGACTACCTAGACCGCCAAACCAAGCTAAACATTATCCAAAACTTCAAATCCATAGAATCTATGGAAACTCAAGGGCTTTTCACTCTCATCACGCCCAACAAAGACTACGACTGGATAAATCAGCGTGATTATAGCTTTATGGCTTTCACTCCTATGGGTAGCACAGGACAGAAGCTAAAGCCCCTAGCCATAAACGCTAAAGGCGAATTAGAGCTAGAAATCTTTGAGATTTTCTCTCAAGGCGTGGTAACAGGCAAAGATAATTGGAGCTTTAACTTCTCTAAAGAGAATCTAGCCAAAAACATTGCCCTTTGTATTGATACCTATAACACCGAGCGAGAAGCCCTAGCAGCAAACCCAGCTCATAAGCTCTGTAATGACCTAAGCAAGGTTACTTGGGGTGGGAGCTTAGATAAAAGAGTAAGAGCAAATAGAGAGCTAGTCTTTGATGAAAGCAGGATTAGAGTCTGCTCTTATCGCCCTTTCACAAAGGAGTTTTTATATTTTGGTAATGGCTATAACCATAGCCATTACCAAATGGATAAAATTTATCCATTTGGTAATAAAGGCGAGGCGATAGCCTGTATAAATGGGGGGTTTGAAAATGTGGCAATTGCTATGAATGGTGGTGGTGATAGAAAAGAATTTTCAGCACTTATACATAATTTGATTACAGAACTTGGCACATTACCAAATGGGCAAAACTTCCCGCTCTACTACTATGAGCGAGTAGAATCTAACGCAGAAAATGGGCAGATGACTATGGACTATGACCTAGCAGAATCCAGCGGCAACGCCTTTTCTCCGTCATTGCGAGGCGGTGGCAAAGCCACCAACGAAGCAATCCACAAAAATACGGATTCTAGTGCGGAAGTGGATTGCCACGATTCTGCTAGTGCAGAATCTCGCAATGACAAAAATACTGCCTACTATCGCAGAAAAGATGCCATAAGAGATGAAGCCCTAGCATTTTTCCAAAATGCCTATAATGACAGCACCATTACAAAAGAAGATATGTTTTATTATATCTACGCTATTTTAAATCACCCCGCCTACATCGCTAAATACAAAGACAATCTCTCCAAAATGCTCCCTAGAATCCCGCTTATGCAGGACTTCTGGGGATTTGTGGCAAGCGGCAGGGCATTAGCAGGGCTACATATCAACTATGAGAGCTATAATAAGCCAGATTCAAGGGCTTTTGCCTGCTTGGCAAAGGACTTGCAAGAGTTTAAGACAAGTGCTAAAGGCTTGTTTGAAAAAGACTTTAGGCAAAAGGCTAGAGAAGATATAGAGCATTTAAGTGAAGAAGACTTTAGGATAGAGACGATAAAATTTCACACCAAAGGCGTGAAAGATAGCATTTTGCTTAATGACAAAATCGCCATAGTCAATATCCCGCACAAGGCTTATGCGTATAAAGTCAATGGCAAAAGCGCGATAGAGTGGATACTAGATCGCTACAAAATCAGCACCGATAAAGCAAGCGGCATAGTCAATGACCCAAATCTCTATGAGAGCACAAGCGGGGCATTGAAGGGGCTAAAGGGCGGGCGATATGTCTGCGCGCTACTACTCTCTATCATCGAAATGAGTGTGCGCACAAGCGAGGTCCTAGAATCTATGCCAGAGTATAAGCTACTAGAGAGCTAGACTACTTGTGCTAGCCAAAGCGCGCAATGACAAAAAGGGCGTTAGTGCAAAGTGGATCTAGGGCTTGCAAAAGCCTAGCAATAGGCGAAAATGCTCTAAAGACTCTTTCTTCAAGCTTGGGTTGCGCAGGAGTGCGGAGATAGAGTGTGTGGCGATAGCTTTCTTGCCAAAGACATCAAGTAGCGCGCCCTTATGGCTAGAATCTAAACCTAGCAAAGACTCTAGCACTACTTCACCAAAAAGCACGAGACAAGAAGCCTTTAGGCTTTGGATTTGGCTAATGAGATAGGGCTTACATAGCTCGATCTCTTGAGGGCTAGCTGGGTGAGAAGCGCATTTGAGTAAAGATAGCACACTAAAGTGCTGAAGCTTGAAGACTCTTTGAGCGATGTTAGTGAGCATTTGCGAAGCTTTAGAATCTACAAGCCCAGACTCATCGCCCATAGCAAGCTCCACAACAAACACAAGCGGAGAAGCTTGGATATAGCCTGCTTGCGGGTGCGCGCTGCTGCTCCTTGGACAGAGCTTGCAGTGGGCGATCGTGCTAGCAAGCGAGCTTTGGCGGGAGTCTATAAGCTCTTGCGCATTTGTAGATACTCTTTGCAAAGGCTGGACAAACTCCACCCCACAAGCTCGCGCGACATAAAGCTTATAGAGCTCTCGCTTGAGCTCTAGGCTTGTGGCACTCTTAGGCATTAGTTTTAGTATTTTGATACATATGTGGGTTAAGCATATTTTCTAGCGTGAAGATTTCATCGAGCTTTTCCTTGCTTAAAAGCTTTCGCTCTAGTGCTATGTCATAGACTGACTTGCCTGTTTGCAAGGATTCTTTAGCAATGCTTGCAGAATTTTCATAGCCGATGTAGGGATTAAGAGCAGTAACAATACCAATGGAGTTAAACACAAAATCCCTACAGATTTGCTCATTTGCCGTGATGCCATCGATACATTTGTGCGCTAGCGTTACAATCGCACGGGAGAGTATTTTAATGGAGCTAAATAGCCCATAAGCGATCACTGGCTCAAAGACATTAAGCTGGAGCTGTCCGCCCTCTGCTGCCATAGTGATTGTCATATCATTGCCAATGACACTAAAGCACACTTGATTAACCACTTCTGGGATCACGGGATTGACTTTACCCGGCATTATGGAGCTACCCGGCTGCATTTTAGGGAGATTGATTTCATTAAGCCCTGCGCGTGGTCCAGAGCTTAGTAGGCGCAAGTCGTTGCAAATTTTAGAGAGCTTCACGCTAACACGCTTTAGCACCCCGCTAATTTGCACATAGCCACCTGTGCCTTGTGTGGCTTCGATGAGATCTGTGGCTGTGATAAATGGGCGTCCGGTAACTTCTTGGAGCTTTTTCTCTACGATATTGCGGTAGTCTGGGTGAGAGTTGATCCCCGTGCCAATGGCTGTCCCACCAAGATTGATCACACGGATAAGATTTCTAGCATCAAGTATGCGCTCAATATCAATGCGCACCATAGAAGCATACGCACTAAACTCCTGCCCAAGTGTCATAGGCACGGCATCTTGAAGCTGTGTGCGCCCCATTTTTAGTACATTTTTAAACTCCTCTCCCTTGCGCTTGAAGCTCTCCTCTAACACCGCCATAGACTCACTAAGCATACTAAGTCGCTCATACAATGCCACGCGCAATGCCGTGGGGTAAGCATCGTTAGTGGATTGAGAGAGATTGACATGGTCATTTGGATGGCAGTATTGATACTCGCCCTTTTTATGTCCCAAAATCTCTAGGGCAACATTAGCAATGACTTCATTAGCATTCATATTAGTGCTTGTACCAGCACCACCTTGGATCATATCGACAACAAACTGGTCGTGAAACTCCCCTGCGATGATTCGATCACAAGCTTTAATGATGGCATCTTTGATACTAGAATCTAGCAAGCCTAGCTCGTGGTTTGCAAGGGCAGCTGCCTTTTTCACTTGGGCTAGTGCTATGATAAACATAGGAAAGTCGTTTAATCTCTGCCCTGTAATGTTGAAGTTCTCTAATGCGCGGAAAGTCTGCACACCATAATACACACTATCATCAATCTCAAGCTCACCGATGAAGTCGTGCTCTACTCGCTTTTTCATCTTAACTCCTTGCAATATAGCGTTTAAGCCCTACATATTGGCAGAAATTTGCTTAAGGTTTGATTGTGTATAGGGGCTTTGTAGAGACTTGGATGGTAGTAGAGAGTAGTGCGCCTTTTAAGCGCATTGCAATAGCAAAGGACTATTGCAAGAGTCTAAGAACATTTTGCTGCACAGCATTTGCCTGCGCCATAGCGAAGCTTCCGCTTTGTGCCAAGATGTTAAATTTAGAGAAGTTTGCCGACTCGCTTGCGAAATCCACTTCGCGGATTTGAGATTCTGCGGCTTTGACATTAACTTGTGTTACAGAGACATTGTTAATGGTTGCTACAAGCTGCATTTGCACAGATCCAATATCTGCGCGCACTTTATCAAGCTGGATTCTAGCAGAATCTGCCATATCCATAACAAGCATAGCACCCTTTAAGCTTGTAACCCCAGCACCAATGCCTTTCCAGTTAAGATCACTTTGCGCGGTGTTGGCATTTGCTCCATAAGCACTTGCGATATTTGCGCCAAATATCCCGCGCAATTCGCGTAAGTTTGCGGTGTATTCTGCGATACCTTGTGCAGAGTGGAATCCTATGTGGCTATAATTTACCCCACTCACTAAAATATCTCTCGCATCAGTGCGGATAAGTGTTAGCCGCCCGACAATGGCGTGATTGACCCCAGAAATCCCATTAAAGTCCCCACCACCAAAGACTTGTGCTGCTTCACCACCGCCTTGGATTTGGATCGCACGCCCATCTGGTGAACTTAGGTTTAATCGTCCTGTGATGTCAAGATAGGCATACACGCCTGTGCGCTCCTTAACACTATTGATCGCGTTGATAAGCCTACCATCAGAGTCATTTTTGCGCACATCATTGATATTTCCAATCGTAGTGCCATTAATCACTAGATCACGCACCGTGCCAGACATTACAGGCAGCGAGCTTGTTGCTTGGACATTATAAGCAGCCCGTATCCCCAAAGTATCAGAAAATTTGTTGATAATCTCACTTAGTGCGCCCACACCTGTGCCTGCTGAAGTGGAGATTTTCGCCGCTTCTAGCTGGAAAGAGTTCACCCCATCAGTTTGCAAGAAATTTAAACTTACTTCAGAGAGATTAAGCCCCCCAGCACTCGCTAGCATTCCCTCTCCTAAGATTGAAGAAGACTCCATACGCACATGCCCGATTTTGTTGGAGTTTGTAGGACCGATGGAGGCTTTAACAGTGGTATTTGAGTAAGCACCGATTTGGAACTCTTTGTTAGAGAAAGAGCCAGAGAGCATTTGCTGCCCGTTGAAGCTGGTGGTGTTAGCGATATTATCAAGCTCTTCTAGCAAGCGTTGTATATCGCTCTGTAATGCGCGACGAGATTCTAGCGTCTGCCCATCTTGTGCGGCTTGGATAGCCTTTGTCTTAATCGTGTCCAAAATCTTTAGCTGCTCATCCATCGCTTTATCTGCGACTTGGATCATACCAATGGCATCATTAGCATTCCTAATAGCCTGCCCTAAGCTCTCGCTTTGAGATCGCAAGCTATCAGCGATCGCCATACCAGAAGCATCATCAGCAGCTTTATTAACCCTAAGACCAGAGCTTAGCTTCTCTAATGACTGCCCAAGTTCTCTATTTACCTGCACCCCTGTAGTATGCGCTGTCAAGGCGGCGATGTTTGTGTTTATCCTAAAGCTCATAATGCATCCTTTGCAATGTGATTGTGCAAAGGGTTAAGCAATCATTGTTCCAAAATTAAAAGTAAATGAAATTTTGCCGATTAGGGCTGGCTACAAAGATTGTGCTAGAATCCGCTTTAAATTCTAGCTAAAGAGGTGGTATGATACTTTCACAGATTATAGAGAGCACGAAAAAGCGCGTAGCTCAGTGCAAAAAAGATCTCCCACTACACACCTTGCGCGAGCAAGCCGAAGCCCTACATAAAGCCAAACCCTATACAAGAAGCTTTGAAAACGCCCTGCGCACTGATGGCTTAAGTGTGATTTGCGAGATTAAGAAAGCTTCTCCATCAAAGGGCATTATCAATGCTTCTTTTCCCTACCTTGATATCGCTAGAGCATATGAAAAAGCCGGGACAAATGCGATCTCTTGCCTAAGTGAGCCACACTACTTCCTAGGTAGCGATGAGATTTTCACACAAGTTAGAGAGATTTGCGCGCTTCCTATGCTACGCAAGGACTTCACAATCGATCCGTATATGATCTATCAGGCAAAGGCTATGGGTGCAGACGCAGTGCTACTTATTGTAGCTGCACTAGATTCTATGGAGCTTAGGGATTTTTACGCGCTTGCAGAATCCCTTGGACTATGTGTTTTGGTAGAGACACACACAGCTCAAGAAATCGAGCAAGCCTTGAATCTTGATGCACGCATTATCGGGGTAAATAACAGAGACTTGCACACCTTTAATGTAAATTTGCAAACAAGCCTAGATCTGCGCTCTCTCGTGCCAGAATCTAAAGTCTTTGTCAGTGAGAGCGGGATAGGAAGCGTAGATGACTTGCGCATTTTGCTAGATTCTGGGATTGATGCTGTGCTTATAGGCGAGTGGTTTATGCGTCAAGGAGCAAGCGCGCTTAAAGAACTTTATACCTAGAGTGCTAGCATAGTCAGGATGCGCGATCTTGTAAGCGGAGATTTAAAATCTGTTTAGATTCCATAATGTATAATCCAGCCTAGTCAATCACTCAAAGGCGTGCAGATGTTTGAGCTTTTGCACACTGATGGTAGCGCGCGTGCAGGTAAGCTAAATCTAGCACACTCCATCGTGTCCACCCCTGTGTTTATGCCAGTAGGTACGCAAGCTTGTGTCAAGGGGCTTGATGCCACAGATTTGCAAGAAATCTTACAAGCAAAGCTAATCCTGGCTAACACCTACCACACCTATTTGCGCCCGGGTGCAGAGATTATGAAAGAGTTTGGCGGGGTACATAAGTTTAGCGGATTTGGTGGGAGCTTTTTAAGCGACTCTGGTGGATTCCAAGCCTTTAGCCTTGGCACAAATGTAAAAAAAACTGATGAAGGCGTGTGGTTTTGCTCACATATTGATGGGAGCAAACATCTCTTCACCCCAGAATCCGTGCTTGCTATGCAATACGCGCTAAATAGCGACATTATGATGGTACTAGATGATCTAATAGCCCTGCCAGCCACACAAGAGCGACTCGCACAAAGTGTAAAGACTACGACAAAATGGGCAAAACGCTCCATTGACTACCATCGCGCGCAAAAATCCCAAGGCAAAGCCAGCACCAATCATCTCTTTGGCATTGTGCAAGGCGGAGTAAGTGAGAGTTTCCGCACACAAAGTGCGCTAGAGCTTGTGGAGCTAGAATTTGATGGCTATGCACTTGGAGGACTTGCAGTGGGAGAGAGTGCGGAGCAGATGTATGCCACCATAGCGCATACCGCGCCCCTCCTCCCAGAGTCTAAACCTCGCTATCTTATGGGGGTAGGTACACCGGAGAATATCATCGAATCTATCGATAGGGGAGTGGATATGTTTGACTGTGTGATGCCTTGTAGAAATGCGCGAAATGGCACGCTTTTTACACACTTTGGCAAGATTAATATCAAAAATACCCAGCACAAACACGATCAAAGTGCGCTTGATCCACTATGCACCTGCTACACTTGTGCGCGCTACTCTCGCGCCTACTTGCACCACCTAAACAAAGCTCAAGAAATCACCTACCACCGCCTAGCTACTTTACATAATCTTAGCTATTATATGACTTTAGTTAATGCCGCTAGAGAAGCAATTTTACAAAATAAGTGGCAAAGCTTTAAAGCAGAGTTCTATGCAAAAAGAGCCTAGATCCACACCATAACAAGGAGAAACAAATGAGTAAATACCAAGAAATCACGCGAGAAGGATTAAACAAGCTTATGGATAGTTTTTATGCCAAAGTACGCGCAGATAAGGGCGAACTAGGTGCGATTTTCCGCGATAAAATTGGCACAGATGATGAGAGCTGGGAGAAGCATAAGCAAAAAATCGGTGCATTTTGGGGCGGGGTGTTTCTAGGCGAGCAAGAATATCACGGCGCACCTTTGCGCGCGCATTTAGAGCTACCGCCATTCCCAAGAGAGCTTTTTAGCGTTTGGCTAAATCTTTTTGCACAATCTGTGCAGCAGATCTTTGAAGCACCTTGTGCGCGCCAGATTCTGCAAAGAGCACAAGCGATCGCGGAGCGTTTTCAACATGTCTTATATGATATGCCACACTAAGGGGTTGTAATGCAAAAGGTAGAGCAAGTTGCATTTTTGGATCTAAAAGCGCAGTTTAGCGATATGGAGAGAGAGATTCTAGCAGGGATACGAGAAGTATGCCAAAGTGCGGAGTTTGTGCTAGGGAGTGCTGTGAGTGCGTTTGAGCAAAGCTTTAGTGATTATATATTCTCCTATGAGAATGATCCAGAGCTTAGTATGGAGCAAGCTCTAGAATGGCGCATACAAAACCTTAGTAGCAACACCCACCCTAATCGCTGTGTAGGTGTAGGTAATGGCACAGACGCTCTAGAAATCGCCATAGCAGCACTTGATCTTCCGCCAAAGAGTGAGATCATAGTGCCAGCAAACGCGTATTTCGCCTGTGTGGAAGCAGTGCTTAATGCAGATATGAAAGCAGTGATTGTAGATTGTGAAGAAGATGGGAGCTTTATCCCCAAAGATTCTATGCTCACACCACAAACTCGCGCGATTTTATGTACGCATTTATATGGGGCTATGCAAAATATAAGTGCGATTGAAGCTTATGCGCAAAAACACTCTTTAAAGCTCATTGAAGACTGCGCGCAAGCGCACGGCGCAAGCGATGAAAGAGGGCGTAGAGCTGGGAGTATCGGCGATATTGCTTGCTTTAGCTTCTATCCGGGGAAGAATCTAGGCTGCTATGGTGATGGTGGAGCAGTGGTCTCAAAAGATTTAGCCCTAGTGCAAAAAGCACGCGAGCTAGCAAACCACGGGCAGAGATTCCACAATGGTATATGGGAAAAAAATACCCACTTATCACTAGGGCGGAACTCTAGGCTTGATAGCATCCAAGCAAAAATCCTACACCTAAAACTTGCTTCACTTGATAGCCACAATGCCCACCGCCAGCGATGTGCTAGAGAGTATTGCACGCAGCTTGAGCGATTTGCTTATCTTAAACTGCCTAGCGTATTTACCCAAAGCGTGTGGCATTTGTTTGTGGTTGAGTGCTCTGCGCGTGCAGAATCTAAGCGCGATGAGCTACTAGAGTTTTTGCGCCAAAGGGGAGTAGAGTGTGGTGTGCATTATCCTAATGCACTTAGCGAGATTGCTATTTTGCAAGCCTGTGATGATGTAGCTATCCACCCAGCTCCTAATGCCAAGCATCGTGCAAGCACTACCCTAAGCCTGCCCATTGGTGAGCATTTAGACTTTTCACACATTGCCTATATTGCGCAAATCCTTGCAGAGTTTGAACAGACATTGTAGTAACGCATATAAAAATTAAATGTTATGGCTTGATATTACAGACCCTAAGTACGCTCTGTTTTTCTCGGCATTCTTGCCAAGGCTTTTGGAGCTAGATTCTATCCTAATCACCACAAGAGAGTCTCCTAACTACACAGAGTGTGCGCGGATTCTCTCCAAGGTAGAATCTAGCTATGCTAAAAAGGATGTACGCTTACAAATTTGCAGTGTGGGGGGCTATGGCGGAGCAGATAAGCTTGGCAAATACCACGCAAGAGTGCAAAGAGAGCAGGAGTTTCTATCGCTTTTTGGCAAGATTGGCACGCCTAGAGTGTTTATGAGTGGAGCGAGTGTGGAGGGGGCGCAGTGTGCCTTTGGACTAGGGATTCCTATCGTGCATTTTGCCGACACACCTATCGCTGGGCACGCTTATGATCCCAAAGACATCACCGCTCTAGCACGCCTAAGCATACCACTCTCAAGCGTGCTTTTTCACCCATTTGTGATCCCTTCATCTGTCTTTAGTGGCTTTGGGCTAGAATCTAGCAATGTTTATAGCTATGATTTTATCGATATAGCACTCTGGCTAGATTCTAGCTCATCCATCTCTAGCTCAATTCTCCCAAGCTTCATTACCCAAAGCTCACTGCCCAATGCCATCCCACTTATCATCGCGCGTGAAGAAGAGTATAAAGCCCACTATGTCAAGGCGCAATATCGCCTATGGTATGAGAGCGTGCATTTACTAGCCCAAGAAAGAGTGCGCCTACTGATTATTCCTCGCTATGATACATCCCAGCTTGAAGCGGAGTTTGGTGCTTATAGCAATGTCCAAATCGCACAAGAGATAATCGCCCCGCACGATTTATACGCACACGCTAGCTTGCTGCTAGGAGGTGGGGGGACTATGAATCTTGAAGCTTGCTTCCTAGGGATTCCCACTATTTCCACTCGCTCGCTTTTGCTTTATCACGACTGCTATTTATTGGAGCATAAGCTTATGTGCCACGCAAAAAGTGTAGAAGAAGTCTTACAAGCCTTTTATGCCTACCGCGATAGCGGCTTTGCCCGCAAGGATAGCAAAGCTCTCTTCATCAAGCCAAATCATCTAAACACCCTAAAAGACGCCCTAGAAAACTCTCTACACTCCATAGTCCAAACCATCGCCACTAGATTCTACTAGCCCTATCAAAAGCGCATTTAGATTCTAGCCTAGGCTAGAATCTACCTACTACTTAAATAAGCAGTTTTAATAGGATGGCATACTATAATACCGCGCCTAGAATCAGCTTTATAGGGGATTGGTTTTAGAGTATATGTTTGGAGTTTTGTATGAAGAAGACTTTGTTGTTTGGGATTGTTGTGGGGGCTTTGTTTTTTGCCGGGTGCTCGCAAAATGTAGCGAGATTTTCTGTGGCTTCTACGGAGAATCTACCTTTACAAAATGTCAAAAAGGGTGATTATGTCAAGGGGAAAGATTGTGTTTGGTATTTGTTTGGCTTCCCGCTTGGCAATACACAAAACCGCGTAAGTGGAGCTGTGGCAAAGGCTCTTGAAGTCGCCGCTAAGAAAGACAAAGAAGGCGTAGGTGCGAGTGATGCACTTGTCAATGTCGATATAAGCGTATCATCTTGGACACTATTTATCATTAGCAAAGACTGCTACACAGCTAAAGGTCAGCCTATCACCACGCACTAATGCTACTTAGCACCTGTGCAATCTGCTTCAATCTTATAAGTCCTTGCTTCTTGCTAGCAATAGCAAGAAGCGCTATTTCTCTGCTGTATCTTTTTAGATTCTAGTGTTTAGGCTCTCTTGTGAAGTTATAGCGCGCCTAAATGCTCAATCAAGCGCAAAGGCGTTAGCGCATAGGTGTTTTTCTCTTTAGTGGCGGCTTTGGCGTGGGCTAGTGAGCCATAAATCGCAGAATCTAGCGGGCTAAAACCTTGCGCTAAATAGCTTGCGATAACACCGCTAAGCACATCGCCACTACCACCTTTAGCAAGCGCACTTGTGCCTAAGGGGTTGATATAGAGCTTGCCATTATGAGCGATGATTGGGTTTGCCCCTTTAAGCAGAAGTGTGGGGGCTTTGTAGGCTTGAGTGAAGCACAGGGCTAACTCGAAGCGATTGTGTGCGACTTCTGCTATATCACCACTAAACAGCCCGCATAAATGCAAAAGCGCGTGGAACTCTTTGGGATGGGGAGTTAGGACAAGATTGTGCGCGGAAGTGGATTCTAGGAGGGGGAGTAAAGAGTGCTCATAAAACACATCTGCATCAAGCACACACAATCTATCTCCAATGAAGCTAGGCTCAAGCAAGCAGCCAAAGCCACTGCCAAGCCCCATACCTAGGCATAGGACATTGGCATTCTCAGGGATTGAGTGGGGATACATAAGCTCATTTTGCTGGGGTAAGGTCGATTGGGCTTTCTTGGTGGATTCGGCTTTCGGGCTAAAATCGTGGATTTCTTCGGCTCGCTGTGGGGATGGACCGCAAGTCTTATCCCCTTGCTCGCCTTGAAAAACCCCGATTTGTAGCTCCAAAATCCTAGAATCCTGCGCCGAGTTGTTTAGATTTTGGGCGTTGCTAGAATCCACTTTTGCTTCTGTCTGTGGGTTGGTTGCATTTGCGGCGTTATTTCCGTCATTGCGAGCAAGCGCGCTAGTGCTTGCGTGGCAATCCATAGCTTCAAGGCTAGAATCTGCGTTTTGATTATGGATCGCCACGCCGCTTTGCACGGCTCGCGATGACAACTCTAGCGCGGTTTGGTTGTCTGCAAAGATTCTAGCTTTTTCACTCTGCTTTTGGGATTCTAGCCCATTATCCTCGCGGCAGGATTTTTGAGCTAAAAATGGGGCTTTGCAAGGTGAGTCAAGGGAGTTACCTTGAGTGGTAATGACCGCAGACTCGCCGCAGCAATCGCCATTTTTAGCCAAAAAGCCAACGCGCCCTTGCTCACCCAAAGCGCAATCCCTGCTAACCACACTCACTAGCCCCGCCCCCATTCTCAGCCCACTTAACGCACTAAGCGTTGCCGCTCCAGCCTTCTCCCCAGAAATAACTGCAATATGCCCAAATGTGCCTTTATGGCAGTTTTGCTTCGTGCGGTGGGGCAAGCGCATATCACTCTCTTCTAGGAGATAAAAGGGGCTTTGCACTTCAAAAAGCTCTCGCGATACACCTAGATCTCCCACTAGCACCTGCCCGACAATATCCTTTGCCATATCACTAAAGAGCGCGACTTTTAGCGCACCCATACTAAGCGTGTAATCCGCGCTAAAGGCATAGGACTCCACATACCCTTGCAAATTTAGTCCGCTTGGTATATCGCACGCGATTTTTATCCGCGCACAAGTATTCATCTGCTCCAAAAGCCTGATAGACTCCGCGCTTAGTTCCCCAGCAAACCCACTGCCAAAGAGACAATCAACCAGCACATCACAGGGCAGAAGCTTTTTGACCCACTCACAGCCTGCCACTTGCGCGCGCTCACTTTGGATCTTACACAAGCGCGATTTAGGCTCTCTTGCCTCATAGATTCTAGTGATATAGCTACCTTGGAGCTTCCTAGCGCAAGCGTAGCCATCTGCGCCATTATCTCCACTCCCACACACGATTGTAACCACGCTACCTTTATGCGTGAGCTTATCAATAAGCTTAAGCAAAGCATTAGCAGCATTTTCCATAAGTAGCTCATCACTTAAGAGATACCTTGAGATTGCACGCTTATCAAGTGCTTGTGTCGTGGTGTAGAGATAACGCACAGCCTACACCTTTAAAAACTCTTTGACATTATCGATGCTCATTTGCACCAAAGTTTCTAGCGAGTTTTGGTAAGCATAGGCGATATGGGGGCTTAGTAGCAAACGATCTTGGATACTAGAATCTAAAAATGGGTGATCGCTTCTCATAGGCTCACTCTCTAGTACATCGCACGCATAGTAGAACTGCGCCCCACTCTTTAGCCTGCAAGCCAGCGCATCTTCATCGACAATCCCCCCTCTACCGACATTGATTAGCACGCAGTCTTTTTTGAGCAATGAGAGCTTTTGCGCATTTATTAGTCCTTTGGTTGCGGAGTTTAGCGGAGCATGGATAGAAATAATATCACTCTGTGTTAGTAGCTCATCTAGGGCTAAATGCGGGTAAGCTTGTGCGGTATTCTTCCCACTTGTTGAAGTATAGCTCACTCTAGCTCCAAAGCTTGTGGCAAGCATAGCAACTCTCTGTCCAATAGCCCCTAGCCCAATAATCCCCCACGAACAGCCATCAATATCTCTTCTCCCTTGTGCCAAATGCGTAAAGCAAGCACTTTTAGCCCATCCCCCCTGTTTGACATAGCCATCATAGTAGGGCATTTGACTAAACAAATTTAGCGCGAAAGTAAGCGTATGCTGGGCGACACTTAGCGTAGAGTAACCAGCAGCGTTGCGCACGGGAATATTGCGCTGCTTGGCATACTCTACATCAACAATATTTGTGCCAGTAGCGGTTACAACAATAAGCTTGAGATTAGGCAGCTTAGAGAGTAGGGATTTATCTAGCACGACTTTGTTGGTTAGAATTATGTCTGCATCTTTTACGCGCTCATAAGTCTCCTCATAGCTTGTTAGCGGATAGCTCACATAGCTACCAAAATTCTTCAACTCGCTAAAATCAGCATCTACGCCAAGTGTGCTTGCATCAAGATTGACAATATTCATTTCCTACTCCTTTTAGATTCTAGGGTAGATTTTTGCCATAGGCACCTTGCCCTAATGGCAAGGATATAAAATAATGGCGTATTCATCACACCCACAAAGGCTTTGATCATATAGTCTGCTACTGCCATATCCATACACTCATTGAAGCTTTTCACCCCCCAAAACGCAAAGCTAAAGAAAATAAGTGTATCAAAGCTTTGTGCAAAAATTGTCGAAAAGCAATTCCTAAGCCACCACAACTTAGGGAAAAACCGCTTAAACGCGTAAAAAATTACCACATCAATGGGTTGGGAGATACAAAAAGCAGCAATGGAAGCGAGTGCGATTTGCGAAGTAGCAGAGAGATAAGAGGGGTAGAAGGCAATGCAAATGGCTAAGGCGATGACTTTTGTAACATCTTGGCGACGATACTTCTCGCTTAGCACATCAAGGAGCAAAAAGCTAAAAGGGTAAGCCAAAGCCCCGAAAGTTAAAGGCGTATCCCCTAGATGAAACTGCACGGAGTAGTTTGCTATGATGACAATTAAACTCAGAAGACAAGCAGCGATAATAAGCACCTTCAGGGGCATTTTAGCAGGAGTGTTCAAAGTGGATTCTAGTGGTTTCATAGCTATTCTTACACTTGTTGCTTAAGCTTACTCAATGAAGTTGCAACGGCTCTAAGCCGTGCTTTTGTATGCGATAAATTTTGGTGCATTTTTTAGCGATGGACTCATCGTGCGTGGCGATGATAAGCGCACCATTTTTGTCTGCAATATAAGCTAACAGGGCGTCCATCACGCTATGGGCAGTCGCTTTGTCTAAATTACCCGTGGGTTCATCGGCAAAGATTATGGTAGGCTGCTTCATTAGCACACGTGCGATAGAGAGTCGTTGCTGTTGCCCACCAGAGAGATCAGCAGAGTTTTGCTCCAAAGTATGGGCTATGCCAAAGTTTTCTAAAAGTTGCATATCAATGGATTGCCTTGCCAAAATCGTGCCTACTTCTAAATTTTCCCTAGCACTAAACCCGCGAAAGAGATAGTGGGACTGAAAGATTATGCCAAGCTTTGTACGCAAGAGACTAAGTCTTTGAGACTCTTTAAGCGCGTAAATATCCTGCCCCAAAATCTCCACACACCCGCTACATGGCTTTAGCATAGTGGAGAGATTTGCTAGCAGAGTGGATTTCCCCGAGCCAGAGACACCAAGGATAGCAATACTCTGCCCAGAATCTACTTGTAAATGGATATTCTCATACAGTGGCATATCAAAATGATGTGATAAAGCTTTAGCTTGTAGTAGCATGCTACTCCTTGTGGGACAAGATTCTAACAGCCCTTATGTCATCGACAAAGGGTGTAATGATGATAGAGCCAGAGTAATTTGCTGAATGCACAATACTTGTACTATGTAATCTTGCGTAGTATTTTAGCAACACACGCTGCAAAAATGGCTCGATACTTGGGTAAAACCACGCATTATTACTAATCATCACAAGGTGCTTAGGAGCATCTACATAGATTGCCTTACTTGTGCCCTCATAGCAGATTGCATTGCGCCAGATTCTGCCAAGCGCGCTAAAGTCTTGCGGATCTTTAGCCGCTTGTAGTCTATTTTCTATGCCAAAAAAGAGTCTATACAAAGGCTTTGCTAAGAAGTCTGGGAGTGGGATCTTCTCGCCAAATGGGGCTAAAATAACTTTATGCAAGATTTGCAAGCTAGAGTTGCTAAAGACATAAGTGGAATTATGCACCTGCGCACCTTGCGTGCTAAAAGCCCCAAGCACGATAGCAATATCCCTACTTTTTACCAAAAGTGTTGCTAGCACTTGCTTTGGGAAACTTAGTCCATCATTTAGCACAAAGGGTAAAATCGTCTCTGGGAAAATGATCATCTGCTTAGATTCTGCTATGGCAGAATCTATCGCACTAGCTATGCTTACAAGCACAGAATCTATGGTGCTTTGCTCCCATTTGAGATCCTGAGGGATAGCACTTTGCATAATGGCAATATCCCTTGCAAGTGGCGTGATCTGCGCGCGTGCTTGGATATGCCCACTTGTCATAGATTCTATCTCCTGCCAATCTATGCACATAAGCAAGATAGCCGCACTTACTAGAATCCGTATTTTTCTAGCTCTCCCACGATATAGCCCAAGTGCCAGCGCACACATAATGCCCACAAATGCCAAATCCCCTACCCCAAACACACTATAAGCCAGCCACGCCTTAGGCACAAACCAATCAAACGAAAATGGTGCGATAATCCCTAGCATAAATAGCGAAGCAATGCGATAGAGTTTGCTTGTAAAATATAACCCTAAATAAAACAAAGTCGCATAGACAAGTCCTATACCGACACACACAAAGCCTAACAAAAATGGCGCGATAGAAAAGCGAAATGAAAGCCCAATCCAATAAAACAGCAAAAGCCCCGCAAAAAACCCAAAATATCCAATAATGGCGCGAGGCACAAGCAGCCAAATACTAAAGCTTACTAATACAAGCATACTTAGAAGTAGCGCACTAAAAGCTTGTGCTAGTAAGCTAGCATCTAGTGTGAAAAATCCTGCAATAAGCGCAAAAACATAGAGCCACGCACAAAATCCTAGCGCATAAAGCAAGCCAAGCATAAGGCGTGTGAAAAAAAGAGCGCTAGAATCTTTGCTAAAAATCTTGCGCATTCTCACGCGTATGCTGGGGTTAAGAGCGTGAGATTTTAGTGTGATTGTGTGAAAAAGTAGGGAGAAAAAGTAGGGAGAAAAAGTAGATTCTAGCAAGCCTTGCGCAGAAGCTTTTTTCAAAATATTTACCTTGATTTTATGTATCTTTAGTTACAATGGTAGCCTTTTTAAGCTAAATTTTCCGTAAAAAGAGTGGTGATGAATTATATCGATGTCGCGCTGATTGTTATTATTGTCGTAATTGGATTTCGTGGGTTTGCCTCTGGGTTTGTCTCGGAGTTTTGTAGCTTAGTGGGAATACTACTTGGTGTGTATTTAGGCTCAGTATTTGCTAGTCCCATAGGGAATGCGCTGAAAAATGTCTATGATTTTGGCAGTGCCACGATCCATACGACTTTAGGATTTATCATCGTGCTACTTGTGTGCTGGGCGCTATTTACGCTACTTGGAGTTGTGCTAGCAAGCAAGCTTGTATTTTTGCGTTTAGATTTTCTTAACAAGGGCTTAGGCTTTGTGTTTGCTTCAGTTAAGGTGTTTTTCATCTTTAGCTTTATCGCCTATGCTGTATCGCAAATCAACTTTATCCGCGAGAATTTCGCACAAAGTGCTAGAGAAAAGAGTCAAGTGTATGTCAATATGATCAATGTTGCGCAAAAGATTATGCGCCTGCCAGTAGTCAATGAGACAAAGCAAAATCTAAGCAATATAAGCCAAGGCAAAGCAAGTGCGAAGAGCTTTGCGCAAGGAATTGAAGAAATCAAGCAAACTGCGCAGCAAAGCGTAAGTGGCAAGTAATCATCTGTGTGGTTGTGCTATGTTTGATAATACCTACATCGCTCAAAGAGTCCAAAAAGCTAACGCGCTAAGAGAGCTAGGACTCAACCCTTACTCCAACGCACTTACACGCACAATGAGCAATGCTGCATTTTTGCAATGCTACGCGCATTTGCTAGATTCTAACCCCAGCCAAGCTCTAGAATCCACCTCATCGCTAGAATCTACAACATCAAAATCCAATACCTCACAAACCAGCAAGTTAGAATCTAACGCAACAGAGTCGCAACCACTAGAGTCGATTGTGGGGCGCGTGAAGTTTATCCGCATTATGGGGAAAGCCTGCTTCATCAAAATCCAAGATGAAAGTGCGATCCTGCAAGCTTACTTGTCCAAAAATGAGCTAAGTGAGCAAGAGTTTTTAGTCGTTAAGAAATTGCTTGAAGTAGGCGATATTGTTAATATCACAGGCTATGCTTTTGTTACCAAAACAGGCGAGTTAAGTATCCACGCTAATGCGTGTAAGATTCTCACCAAGTCCATTATCCCACTCCCAGAAAAATTCCACGGACTTACTGATATTGAAGCACGCTATCGCCAGCGGTATGTGGATTTGATTATGAACCCTAGCGTGAAGGAGACTTTTATTTTACGATCGCGCATTATCGCGCTTGTGCGGAGATTTTTCGAAGAAAAGGGGTTTTTAGAAGTGGAGACTCCGATGCTCCATCCAATCCCTGGAGGTGCAAATGCCAAGCCCTTTATCACCCGTCATAATGCCTTAAATGTAGATCGCTACTTGCGTATCGCACCAGAACTATATCTAAAACGGCTTATTGTAGGGGGGTTTGAAGCAGTTTTTGAGCTTAATCGCAACTTCCGCAATGAGGGCATGGATCACTCCCACAACCCAGAGTTTAGTATGATTGAATTTTACTGGGCATATCGCACTTATGAAGAACTCATCACACTTACAAAGGAGTTTTTCGCCTACTTGCTAGAGAAACTCAATCTCCCTACGAAACTACCTTGGGGTGATGTGGAAGTGGATTTTAGCAAATGGAGTGTGCTAAGCTACAAGGAGAGTTTGCACTCTATTGGCAACATCCCAGAATCCGCACTAGAGAATGCCAAAAGCCTAGAAACCCATCTCTTGCAAAAGGGTGTAAAGCTAGAATCTAATCTCAACTATGGCAAGTTGCAAGATGTCGCCTTTAGTGAGTTTGTAGAATCTAAACTCATCCATCCTACCTTCATCACACAATACCCTATAGACATAAGCCCTCTAGCTAGGCGCAACGACGAAGATCCAAGCATTGCCGATCGGTTTGAACTCTTTATCGGTGGCAAGGAAATTGCCAACGGATTTAGCGAGCTAAACGATCCACTTGACCAATATGAGCGATTCCTTGCCCAAGTGCGCCAAAAAGATGCAGGCGATGAAGAGGCGCAATATATGGACGAAGACTTTGTCAATGCACTAGGCTATGGTATGCCGCCAACCGCAGGGCAGGGTATAGGGATTGACCGACTTGTAATGTTACTTACAAACAACAAAAGTATTAAAGATGTGCTACTTTTCCCAGCGATGAAGTCCCAAACAAAAGCTACTGACACAGAATCTAGCAAACCACTTACTTAAGGAGTTATAATGAGCTATGAGATAGAACGAGTTGATGCAGAGATTTATAATCTTATCAACGCGGAACTTACGCGCCAAAATGAGCATTTAGAGATGATTGCCAGTGAGAATTACACCTTTCCAGCAGTTATGGAAGCTATGGGTAGTGTGCTGACAAACAAATATGCTGAAGGCTATCCCAATAAGCGGTATTATGGGGGCTGTGAATTTGTCGATGCGATAGAATCTATAGCCATTGAGCGAGCCAAAAAGCTCTTTGGCGCGAAATTTGCCAATGTACAGCCACACTCTGGCAGCCAAGCAAACGGCGCAGTCTATAATGCACTACTTAAACCTTATGACAAGATTCTAGGTATGGATCTAAGCCACGGTGGACATCTTACGCACGGCGCGAAAGTGAGTATTACAGGGCAGATTTATCAAAGCTTTTTTTATGGCGTGGAGCTAGATGGTAGGATTAATTACGACAAGCTACGCCAAAGTGCGCTACTTGTGAAGCCAAAAATTTTAGTATGTGGCTTTTCTGCCTATACAAGAGAGCTAGATTTTGCCAAGTTTAGGGAGATTGCTGATGAAGTGGGTGCGATTTTGATGGCAGATATTGCTCATATCGCTGGGCTTGTGTGCGCAGGTGAATACCCCAACCCTCTCCCCCACTGCGACATAGTGACTTCCACAACACATAAAACATTGCGCGGTCCTAGAGGAGGGCTTATCCTGACAAATGATGAAGACATTGCCAATAAGATCAATAAAAGCGTATTCCCGGGCTTGCAAGGTGGACCGCTTATGCATATTATCGCAGGCAAAGCTGTAGGTTTTAAGGAGAATTTAAAGCCTGAGTGGAAGACTTATGCTAAACAGGTCAAGGCAAACATTGGCAAGATGGCTGAAGTGCTTGTAACTAGAGGGTATGATTTGGTGAGTGGCGGAAGCGATAATCATCTTATTTTACTAAGCTTTTTATCAAAAGATTTTAGTGGGAAAGACGCAGACATTGCACTAGGCAATGCTGGAATCACGGTAAATAAAAACACTGTGCCTGGCGAAAAACGAAGTCCATTTGTAACAAGTGGTATCCGCATAGGCTCTCCAGCACTGACAGCTAGAGGTATGAAAGAAGCAGAGTTTGAATGGATAGCACACAAAATCGCTGATATTTTAGATAATATTACCGATACAAAACTCCAGGAGAGTATAAAAGCGGAAATCAAGGAGCTAAATAGAGGGTTTGTGGTTTATCAAAAGCCCATTTTTTAAGGACGCAATATGACGGAAATGGAATTAAAGCTCATCAAAATGCACAGCGCGTTTTACTTCAAGAAGCTTGATGGTCTTGGTCAAAAGGTGCATTATAATGGGCGTTTGCTATTTGATAAATTCCAGCGCGTCAATAGTATCCTTACAAGCCAAATTATTAGAGATCACTTCGCACGCAAAATCATCATAGCCCATAGCTTGATTTTACCCGGTGATAAGGTAGAAAATATCGTATTTGATTATAATGGTAGAAGCCCTGATCGTTTCTATCACAAAGCACAGCTACTCTTGCGTGATGAAGGCTTTATCAACTTCACTGCATACAATACAAAAACTCCGGGTCATTTACATTTATATATCCATAAGGGACACACAGATTTGAGCGAAGGGCAGAGACTTGCGCGCACGCTTTCACTAAAACTTGGGCAAAAAATGCCACTTGAATGGCGCGTCTTTCCTAATCTTGATTTACCAAGAGACTTTAATATACTTGTTGTGCCCTATGAGGTTTATGCCAAGGAGCGTGGAGCTTCGTGGGCTAGACATATGTAACTAAGGAGAGTATAGTATGGAAGAAAGACAAGAATTAAGCGAAATCCTGCTAGGCAATAGCAAGCAGTCTTCAAGTGGAAAAAAAGCTGTATTTGTTGTCATAGCAGCGATTGTTATTGTAATTGTTGTGGTGTTTTTGGTGTGGAAGTTTCTCATCACTAAAGAAGAGCCACTACCCCAGCCAAAAATTATCGACACAGATGCGATGAAACCAGCAGATGATTTATTTAGTGGCAATTTTGGCACGCTAGATTTTGGGCAAGACATAAATAGCAGTGTGCCAGAACCTGTTGATACATATGGTGTGCCATCTATGCCACAAGATTTGAATTTAGGCTTTGAGCAAGAGCCCATCAATGCTCCTGATGACAAGACTAGCACTGATATTGATAGCGCACTTAATAACATTGAAGAAGTGATTGCTCAAGCTCCTAAGGTTACACCCAAGATAGAATCTAACCCCAAGCCTCAAACTCCTAAGCCGACAGAAAAGCCAAAACAAGAAGCATTAATAAAAAAAGCTCCAGAAGCTCCCAAACCGGCAACTAAACCTGCTACAGAGACACCCAAGATAGAATCTAACCCCAAGCCTCAAACTCCTAAGCCTAGTAGCACACCGACTCAATCTAATGGATCTGCGCCTACGCAAGGATTCTATTGGCAAGTTGGCGCGTTTGAAAAAGAGCCAAATGCAGAGTTTTTAGCACTGATTAAGAAGTATTCTTACAGAATTCAGCATATTGTCTTAGACAATAAACCAAATACGCGCTATCTCTTAGGACCATACAAGAGCAAAGCCCAAGCCCCAAGTCGCGAAGAGATAGCAAAGATTTTTAAAGAAAATCCAACGCCCCTTGAAATCCCATAATTTTGGGGTTTGGATTCTACAAATTCTTCTATAAACACTTTTCATAAGACCCTTTCATCTAGCGGTCAAGGATACTGCCCTTTCTAGGCAGTCACGGAAGTTCGAATCTTTCAAGGGTCGCCATCATTATAGCTTCATATTAAAATCATATTAAGTTCTCAAGCCAAACTCCGCCGAGATAGAATCTCAAAATTAGTTCTAGAGCTTTTGTGTTCTCTAAGTAGATTGCTTCACAAATCCTAAAGTGTTTGCTCGCAATGACAAAGAGCTAAAATCTAGTAAAGTCTCAAATATTAGATTCTATGTGTATAGAATCTAAAGCACCCAATATGGAATCAAATTTGCTTATAACGAGATGAAAAAGCCCCTAAGGAGTATAAATGATTTCTTTTGCGGTAGAGTCTAAAGTCTATTCTCTAGCATACAAGGCATTGGATTTTCGTTCTTTGCGACAAGATTTGATAGCAGGCAATATTGCTAATCAAAATACACCATTTTACCGCCCGAGAGATATAGAATTTACACAAATGCTAGCACTAGAGCAAGCAGAGATTCTTGAGCATAAAAAGCCGCCAATCTTGCATATAGCGCAGACAAAACCTAAGCATTTTAACCTAGACGATAGTCGCACTTCGCGTCATATTTACAAGCCTGATATGTTTTTCCGCGATGGGCATTTGGCAAGAAATGATGGCAATAGCGTGGATTTAGATATTGAGACGACAGAGCTTGGGAAAAATTCTGTTGTCTATCAGGGGCTAACCACCGCACTAAAAAAGCATAAAGGCATTTTAAATTACGCCATCGAAGCTGGTAAAAATATTTCATAAGGAGTAGGCTATGAACTTTTTCAACTCATTTGATATTAGCGGCTATGGGTTATCGGCTCAAAGAATCCGAGCCAACCTAATCTCTGCCAATATTGCTAATGCAAATACTACGCGCACTGATGAAGGCGGACCTTATAGGCGACAAATGATTTCATTCCGCGCATTTGACTTCAATAAAACTCTCAACCAAAAGCTTGAGAAAAACTCTAATGGTATAGAGTATGAAGACCCACTGAATGAAGGAGATTTAGGCAAAACTCCAAAGCCTGCTATAATGGGTGTTTATATCGATAAAATTGTGCGTGATGATCGTGCGCCGATTATGAAATATGAGCCAAACCATCCTGATGCAAACTCCGAAGGTTATGTGGCATACCCCAATATCAATCCCGTTGTAGAAATGGCGGATCTCATTGAAGCTACAAGGGCTTATCAAGCCAATGTTGCAGCGTTTCAAAGCGCGAAAACTATGGCTGGAAATGCGATTTTAATGATGCAAGCATAATGACTAAGAAGCATAGAGTAAATTGAGTAAAGTTACAAAAAACCGATATAATACACAAGATCACAAGCACGGAGAATACAATGGATGAGATTAAGACAATTAGCTTAAATCAAGCGCTTTCTACTACAAGCTCTACAAAGTCTCCCCGTGTCGCTGGGGATGGGAGTGTATCAAATGGAGAGTTCTCAAAGCTTTTGAAAAAGTCCATTGATGAGCTTAATCAAGTCCAAGAAACATCCGACAAAGCTCTTGCCGATATGGCAAGCGGGCAACTCAAAGATCTTCATCAAGCAGCTATTGCCATAGGCAAAGCAGAAACAAGTATGAAGCTTATGCTAGAAGTACGCAACAAGGCTTTAAGCGCATATAAAGAGATTTTACGCACCCAGGTGTAGTTGATTTAGATTCTCGCGCATGCAGTCAGAAAAATCTCGCAGGATTCTTGTTTTTTTTCTACTGCTTTTGGTTGGGCTTATTGTCTTTTTGGCTGTTGTGTATTTTAAGGTCGTTTTACCCCGTAAAATGCCTACTTTAATCATCACCAAGTCTGATATTGCTGTGCGTGGAAGCATTTATACCAAAGACAATTACTCTCTTGCGCGGAGCAAAAAGCTCTATAAGCTAAGCTTCAATCCACGCTCAATAGACCCGGATAAAAAAGAACTTTTCATCAAACTTCTAGAAATATACAGCCACATACCAAAATCCAAGATTTTAGAAGCTTTCGCCCAAACAAACTATACCACACTCTCTTATACCATAAGCCCCAACACTGCCGCTAATCTCAAAGCCCTTAATGGCAAACTGCTGGCTTATGATGTTTTCAAAGAGTATGAAGACAATAATGGCAAGCTTGTGCAAAAAATTGGACTTAGTATCGAAGTGAGCGGGATAGATAGGGAATACCCTTATGCAGACTTACTAGAACCTATTGTAGGCTACACAAAAAAGGAGCAAGAGCTCGGGCTCACAATTCCAAAAGGTGTCGATGGTATCGAAAAATCGCAAGACTCTGTTCTTAAAGCAGTGAGCCACGGGAAAATATCAGGTAGGCGCGACATAGGGTTTAATATCATTCAAAGCAAAGGCGCACTTCAGCAAAAGCGTTACGATGGCTTTGATGTGGTACTAGGCATTCCGCTTAAATTCCAGCAAAAGCTAGAATCTATCTTAGATGATGCCATTAGAGAATTTGACTCAGATGAAGTGATCGCGGGCGTGCTACACCCAAAAACAGGACAGATTCTAGCCCTAGCCACCTCCAATCGCTTCAATCCAAAAGCCATACGCAAGCAAGACTACACGAGCCTAAAAATCCGCGCGATAGAATCCTTTGAGCCCGGTAGCACGATTAAGCCCCTAGTCTACGCCCTATTGCTGGAGAAAAAGCTCATTAACCCTCTAAGTCCTATTGACTTAAACGATGGCTACTATCGCGTAGGACGATATATCATCAAAGATGACTCCATAATGCCCAAAAATCCCACGATAGAAGATGTCTTGTTACGATCAAGCAATGTAGGAATGGTCAAACTCTCAATGCTACTTAGTGGGAGAGAGTTTTATGATGGGCTCAAAGCATTTGGGTTAGCGCAGATTACAGGGGTTGATCTGCCTTACGAAAAAGATGGCATAATCCCATCCGTACGTGAGCTAAGCCAAGAATCTTCCGCGGCGAAGGCTTCAGTGTCTTATGGCTATCGCGTGCGCGTTACCTTTATGCAGCTTTTGCGCTCTTATGGGGCATTTGTTAATGGTGGATACTTGGTTACACCTCATATTACGCAGCATTTTATCGCTCAAGATGACTCCATCTATGTCTCCAATCTGCAAGCCCCAAAGCGCGCGATCTCTAGCACCACCGCACAAAAGATGCAAGAGCTACTCATCAAAGTTGTAGATTCTGGCACGGGTAAGGCAGCAAGAGTGGAGGAAATTATAGTCGGTGGGAAAACAGGCACAGCGCGCGTAGTTTCATCATCTGGAGGGTATGGCGAGACTTATAACGGCTCATTTTTTGGCTTTGCAAAAGATGATGAAAATGCCTATGTCATAGGTGTAGTAACCTTTGGCTCATCTGGGCAACATTACTATGGCTCACAAACTTCTGCACCTGTTTTCCAAAAAATCGCTAAAGAGCTTATCACTCAAGGATATCTTAAACCAATCAAAAAGGATAAAAAATGACCCAATACATTCGCTCACCGCGCGCTCATATTTTGCGCTTGCTTGCTTTTAGCACACTTTGTTTAGGTAGCTATGCAAACGCACTAGATTCTAAGCAGCTAGAATCTACTCTAGAAGCACAAGGGCTCTCTACCAAAGTCGCACTGACCCAAGACTCTGGCTTACAAGGATTATCCTTTGTCGTGGTAGAGCAAGAAGGTGGGCTTTGGATACCACTACTAGCAAATGATAGTGGCAAAATCGCCCTAGGCATATCGCAAAATTTAATCTTTACCACAGATGAGAATTTTAAAGCAAAGCTTGAAACACTTTTGCAAAAGGTAAGCCTAAACAATAAGCAAATCGTTGATAAGGGTGTGCTCGAAGTATTCAAACAGCACCCAAATAGCACGATCACCATCACCAATAAAGCAGCTAAATATACAACCTACATCGTGCTTGACCCTAACTGCCCATACTGCAGAGCTGAAGTAGAAAAACTTGAAGAGTATGCCAAGGATTCTACACTTAAGATTATGGTTGTAGGCATTATCGAGCAAAGCTCCATAAACAAAGCAGCAGCATTTGCCAAGCTTATCCAAGACGCTAAGACAAAGAATGAGCAAATATCGGTGTTAAAAAAGGTATTTAATAAGAGCTTTGACCCAAGTAGCGTGCGCTTTGATGAAGCAACAGAGCAAGGGAATATTAGTTCTACTCTTCTAATAATGGGTCTAAAGCTGCGAAAGGCAGGCTTGCAAGGTGTGCCCCATATCATCAAAGAGCCTATAAAGTAGATTCTATCTATGCGCTTAAGGGCGTTTAGTATGATTGAGCTAGTGTTTGTGATCGCAGTGATTGGTGTGCTAAGTGCCGCATTTATCAAGCAGCTAGATTTTGGCAAGAAAGCTTGCTATACCAAGCTAGCCCACACACTAGCTTCTATGCAAGAGCAGCTATCTATCGTGTATGCGCGCCACAGCCTGCTAGCCACTATACCCACAGAGGCTGAAGTGCGCGCACTTATCCAAGCTCACGCACTAGAATCCCCGCAGTGTCGCATAGGTTTTGTGCGCAATCGCTTCCGTGCAGAAGTAGCAGGTGTAGGAACAAACTTCACACTAGAGCCAAGTGATTTTAGTATCCAACCATCGTTTAAATGCGCATTTTCCAACAATATTGTCTGCAGAGAAATCCTACTACGCATCAAAAAGTTATAACTAATTGACTCTAGAATCCAAATAGATTTTTCTTTACTTGACTATATAAATATTACTTATATACTAAAATTAATACTGAGGTAAGAATAAAATTTATATAATCATATCAGTGTAAAATCTATTAGTTAAAGGCGAGAGAATGATAAAGCCTGTGTGCGTACTCTCTTGTATCCTGCTAGCAAGTGATCTTGACGCACAAGTCTTACACACCACATCTCCACAAGAGCAAAAACTACTTCAAGCAGTTACCACTATTACCACAAAGCTCCCAACTACCATAGAGCAAGCTCCGGGTAATACCACCATAATCAACAAGCACGATATTACAATCCGCCCAAACTATCGCTTCACTGACACCCTACAAGGCTATGAGGGAGTGCTTCAACCTAAGGGCAGAGGGCTAGAAACCTTTGATGGAGCGATGATTCGAGGTATTAACAATGGCGCACTACTTATGGTTGATGGTGTGGTGTTAAATGATATTAATAACAACACCAAAATGCTCACTGCTATGCGCGCTCACGATTTGGAGCGTGTGGAAATTACGCGTGGAGCTAGCTCGGCTCTGTATGGTTCCGGAGCACTTAGTGGTGTAATCAACTTCATCACCGCTATGCCAGATTCTCTAGCAGTATATGGAAGCCTAGGCTATGGAAATCCATTTAGTACAAATGGAGCACCAGAGAATCTAACAAATTGGTATCTAAGCGTGGGGGATAGCTTTTTTAACAAAGTTCTGCGGATTAAAGCTACCTATGGCGGAAGCTTCTCTAGTGGCTATAGCGCAGATAACGCGTGGGTTAATACAAGCGACAATGGCATAGATAACTTAAGCGGAGCTATGCCATCGCACAAAACTGATGGCACGCCGATCCTAATCGTAGGTGATATGGGACACCAGCGATATAACACACACGATGCTAGAATCAAAGCGCAAGCAGACATTGGGACAAGTGGCGTGCTAGATGCGTGGGTGCAGTACTCCAGCTACAACTATATCCATCACCGCCAGCAAAGCTTCTTACGGGATCATTCTGGTAGCGTGGCGTGGGGCAATAAGACAAGTGGCTTTACAAACTCTAATGCTAATGGTAGCGCACCTTATGCGTATGTGGGCGGTATGGGCAATGAGCGTTATAACCAAGTGATCTCTGCCCTAAGCTATAAACACTACTTCCGCAATAATCTTTGGCACACGAGCCTAAACCACATCTATGGCAATGACATTTGGGCAGGTCCTAGTAGCGGGGCTTCTCCCTTTGGAGGAGCAGGGAGTAAGCAAGACCACCACTATAATACCACAAACTTTGAAAGCTACTTCGCACTGTACTTTTCTAAGCACCACAGCCTACTCTTTGGCACGCAAAATCGGCTAAGTAACTACAAGCAAAATGCCTATAATCTTAGTGATTGGCGCAACTTTTCCTCTACTACCGCGCTTGCTAAAACAATCACAGGAGCGCATAATTTCCTGGGCGTGTTTTTGCACTATCAAGGGCAGTTTGGCAAATATCTTAGCACGGGGCTTAGTGGGCGATGGGACTTATGGCAGGGCTTTAACTATACAGACACTACCAAACCCAATGCACCAAATGCCACGCATAATCAGTTCTCACCAAAGTTTTCGCTAAATTTTACGCCATTTTCCAATAATTATGCGACAACTATTATCAAAGCTTCAGGGGGTAGCTCATTTCGCGCGCCAACCTTTAGCCAAAAATTCCGCGACTATGTACGCAATGATGGCGCCCAAACTTCTGGCAATCCCAACCTAAAGCCAGAAGAACTATATAGCTATGATATAGGACTGGAGCAAGCCATCTTTCTAAAATCTAACTTTAATGCACAACTCAAGCTCTACTATTTTGATAGCTTTTTCACTAATGCCATAACAACCATAGGCAAAAATTTAGAAAATGCCCAAAGAGCGCGCATAAATGGCATAGAGCTATCATATAGGCAAAAGCTTTTTGGCTATGGCGGATTGTTTGCAAGCTATACATTTTATAATGCCAAGCTCACCCAAGATCTAGTATCAAATAGTCAAGTAATAACAGCAGGTAATCGCTTGCCCGGGGTCCCAGAGCATTCAGGCTATGTGCAACTCTACTACGATGATAGCAAAGTCCTTGGCTCTTTATCGTGTGAGATGGCAAGCAAGCGGTATAAGGATTTAGCTAATATAAGCCAGAAAGTATGGGGCGTGTATTCTAGCAATGATGCCTACTATTTGCTTGATATGCGATTAGGATATAGAATGAAGTATCTTGAGCTAAGTGCTAATCTCACAAATTTACTAGATTACAAATACTACTCTTACTATCGTGCACCGGGCAGGGCATTCTACCTAGAAGTGGCGAGTAGATTCTAGGCTAGCTTTCAGTAGGCACCTGTTTCTTTGTAGCAAAGCTAAATTACTAGTCTCTTTGCGCCATAAGAGCTAGTATCCCCTCCTTACAAGCCTTGCCATCTAAAATCTGCACCACTTCATTGACAATGGGCGTGTAGATATTTTTACGCATAGCGATCGTGTGAATAGCACGCGCCGTGCGCACTCCTTCAGCCACTTCACCTATCTCTTCTAGCACGCTTTGCAATGCCCTACCCCGTGCAAGTCCTAGCCCCACGCGATAATTACGCGAGAGTGTTGAGCCAGCTGTCAAAAACAAATCCCCAGAGCCAGATAACCCCAAAAATGTCTCTGTCTTTGCTCCAAAAACCTGCCCAAATCGCTCCATCTCCACAAGCCCGCGCGCAAGCAAAGCGGCTTTAGCATTGTTGCCAAGCATTAAGCCATCGCTTATCCCCCCAGCAATAGCTATGACATTTTTATACGCCCCTGCGATCTCTGCACCTACTAAATCATCTCCCACATAAGTTTTCATAAATGCTGGAAAAAGTGTGCTAAAACTTTGGGCGATAAGTGGATCTCGCGCGTGGATAGCTATAGCGCAAGGTAGGCATTGGCGCACTTCTTTAGCAAAGCTTGGACCACTTAGTGCGCAAATCTTACTAGAATCCAAAAACTCCCCAGCAATCTCATGCACAAATGCCCCACTCTCTTCTTCTATGCCTTTTGAAGCAAAGAGATAGCGCGCATTTGGATTTCGTGGAATTGTGGCAAGAAAGTCGCGCAAATATGCCACGCTAATGGCAATCACCACAAGATTTTGTGTGCAAGCTTCTTCTAAGTCAACTTGCCGAATCGCAAAAGGCGTGTCCCAAGCAACATCTAACTTACGGCGTGAAAAAATCTGCACTTCTTGCTTATGCGCCAAAGCAAAAGCAAGCGCACTTCCCCACGCTCCACCACCACATACACTAATCATTGATCCACCTAATGTATTATTTGTGCTTATATTATAAACAAATTCCTAACACTTATGTGCAAGTTACAGGCAACTAGATATTAAGGCATTGATAGCAAACTAAGCAGTATTTTAGTGATTATTAAGTATATTTGAGCCTTCACACATCAATTTGGCTAAAGCTTCAAGGGATCTATATGCGACATTTTCTCACGCTCAAGGACTTTACTAAAGCAGAGCTTTATGAAATTATCGCGCTAGCTTTCGTGCATAAAAGAGCGAAATCCAACTTTAAGGACTTTGTGCCAGCACATTTACAAAAGGCTAGCTTACGCGATAAAAATGTCGCCTTAATTTTTGAGAAGCCCTCCACGCGCACGCGCGTGAGCTTTGAGGCAGGTATCAACCAGCTAGGCGGTAGGGCGATTGTGCTTATGGGCAAAGATACGCAAATCGGGCGTGGAGAGCCAATTAGCGATACAGCAAGAGTGCTTAGTGGTATGGTAGATATGGTGATGGTGCGCACATTCTACCAAGAGACTTTAGAAGAGCTTGCGCGCTTTAGCACCATCCCCGTAATAAATGGGCTCACAGACTCCTACCACCCAACCCAAGTGCTAGCAGATGTGCTCACAATGATTGAGTGTGGATTCTACCTTGATGATTTTTCACACTACTATGCCAATTTCACAAACGAGAATCCAAACACCCCAAAGCTCCCATCTCGTGTAGATTCTCCCATAGTCGCCTATATCGGCGATGGGAACAATATGGCACACTCGTGGCTTAATTGCGCGGCGATTTTGGGGCTAGATTTTAGGCTTGCTACACCTAAGGGCTATGAAGCACAAGCCAGCGTGCTAGCTTGTGCAAAAGAGCTTGCCAAGCACTCACAAGCTACAATCACTTGCACAAATGATCCAATCCAAGCGACAATGGGCGCGCATATCATCATCACTGACACTTGGGTATCAATGGGGCAAGAAGAGCAAAAGCAACGCAAACTCCAAGAGTTTGCAGGATTCTGTGTCGATAGCACACTTATGCGCCACGCGGATTCTAGGGCAATATTCTTACACTGCCTGCCAGCGTATCGCGGCTATGAGGTAAGCAATGAAGTCATCGAGAGTACGCAGAGCCAAGTGTGGCTAGAAGCACATAATCGACTCTATATCCAGCAAGGAATTATGCTATGGTTACTAGCTCAAAACAACTAAATACAGCGCAAATTTTCCATTCCAATAATCTTGCTAAAGCAAGTAAAATCTCTGACACGCAAATGTTGCTTAGTTTAGAAAAAGGCGAGTTTAATCCGCAAGAGGCGTGGCTTATCGAAGATGATGATGGGCAAGAGTATGTCGTAATTCCACAAAACATTTTAAAGCATATTATCGGTATTATCCGCACTGCCCACGAAGAGAAGCTCTACCTAGAACTCTCGCGCGATATTAGTCAAAATATCCCCATAGATTTTGATGATGTGATGGCAGTAGCACTTGAAAACATAGAGTCTAAACGCCTGCCCGATGGCTCTTTGCCCAAAATCAATACTAAATCCCTTGTCAAAACGATTAAAAAACAATATCCCAATCTCTTTCTCTCGCTATCAGAGCGATTTCTCTCAAAGGGTATGCGATGAAAGTAGATTCTAGTACTTCCATAGACTTTGCATTTTTAGCGCGCTACTCCACACAAGCACCGCGCTACACTAGCTACCCAACAGCCGTAGAATTCACACAAGACTTCAGCTATGAAGATCTAAAACAAGCCTTTATAAGAAATGATGAGAAAGCCAAGCAGGATTCTACCCCGCTCTCACTCTATGTGCATTTGCCATTTTGTCGCAGTGCTTGCTACTTTTGTGGTTGCAATGTTATCTATACAAGCAAAGAAGACAAGAAAGATCGCTATATAGGATATCTACAAAAGGAGCTAGCGATTTTATCAAGCCTGCTAGATACCAAGCGCGAAGTGGTGCAGTTGCACTTTGGCGGAGGGACACCAAGCTTTTTTGATGAGAAACAATTAGCGCGTGTGATAGAGCTTGTGCGCGAGACATTTCCAAATTTTGCAACCAATGCTGAGGTGAGTTGCGAGATTGATCCTAGGTATTTTACAGACGAGCAGATGCAAGCCCTGCGCGCAGGTGGGTTTAACCGCCTAAGCTTTGGCGTGCAAGACTTTGATGAAAGAGTGCAAGAAGCAGTGCATAGATTCCAAAGTGTGGAGCTTGTACAAAGGGCTGTAACTATCGCTAGAAATGCCAATATTAACTCTATCAACTTTGATCTCATCTATGGCTTGCCTTATCAAAGCGTGGAGAGTTTTATGCAGACATTAGAAAAGGTAGTAACTCTAAATCCAGACCGCCTAGCGATCTTCAACTACGCCCATATCCCGTGGATGAAAAAGACTATGCGCAAAATCGATGAAAGCGCGCTACCAAGTCCAAAAACTAAGCTTGAGATCCTAAAATCTACCATTGATTTTCTTATACAAAAGGACTATGCGATGATTGGTATGGATCACTTTGCCAAAAAAAGCGATGAGCTCTATCTCGCGCTAGAGTCTCACTCTTTACGCCGAAATTTCCAAGGTTACACAACACGCGGATTTTCACAAACTATTGGCATAGGGCTGACTTCTATCGGTGAAGGCTATGATTATTACGCGCAAAACACCAAAGACCTAGCCGCATATGAAAAAGCCATTGATGAAGGTAGGCTACCACTTGAGAGAGGTATTAACCTAAGTCAAGAAGACATACTGCGCAAAAGTGTCATTATGGAACTTATGAATAATCTACGCATAGAATTTGCACCCTTTAAACAGCAGTGGGGAATTGACTTTGCTAAGCATTTTGACAAAGAGCTTGCAAGCCTACAAGAATACCTTGAGCTAGGTATTTTGATCCATAATGAAAAGGGTCTTTACACCACGCCCACAGGAGCAATGCTTATCCGCAATATCACTATGGTATTTGACACCTACTTGGCTAAATCTCAAAAGCGCGCCTTTAGCAAGACAATATGATAGATTTTAGCTCAATCGCCCAAGCGTGTGTAAAATGCGGGAAATGTATCCCTACTTGCACGATTTATCAAATCCATAGAGAAGAAGTAACTTCACCTAGAGGGTATTTGGATCTAGTGGGAGCATATGCTAGAGGTGAGCTTACGCTTGATAAGCTTACAAAGGAGTATTTTGAGTCCTGTTTCTTGTGCACTACTTGTGTGCAAGCTTGCCCATCAAATCTTAGTGTCGATGTAGCCATTGAGCAAATCCGCATAGATATAGCCAAGCAATATGGAATTGCTTGGTATAAAAGAGTGTATTTTTTCTTGCTTAAACATCGCAAGCTTATGGATATGGTCTTTCGCGTGGTAGCCTTTGTCTCGCCGTGTGTTTTTAAGCAAAATTCTCAGGGAAATACCCTGCCTTTTAGCAAGCGCGTAGTCTTCCCCTTTGCCAAAAAAAGCTTCCTTAATACCCACTTCGGGCTTATCCCAGCCACCACACCCAAATCCCAGAATCTAGCGCATAATAAAGTAGCAATTTTTATCGGCTGCTTGGCGAACTATAATTACCAAAATGTTGGCACAAGCTTGCTAAAAATCCTAGATAGGTTAGGCATTGACGCGCTTGTGCCTAGCCAAGAATGCTGCGGTGCACCAGCATTTTTCACTGGGGATATCGCAAGCGTGCTAGAGCTCATTAAGCGCAATATCGAGTATTTTGAGAGCTTTATCGATGAAGTTGATGCGATCTTAATCCCAGAGGCAACTTGCGCGGCTATGCTTATGCACGATTGGGAGAACGCCCTAAAGCGCGATGAGCAAGCCAGCACGCTGATCACGCGCCTACATAAGCTTACAAGCAAAATGGCTATGGCAAGCCAGTGGCTCTATCACCACACCACTCTTGCCACCCTACTAGAATCTAAAAGTGCGCAAGGTACATCGGCTAAAATAGATTCTAGTGGCGCAGCCACCATCACCTACCACGACCCTTGCCACGCCAAAAAGGTGCTAAAAATCCACCGCGAGCCTAGAGCCTTGCTAGCAAAATCGCACCGCATTATAGAGATGAGCGAGCCAGATAGATGCTGTGGCTTTGGCGGGGTGAGTATGCAAAGTGATCGCTACAAGCTAACACTACAAGCTGGCGCACCAAAGGCACAGATGATAGCTAGCACGCAAGCTCAAATTGTTAGCGCAGAGTGTAGCGCGTGTAGAATGCAGCTTACCAACTCCCTAGCCCAAGCACAAGTAAAAACGGAGTTTATGCACCCTTTAGAGCTAATCGCTAGCGATTTAGACTCTTGCACTTTAGCCCCCCAACTCTAGCCCCAAAGAGCCGACCCACACCAAAGGATCCCAATGTATCCCCTGAATCTCCCCGAAGAAGAGCTTAAAAACAAAGTGGCAGCTGATTTTTTCAGCCCAAATCCACAGAGTGAAAATTTAAAGCTAGACAAAGAGCAAAGGTCCCTTTTGAAAAGCCTAGATTCTACGCAGATTCTAGGCAAAATTGATTTTTGCATAAGCTATAACGCAAAGACACTTTTCCAGCCTATAAACTTTTTGTGGGCAGAAGCCAAAAAGGGCAATAAGGCAGATATTATAGAATCTTTTATCCAGCTAATCCTAACCATAGGCAAGGAAAAAACTTATGAAAACAATCTCCCGCCCATTTTCTTAGGAGCTTTTGATTGTGAGAAAATCGCCTTTATCCCCTACCACGAGCTAGATTCTATCTTCACACAAAATGACTTTAATTGGAATGTAACGCCAAGTAAGCACGACACAAAAGAGTTTAAGACACTCCACGCCCTAGCAAAAGAGCTTTTAGAATCTAAAAAATTGCAATTTAACTTCAAAAGCGATACCAAAGAATTACAATCTTTCATACAAGCAAACTTCACGCTAAATAACGAAAACATCGCCAAAATCCCCATAACCAAAAACAACTTCACCACCATTTATCAAAAGTGGCTTACAAGCGTAGCCCCTAGCATTAGCATAGACTTTGAGGCAGAAAAGCCCGATATCCTAAGCAGTGATTTCTACCTAGCTGATTTGCTTAGTGAAAACAACAACACAAAGGCGATTTTAGACTCTCTTAGAGTCTTGCTACAAAGCGACTTTTATAAAGTTAAGCTTGAAAAACGCGCAAATAGCACAAGCTTTAATTTCACAGAATTTGGCTTTAGTGATAATCAAAAAGCCCACACAGCCTTTTGGAATCTCTATGAGAGACCGCCCAAAGAAGAGTATTGGAGCCATATCATAGAGCGGAGAGACTTGCTAGTGCCTAGCGACATCAGGGAGCGAAAGGGGGCGTTTTTCACTCCGCAAATTTGGGTAGGCAAAGCCCAAAGCTACCTAGAAAAAGCCTTAGGTGAAAACTATCAAAGCGAGTATTATATTTGGGATTGTGCCGCAGGGACAGGCAATCTGCTTGCCAACCTTACAGAATCCCACAGACTCTATGCTTCTACCTTAGATAAAGCTGATGTAGAGATTATGCAAGAGCTTTCAAGTGAAAACGCCCTGCACCTACTGCCAAAGCATATTTTTCAATTTGACTTTTTAAATGATGAGTTTTTTGACAAGCCTTGTGATAAACATACTAAAAATGGACTAGATTCTAAATGCCCTCATTGCGTAGAATCTAAACTGCCAAAATCCCTGCAAGAGATTCTAAAAAATGATGAAAAACGCAAAAAACTCATTATCTTTATCAATCCACCCTATGCGGAAGCCACTTCGGGCACGACACCAGCAGGCACAGGCAAAAATAAAGATGGCGTAGCCTTAGGCAATGCCACTTATGAACGCTACAAAGATTCTATGGGGAAGGCGAGCAATGAGCTTTTCGCACAATTTTTTATAAGAATCTACAATGAGATTCCACACTGCCACCTAGCTGCTTTTTCAAAGCTTAAATATGTCAATTCTAGTAACTTCATAAAATTTAGAGAGACTTTTCAAGCAAAGTTTTTAAAAGGCTTTATCGCTCCAGCTTACACCTTTGATAATGTCAAGGGAAACTTCCCCATAGGCTTTTTAGTGTGGGATTTAAGCCAAAAAGAATAGTAATAAGCTAAAGCACAAATATTTTTGCTAGAATCCAAAAAATACATTAAGGAGTAAGAAAATGACTTTAATACTAGAAAATGTAGATTCTAAACTTTTGCAAGTGATTGAAAGCCTAAAAGGCTTAAAAAGTGATTTAGAGATTATCAAAGAGCCAGAATCTAAAAGCGATTTTGAAAGTGTAAGAGAGCAGTTACAAGCCAAACTACAAGACCCAGAGATTCGCTCAGTATTTGAAAGACTAAAAGATAAATGAGATATTTAAGCTTACAAGAAGTGCAAAAAATCCACGATGATATGCTAGGCGATATAGGCGGATTAAAAGGAGTAAACCCTAAGCAAATCGCCCTTTTGGATTCTGCTTTAACACAAATCCAAAATGATGATTATTACCCAAGCTTTATAGACAAACTTACGCATTTAATGTTTGCTTGTGTGAAGTTCCACCCCTTTGCAGATGGTAATAAACGCACCGCATTGCTGATAGGCGATGCGTTTATAATGCTAAATCACAAAGCGACACCAAAGGACTTCTACCAAAAGCTAGAAGATGTAATTGTAAGCGTAGCAAGTGATGAGATAAGCAAAGATGAGTTAGCACAAATCTTAAGTGCTATGCTAAAAGGGATTTAATGAAAAGCAGCATAACCCTAGATATTTTTAATGAAAATGGTGCGAGTTTAGGGAAAAAGAGATTCTATACAACGCTAGATAATAGAGAGAGTATCAACAAGTGGATTAAGCAATATGATGATAAGGCGGTTACAGAAATGTCATATATGTGTAATCCCTCTCCAGATTTTCAACACAATAGCCAACTCTATATTTCACAAAAGAAAGGAATTGAGCATTTTAATTTTTTCAAACTCTTTAAAAATAATCTTATCGTGGGAGCTGTCTATTTCTCTGTCCGTCATTGTATCAAAGCCACTTGGATAAATGATAGAGACCAGTTTCTAGCCCCAAATAAAAAATGGGAGAAGGATACAGAGTTTCAAAACGACTGCCTTGCCTTTATGCTATTTCACGGACAAAATAGAATCACTTGCAAAGAGGGTGTAAATCACTTTATCCCATTTAGCGAAAAAGATATAGACGCACAAGAAGCCTTTGAATCTCATTTTATGCAAGACTTTTTGCAGGGCAAAATCAAGCAAGATTCTAAAAGCACTGATAGTAAAAGTCTTTTTAACGATGAGCTAGAATCTACCTTTATCCCCACAAAACCACTAGAGTTTAGCGATGAAGCAAAAGAAGTGCTACAAGCAGGAAAAGAGCTTTTCAAGCACTACCACAAACAAACACGAGATTCTAAAGACTATAACGCAAACGCCGCACTCTATGACATCAAAGCCCACTTTCAAGGCTTTAATGATAAAGGCAAAATGAACCTCCCCCAAAAAGCCCAAGATGAAGCCTATAAAGAAAGATTAAGCGCACTCAACTACGCCCTAAAAAACTTAGCCAAAAAGATAGAAGTAAAAGTCTATGAATACGCCTTTTTGCTCCCATAAGCTTTGCAATAGTCATTGAGCAATTAAAGCCTAGCCACCAGCCTACAGAGCCTTTGCCAGCAGGGTGAGCACAGCAGTTTGCGAGCGCAAAATCAAGCCTGTGTCAAATGCCACGATCTCACGCCCAGCAAAAAGCTCTCGCTCCCTTTGGCTAAAGCCCCCTTCAGCACCAATTAGCACCCCAGAATCTAGCCTAATGCTAGATTCTGGCGCACCGCTAGCCACATCGCAAAGCACTTTACCACCAAAATCTAGCACCAACGCCCTAGGATACTTCTCTAGCGCACTCTGCGTATCTGCTAGAATCTCCACTTCGCATAGATCGCTACGCCCGCACTGCTCACACGAGCCAATGAGAATCCTTCTCACTCGCTCTTCATCAATACTCTGCCCCCTTTGAGAAAAGTCCGCCCAGAAGAGACTAAGCCTACTAAGCCCTAGCTCATTTAGACTAGGCAGAGACTTTTCTATCGTCTTACTCTGTGTAATCGCCCAGATGATATGCGTGCGCTTGTGTGGCGCATTTGGCGCGATCTGGCTAGATTCTAACCTAAGCCCAGCACATCGCTTGCTAATAGACTCTACCTTGTAGGTATAAAGTCTATCATCGCGCAAATTTCTTAGAGTGAGATTATGCGTAGCCTTGCTTCGGCGTGCGCTAAAGATATGCGTAAAGCTCTCGCCCTCAAGCACAAGAGATTGTGCCCCAGCTTCAGCGTGGAAGACAAATTGCATTACACAATGATCCGCAGGCTAAAAAGCAACACCAAGCATAACTCTATGCTATAAACCCACTTGCAAAATGCAATATACTTGCGCATTAGCCCTTCATCAGTTCTAGCTAGTTTAAGCCTTTTTAGGCGCACTATCTCCGTAGCAAAAATCAGCACCATAAGCACGATCATTAGCTCAATCTGCCAAGTCATATACCATTGCCTACTTGCTAAGATAAATACCCCACTAAAACTCCCTATCGCCACAAGTAGAAAAATGATAGGCATAACAAACCATAGCTTGATAATCACCTTTTGATAAGTCTTGTAAGTAAAAAGTGTATAGAGATTGATAAGAAAGGGAATGGGAAAAAATGCCATAAAAAAAGCGTGGAAAAACACCATATCATTAAATGCCTTTGCGACCATATCGACTTCCATACAACACTCCTGCTCCATAAATATGCTTGTATTAATTTTAGCATATTATTATTTCAATCCCTTTATTAAGAATAACGACAAGGACCACTCTAGATGACTCAAGCCACCCCACACAAACGCGCTGTTATTTTGCTCAATATGGGTGGTCCTACAAATATCGCTGGGGTAGAGAGCTTTTTGCAAAGTATTTTTAGCGATCCGCTTATTTTGCGTATCAAAAGCCGCTTTATACGCAAAATGGTAGGCTCGATCATCATCGCTAAACGCCTAGAATCTGTCAAGCAAAACTACCAGAAAATCGGTGGCTGCTCTCCCCTACCAGCATACACCTTTGCCCTGTGCAAACAGCTTGAAAAGCTAGATTCTAGCCTTGTTGCCACCTATGTTATGCGCTATACACCGCCCCTAGCCCTTGATGTTTTGCGTTCTTTGCGTGATTCTGGGATTGATGATATTGTGCTTTTTAGTATGTATCCGCAGTTTTCTACTACTACGACTCAATCCTCTCTCCTTGATATACACACCAACCTGCGAGCTCTCTCCTATAATCCCAGAATTAGTGTCATTGAGAACTTTCACGATTATGTGCCATTTTATGAGCTAATTGCTGATACCATCACCACTACACTTGGAACACGCAAGCCACAAGACTTCACGCTCATTCTCTCTGCTCATTCTCTCCCCCAAAAAATAGTCGATCAAGGAGATCCCTATCCTAAGCAATGTCAAAAGGGTGTAGAAATCTTACGCGAGATATTTGCGCAAAGAGATATAGAGTTTGCTAATATCGTACTAGCTTACCAGTCAAAAGTCGGTCCTATGCGCTGGCTTGAGCCTTTCACAAGCGACACTATCGCAAATGCTAGCGGACAAAACCTAATCATCTACCCCATAGCTTTTACTATAGACAATGCTGAGACCATCTATGAGCTAGGCATTGAGTATAAAGATCTAGCAGAGCGAGTGGGTGTGAAAGAGTATCTCCTATGCCCTTGCATGAACGATAGCCTGCCCTTTGCTAAGATGATCTACGCACTGCTACAAGAAAAAGCTTTATGTTCTAGCTCCACTCCATCATAAAGGACACCTATGCTCCCTATACGATCACTCACATTCCACATAGTCTGCACCATCGCTTTGTGTGGCATGCTTTGTGGCTGTAAGGATAGTGAAAATACTACCCTACAAGCAAATGATCTGGACAAAAAAACTTACGCAGGCTTGGAAGATGTTTTTTTAGATACTGGTGTAATTGAAACAAAGGGCAAGTATATGCTCCTAGTCTTTGGGGCAAATGGTTGCACCTACTGCGAAAATCTAAAAAGCGACATCAAAGCCCAACTAAATCTACGCGAAAAGCTAAAAGATTTTAGTGCCTATTATATCAACACGAGCTACAGCAAGCTCCATACATTCCGCATAGGCGAGGGTGCAATGCTACAAGAGCACTCAATCCCCACGCGCAAGCTCGCTGAAATCTACCGCATAGGACCCACGCCAACTCTTGTCTTTGCCACAAAAGATGGTAAGACGATTCTCACCTATCCAAGCTATCTCCCACCAAAACAATTTAGCGCACTGCTAGATTTTATTGCACAAGGCTCGTGGCAGAAAGCAAATGGCGATGAGAGACAAATTGCCACAATGTTACAAGAGCACTTGCAAGCACTCTAACACTTTTGCTATTAAAGGAATGCAATGAAAGATTCTATCCACTCTAGTCCCACTGCGATCCCCAAACTCCTTGCGACAATGACTAAGGCTTTTTACTCCTTTACAGTTATTTTGCCTATGATATTTTTCTACGCAGTTTCGTGCGCAATTGCCACATTTATAGAGAATGATTATGGATCGAGCGCGGCGTATGCGATCGTTTATGGCTCATGGTGGTTTATGCTACTGCATATTTATCTTGCCATTGCCTTAGTGGTTAGCTTTATCCACTCTTGCGCCTACAAACGCAAGAAATACGCATCTATGCTTTTACATAGCTCATTTGTCGTCATTATTATTGGGGCTGGGATTACAAGATATTTTGGCACAGAGGGAATGATGTGGATACAAGAGGGCAAAAGTACAAATTTCTACTACTCTAATGATAACTACATCAATATCGCTGCGCTTGATGATACCTGGCAGAAAGACTACGCCTACATTCCAGCAAATATTAGCGTGTTTAAAGGTTTATTTTCTTCCTCTAGCATTAATGCTAAGGCAATGATTTTTGACAAGCCTGTAGAGATTATCTCTAAAGAAATAGCCTTACTTCCTAATACCAATGTAAAAAATGCCCCAATGCTCTTGCAGCTACTTGTCTCTTACAACGGCGAGACAAAGTCTATCACACTTACCGGAGGCAATGGATTCTCCAACGAGCAAACAGCAGCGCGCGAAGAAATCGGTGGTATGAAAATGAGCTTCCACTGGGGATCTAGACGCGTGGAGTTGCCATTTGCCCTGCGACTGCTAGAATTTGAGAAAAAGACTTATGCCGGTACGGACAATCCATCTTCTTATGCTTCAGAAGTAGAAGTGCTAGATGCACAGGGTGCTATCATTAAACCTTTTAGGATTTTTATGAATAATGTCCTAGATTTTGGTGGCTATCGATTCTATCAAAGTGATTACTACTTCAATGAAGAGGAAAGCAACTACACAAGCGTGCTTTCTGTCAATCACGATCCGGGTAAAATGCCCACCTATATAGGCTACACGATGCTAATTATCGGGGCATTATGGCTACTATTTGACAAAAATGGTCGTTTTATGCAACTAGCGCGCTTTGTATCTAGCCAGAATCTCGCGCAAAAAAGCGTACTTTCTCTTATGCTTGCTCTAGGAGTATTTTGCAGCCCAAATCTCCACGCCCAAGATCCAAATATAAAAACTCACGGCAACAATGGAGCCCCACTTGTAGAGACGAGTTTGCCCCATCCAAATATACAAGATTCTAGCAAGACAAAAGAGCAAGATACCGAGTTGCCTGATAATCTCGCGCAATTTCTTGCTGAGAGATCCCTGCTTAAAGAGCAAACACAAGCCTTTATGCGTGCGTGGGAAGATTTACGCAAGCTCCCAGATACCATTGATCCAGCACATAGACAAGAGCGGCTGGTACTTTTGCGTGATAATGCTAGAGAGTTTGCCTCCCGCCTTAGCAGAATTCAAATCCAAGACTATGCCGGTAGGATCCAACCTCTTGACACGATGGCTATGCACATTATGCACAAAATTTCTAGAAAAAACGGCTTTGAAGGACTTAGCAATATTCAAACGATAATGGGTGCTATGATATTCCCAAATGACTTTGCAAGCGCGAAACTTATCCGTACCAAAACTCCAAAACTACGCACAATCTTAGAAGCACCAAAAAATGAAGCCTATGTGTCGTTTATGGATATATATGATAAGCAAACAGGAGAATCTAAACTGCATAATTACTTCGCCGATGCTCAACACAAAGGAGAGAGTCAATGGAATGAATTTGACAAAGATGTGCGCAAAGTAACAGAGAGTTATGAAATTTTAAAAAGTGTGCAAAATCTCATATTCTTGCGAATTTTCCCAGACCCTAAAACAAAGCGGTGGTTTTCTGTAACAGAGTTGACTTATCTCTATCTACAAGGGCAAATTCCAAAGCAGCAGTATGAAGAAATGATGCACGCAATGGATTCTATGATGAATGCGCTTTTTATGGGTATGATTCTTGGCGTTACCACAAACTCGTGGGAGCTTGGAATCTCCGCATTAAAAAGCCTAGAATCTTACCAAGAGCAAAATGGTGGGCAAGATTATGTCAATCCTAGTCGCATAGAGTGGGAAATCACACTAAACCACTACAACATCTTTGAGATGCTCGCACTGCCTTATGTACTCTTGGGACTAATGGGACTTATCATTGTGCTTGTTTATATCTATAAAGACTGCGCTGTGCCTAAGAGAATCTATCAGGCATTTTTCGCGCTCATTACACTATGTGTTGTTGCGCACACGCTTGGACTTATCGTGCGCTGGTATGTCTCTGGACACTCTCCATGGAGCAATGCGTATGAATCTATGATTTATATCGCGTGGGCTTCTGGGATCGCTGGAGTGGTGTTTTTCCCACGTTTTATGCTAGCCCTTTGTGCGACAAGCTTTTTCTCTGGGGCGTGCTTGCTTGTCGCCCATCTAGGCTATATGGATCCGCAGATCCAAGATTTAGTCCCTGTTTTACAATCTTATTGGCTTAATATCCATGTCTCTGTCATTACAGCAAGTTATGGATTCTTGGGACTTTGCTTTGTGCTTGGAGTTTTTACGCTTGTGCTTTTTGTCTTGCGCAAGGCACACAAGCCAAATATCGATAAAGCCATTATTTCCATTAATGCAATTAATGAAATGACAATGATGCTTGGGATTTTTATGCTAACAATTGGGAACTTTCTAGGCGCGATTTGGGCAAATGAGTCTTGGGGACGATACTGGGGCTGGGACCCTAAAGAGACTTGGGCACTTATCACTATTGGGATCTATGCAATTGTCTTGCACTTGCGATTTATGAGATTTGCTAATATGTCATTTTTGTTTGCTGCAAGCAGTGTGGTGGCATTTTATAGCGTGCTAATGACATATTTTGGCGTGAATTATTATCTAGCGGGTAAGCACTCTTATGCTGGTGGCGATCCTATCCCTGTGCCGTGGGAGATGTATGGGTTTATCGCCATTACACTAGCACTGATTGTCATCGCTAGTTTTAAAAGAACCCTGCCCACACCAGATATTACTAAACAGGAGTAGTATGTATCGCGCGCTTACTTGGGTGGGAGTGTTTGCTTTATGTAGCACTCTAACTCTTGGAGGACTGCTTTTTACCAAAATTGGCAACACGATCTTACTCCCCTTTGCCCAAAGCACACTCAACCACTTCCTACCATTTCAAGTGCAGCTACAAAATCTTACCATTGCATTAGGCTCTGTGCGCACAGATTTTACAATCAACAAAACGATTGCCATTGCACTAGAAGGCGAGTATTCCATAAGTGGTAGCATTAATATGACCGCTAGAGTCCATACACTAGATTCTAATGGTAATTTTGATAGCTCTCCATCACTTGGCTATCTCTCGCTTCAAGGTAGCGCAATAAACTACACCATACAATCTCTCCCAATACCCAAAGATCTCAAAGCACAATCAAACACATTTAAGCTATTTGCTCGTATGAAGCTATTGTGCATACAGGATTATGCCATCGAGCTGCGTGCTGTACCTGTGAAGCAATTGGAGCAGTTTTTTGGCATAGATATTGGCACACAAGGCGCGATCTCCATCTTTGCTCAAGCAGAATCTAGTACTCTACAACTACGCGCTCAAAGCGATGAGTTTTATTTTGGTGGGTTTGCTATGCGTATTAACAATCTCTATTACAAGCGCGATAAGTCACGCCAAGAGCTAGCTGGTACACTCACCCTAAGTCAAGAGACCTTCTCCCTGCTTGGCGCCAGTGATAATGAGACACTACAAACAGCAATTTACTCTTCGCTCCAAACACCTATTGCTTCTGTGCAAACGCGGATTATTGACAAAACTCTAGCGTATAATTTGCACATCACTAATCTCACCGCACTTGGCAGTGCATTTGGCATTGATATAAATGGCAAGCTAGAACTACAAGGCAAAATTAGCGTAGATAATGAAATCGCCTTTAGTGCCACTAGCTCATCTTTTGGCGGAGTAAGCGCACTTACTTTGAAAAAAAAATACCCTAACATTCAATGGCGAAAATCTCTCACTTATGCGTATCTTACAGCTAGCAAAAGCTCCTGCAATTTTAGACTCTACACTTATGGTAACAAGTGTCTATAATCTCGCTTTCCACAAAGGCACAATCACTATCAAAGGGCAAAACTTTGTCATCTTGCTTGATGATCTTGAAACTTATGGTTTAGAAGCATTTGATACGCGAAATAATGCACAAGATGCTTGGGGGGTTGGGTTTGAAAATGCTAGAGCGGATTCTACTATCTCGCTAGATGGGCAGCTAGAACACGCACAAATCGACGCACAAGTCACTATAAAAACACCTAATCAAAGCCTGCACACAAGTAAATGCATGATCAACCTAGCTACACAATCGCTTGATATAGAGCTTTTGGAGTCTTCAATCAAGCTACAAGGGAAACTTAGTCAAATACAAGCACCATTAATAAACACAGGGCAGACAACACAAGAAGATCTGCAAGCGATCTATGAGAATCAAGAAACGATGCAAGAAGAAGTTGAGCAAAAACAAGAAAATCTAGGAATTTAGAAAGTGGCGGACAGAGCGTAGCGGACTAAAGCTATAAAATTGATAGCGATATTATTTTTTACCTTTCCCTTATGCTTGCCTATAATAACTGGGGTTGGTGGCATTTCAACGCTGGCAATCATTAAAGCACATCGGCTAACTGATTATCGCCTACGCTTCGCACTAAAAACACGAATGAAACGCCAAAAGCAAGTAGCAAGCACGATCTCAAAAACACACCAACTTCTTTATTTGGAGTATTAACTGCCTTTTGCGCTAACATAAAGGCTTTGAAAACCCACGCAGGGCCAAGTCCTACTAAGACAATTTTGAAAATTTGACTTTATCTCTCAAGGTTTTTGCTTTTGAACTTGACTTGAGCTTGACTAGTAGGCTCTCTTTGTGGCTCTTGCTTTGATTACATCGCCATACAGATATTATCCCTTATCTCTTGCATATGTATATAGCCTTGCAATATTGGCTTTGCATCTGTTTTATAGCTTTTATTGTCTTTTTCCACTTCATAGTTAGCCTTTAAATCGCTAACTCTTGGGAATGCGTAATCTAAATCACTTATTTTTGCTTCTAGGGCATTATTGTGAGATTTTAGAGCTTCATATTCTGCTTTGATAGCTTTTTTAAATCCACAATCTCTCCCTTGTGTTTCTCTTGTAGTGTTTTAATATCGGTACGCACCTTTATAACTTGCTTCGCGACTTTCTAATAAATCTTGTGCGGTATTGAACTTATGTCTTAAGCTATCAAATGCTTCATCTTGTTGTGCTATTTTCTCGTGTAGCTCTACGATTTCTTGGGACTTTGTCTTAAAGTTTGGTAGCCGCCATTTAGTAAAGAGGGCAGAATCCACTTGTGGTATATACCATTGCTTTTTATCTATATCCCACTTAGTTCCTAGCTTATTAGCTTCGTCTTTTTTAGTATATGGGACATTGAGATAGATTATCTCGCTTCTATCACTTGTGAGCTTGGGGGCGTTTTCTTTTTTATTCTCTTATTCTTGTTTGATATTTTGTTCTATCTCCAATCCCTCAAGCTCTTTGGCTTGTGCTTTATGGCGATATTGGCAATGATTTAAATGATAAGCCCCTATAAGATGCTTATCGATGCCACGTCCATACCCAATATTTGCAAGACTTCAGTTTTAAAATCACTTAATACTTTTTGATTGACTTGTGCCACCTATTCTTTCTAGTATTTTTTCTAGCGCGATAAACTCAAAATGCGTGTGGTGATTGATTACTAGAGATGCGGGATCGCCTTTGGCATTTTTAGGACAACATCCTTCATCTCTGTGGATAGCAATTTGGTGGCATTGGAATCCATATTTAGACTTAAAATGCCTTGTTGCCGATTCTAAAACTTGCATTGTAACTTGATAAGAGCCTACGGAATGACCATAATCTTTGGCTTTAAATTTTGGAACTCTTTTGCTTTTGTTGGATTCATAGACTTCTGCGGCTTTTTGTATCATTTGCTCCTTAAGCCCTAGGCTTCACAGCCATTCTATTGACTTCAAAGTCTCTATCTTTGATATATTCTGCTCTCAATGAGTGGCAATTGTACATTAAATTGTTTTTATGCTTTTAAGTTAATACAAGAGAATAGTTGAGAGCGTGCGCGTAATACAATATGTGCGAAAAATTTACCTTTCCCTCATACTCTCCCATAAAAACTAAAGTTTTTTACAAATGTTTCGATGCAACAAGCAAAAAAGTAAAAGGTCAAATTTCGATCAATAGGGTATTTGCTGACATTTTTGCAAAAAAGTGAGAATGCAATAAATACGAAGTGGCGGACAGAGAGGGATTTGAACCCTCGAGACCCGGTTAAGATCTGCACCCTTAGCAGGGGTGTGGTTTCAGCCACTCACCCATCTGTCCCTAAGTGAAATAAGGGACAAATTGTAGAACAAAACTAATAAAACAAACCTTAACGGCTTGTAACTCGCCTTTGCTCATCAATAAGCATGGCAAACTGCTCAAAAATATTGCGAGACTCTCTAGGTCCGGGGCTTGCCTCTGGGTGATGCTGCACAGAAAAAATCGGTGCATTTTTATACGCGACTCCTTCAATGGTATCATCAAAGAGATTTCTATGTGTTACAACAGCAATTTGCTCAATGGATTCTGGGACACAATAATTGTGGTTTTGCGATGTAATCTCCACAGAATCATTCGTAAGATTTTTTACAGGGTGATTGCCGCCGTGGTGCCCAAACTTTAGTTTGTAAGTTTCATACCCATGTGCAAGTGCTAGAAGCTGATGCCCTAAGCAAATCCCAAACATAGGGATTTTTGCTTCTATGAGCTGCTTGATCTCGCTCACTTCTTTAGAGAGCATCTTAGGATCGCCCGGACCATTTGACAAAAATACTCCATCAATCTCCCCTTGCGCAAATGCCTCTACAATCTCCTTAGCACAAAAATTATGTGGATAAACCACCACTTCAAGACCTACACTCACAAGCTCATTTAAAATATTTCGCTTGGTACCAAAATCAATAACGGCCACTTTGTGGCGCGTAGTAGGTGCACTATAAGAAAGACTGGAAAAATCAAATACGCCATCTTTATGTGTAAAGCGCGTAGTTGTAGAGATATTTTTAATATAGTTTTGTTGCTCAATCGATGGAGATTCTCGCAAAATTCTAGCCAACTCATTTCTATCACTAATTTCATTAGAGACAACAATCATCATCGAGCCTTGCGTGCGGATCATTTTCACAAGAGCGCGTGTATCCACACCACAAACCCCAAGAGCATTACGCTTATCAAGAAAGTCTTTTAGGCTCTCTTGTGCGCGAAAATTTGAGGCAATATTATTGTAGTGGCGCACTATAACGCCTGAAGCAAACACTGCTCTACTTTCACAATCTTGGTCATTTACACCAACTATACCAATCTCTGGCATAGTAAAAACGATAAACTGCCCCGCATAGCTAGGATCCGTGATGATCTCTTGATAGCCACTTAGTGAAGTATTGAACACGATTTCCCCCACCATTGTCCCACTTCCAGAAAATGTCTGCGCACCAAAATACAAGCCATTAGCACAATACACCCAAGCCGGTCTTATGCCATCTGCCATATCATCTCCTTAGCTAGGCTACACAAAGCCTTTTTTGCGCAACTCTTCTTCATAGAGCTTGTCATAAATCAGCTCATACTCATCTGTCCCAACAAGCAATTTTCTCTTATAATTTTTGATTTTTTCGATAATTTCATCTTGAATATCATCGTGCATTTTGGCAAAGCTATCAATAGCTTTAAAAATAATATTTTTGATTTGATTTTTATTGACACTAAATTGCACATACTTTTTCTGAAGCAATGTATCTAAAATCCTATGTGAAAGGGCGTTATATCGATCATCCCAAAAGAGTAAAAACCGCCGCTCATCAGCAATCTGCCGCTTAATCATACCAAAGAGCTTGCGCTCATCAACGCGCAAAAACTCGACTTCACTTTGATTTTTTTCAAGCAATTCTTGCGCCTTTTGATCGATAGCCAGCTCATCTTTCACATCAGCTTCAAGAATATCTTTTGCTACCTTTGCGATGCTCTCAATAGGAACCTGCAAAGCAAGCAAGCTAGAATTGTATAAATCAAGTGCAATTTTATTGGCAATATACCCAGTTTGATTAAGTCGCAAGCGCATAGTACAACCTTGGATAAGAATGCGTTATTATAGCATTATTTACAACAATGAAAACATCTTGCCACTAGAATGTGTAAGATTACTTGAAGAGTTCTCGCTAGGTAGAATCCAGCCTAAGATTCTACCTAAGAAGCTTAAAGATTACAGAGCAAACAAATCGCTAAATTCATTAAATGCCATAGATTCTAGCTTGGTCTGATCCTCACACACCGCCTTAATCTGCTCACATTTTTTGGGGCTAAGTTTTAGAGCAATATTGCGTTCAAACTTAGCTACAAGCACTGGGATTCCTTCACTTCTTCGGCGTTTATGCCCGATAGGATATTCCACCTCTACCTTTTCACTCTTGCTACCATCTTTGTAGAAAATCTGCACCGCGTTGGCAATGGAGCGTTTATCAGCTTCTAAATACTCGCGTGTATATCGGTCATCTACTTCTACCACCATTTTATCACGCAGAGCGTCAATGCGTTTATCACTTGCCACAGAGTCCTCATAATCTTCAGCAGTTAGTCGTCCAAACACCAGTGGCACAGCCACCATATACTGAATGCAGTGGTCTCTATCGGCTGGGTTTGCAAGCTCACCAACTTTATTGATGATTCTATGTCCAGATTCTTGAGTGGTAATCACAATTTTTTCAATAGAATCTAGCTTATCTTTGACCTCATTATGTAATTTCAAAGCACATTCTACCGCCGTTTGTGCGTGGAACTCTGCTGGGAAGCTAATTTTAAATAACACATTCTCCATTACATAACTGCCGAATTCTTGTGGGATAGTAAGCTTTTTACCTCTCATTTTCACATCTTCAAATCCCCAAAAATCCGCACTTAACGCACTTGGATAGCCCATTTCTCCGCTTAAGGCTTTTAGAGCGAGATTTACACCCCTTGAGCTCGCATCACCTGCTGCCCAGCTTTTGCGTGAGCCTGTATTTGGTGCGTGGCGATATGTCCGCAAAGCACCACCATCAATGAATGCGTGGCTTACTGCATTTCGCACTTCTTCAAAGCTTCCACCAAGCATAGCACACGCTACTGCAGTAGAAGCGATTCTAACAAGCAATACATGGTCTAGCCCCACTTTGTTAAAGCAGTTCTCTAGCGCCAGCACACCTTGAATCTCGTGAGCCTTAATCATCGCGCTTAGCACATCTTTAACCTTCAAAGGCTCTTTGCCCTCTGCAATATTTTTGCGACTTAGATAGTCCGCTACCGCCCAAATTGCCCCTAGATTATCACTTGGGTGCCCCCACTCCGCGGCTAACCAAGTGTCATTAAAGTCAAGCCATCTAACCATTGCTCCCACATTAAATGCCGCTCTCTCCGGCTCTAGCTGATAGCTAGTCCCGGGGATTTTTGCTCCCAATGGGCGAAACTCCGCTCCTTCTACAACAGGTCCCAAAAGCTTTGTGCAAGCTGGAAAATTTAGTGCCAAAAGTCCGCAACCTATGGTATCCATAAGGCAATATCTCGCCGTCTCATACGCTAAGGGAGAGTTAATCTTATACTCCAGTGCATAACGCGCAATTTTTGTTAGCAACTCATCAAATTCTGGTCGCTTTGTATCTAGTGTTCCCATATCAGCACTCATTGTGTTCTCCTTGTATTTAAAGTTAAAATTATGTCCGCCTTGTTTTGCGGTTAAAATTGTGGATTCTGCGTTCGCCAACTTCGGTGCTATCGCTTAAGATGGCTTCTTGTTGGCTCACTTGAAAACCACGATTTTTCTCACAAAACAAGGCGTAGCAGAAGATTTTTCAAATCAACTAGCCCTACTATTTATGTTATTTTAGAATCTATAAGTGACAAGATTCAAGCCACCCAAGAATTAAAGGTTTTGCAATGATTTTGTGGGTTGTCAAGTTGGAGACAAGGAAACTAGCTTAGCAAGGCAATAACCATGGCTGACAACACAGACCCCACAAAAGCGCACAAAAATTAACGCTTATCCATAGGTACAAATGTTTTATTGTCTGGTCCTGTATATTCCGAACTAGGACGGATGAGTTTGTTGTTCCCCCTTTGCTCAAAGATATGTGCCAACCACCCTGCCGTGCGCGAAAAGATAAAAATCGGCGTGAAATATGCTGTGGGAATCCCCATAAAGTGATATGCACTCGCACTATAAAAATCAAGATTTGGGAAAAGCTTTTTTTGTTCCCACATTACCTTTTCTATGGCTTCGCTGATTTGATATAGTCCTTTTGTGTCTTTCACATCTTCGCCCAGTCTTTTACTCCACTCTTTAATCACCACATTGCGTGGGTCTTTCTCCACATATACGCGATGCCCAAAGCCCATAATCTTATCTTTTCTAGCAAGTTTATCTAAGATTCCTTGTGTGGCTTGTTCAGGGCTAGAGAACTCTTCGATTAGCTCCATCGCCGCTTCATTTGCCCCTCCATGTAACGGTCCCCTCAATGCCCCAATTGCCCCTGTGATACCCGCATACACATCAGACATTGTCGCAGTAATCACCCTTGCAGTAAATGTAGAAGCGTTAAACTCGTGCTCTGCATAGAGAATAAGACTTGCGTGCATTGCCTTTACCCATAGCTCTTTTGGTTCTTTTTGGTGTAAAGATTCTAGGAAATATCCAGCGATAGAATCTTGCTTAGATTCTGTACTTATTTCCTTGCCATTTGTGTGATAGTGATGCCAAAAAGTCAGCACACTTGGGAAAATCCCTAAAAGCCTTGTGCCAATTCTTTGCTGATTTGGAAAAGATGCTTTAAACACATCATACTCTTCTCTCTCCAAACAACCAAGCGTAGAACACGCGCTTCGCATAATATCCATAGGGTGCGCGTCTTTTGGCAACAGCTTTAGCACTTCTTTTAGCTCTTTTGGTAAGCTCCTTGCGACAATTAGTTCTTTTTTGAAAGATTCTAACTCCGCTTTATTTGGTAGCTTTTCTTTCAAAAGCAAGTATGCTACTTCTTCAAACTCACAATGCTCTGCTAAATCATAAATATCATAGCCCCTATAATTTAGCCCGTGTCCTGTGCCACAAGTGCAAATTGCGGATTCTCCCGCACTTATTCCTGCTAGTCCGCCTACTTTTTTTGCTACTTTTTCTGTCGGTGCTGCCATAGATTCTCCTCTTCTTTGAAGTTATTTTTTGCTTTTAAAAAGTGTATCTAGCTTTTGCTCATACTCGTGGTAACCAAGCATTTCATACAGCTCATCACGGGTTTGCATAGAATCTATGCTATTTTTCTGTGAGCCATTATTGATAATATCTTTAAACACCGCTAGTGCTGCTTTATTCATCGCCCTTGCTGCTGAGAGTGGATAAAGCACCATAGAGATTCCTACATTTTTTAGCTCATCTTTTGTGAAATAAGGCGTTTTGCCAAACTCTGTAATATTTGCTAATACCGGCACTTTAATCACATCAGTAAATTGCTTATACTCTTCTAGTGTGTGTATTGCTTCAGCAAATATCATATCTGCCCCCGCTTCCACATATGCTAATGCTCTTTCAATCGCTGCATTCTGCCCTTCACTTGCGTGTGCATCAGTCCTTGCCATAACTACAAAGCTAGAATCTAGCTTGGCGTCCATTGCCGCTTTTATCCTATCACACATTTCTTCTTTGCTTACAAGCTCTTTATTTGGGCGGTGCCCACAGCGTTTTTGTGCGACTTGATCTTCTATATGGCAGCCTGCTGCACCACTTCGCGTTAGGTCCTTAATTGTCCGTGCGATATTAAAAGCCCCACCCCAGCCGGTATCCGCATCTACAAGCAAGGGTAAATCACTTACTGCTGTAATTCTGCGAACATCAATACACACATCTTCTAATGAGCTGATGCCAAGGTCAGGTACACCTAGGCTCATCGCCGCTAATGCTCCACCACTTAAGTAAAGGGCTTTTGCGCCACTTTTTTGCGCTTGTATGGCAGAATATGCGTTAATCACACCTACAATTTGCAAAGGATTATTATCCTTTAATGCTTCTCTAAATCTCTGTCCTGCTGTTTTTATCATTTCTTTCTCCTTTGATTTGAGATTAGGACTTTGCAATCGCTTCTTTAGGCTTTGGATAGCCAAGATTCTCTAATGCCTTTTGTATCTCCGGCAAGACATTAGAGTCTTCAATCGTGCTAGGCGTTTTCCATTCATTGCCATCGGCAATATCGCGCATTGTGCCCCGCAGGATTTTACCACTTCTCGTTTTTGGCAGCCTTGCTACCACTGCTACAATATGTAATGAAGCCACGGCACCAATCTCTTCTCTCACAAGTTGCACGACCCCTTCACACAAGCTTTGCGCATCTCTTTCTAGCCCATCTTTTAGCACGACAAAAGCTAGTGGAATCTCTCCTTTTAATTCGTCATTCACACCAATGACTGCACACTCTGCAATATCTGGGTGTTTAGAAATAGCCTCTTCCATACCACCCGTTGAAAGTCTATGTCCTGCGACATTAATGACCCCATCCATTCGCCCCATTACAAACACATAGCCGTCTTTATCAATATAGCCACTATCACCGGTGAGATAGTAGCCCGGGTAATGATTAAGATAAGAGTTTTTATACCTTGTGTCATCACCCCAGATTCCCATTAGACACGCGGGTGGCAAAGGTAGTTTAATCACAAGATTCCCCAGCTTTCCAGCCTTGCACTCTTTGCCATTTTCATCTAGCACTTTTAGATTAAATCCGGGCATTGGCTTCGTGGGAGAACCCGGCTTTATTGGCATTTGCTCTAGTCCTATCGGATTTGCTGCTATTGCCCAGCCTGTTTCTGTCTGCCACCAGTGGTCAATCACAGGCTTTTTGACTAGCTTTTCAATCCATTTTAGTGTATCACTATCGCATCGCTCCCCAGCGACAAAGACTGCCCTAAGCGAGCTAATGTCATGTTTTTTCAGCCACTCACCCTTAGCATCTTCTTTTTTAATCGCTCTAAATGCAGTAGGTGCAGAAAATAAAATATTGACTTTATATTCTTCCACCACACGCCAAAATGCCCCCGGATTTGGTGTTTTAACTGGCTTACCTTCGTACACAATTGTCGTGCAGCCATTCATCAAAGTCCCATACACAATGTAGCTATGCCCTACAACCCAGCCTACATCGCTTGCCGCCCAAAAAACATCACCAGGCTTTGCATTGTAGATATTGTCCATTGACCACTTCATTGCCACAGAATGCCCACCATTACTGCGGATAACACCCTTTGGTTTCCCAGTGGTCCCAGAAGTATAAAGCACATAAAGCGGATCAGTTGCATCAACAGGCACACACTCAACCGGCTCTGTTTTCTCTTCTTCACTCTCCCAATCCACATCACGCCAAGGTAGCATATTGGCCCGCTCTTGTGGGCGTTGCCAAATAAGGCAAGTGGTAGGCTTATGGCTAGAGCTTTTAATGGCTTCATCTAAGATGGGCTTATACTTTATTACGCGAGAAATCTCTATTCCACACGAAGCACTCATAATCACGCGCGGCTTTGCATCTTCAATCCTAGCGGCTAGCTCGTGTGCAGCAAATCCACCAAAGACAACGCTATGAATCGCCCCAATCCTAGCACAAGCAAGCATTGCAATCACTGCTTCTGGAATCATAGGCATATAGATAAGCACTCTATCACCTTTTACCACGCCTTTATTGACTAAGATTCCAGCCGTTTTTGCCACTCTCGTGCGCAGCTCTTTATAAGTGTAGGACTTTTTTGTATCCGTTACAGGTGAATCATAATGCAATGCCACTTGATCGCCCCTACCATTTTCAATATACAAATCAAGGGCGTTATAGCAAGTATTCATACAGCCACCTACAAACCACCGATAATGATCATTTACAACATCAAGCACTTTATCCCATTCATGATACCAATGCACTTTTTTAGCGGCTTCCGCCCAAAAGGCTTCTGGATTCTCAACGGATTGTTTATACACTTCTTGATATGTGGGCATCCTACCTCCTTTGAAAAGTTTTGGCTAGGGGTTTATTCTAGCTAGAATGTTGGGATTTGTTATGAACAATTTTTGCGTTTTTAGAGTTACACTTTGGACATAAATAACATAATTGAACAATTTTTGTGCAATTATTGTAAGATACTACCAAAATCTATACATCAAAGTAGGCATTATGGCATTTACTACATTAGAAAGACTCATCACTATTTACCAAAACTCCGGCTTAAGCGTGTCAAAATTTGCTCAAATCATCGGTAAGGACAGACGCACGCTCACCTCGTGGATTGATAAAAGTGTTACAAAAGCACCGCAAGCAGAAGTGCTTAATGCCATTAACACTTTCTTTCGCTATCCCAACAGAATCTGGGAGCAAGACTGCGATGAAGATGAGTTTATCTCACTTCTTAAAGCCTTGCCACAAAGTGAGATAACAATCATAGACAAAGGCTATGAAGGGGGATTAGAATATATTTTAGAGAAAGAGTCTAAAAGACGCTTTGTAATCCACCCTCGCTTCCCCTCTCCTGCTTACCGCGATAAAGTTGTTACCTTTCCCTACAAGTTTGGTAACTCATCTCGCGCAGAAGCATTGCGCAAAGTCCGCTATGAGCGAATGCTAGAGCATAGCTTTGAAAGCATAGAGTGGCATAGCATAGAGTCTTTGCTTCGCTTTGGATTCTGCCCTATTGGAAATCTTTTCACACCAAATGAGCGTATAAGTATGCTTGAGCTGATGCTACAAAGCCTAGAAGATAACTACAACAAATCCTTATATTTCTTTGATTCTTATAGTGCTAAACTCTTTGGGATTGATAGCGTCTATCTCTCGTTATTGCCAGATGATGGACTGATGTTTCTAAAAATGCCCATAGATTCTATGATCTTAGAGATCAACAACGCCACCTTAGTGCAAAGAATCCATAAGCACTTCACCTCGCCTAGCCACGCCCCAAAACACACACAAAGCCAGCATAGTCTGCACATTGTACGCACACTTATAGATACACTCAAAAGCCGTGGCGATCTCCTAAGCTTTTGTGAAGTCATCGCAACATCCACGCCATATAGCACGCTTTTTTCTAATAATATCCAGCAAGCTCAATAGTATAGCCCAAGTGTCCTAGACCTAGAATCTAGGCGGACAAGCATTAAGGAAAATTTGATAAAAACTAGCTTATAATCCAGCCCTTTACACTAAGGTCAGAGCGCAAGATCACACCCCAAAATCATAACTTAAATTAAGGATTTTTATGGCAATGGATGAAAACAAAAAGAAAGCAATTGATTTAGCATTAAAGCAAATCGATAAAGCCTTTGGTAAAGGCGCGCTTGTTAGGCTTGGCGATAAGCAGGTGGAGAAGGTGGATTCTATCGCGACAGGCTCACTTGGGCTTGATATGGCACTAGGGATTGGGGGTGTGCCAAAAGGACGCATTATTGAAATATATGGACCAGAATCTAGCGGGAAAACGACACTTTCACTACAAGTTGTCGCGGAGTGTCAGAAAAATGGCGGTATCGCAGCCTTTATCGATGCGGAGCACGCTCTTGATGTGTATTATGCCAAAAAGCTAGGGGTCGATACGGAAAATCTTCTGGTCTCCCAACCTGACAATGGTGAGCAGGCATTAGAGATTTTAGAGACACTTACGCGTAGCGGCGCGGTGGATTTGGTGGTTATCGATTCTGTAGCAGCCCTTACACCAAAAGCAGAGATTGACGGCGATATGGGCGATCAGCATGTAGGCTTGCAAGCACGCCTTATGAGCCACGCTTTGCGCAAAATTACGGGCGCGTTGCACAAGATGAATACCACGCTTATTTTTATCAATCAAATTCGTATGAAAATCGGTATGATGGGTTATGGTAGCCCAGAGACTACCACAGGTGGGAATGCGCTTAAATTCTACGCAAGCGTGCGCATAGACATTCGCCGCATCGCATCACTCAAGCAAAATGAGCAACATATTGGCAATCGTGTCAAAGCAAAGGTTGTCAAAAACAAAGTTGCCCCACCTTTTAGGGAAGCAGAGTTTGACATTATGTTTGGTGAGGGGATTAGTAAAGAGGGGGAGATCATCGACTATGGTGTAAAACTTGATCTCATCGATAAAAGTGGCGCGTGGCTTAGCTACAAGGATCAAAAACTAGGGCAAGGCAGAGAAAACGCTAAACTTCTGCTTAAAGAAAACATAGCTCTAGCCCAAGAGATCACTCAAAAAATCAAAGAGCAAATTGGCACAAGTGAAGAAATTCTCCCTCTTCCAGACGAGCTAGAATCTAACTAACTTATAGGAGTATCCAATGATTTACATCGATAATATTTATGCCCAAGAAGTATTGGACTCTCGTGGGAATCCAACCATTTGTGCAAGTGTCTCGCTAAGTGATGGCACAAATGCTAGTGCGATTGTGCCAAGTGGTGCGAGCACAGGCAAGAGAGAGGCTCTAGAGCTACGCGATGGAGATAAAAAGCGTTTCCTTGGCAAGGGCGTGCTAAAAGCGTGTGAAAATGTCGATACCACAATTTCTGATGCGCTTATTGGCTCTACGCCCTTTGATCAAGGGCTTATTGATGGGATTTTAAAAGACATTGATGGCACGCATAACTATGCAAACCTTGGAGCAAATGCTGCGCTTGGTGTCTCTATGGCAGTTGCGCGTGCAGCGGCGAAGAGCCTAAATCTCCCACTATATCGCTACCTAGGCGGAAGCAATGCCATAACAATCCCTGTACCAATGCTCAACATCATCAATGGTGGAAGCCACGCGGACAATACGGTGGATTTCCAAGAGTATATGATTATGCCTCTAGGATTTGATACCTTTGATGAAGCTTTACGCGCAAGCGCAGAGATCTATCAACACTTAAAGCAAATTCTCCATAAAGCCGGACATATCACAAGCATCGGCGATGAGGGAGGCTTCGCTCCTAATCTTACAAACAATGAAGAACCTATTGAAGTGATACTAAAAGCCATAGAATCAGCGGGCTATAAACCCGGAGAGCAAATTGCCATAGCACTTGATGTAGCGAGCAGTGAGCTTGTCGATGATGCTGGAATCTACCATCTCAAAGGCGAGGGGAAAAAGCTAGATTCTAGTGAGCTTGTGGGTTATTATGAAAATCTTTGCACGAAATATCCCATTGTCTCTATTGAAGATGGACTAAGTGAAGATGATTGGGATGGCTGGAAGCTACTTACACAAAAGCTAGGGGAAAAAATCCAGCTTGTGGGTGATGATTTGTTTGTAACTAATCACGAGATTCTAGCCCAAGGGATTAAAAGCAACATTGCCAATGCAGTTTTGATTAAGCCCAATCAAATTGGTACGGTGAGTGAGACAATGCAAACCGTACGCCTTGCTCAAAGATATGGCTACAAATGTGTTATGAGTCACCGAAGTGGGGAGAGCGAAGACCACTTTATTGCAGATTTTGCTATCGCGCTAAATACGGGCGAGATTAAAACAGGCTCGACTGCTAGAAGCGAGAGAATGAGCAAATATAATCGCTTGCTATTTATCCAAAAAGACATCGCTAATGCGCAGTATCTAGGCAAAGCATTGTTTGATAAAAGTCTCTTATAAGATAACTTATGCGCGCTTATCTCGCATTGCTTAAAAATCATCGGTTTTGGTATGGAGTCTATACACATCGAATCTATATCTACGGATTTATCGTGGTAGTTTGTGTGGGTGCGTATGTGGGGTTTTTGCTCTTTGGAGACAATTCACTTGATGTGTTGCTAAAAAACATCACCCAGCGCGATGAACTCATTGAAGAAGTGAGCAATCTCCAAGCTAAAAATGCGCGATTGCAAAAAGATTTATTTGAGTTAAAAGGACTTGAGCCATGAACTTTAGAAGAGTGGAGCGGGGTTATCTAGGGCTTTTATGTGTGCTAGTGCTTACAAGCCTGCACGCTAGGGAAAATCCATTTGAACCAGTAATACAGCCTAAAGAAGACAACTTTATCCAAAAAAACGCCAAGGACCCCTTTAGAGACTTAGACTTCAAACTCCCAAGCACCGCTAGAATCTTAAAAAGCATTACCATCACTTACCAAAACATTGATGGCACCATAGGGACAAAAACAATCCCCATTGATGAGAGTATAGATTGGCACTATCCACTGCTACTTACGCAAAAAGGCGCGATTTTAAACGAAGATGTGCGCTACTGGACCATTAAGCCATTTCAATTTTTCACGCAAGGGAGTAAATTCTATCTCCACACTAGCTCTGCAATCCTGCGCTCTTTTGTCCTCCCAAGCCCCTATCGCATTGTGCTAGACATGGAGAAAAAGGATGAGACTCCAAGTGGATCCGTACAACTTGGTGTCAAATACTTCACCAAAGCATCATTAGGCGTACATAAGGACTTCTACCGCCTTGTTATTACCCTTGATGGGCAATACCCCTACGAAATTTCACGCGATGGGGACTACTATATCATTTCCGTGCGATGAGTGCGACAAATATCGTACTAATTGGCTTTATGGGCAGTGGGAAAAGCACTTTAGCCATAGAATTGAGTAAAGCTTGCGGATGGTTTGCGCTAGACACTGATAAAATCATTGAGCAATCTAGCGGGATCAGTGTGAGAGAATATTTCGTGCGATTTGGTGAGCAAGCGTGGCGAAAGAGAGAAGGGGAGTTTGTCAAGTGGGCAAGCTCACATATCCGGCGCGCTATCATCGCCACAGGTGGCGGTATGCCTATATACCACAATGTTAAGCCTATGGGGGTAGTTGTGTTTCTATCCATTAGTTTTGAGGTAATTTGCGCGCGCCTAAGTGAAGAAGAGCGTGGCTATCGCCCACTCTTTAGCAATCTCGCTCAAGCAAAAAAGCTTTTCGCACAGCGACAAGATAGCTACAAATATCAAGCTGATATTATCCTTGATGCCACAAAGCCCAATCTAACACAAAGCCTACTAGAGCAGCTCGCACAAGAGCATAGTCTCAAGCAACTACTAACCCCATAGGTAGCCACTGCCGTTAGAGATAATTTACAAAAAACCGCTACAATTTCTGCACTCGCACGAGCAAACCTACCACTTGGAGAACATTAAATGAAAAAAAATGCGTATAGCACAATCAAGCATAGTCTAGTAGCCACCATACTCACCTGCTCTCTTGGTCTAAACATAGCAGGGGCGAAAGTGCTTGCAACTGTTGATGGTACACAAATCACAGAAGAAGTATTTGATGAGATTAAAGCGCAAAACCCCGGTTTTGACTTTAGTAAGCTACCCAAAAATCAGCAAAAAGAGCTACTTGATCAAGCAATCAACAATGTCCTAATTGCCAAAGAAGCCAAGCGTGCCAAAATTGACACCACACCAGAATTTACACAAGCATTTGACAAAATCACGCAAAACATCAAAGACCGCTTGCTAGTCCAAGCGTGGGCACAGCGCGAGATCCAAGCGATCGCTAGCAAAGGTGGAGTCACAGAAACCGAAGCGCGCGCCTATTACAACTCTCATAAGGCTGAGTTTAAAAAGCCCAATGTCCGCGCTCGCCACATTGTAGTAAAAACAGAGGCGGAAGCGCAAAAAATCATTGATGAGCTTAACAAAGCTCCAAAAAGCAAAGTAGAATCTACTTTCATCACGCTTGCCAATCAGCGTACGATTGATCCAGGCAATAAGCAAGCCCAAAATGGTGGCGATCTTGGCGCATTTGAGAAAGAGCATATGGTGAAGCCATTTTCTGATGCAGCATTTGCGATGAGTGCTGGCACATACTCTAAAGCCCCTGTAAAAACAGACTTTGGCTACCATATCATCTATGTCATCGACAAAGCAGATGAATATGCCTTTGACTCCATTAAACAGCCACTTATCAATATGCTTAATGAGAAAAAAGTCTCTGAAACAATAAAAAGCAAGGTCGATAGCCTACGCGCAAAAGCTAAGATTCAAACTTCTCTCTAAACACAAGGAGCAAGCAATGCTAGTCAATGGTAATGAAATTTTACAAAAGGCGCACAAAGAGGGTTATGGCGTAGGAGCATTTAACTTCGTCAATTTTGAAATGCTAAATTCCATTTTTATGGCGGCAAATGAAGCTAAATCGCCTATCATCGTTCAGGCAAGTGAAGGGGCGATTAAATATATGGGGATTGATATGGCAGTAGGTTTGGTAAAGATTCTATCTAATCGCTATCCGCATATCCCTGTGGCGTTGCACCTTGACCACGGCACAAGCTTTGAATCTTGCAAAAAGGCAGTGGATGCGGGATTTACTTCTGTGATGATTGATGCCTCTCACCACCCTTTTAAGGAAAATTTAGAGACAACAAAAGAAGTCGTACAATACGCGCATAGCAAGGGTGTGAGTGTGGAAGCGGAGCTTGGGCGACTTATGGGGATTGAGGATAATATTTCTGTTGACGAAAAGGACGCAGTGCTTATTAATCCTGATGAAGCAGAAGAGTTTGTCAAAGCCACAAAGGTGGACTATCTAGCTCCAGCTATTGGCACAAGCCACGGTGCATTTAAGTTTAAAGGTGAACCAAAGCTTGACTTTGAGCGATTAAAGGAAGTTAAAAGACGCACAAATATTCCGCTTGTTTTGCACGGTGCAAGTGCAATACCTGATTATGTAAGAGAATCTTTCTTAGCCACAGGTGGGGATTTGAAAGGCAGCAAGGGTGTGCCATTTGCATTTTTGCAAGAAGCGGTAAAAGGTGGGATCAATAAGGTAAATATTGACACAGACTTGCGTATTGCCTTTATCGCTGAAGTACGAAAAGTGGCTAATGCTGACAATACACAATTTGACTTGCGTAAGTTCTTCACCCCTGCAATGGAGTCTATCACTAAAGTTATGGTAGAGCGTATGGGCGTGTTAGGTAGTGCTGGGAAGATGTAGCTCCTAGAATCTAGCAAAGCGACTTGTGATGTAATGAAGCTAGATTCTAACTCTTAGCTAACTTAATCGTTGCCTTCCCTTTCTCTATCGATAAAACTTCTACTTTATCACCGTCGCGTAATGTCCCAGAATCTAAAGATCTAAGGTCTATCTCGCTAGATTCTAGACTTTTCTTTGACTCTAATTCATACGCCCATAATGTGCCTTTGAAATACACCATTCCCTGCTGTATCTCACCTACACCGCCACCACTTTGCAAAGAATCTTCATAGACCTGCGAGCCTTTAAACCACGATTTTATAGGTTTTCTTAGCACAATAAGGCAAAGAAAGGAAAAGGTGCAAATACTTGCTGCCTGCCACATATACACGCTCTCCACACTGCTACCGCCAAAGCCTACAATATACTCGATCCCTGCTGTGATACATAGCCCTAAACCAATGAAAAATAAGAAAAACGAGCCAAAAAATATTTCAGCCACAATAAAGCCAATACCCAGCCCCAAAAGTGTAAGAGCAGACATCTCATTTCCTTTGTTGTTGTGCTACTTTTTAGAAAAACTACCGTAAGAGTTTTGGATTCTAGGATTTTGCTTGATCAAATCCTAGAATCCAAAACATACCCAACCTACGCCTTTTTACCCTTACCTAGAAATTCACCTATCACACTAAGCCCACCGATAAATTCACTCGTTTCATAGGGGATGATCACCTTATCCTTGCTTGGATTCTTACTTAGCTCTGTGAAAGCTACAATCCGCTCTTTTGTCAGCAAAAACTCCGCTGCTTGTGCGTTTTTGTTCATTTGATTAGCAATAAGCTCCATCGCATCGCTTTGTCCTTGTGCTAGGGCTATTTGCTCATACTTTTTGGCATCTGCCATACGCTCAATGGCTTCTGCTTGTAGCACTTTCTCTTGCTTTAGGGCTTCAGCATTACGGATTAGAGCTTCTTTTTCTGCTTGTGCTTTTAGCTCAATGGCACGCTTCTCCCGCTCAGCTTTCATCTGCAGATTCATCGCATTTTCTATATCTTTTGGCACAGAGATTTCACTAATCTCCACGCGCATAATCTTAACACCCCAGTTATTTGCCGCATCACCTAATGCTACTTGCAAAGCAGCATTAAGCCTATCGCGAGATGAGAGAGAATCATCTAAATTTATCCGCCCTATCTCACCACGAAGTGTCGTGGTAGCAAGGTTTGCAATAGCTTGTTTATAGTCATTGACGCTATACACTGAAGATTTTGCATCAAAGACTTTCAAAAATACAATTCCATCAATATTGATATTGACATTATCTTTGGTAATCACCTGCTGTCGCCCGATGTCTATCATCTGCTCCCTAGCACTCACCACCGCACTTATCCTATCAATCACAGGGATAATGAAGTGAAACCCACCATCAAGCACTTTATGAAACCGCCCCAATCGCTCCACAATAGCAATATCAGTCTGCGAGATAATCTTTACCCCAAAAAACAGCACCGCTACACATAAAGCCAGCACCACACCAGCAACAATAAACATTTCACAACTCCTTTGTTGCATTTATGGCGATATTATAAACGAGATTCCTAAACTAGGCTTATTTTGTGATTGTATTTGATTAAAATTTATACGCTCTCTTTGAGGTGTCATTAACAAAGGATTCTATAAAGTTAAATTGATATTTTAGAGTCTAAAATGCGTTTATTATAATCCAGCATAAGTTCTTGTTTTTCTGTGTCGTATTTTATATTTGTATTATTTTCACAATGCACAATACAATCATTAAAATCACTAAAATTTGCATCATTATTTTCAAAGTTTAGTCGCATATTTGCATTATTATTTTGTGTGATTTTTGCGTGCGAAAAAGCGTCTATATAAACCATATTTTCCCATTTATCAATGATTTGAAATTCAGCCCTACTTGCAGCCAAACACAAAGGCACAATATGATGCAACTCAAAGCCTTTTTCCTTTGTGATATTATGCTTTTTGAAATATAAATACTTTTCTTTAATGGAGCGTTTAAGCTTGGTATTGTCTTCATAGATTCCATAAGTTCCTGTGCGGATATAAAGTTTTAAATCGTGTTTGTTATATTCAAAATACGCCATTTGTGTTAAGAGACTTAGAATCTGTTGTGTTTCGTTTAAAAAGTTATGAAAATCTCTCTTTTGTGTTTTATCACCGCTAAAATTTTTAGGCTCACAATAGGCTTTTATTTTTTCAATCAAAGCTTGTTTTTGAAATTTGCTTAAAGTTCTATAATCTCTAATGAGTGAGATAATATCACTACGATTATAGGTTTTAGAATCTAGTTTTTGATATAAAAAAGTCACAAAAAATAATACTTCATAGAGTGTCAAATAATTACTCCCTAATTCTAAAATAATATGCAAAATCTCTTCACCAAAACCTTGCATAAGATTTTCTAAAGCCCTTGTAAAAAGTAAATTCTGCGTGAAAATATCTGTGCTTTGTAAAAACTCTATGCCAAAATCTGTAAGAGCAATATATTTTTTCGTGCCATTATCAAATGGATTTAATTGTTTCTTTTTAGCGTTAAATCTATCAATAAGCCCCATTCTATGTAAATCTACAAAGATATTTTTACGCAAAGAATCTTGTGTGCATCGCCCAAGCTTTGAAGAGATTTTTGTTGTAAGCTCAGCATATTTTTCTTCACCTTCAATATTATAGGGTCGCTTGCTTAAATCACTTGTGCGGATTTGCAATAATGTATTAGAGCAAAGCTCATAAATCTCTTGTAAAATCACTAGAATTTCTTTTTGCGTATAGCGATTATGTTGTGAGATTTGCAACCCTCTATAATTATCACTTTGCACTCGTTTTACTAGAAATTTTATACACTCTCTACTAGAATCTATTTGTAAAATCTCTTGTAAAACTTTATCCATTAGCACTCCCTTATATTTAAGCTAGAATCCACATATTCAATACTCGCTTCACAGCCGATAAAATTCCGCCCTAGCTCCCTTGCCACTAAGCTTGTCATTCCACTTCCGCTAAATAAATCTAGCACTAAATCCCCTTTTTTAGAACTCGCCTTTATCATTCGCTCAATCATCTCTTTAGGCTTTATGGTTGGGTGATGCAATTTTTGCGTTTTGCCATTGATTTTTTGCTTGTGTCTTTGACTAGTGATTTCCCATACATCAGGGCAGAGTTTGCCATTTTCATTTGGATACCATCTTTTGCCATTTTTTAGGATTCCATTTTTTTAGCGTGTTCTATGCGACTTGTTGATTCATAAGGCACACGGATAGATTCAGGATTAAAATAATAATTTTTAGAATCCATTGTGTAAAATAAAATAGATTCTTGGTTATTGGCGAAGCGTTTTTTTGTATAGCTTAAGCCGTCTTTTTTATACCAAGTGATGAAGTTTTGAAACACAGCTTTTTCTTGTAAGTAATGCAAAAATAATGCACAATGATAAGGGGTATTAAAGATATAAAAACTCCCGCTTTTTTTCATTTTTAGCAGTAATAAATCTATCCATTTATAGCTAAATGCTAAAAATTCTTTTTCACTTTTAAAACTATCCCAACTTGCTACTTTTAGATTATAAGGTGGGTCAATTATGGCTAAGTCAATGCTAGAATCTGCCAAAGATTCTAAAAAGCTAAAGCAATCTTGTATATAAATTTTATTGAGCATTTTCCTGCCCTTGCATTGCAAATAATCCACTCTCTCCAAGCTTTTCTTCAATCACGCTTTTATAATGCGGATAAATCTCATAGCCTATGAAATTCCGCCCTAGCTCCCTTGCCACTTTTAGCGTTGTCCTACTCCCAGCAAAAGGGTCTAGCACAATATCCCCTATAAAAGAGTAGAGTTTAATAAGGCGGTAAGGGATTGCTTCAGGCATAATGGCAGCGTGTTTGCCAAAGGCAGAATCTGCTTTATTTGGTATAGGTATATCCCAGATTTGCTTGGTAAATTGCACCCATTCTTTTTGAGTGAGCTTGCTTCGCTCTTTTAGCTCTTGTGAAGTATGATTTGTAGGCTTACCATCTTTGACATAAATCGTAATAAATTCGCTTGTATTTTGTGCGTAAAAATTGCGTGGGTAAGGGTAGCTTCCAAACATCAATTTTTTAGTCGTATTCGTGCGATTCCATATATATAAATCAAGCAAAAAGAGAGAAGTAGCTTCTAAAATGCTATGTTGTATATCACTTTGCAAATCAAAAATATGGCGATTATAATGCGTGTTTAAGTCCCTTTTAAACATCGGCATTAAAGGCACATTGATACAAAGCTTGCCATTTGGCTTTAGCACCCGCTCACATTCACGCCATACTTTTAAAAGCTCTTTAATGTAGGTTTTGTTTTCTGTACTAACCTAAAACCCCCCCCCCCCCCCCGCAACTGCAGAGTGTTTTACATTTTGATAGCCATCTTTTGAGTAGTCTTTGATATTAAAATACGGCGGTGAAGTGATGATTAAATCCACACTACAATCACCCACTTCACACATACTTTTACTAGATTTATAAAAGATTGTATTCATTTAACTTAAGCCTTTACCCATTTTCATATCTCATTTATACTTAAATTCTATACTCAACTTTAAGTCATACCTTAGCTTAGCTTCTCTCTTGCAATGCTTTTTGCTAAATCTAGGGCTTCTTGTATTGCATTAGAATCTGTTATCTTACCTCCAGCGATAGCAAAGTCATCTCTGCCCCCACCATTGCCGACTAAGATTTGTGCGACTTCTTTTACCCACGCACTAGCTTTTAGTCTAGATTCTATGCCTTTTACTCCAGCAAACAAATCAATAAAGCTAAACTGCATATTGCTTCTCTTTGGATTTTATTTAGATTCTATTGGTTTTTGTTGCACTAGCGAGTCTTTGGCTGCTAGCACAACTCCAAATAACACAAACAAGTAAGTCGTATTCCACCGCCACAGCAAGCAGTCAAAGATCATTGCCACACTAAGTGCTACGATAAACACCACCCCACTTACAAACACGATCCCATAGCTATTGCGTGCTAGAGCTTGGCTAAAGGAGAGCGCGCTACTAGAGCTAGAATCTAGCCTAGACTCTAGCGCATGCATAGCGGGGCGCAATTTATGGAAAAACACCATATAGCAAAAGCCCCCAATCGCTACCAGCCCCAAGATAGAAATCTCAAAAGCAAGCGATAGGATCTGATTATGTGGATGTGGATAGCCAGCTGGGCGATCAGGGAAAGAGAGTACATAGCTGTGGTGCAAGGAGTCTCTAGGGAAAATTTGCTCCAAATTATCCACATAAGTCAAAAAACCAAGTCCATTAGGGCGTAAAGGGTTTTGCCAAATGGCTTGCAGGACAGATTTATTCATCGATAGGCGTGCTAATGAGCTATGCTCCCACGAGAAACTCTCATCTTTTGGGAAAGAGAAACGCGAGCAAAGCAACCAGCCATAGTACCTAGATGCGTGTAAATATGCTCTTTTAATCGCAATGTTGGCGCTAGATTCTAGCGCGCTAAACTCCTTGATAAGCGCAGGGATAGCAGCATACTTGGTAAAAAAGAGAGAGTTGTGATTATAAGCGTGAAATGCAAGGGGCTTAGTGAAGTCGAAGGCATTGTTGTAGAAAATCACTTCTGGTGTGCAAGCTTTGTCAAACCGCCCCATAGACGCAGGCTCAAAGCTAAGGACATAAGAAAGATGATTTACCATTTTGTGGAAGTTATACCGCTCATTCCACTGCGCACTAGCGACATACACTACTGCCACAAAGATTAGAGCCAACCCTCCCACAAACATTAAAATCCACCTTTTATACGCAAATCTAAACAATAAAAACGGCAACAAAAGAGCTATAAACAACGCCGCAAAGACGAGTCGAGAATTGTTCGCCAAAATCGCAAGCAGCGCTATGACAAACAACCCAGCACTATACACGCGAGCCTTACTGCGAGTGAGCCAAAGCATAGCAATAGAGAATGCAACAGCAAGGAGCAAAATAAAGCTATACACCAAAGCTTGATCGTTTTTAAACCCAGTAGCACGCGTATTGACAGAAATGTTGTCATTAACATAGTCAATGCAAAAATCCACAATCGTAGCCACAGGCTGGATAAACACTACCACAAGCAACAGCATAAAAAAGATAGAAAACCCTCTAGAATCTAAACGCTTAAGCGCAAGATAACTAATAAGCATAAATAGTCCATCAAATGCCAGCCTACGCACATTCTGCAAAGTTTCATAGCTGTTTGTGCTATATAGGCTTGAGAGTACGCCGAGTGCTAGCACTATGGCAAAAAATCCTATAAGGGGGCGGATTATGACTTTTACGCGTGCGAAATCACGCCAAAATGCCAGCATAAACACTCCGCTTGCCACATACAAAAGATTAATAGGGAATGATGATTTAATATAAATCACACTACCAGAGAGTGGCAGCAATGCTAGGGCGGTGAGTATCAGCCCCACACAAAACAGCAGGCAATATTCACGCCATTCTTGTTTATATACCATAGATTATCCTGCGATAACAAAGGCAGAAATGGGGTAATGCTTCCCTAATCGTTTTAGCTCGATATATGCGCGCAACCCTGTCATTTCACCTATACCAAAGCCTTTAAGCTCTTGCTCAAGTTTGCTTACCATCTCTAGCTCAACTAGCACAAACAAATACGCTACAAGCGCGCACTCATCATTACTCATTAGATTCTCAAAATACTTAAGCCACTCATCAGGCGTACAGAGATTTTGCATAGCCTTTGCCAAAGCAAGATATTCGCCCCCACCAAAGCCTGCTTGCTTGCAAAGTCCAGCAATATGTACAGAATCTTGCTCAATGTCTAGCTCCTTACACAGAAGCAAAGCCTGCTGCAAAGAGCTAGAATCTAGGCAGTTAAAAGCATTAACATTTAGGGCTTTTTGTAAATCTTTGGCATTTTTAGACTCACAAATAAGTCCAAAGGCATAGGCGCGTATAGAATCACTCTTGCTTGTATCACTAAAAATTTCTAGTGCGTGTTTGCTACTTGTTAAGGCGTAATTTTTGTCGTTTTGTAGGGCGAAAGGATTATCGTGCGCTAGGTGGTATTTACGCATATCTTCTAGCGATCCTTGTGCAATAGTATGATAGAGCGAAAATAGCTTATCAATCTTAGCATTACCAGAGTCTTGCGAACCAAGAGCTGGCACAAGGTGGAATCTAGCAATCACAGCGGAGAGCTGCTTGTTATTAGTATGGTACAGTAAGGCTTGTGTGTATGGAGAATGTGTAGATTCTAGTGGATTTAGCTGACTTAAGGAGAGAGCATTCGCTTGGGTGCAGATTTGGTCGATTAGGAGAGAGAAGTCTTTTTGCGCACGCTTTTGTCCAATAAATGTATGCAAATTTTTATAAAAGAGTAGCGCGCTTGTGCAGATGAAAAACACCCCTACAGGCGCACTCACCCAAAGCGCAATCGTAAATGCCAACGCCATCTCTAGCTCATATTGCCGCACACATACCCCAAGTGTGATAGCAAATACCACGATACAAAACACCAATGAAAAAAGTGTGTAGCCTATAAAGTTCATCACATCTCCTTCAATAATTACGACTTGGGCTGATTTTTCTCATACAGCTCCCTACAAGTGATGCAGTAGCGCGCGTGGGGCTTGATTATAAGTCGCTCTTTACTAATCATTTCATCACACATTTCACAAATTCCATAGGTATTATCAGTAATTTTTTGCAATGAAGCTTCAATCTCGGCAAGCTCTATAGTGTATTTCTCAATGATTAGAGAATCTAGCTTGCCTTGTATCTCTGCTGAAATCAAATCACTATCATCAGTCAAGCTACTTGCGTGCAAGTCTTTGATATTCGTGTTCCCCAGGGCTAGAATCTCTAGGAGATCAAGCCTACGCGCAAGCAAAATTGCCTTAAACTCCTGTATATCGATCGTATTTTCCACGCACACTCCTTGTTGATGTAGTCATTTGTGGTAGGGGTGGTTTGCCAGCAGGCTACACGCACGGTAAATCTGCTCTAGCACAATCACCCCCACGATTGTATGGCTAAAAGTCAGTGGGCTTAGGCTAATGGGCGTAGTCCTATCAAGAAATGCCTTCTCAAAGCCAAATGCCCCACCGATGAAAAATGCCAACCGCGTTTGATTAGAAAAAAGCTTGGCAAAGCCCTGAGAATCTAGGCTAGCACCCTGCGGGTGAAGCGCGATATTTGCCTGCTTGCTTGGCAGTAGTAGCGGAAGCAGAGCCTTGGTGTAGGACTCTTGCGCACATTTGGAGCTTTGTTTTTGAGCTTTGGCTACTGCACTTGGGAAGATATACTGCATTATAATCTCCACGCCAAAGCTTCTGCAAAGCTTGTGATAATGCTCTTCTAGCTTTGTCTGGGATAGTGGCTTAGATATGGTGTAGAGCTGGATTTTCATAGCTGAATGGATTGAGATAAAGACTTAAATCACTCAAAGTCTTGCGTAAATCACCCCTTGATACGACCATATCAATAAGCCCGTGCTCTAAGAGAAACTCTGCAGTTTGAAAGCCCTCTGGGAGATCTGTGCCAATTGTTTGCTTAATCACCCTAGCCCCAGCAAATCCTATCATAGCACCCGGCTCTGCGATAATCACATCACCTAAGAACGCAAAACTCGCACTCACCCCACCAAAGGTAGGATCTGTAAGCACAGAGAAAAATGGCAAAGAGTGCTCGCTTAAGCGATTAAGCGCAGCAGAAGTTTTTGCCATTTGCATAAGAGAGTAGGTGGATTCTTGCATTCTAGCTCCTCCACTTGTAGAGACGATAACTAGCGATTGATGCTTCATCACTGCACGATCAATGGCGCGCACAATTTTCTCCCCCTCCACAGAGCCAAGACTCCCACCCATAAACGCAAAGTCAAAGAATACAATCTGCATAGGCACACCCAAAATACGCCCTTCCCCAGCAATCACCGAGCTTGGGCGGCCTGTCTTTTGCTCGTATTTTTTCACGCGTTGCTTATAGCTCTCTTTATCTACGAAGTTAAGCGGATCCACAGGAGCTAGGGATTTATCATACTCTATGAAGCTTTCACCATCGCAGAGAATTTGGATTCTATCGCTTGCAGAAATGCGGAAATGATAGTTGCATTTTGGACAAACTTGCCCAAGTGCTGCTACTTCTTTGTAATACATAAGCGCACCACATTTGCTACACTTGACCCAATGGCTTGAAGTGTCTTTGGCACTTCTTGCTTCATCACGCTTGATGTTTTTTAAAAACTCCATAAATCCCATCGCCTATGCTCCTTACAATCTCACTTAAATCTGCTTAATATGGTGCTTGGAAAGTATTCTCTCAATCATACCAAAAACTTGCTTATTTTGGCTTACAAGCAAAAAGTCCGCGCCCCTAGCGATCTGCAAATTACGGCAGAGAAAGAGCCCTGCTAATGCGTCATACTTGCGTATCTCCCCACAAAAAAGGAAGAAATTATGCTCTAAAGCATAAGCGAGAGAGAGTGCGCTAGCCCCCAAAGAGCGGAATTTAAGCTTATGGATATAAAACTCTCTAGCAATATCTGGGTAGGAATAGGCTTTTTCAAAGACTCCGCATTTGGCGTGAGTGGGGACTATGGGAGAATGCTCTTGTGTGAAAATATGGATTCTACTTGCATAGGGCGCACTGCTATGATCATAGATCACTTGAGCACTGCAGAAATTCACCACCGCTGCTTCTAGCACTGCTCCTGTGCCATCGCACAACGCAAGTGAAGCGCCATAGTAGGGAATATTAGAGAGATAGTTGTCGCTGCCGTCGAGTGGATCTAGCACGATTGTGGGAGCTGTCCTAGAATCCATTTTTTTTATCTGCGCGCTAGCTGCGATAAGCCCGCTTTCTTCGGAATCAATATGCCCAATATGCGATAAATGCTTGGTAAAAATCTCTTCACATAGCAGATCTGCGCCTATGCTTATATCTCCGCCAACTCCTTTTGAGCCCGCTTGCAGCAAATGCTCTTCACGCATAGCAAGCAGGGGGATAATCTCTCTAGCTGCATTAAGAGTCGCGTATAAAAACTCGCTCATATCGCTCCTTTGGCTTTGGGGGATTGGTGTGAATTGTGGTGGTAAATGATCGTGGCATTGTAGCGTATTGTCATACAAATATTTTGTGGATACTTTAATCACTTTAAGATTGTTTTGAGCATAAAAGCTTGAGTTGCGTTTTTTTGATATTATCGCAATTTTATTTTGAAGGGCGTGATGGAAAATCTCATAAACAATTAAGCAAAACGCTCTCCAAAGATTTGAAGCTAGATGTTGAAAGTATAGGGAATTTGCTGTTGTTTTGCCCAAATGTTGGAAAAATATTGTTTCACTGATACATTCTACTATGTGCATAATAGTGTTTGGATAAATTTAGATTTTGTGCGTGTTGTAGTGGTGCACAAGATGTCAATGGTGAAAATGATATTGCAGGCGAGTGGTTTTGCTCTACTATATGCGAGAATATCGAGCAGGCTTGTATAGAACTCAGCAATACAATCAATCCAATTATGCCTAAGAATGAATCTTTGAAATTGCAGAAGCTCAGGAAAAACTATCAATCAGGCTTTCGACATAAGGTATGTTATTACCAAGAAAGAGATATAAAAAAGGCTTTGCAAGAATCTTAGCTTGTGGTAGCGCGCTAGAATGATAAATGGCAAAAACACCGCGCACATAGCACGATCTAAAATGGGGTGATTTCTCGGCTGCAAATAGTGGGTTACCAATCTTGTTGCCAAACTAGAAAAGACAAGCGTAAATGTTTCTATGAGAATGCATCTTGGTAAGTTTTTGATACATTTTAATAATTATTATACTTTTATAATTATTATTAAAATGTATTGACTTTAAAAACAAACATGATTATAATCCTAAGCGCAACTTGCCTTAAATTAAATTGAAAAACCTGGAGGTAAATTATGAGTGAATCGAAATGCCCTGTGACAGGGCACAATTCTCGACCTGTAGCGGGGTCTGGGACACAGAACAAGGATTGGTGGCCAAACAAACTTAACTTGAAAATCTTGCACCAAAACTCAAATCTTAGCGACCCGATGGGTGAGGGCTTCGACTATGCAGAAGAGTTCAAAAAACTTGATTTGACTGCGGTGAAAAAAGACATTTTCGAGGTGATGACGACTTCTCAAGACTGGTGGCCTGCAGACTACGGTCATTACGGTCCGCTTTTTATCCGAATGGCCTGGCACAGTGCTGGCACATACCGCATGGGCGACGGCCGTGGTGGTGCCAGAGACGGCACACAACGATTTGCACCACTGAACAGCTGGCCGGACAACGCCAATTTGGACAAGGCACGCAGGCTTTTGTGGCCAATCAAAAAGAAGTACGGCAAGCAGATTTCTTGGGCGGACTTGATGATTCTTGCAGGCAACTGCGCTCTTGAGTCAATGGGTTGCAAGACATTCGGCTTTGCGGGCGGTCGCGCCGATGTGTGGGAAACACAGGACGATGTGTATTGGGGCAGCGAGAAGCAATGGCTTGACGGTACTTGGCAAGGAGCTCGCGCGGACGAAAAACCGCTCGCAGCCGTGCAGATGGGCTTGATTTATGTCAACCCAGAAGGACCTAACGGAGTGCCTGACGCAGTTGCTTCTGGCAAAGAAGTGCGCGAGACTTTCTGGCGTATGGGCATGACTCCAGAAGAGACAGTCGCTCTCATCGCTGGCGGTCACACATTCGGCAAAACTCATGGTATGGCAAAATCGGAGCAAATCGGTCCTGAGCCAGAAGCCGCTCCAATCGAACAGATGGGCTTGGGTTGGAAAAGCAGTATGGGTAGCGGCAAAGGCAACGATATCACAACTAGCGGCATTGAAGGTGCATGGAAGCCGAACCCGACAAAATGGGATATGGGCTATTTGGAGACGCTTTTTAAATATGACTGGAACTTGGTGAAGAGTCCTTACGGAGCGTTCCAATGGGAGCCGACAGATCCAGAAGCTGCCAAAACTGTTGTCGATGCACACGACCCAACAAAAACTCACAAACCGATTATGACAACCGCAGATATGTCGTTGCGCTTTGACCCGATTATGGCACCAATTGCCAGGCATTACAAAGACAATCCAGAGGAATTCACCGATGCGTTTGCACGCGCTTGGTTCAAGTTGACGCATAGGGACATGGGACCAAAATCACGCTATTTGGGCAGCGAAGCACCAAAAGAAGACTTGATTTGGCAAGACCCAGTACCTGCCGCCGATTATCAGCAAATCGACGGAGCTGATGTTGCAAGGCTCAAGATAAAAATCTCTACAAGCGGACTTTCTGTCAGAGAGCTTATATACACTGCTTGGTCTTCAGCCTCGACTTTCAGATGCTCGGACTTCCGCGGCGGTGCAAATGGCGCCAGAATCAGGCTTGAGCCACAATCCCAATGGGCAGTCAATGAGCCTGAGCAGTTGAGAAAAGTGCTTGGTGTTTATGAAAAAATCAAGGAGGAGTTCGACGCGGCTGGCAACGGCAAAAAAGTTTCTTTCGCCGACTTGATTGTGCTTGGTGGAGCGGTCGGCATTGAGACAGCTGCCAAAGCTGCTGGCAAGACAATCACTGTGCCGTTCAAGCCAGGACGCACGGACGCCACACAGGAAATGACCGATACAAAAACTTTTGATGTACTTGAGCCAAAGAATGACGGCTTCCGCAACTACCAAAAAGAAAAGTCAAAAGTCGCACCAGAGGAATGGCTCGTTGACCGCGCACAGCTTCTGGGCTTGACCGCTCCTGAGATGGCAGTGTTGCTCGGTGGTATGAGAGTTCTTGGCGTGAACTACGGCAATGCGCCGCACGGCGTGTTCACTAAAAATGTGGGCGTGCTCACAAACGACTTCTTTGTGAATGTGCTTGACATCGCTTACGAATGGAAGCCAGTGAATGAGGAAGGACTTGTATTCCAAGGCACAGACCGCAAGACAGGCGAGAGTAAATGGACAGCCACACGCGTCGATTTGATTTTCGGCTCAAACTCTGAGTTGCGCGCAATTTCTGAAGTGTATGCCAGCGATGACGCAGGCGACAAATTCGTGGCAGATTTTATAAACGCCTGGAACAAGGTCATGGACGCAGACAGGTTTGACCTAGCGTAAAATACATTAACGAGTTTATATAGAACGGCTGCAGATAAATCTGCCACCGTTCTAGTATTTTTGAAGGTTGTTTTATTTCTAAAATAAGCAATTATGTTCATGCTGATTGATTATGTACACTGTCATTCTAAGTGTGTTGCCCGAAGAATCTGTTTTATAAATTCTTATGTTATAAAAATTTATAAAACAAGATTATTCACGATCCCGCCGCAAGCAGCAGCGCTCAGAATGGTGATTTTAAACTAGTTGAGATCAGCGTTTCCTTCAAGACACAAAAAATCAGCATAGCTCATCGAATACCCAGCAGGTGCTAAAATCCACATTTTGCCCTGAATTATATGCGTGATTTCTTTATTCACATTCTCCAAAGACTTTGCAAATAGGCAGCTAAAGAGTGGGTTTAGATTCTATTACTCACAAAATACGCATTTGAGAGCTAGGTGACCTAGTCACGCTCTTTGATAGGATAAAAACGCATAATTATCCCCCAGCATTTAGGCTAGCATTTTGCGCGGTGCGCTGCTTGTATAATATCCCCCACACCCCCTACACCAAAGCAAACACCGCCAAAACAAACTGCAGCTATGCCAAACCCCCTTACCCCCACAAAGATCAAAAAGCCCAATAAAATCGTGATAAAAAGTATGGTAAATCTATGTGCGATCCAACCAACGACCAAATGCAAAGCAAAATACATCATCACAAACCATACCACAAAGAAAAACCACCGCTTTTTGATAGAGTCATTTGTAGGTAGCAAAAACCCCGCCACCATAATGACCAAGCCCAGCTCAATGGCATTTGGCATAAACTCCCCAAATTCCATCGCACAGAATCCTATCTTATCAAGCGACGGCAGCTGCAAAATCTTGCAATAGACTTGCCACTGCTTGCGCGCGGATTTAAGCTTGTTGGCAGTGTCGCTTTGATCGTGTATCCTAATGCGTGCGAGATAAACAGAGCTAGAATCTAGGGCGTCTCAATCCTGTGGTGGTGGGGGGGCAATATAAGCGCGATGATCGCGCAAAATAGAGAGCCAAAGCTCATAGTCGTGGCGGATTGTGCCAGCTTGCGGTGTGCCGACTTTGTCTCTCTCATACATTGCCGTGGAGTTGGCGATTTGACAAGTTTTAAGCATATCGTTGTAGGTGATTGTGGCGCGGGGGAGAAAGCCCCCAAGCATTGCCCCACTTTCATCAATCACGCGATAGCCCACATAGCTTAGGGCTGCATTTTGCTCTAGCATTGTGCGCACTTGCACTTCTAGCCTATAAGCCTCCCACACATCATCAGCGTCTAAAAACGGGATAAACCACCCCTAGCCTGTGAGAGAGCGTAGTTGCGCGTGGCAGCTACGCCTTGATTGTGTGTAAAAATATGGGCGTAATGCGAGAGTCTTTAGACGCGTAGCCTTCAATAATTGCAGGCGATCTATCACTACTACCATCATCAACCACCAACGCTTCCCAATGCACATAGCTCTGCGCTAGGATAGAATCTAGCGCAGCAGCGATATAGCGCGGTTGTAGTTGAGGATAATGATCGAGACACGATCCTGTGGCATTTCCTATCCTGAAAACGCGTAAAGTAAGCGCGGATTCTAACTAGATTATTTTAAGCGACAATGAAACACCGCACTCTCCTACTCACTTATGCGCCCTTCAGCACTCTCTTCTAGCTCATTTGGCGTGTCTTCAAACTCAAGGCGTGTTTTTTGGATCTGTATGATCGCATTAGCCAGCTCTTTGGCGATATTGTGGCTAAATCCCACCGCATTAAGCAGTGAAGTCCCACTAGGCACGCTTATTTCTTTCTTGCTTAAAATAGATTCTATGTGCATAATAGAATCTTTGTCGATTTTTTTAAACGCCTTTTTCTGGGATTTTAGCTTGACAATGGCTACTTGTGGGTGGATCTCTTCATCAGTATTGATCTGCTCAATACTACGCAAAAGTAGGGCTAGATGTGTTCGCAGGGCGTTATATTCGCTAGAGAGAGTTTGGTTTATTGATAGGCTATTTTTCTTAAGGTTTGGTTGCAAAAGCTCCATATTTTTGATAGCTTCAATGATATGGCGCGAAGCAGAAGTAAGCATAGCAAACTTATAAATATGCTCTTTATCCTGCGTGTGCGCTTGAGCCTCTGTGGAGAAATCAAGGATCGCATTAAAAAGCACTTTGATTTTTTTGATATAAAAAATCTCAATATCCACATCATCTTCATTTGCCCTGTTCCAAATATGCTCCTTTAACACTTCTTCTATGTCCCTTTCACTTCGTATATCGTGTCGCGAGAAGCCAAGCGCATGAGCAATAAGCTCAAAGGCATTTTCATAGAGATGATACACTTCTCTTGTAAGTGCAATTAGCGCGGTATTTTGATACTGCACGATAGTATCGCTGACATACAAAGGCTTATCAACTTGAGAGTCTTCATTTTTCATTAGCACTTCTAATAGCTTAGCGATTTTGGGAATAAATGGGAGGAGAAGCACCACACCCACAAGATTAAAGAGAGTATGAAACACGGCAATGCGCAAGACACTATCCTCTCCAAAGCCTAAAAGCGTGGAAATGGTGGTATTAGCCCACATAAAGTAGTCAAATGTCGCAATCACAAGCAGTGCTATCCCAAAGTTGAATATACAATTTGCCATAGCTAAACGCTTACCATCGACATTGGTGCTAACAGAAGCGATAACAGCAGTCATAACCCCACCAACACTTGTGCCAAGCGTGGCTGCAAGGGCATTTTCATAGCTCATACTGCCAGCTGCAAAAGCGGAAATAATGATGGTAAGCGTAGCGTGGGAGCTTTGCACAATGGCCGTCATCAATGCCCCTAGCCCCACAAAAAGCAGAACCCCACTTAAGCCCTCCATAGAGTATTGCGAAAAATCTACAATTTCTTTATACTCTTCAAACCCTTCTTTAATATACCCCACACCTAAGAAGAAAAACCCAATACCCACAAAAATCTGCCCTATGCCTTTACTCACCTTTGAAGTTTGGAAGTTAAAAAGCACACCACCTACGATGAGTGGGAGTGCTAGGGCGGAAATTTTCATACCACTAACCCCAGCAATAAGCCATGAACCAGCACTATTGCCAAGATTTGCTCCAAAAATCACACCTATGCCTTGCGCAAGGTTTAAAAGTGCCGCTGAAACAAAAGAAATGGAGAGTACAGAGACTAGCGATGAGCTTTGCATAACCGCGGTAGCAACACTTCCAAAGGCAACACTCTTTACTGAAGTGCTTGTAGAACTTGCTAGAAGATTTTCCAAAAAGCCGCCATTAAAAGTGCGGAATCCACTTCCAAGGCTTAGCATACCAAAGAGTAAAATCGCAAGTCCAGCACTGACATTTGTTAAAGCATCGCTTGTGGATACAAGATAGATAACCGCCATAATGCACAAAGGTATAAGGTATCGTTGAAACATAGCTCCCTCTATTCTGCTTACTCAAAATTTGTGTATGAAATTTTGTCATATTGTAGCCTAAAGACTAGGTATTTTAAGGTTGATTTTACAACTCGCGTGATACTTTAAGTTGCTTAAGCAAAATTTAGCCACAATGCTAGTCATACTTAAAAATTAATAGCAGATAAAGAGCGATTATGCAAGGCTATATTCTCTGTGTGCAAAAGCAAAAAAACGAAGATGTTATTGTGCGTATTCTCACACAAACCCACATTGCAACGCTGTATAGATTCTACGGCGCGCGCCACCCTATCGTGCATATCGGGCGCAAGATTGACTTCACTAAAGAACACAATGGCACATTTATGCCAAAGCTTAGAAATGTGGTACATTTGGGGTTTGCGTGGGAGAGAGATGCGACACGCTTGTATATATGGCAACACTTTATCGAGCTTTTACACCAGCACTTGCGCGATATTTCTAGCCTTGAAGAGCAGTATTTCTCTATCTTAGATTCTAGTGCGAAGCGGCTTACTAGCCAAAACCCTAAGCGTGTGATACTAGAAGCATATGCACAAATCTTACACCTAGAGGGTCGTATCCCATCACTAAATCACTGCGTGATCTGCGATGAGCCACTAGAGAGCGAGCCTAATCACAACGCACTAGAATCTTTAGAGCTAGGCTATCTAAGTAGTGATGAACTATCTACTAGCCTACAAGCTCTCCAAGAGCTAAGATCAGCTACGCAAGAGCACTTTCCCAAGAACACGCTAAGCTCTGCGCCAGTCCCTATTGCACGCGCACCCATCACACATAAACCAGTAGCTATGTTAAGAGGCTTTCTAGGTGCGCATACACTCTGTGCAAATGCGCAGACTCTACCCCATAGCAAGCTAGAATCTTATCTCCATAGTGCTAGCACCATAGAGCTAGATGATGAAGAAATCCAGCACGCGTATCAAGTGCTGCTACTTGGAATGTAGCTAGAATCTAAGTGGATTCTAGTGTGTGCATTTAGGCAAGTTTAGCTATAATCCCAGCTTAATTTGATCGCCATTTCTTAAGGAGTCGCATTGCTCAATGAGCTACAACAAGCACAAGAATCTAGCCAAATACTACGCCATATCAAGCACGCTCGCAAGATGCTTACACTATCTGTAGCGGTATTGGTAGCATTTGGGCTAAGTGCGTGTGCCACTTTGCCAAAGCCCACCACAAGCGATCCTATAAGCGTTACGATAAATTTCGCAGGGGTTTTTACTAATCTTGCGGATGAGAGTACCACAACAAAATCCGCGCTCACTTATTGGCGTAAGCGCAATGATGATGGCTCTTTGGGCGATCGCTTTGCCATAGGTGGGGCAAATGCCTTTAATCGCGCGATTAATACCACGCGTTTCCGCAAGGTGCGCGATGAAGTAGTCGCACTTGATTCGGGGGAGTATTTCCTAGATTCATTTGAGCTAGAGTCATCAAAATCCATAGCGGTCTCTCAAGGTGGCGACTACACCAAGCGAGATGGCTGGGACCATACGAAAAATAGCCCAAAATACCTACTTATAGCTCTACAAAAGCCTATCGCTTTGCCAAAATTTATCATCGAAGTGCTAGAGCATAGAGAGCAAGGAAGCAAACGCGTGCAGTTGCTTTTATGCCTAGCAGATGGAGAGAAAATCCCTGAGCAAGTGCGATTTGGCACATATATGCAGCACGCGCGCGCGCCAAAAGCTATGTGTGAAGAAGTCTTTGGCAAGGACTTTGGGACTAGGCAAAGCTCTAATAGCATAGAATCTAGTGGCACAAATAGTGTAGAAAGTAGCGTGGGAATGTAATTTGCTTTTCTTAAATTTCAAAGAACCTATCGCGCAGAAATAACACTCAAAGGAGCAGTCATTATGGCAGAAGTCATTACTATAACTTCAGGTAAAGGTGGCGTAGGTAAATCCACCGCCACAGCTAATATCGCAGTAGGCTTGGCGCAAATTGGGCAAAAGGTTGTAGCAGTGGATTTTGACATAGGACTTAGGAATCTTGATATGATCTTAGGGCTTGAAAATCGCATAGTCTATGATGTCATTGATGTAATGGAAGGCAAATGCGCGCTCTCGCAAGCCCTTATCCAAGATAAAAAAACCCCAAATCTCCACTTTCTCCCAGCAAGCCAGAGTAAAGATAAAACGATTTTAGATAAACAAAAAGTAAAGGCGTTAATCGAGTCGCTTAAAGAGCAGTTTGACTATATCTTGCTAGATTCTCCAGCGGGGATTGAGGGTGGCTTTGAGCACGCCATTTTCTGGGCAGATCGCGCACTAGTGGTGGTAACGCCGGAAGTCAGCTCCGTGCGCGATAGCGATAGGGTCATAGGTATAATCGATGCCAAAAGTGATAAAGCCACTAAGGGCGCAAAGGTGCAAAAGCACTTAATCATCAATCGCATTAAACCAGAACTTGTAGAAAATGGCTCTATGCTTAGCAGTGATGATGTGCTAAAAATTCTAGCGATCCCACTAATCGGGCTTGTACCAGAAGATGAAAGAGTGGTGAGCGCGACAAACTGCGGTGAACCTGTGATCTATGATAAATCTAGTATTAGCGGTGAATGCTATAAGCGCATAGTCGCTAGAATCCTAGGCGATGAAGTGCCATTTGTAGAGTTTAAAAAGCAAGGCGGGATCTTGCAGGGCTTTAAAAGGCTATTCCAATGAGCTGGAAGTTCTTTAGTAAAAACAACGATAGTGCCAAAGTCGCACGCGATAGGCTTACAATAATGCTTGCCCACGAGAGAAGCGTGAAAGTCCCCTATATGGAGCAGATGAAAGAAGAGATTCTAGCCGTAGTGCGCAAATACACCCAAACAGACAAAATCACTATCCGCGCAGACTCCAACCAAGAAATAAGCACACTAGAAGTAGAAATCACCTTAGGATAGGATAATGAACAATACAAAGTTTTTCAAAGTATTGCATCTAATTAGCTCCCTTGTAGCTATCGCAGTGCTCGCTACAGGCGCGTATTTTGGCTATGGATTCTACAAAGAATACAAAGCCGAGCAAATCGCCAAAGCTACTACACAAGCCCCTGCAAACCCTAAAGCCGAGGAATCAGAAGCTAAAGATTCTAGCGATCCTATCGATTGGGATAAAATCAAAACAAACGCCGCAAAAGATGAAAAAGAGCAAGAAGCAGAGCACAACAAACCCCCTGTGATGAAAACACTCGCCCCATCCAAAAAACAAGCCCAAAAGCAAAAGCCAAAGCTTGCTATCATTATGGATGATATGGCATACAAAAGCCAGCTTAATGACCTACAAAAGCTTAGTTTGCCCATTACGCCATCGTTTTTCCCTGTGAGTCCGGACTCACCAGACACAGCTAGACTCGCAGCTTCTACACCATTTTATATGGTGCATTTGCCACTTGAGGCACAATCTCCCCAGCAGTCGCGCCAAAAGTGGCTTCTAGTGGGCTCTTCCCAAGATGAGATCCGCGAGCAAATTGCCACAATCAAGCAGGATTTCCCTAGACTAATGTTTATCAACAACCACACCGGCAGCAAATTTACCGCAAGCAAGGCAGATATGGCAAATCTCTTACAAGTATTAAGGGAGTTTGGGATTGAATTTGTAGATTCTAGGACAAGTGCTGATACTGCTGTGCCAGCACTCTATAAGCAAGAGAACCGCCAGTTATTAACACGCGATGTATTTTTAGACAATACCCAAAGTGTTAGCTACACGACTAACCAGCTAAAACAAGCTATCAAAATTGCCAAGAAAAAGGGTTATGCCATAGCGATTTGTCACCCGCACCAAAGCACTTTCAAAGCTCTAGCAAATGCCAAGCACAGCCTCTTTAAAGAAGTCGAGCTTGTTTATATCAAAGATCTCCCCATAGCGCGCACACTGCTTGCGCAAAATCTAGTGAATGCCAAAACTCCAACACCAAAGCAAGAGACCACTACAGCCACGCATTCTAATCAAGCACAACCCAAGCAAGGCGGGATAGCAAATCTCTTTGACAACGCTCCAGAACAAAGCGTGATACAAGATGAGCAGACTTCAAGCATACCGCACAACGCCTATCTCGATAGCAACAATACGCACGACCCCATCACGCTAGAATCTAAACCACCTATAGATTCTAGCGCGCAAGATAACACTCAAAGCTCGGATAAAGAGACCATACAAGCCCAAATCGCTCCCACTAGCCCCAGCGAGCCAACAACGCCCCCTGTAAAAGTCGCGACTCCCAAGCCATCAAAGATTGACCCCACGATATTTAAAGAAGCAAAGCGCGTGAGCAAGGAGCAAGAAACCAAAGCTAAGCCACCAGCACCAAAGCGAGAAACAACCAAAGCCAAAGGGTATGAAGATATACAAGACTGCGCGCAAGATGAGGTCGAAGCCTTTGTCTCTGGCTGCCCTAGCGATAAGACTAAAAAGAAGCAAGGCTTCATCAACATAGAATGGCATAATGATGAGCAAGACTCTAGTAAAAAGCCTAAAGATTTTTTAGACTCTAGTGAGTTTTAGAGAGCTATGAGCCATAGTGCGCAAGATCCTTATCTAATCACCCCTCCATCTTCCCTACAAATCCTAAGCAATCCGCCTACTAGGCTCTTTGCCCTAGGGAATAGTGCGCTTTTAGATTCTCAGTGTAAGGTCGCCATAATCGGCACAAGAAAACCTAACACCTATGCGCAAACCTACACCACCTTGCTTGCTAAATCTCTAGTTAATATTGGAGTGATCATCATTAGCGGGGGCGCACTTGGCACTGATATTATCGCCCATAGTGCTGCGCTACCTAAGACTATTTGCGTATTGCCCACAAGCCTTGATAGATTCTACCCGGCAAGTAATGCCAAGACAATCCAAGCAATTACAAAACAAGGACTACTCCTTAGCGAACATGAACATAACCACTCCCCCCAGCGGCACGACTTTCTCCATCGCAATCGTCTCATTGTGGCTCTAAGCGATCTTGTCATTATCCCACAAGCAGATAGATTTAGTGGCTCTCTTGCTAGTGCTACTCTTTGCACAAAGCTTGGGAAGCCGATGTTTGTGCTATCGCACCGCATAGGAGAGTCGCTTGGCACACAGGATTTACTAGCCCAAGAGCGTGCGCATATCATCACTGATATAGAAGCTTTCACCCAAGCCATCGCCACGCGCTTTGGGCTTGGGACACAAGAAGTGCTACAAGATGATGAGCTACTAGATTTTGCGCGTAGTAATCCTAGCTTCGAAGAGGCATTTGCGTGCTTTGGAGAGAGAGTGCTTGAATATGAGCTTATGGGGAAAATTACGCGTAAAAATGGGCGCATAATCATTAGCGAGGTTTAAAAATGGATTCTAGTCATTGCCAAAGCCCTAGAATCTTAGCGTGTGATGTAGGCTTAAAGCGCATAGGGCTTGCACATATTGTGCAAGGCATTATCCTGCCACTAGAGCCTATCATTCGGCACAACCGCAACCAGGCTGCCAAAGGACTTGCAGAGCTTTTAAAGCAAAAGGGGATAGAAATTCTCGTTGTCGGTATGCCAAGCGGTGGACTAGGGGGAGATACAAGCACGCAAGAGCGTATTAAACATTTTATAGGCTTACTTGGCTTTGGCGGAGAGATTGTATATGTCGATGAAGACTTCACTAGCACACACGCACTAGAATCTTTAAGCCACACTAAACGAGAGTCCAAAAGAGCCTATGTCAAAAACGGCGTGCTAGATTCTCTCTGTGCGTGTGAGATACTTACACGCTATCTTGAACAAGTAACTTAGGTAGCCTATTGTAGGTATATCTCGCTAGAGTGCTAGGGGGATTTGCTACAATGTCGCATAATTTATCATAAAGGGTTCGTATGGATATTCGTACCGAGTTTTTAGAATTTTTCGCTTCAAAAGGGCATAAGGTGTATGATTCTATGCCTTTAGTCCCAGATGATGCAAGTCTGCTTTTTACCAATGCAGGAATGGTGCAGTTTAAAGATATTTTCACAGGCAAGATTCCAGCTCCAAGTCCAAATATCGCTACAAGTGCGCAACTTTGTATCCGCGCAGGTGGAAAGCATAATGACTTAGAAAATGTCGGTTACACGGCGCGCCATCACACACTCTTTGAAATGTTAGGCAACTTTAGCTTTGGAGGGTATTTTAAAAAAGAGGCGATTGCATATGCGTGGGAGTTTGTAACTGAAATTTTGGGCTTTGATAAAAGCCTTTTGTATGTAACGATTCACGAAAGTGATGATGAAGCTTTTGAGCTGTGGCAGGAGCATATAGAATCTAGTCGTATTAAGAGGATGGGCGATAAAGATAACTTCTGGCAAATGGGGGACACTGGACCTTGCGGACCTTGCAGTGAAATATACATAGATCAAGGAGCGGAGTTTTTTAATGGAGAAGAAGACTATTTTGGCGGAGATGGAGATAGATTTTTAGAAATCTGGAATCTTGTGTTTATGCAGTATGAGCGGGATTCTAGTGGGGCTTTGAAGCCACTTCCTAAGCCTAGCATTGATACAGGAATGGGGCTAGAGCGAGTAATAGCACTCAAAGAAGGAAAGATTAATAACTTTGATACTTCGCTATTTGCACCGCTTATGGAGTGTATTGAGAAGATAACAGGAAAAAAATATTATAGAGATAATGAACTTTTGGGGTATTCGGTATTGAACGATAAATCGGCAAATCTGCGTTCGCCAACTGTGGCACTTACCTCTAGCAAGCTTCTTGTTGGCTCACTTGATAGCCCCGATTTCCCATCTCAGTCCTTAGAATGCCAAGATTCTAAGAATACAGAATCTAAGGTAAATTCCAGCAATTCTAAGATTTTTGATGAGAAATGTGGGTTGCAAGGAAAATCACAAGGGAGTTACCTAGAGGGTAATGACCGCAGGGATTTTTCGCCACTCCCGCATTTATCGCAAAATGAAGTTTCTTTAGAAAAAGCTGAATTGCAAGCAACGCAGGCAAGTTTTAGAGTAATCGCTGATCATGCTAGAAGTGTCGCCTTCTTATTAGCACAAGGAGTAAATTTTGATAAAGAAGGTAGGGGTTATGTGCTTCGTAGAATCTTACGCAGAGCAGTAAGACACGGCTATTTGCTAGGCTTAAGAAAGGCATTTTTATATGAAATAGTAGGTGTTGTATGTGATAGTATGGGCGGACATTATAGCTATTTAAAAGAGCGTAAAAACGCCATACAAGAGCAATGCAAGGCAGAAGAAGAAAGATTTTTTGAGACGATAGAATCGGGGATGGCGTTGTTTCAAACAGAGTTAGGCTCTATGCAACAAAAGCGTGAAAAAAGCTTTAGCGGTGAAGTAGCTTTCAAATTATACGACACTTACGGCTTCCCACTTGACTTAACACAAGATATGCTAAGAGAGCTTGGCTTGGGGGTGGATTTGCAAGGCTTTGAAAAATGTATGCAGGAGCAAAAAGATAGGAGCAAAGCACATTGGAAAGGCAGTGGCGATACGATCAAAGATGGCGATTTCAATGCGCTTTTGAGTAAATTTGGGGAGAATGAGTTTGTAGGCTATGAGTGTGCGAGTGTAGAGTCTAAGATACTAGCCCTTTTAGATTCTAACTTTAAACGCGTAGAATCTTTATCAACAGAGCAAGAGGGCTGGGTAATGCTAGAAACTACACCATTTTACCCAGAGTCAGGGGGACCGGTTGGGGATAAAGGCATTTTGCTGGGGCATTCGATATTGAGCGATAAATCAGGGAGTGCCTCTCCTTGCTCACTGAAAAACACCAAAGAGACGACACAACTAGCTAAAGTCTTAGACACCCAAAAATACTTCGGCTTAAATCTCTCTAAAATCCACACTCTAAGCCCATTAAAAACAGGAGATTTGGTAAAAGCACAAGTAGATTCTAGTCGGCTTGAAATCGCCAAGCACCACTCCGCTACGCATTTACTGCATTGTGCTCTAAGGCAGATTCTAGGACCTCATATCGCTCAAGCTGGAAGCCTTGTAGAAGCAAATCGCTTGCGGTTTGACTTCTCTCACCCCAAGGCATTAAGCACAGATGAGCTAGAGCAAATACAAGCCCTAGTGAATAAAAAAATTACAGAATCTTACCCACAAATTTGTGAGACTATGGAGATAGACCAAGCTAAGGCAAAGGGGGCTATGGCACTCTTTGGCGAGAAGTATGGCGAGAGTGTGCGTGTTATTAGCTTTGGCGATTCTATTGAGCTATGTGGGGGGATTCACACACAAAATACTGCAGAGATTGGGAGCTTTTATATCGTGCGTGAAAGTAGCGTGAGTAGCGGAGTTCGGCGCATTGAAGCAGTATGTGGCAAGGCGGCTTATAATTATGGCAGAGCAGCACTAGAATCTATAAAAAGCTTAAAAGAAATGCTAAAAACTCAAGATGTCCTGCAAGGTGTAGCAAAGCTGCAAATCGCACTAAAAGAAGCAAGAGAGAGCGCAAATAAGGCAAAGCAGAGTGTCAAAAACCTAGATTATGAAGAAATAAATGGCGTAAAACTCATCGTCCTAAAGCTAGATTCAGTAGAAGCAAAAGAGGCAAAAGACATCATAGACAGGGCAAAAAATGAGAATGAAAAGGTAGCGATTTTGCTTGTAACAGAATCTAGCGGCAAGGTCGCCCTAACTGCTGGAGTAAAGGGCGCACCTAGTCTCAAGGCTGGAGCTTGGGTAAAAGAAGTCGCACAGATTCTAGGGGGTAATGGTGGGGGTAGAGATGACTTTGCCACCGCTGGAGGTAAGATAACAGATTCTAATGCAATAAAAGAAGCCCTAGATATAGCAAAAAGCATTGCAAGAGAGAAGTTAGGGTAAAGGCAAACAAAGGAAGCGGTATGCAGTAGAGCAAAGAAGTGCAAGTTGATGAAGGGTAAGAGAGAATCTAAAGTCTATGGGCTTAAAGCTAGGCAAAGACTTCTTAGAAAAAGATGCGAGTGCTTATCTCAAAGACGCCCTAAAAGGTGCAAGTAAGACCAAGAAGCAAACAGGCACAGGGATACCAGATTTTGTGATAGAGAAATACAAAGTTGATAATGAGATTATCCCAGTTATTTTTGAGTGTAAGCTAGGAGTAGGGAAGCTTGAAAAATACGCAAAGGATAATGAAAAAGCCCTAGATTTTTCTAACGATGCCATTAGCAAAACGCCCTTAATGGTGCTTTGCATTATGCAAGGGTGGCATTGCAAAATGAAAGTCAAAAGCAAGACCAGTACAAAGAAATCATCGCCATAGGCATAGCAGGAGATAATAGCCAAAATGTAAAGGTAAAAATCGCCTGTGTCTTTGCAGATTCTTCACTTGCCTATAAGGAGATAAAACACACAAATTTAGACTTTTTAGAAAATGCAAAAAGCTTTACACATTTTTATAAAGAAGAGTACAAACTCACAGAAGAAGATAAACACTTGATACTTATTAGGGGTAAATGGCATTTATCCTACCATAGCGCCCAGCTTAATAAGCTTATGCACACTCACAACATCACCGTACCCCAAAGAGTGCTTTACATCGCAGGTATGATTCTATCAATGCAAAGTGTGATGAGTAATGAGTATAGAATCTTAACCAAAGGACTAAGCCCAGCCGACCTACAAGACTCACAAGAAGAAGGGCTAAGAGATGGGGGGCTAGTGTTTGAACGCATTGAAGAGTTTTTAAAAGTCAAAGTCCCAGATAGTGCAAAAAGAAAGCTTATGTTAGATTCTTTTAACGAGATTAGAAAAGATACCGATAGAGATAAGATTCCTAAAAAATTTCACCTACAAAGAAGGTGAAAAGAAAAATCCAAACCACAAAATCATAGCCCACATTCTTAAAGAACCTTCAAGTATCAATAAGCAAATTTTCGCCTACATTTACGCACATATTTATAAAGAAATTGATGGGCTTAATGGGCATTTAGACATTATGGGTGAGTGTTATAGCGAGTTTTTAAAATACGCTTTAGGCGATGGCAAGGAGCTAGGCATAGTGCTAGCTCCCCCTTATGTTACCAAAATGATGACCCAAATCCTAGACATCACAAGCACAGATAGAGTTATGGACTTAGCCACAGGCTCAGCTGGATTTCTCATCTCTAGTATGGAGCAAATGATAGAAGATGTCTATAAAAACACAGCCAAGCACAGCACACAAGCAAATAAAGCCATTTTAGAGCTTAAGACTAAGCAGCTTTTAGGGATAGAATACAACGCCGAGATGTTTGCCCTAGCTACGAGTAATATGATTTTACGCGGTGATGGCTCTAGTAAAATCTATAAGGCAAATACCTTTGAGACAGAAGACTCTCTTTATGTCAGCTTTGCCCCCACTAGAATCTTGCTTAATACCCCTTTTACTTGGGATTATAATGGACTTCCTTTTATAGAATTTGGACTAGATAGGATGCAAAAGCACGGCTTAGGAGCTATTATTATCCAAGATAGCGCAGGTAATGGACAAGCCACCCCCATCACGCAGTCTATCCTTACAAAGCACACGCTAAAGGTTGGTATCAAAATGCCCATAGATTTATTTCAGCCTATGGCAGGAGCGCAGACAAGCATTTATATCTTTGAAGCAAAAATCCCGCACGATTTTAAAAAGCCAGTGAAATTTATAGACTTTAGAAATGACGGCTACAAACGCACAAAAAGAAGTTTGCAAGAAGTAGATAAACCCGCTCAAAGATATAAAGATATTCTTAAAATCTACAAGCAAGTCTTAAATGCCAAGCTTGATAATAGCGTGTATGAAAAGCCCATTAACTTAAGCGAAGTGTATGTAGAAGATTTCATTAGTGATAGTGGGGCGGACTGGAACTTTGACCAACACAAAAAGATAGATACAACGCCAACTTTGCAGGACTTTAAAAAATGCGTGAGTGAGTATCTAGCGTGGGAAGTAAGCAATGTGCTTAAAAATCAAAATTCTATGCAAGGTGGGCTGGAGGAAAACGCCCTTAGCCCTCGTTTGAGAGAGCTTGAAAAAGACTTCAAGCAAAACGGGGGCGAGTGGAGAGATATTGAAATCCATAAGTTATTTACGCCTCAAAACGGGGGTTTTGATATACAAAAAATCCATTTAAACGATAAAGGACATCAAGTTGTCAGTGCTGGGCTAGAAAATAATGGCGTGATAGGCAAAACTGATATAAAAGCAAGAATTTTCCCTAAAAATACGCTAACTTGCGATATGTTTGGCAATGTATTTTATAGAGACTTTGAATATAAGATGGTTACACACGCTAGAGTTATGTGCTTACACCCACTTTTTGAGCTAAATAAAAAGACAGGACTTTATATCGCTTCGGCGATGAATTATTTCAAATTGCTTTTTTCTTTTGCGGATATGACAACTTGGAGCAAGATTAGCAATCTTAAATTATCCCTACCCGTTTTAAACGAGCAAATCGCCTTTAACTATATGGAATCTTATATTAAAGAACTCGAGGCGTATCTTAAGGTAACAGGCTTAAATGATTATACTTTAAGTCAAAAAGAAAAAGACGCTTTAAAAACCTTTGAGAGCGCGCACAAAACAGAGAGAGAGAGAGAGTAAGCGGCATTTCACACGAAATGCCGCTTAAGTGGAAAAGCTTTAAATGTGAAGAGCTTTTTAGCGTGAAGTCTAATCCGCAATTAAATAAAGATAGCTTTAGCTTTAGTGAAAATGCCCCATACCCTTACTTTACGCGCACTTGTTTAAATAATGGCATAGCAGGCTATGTGGAGTATTTAGACGAGGAGCATAAAATCAAGGGAGAAAGCATAGCCGTAGGTATGCTTGGAATGCAGTTTTTCTATATGCAAAAGGACTTTTACGCAGGGCAATTTACTAAAACTTTATATCCAAAATTTAGTGGGCTAAATGCTACAATCGCACAATTTTTCATCACTTGGCTAATAAAAATCAAAAGATTTTTCAAGGCGTTTTAGTGCGAGATTTTGAAAAGACTTTCAATAAAACAGAGATTTTACTGCCTATTTTAGATTCTAACAATATTGATTTTAACTTTATAGAATCCTTCATCAAAGCTATCCAAAAAGAGTGCATAAAAAGCGTAGTTTTATGGCAAGAGCAAGAGAGAGAAGCTTACAGAAAAGTGGTAGAAAATAGCTAGTGCGCTGCTACACAAGAGAGACCCTATAAGCTAGATTCTAGCTTAGCGATCTAAGCGATCAAGTGCGCGCGTAAGTTTAAGGCGCATTAGCTCTATATGCTCTTTGGTAATGACAAGTGGAGGGGCAAAGCGTAGGACATTTTGCGATGCGCTAAGGATTATGAGCCCTTGCTCTGTAGCTAGTTGGACTATGTCTTTTGCTTGAATTTTACTCTTTGGGTCAATCTGTATACCTTGTAAAAATCCCTTACCGCGCACGCTTTGCAAGAAATCATAAGAGTCGCATAGTTCTTGGAGTGTTTGCGTGAGAGTTGGTGTGAGCTTGGCTACTCTTTGCACAATCTTCATCTCATCAAATATATCAAACACCTTGCTCACTGCTGCACAGACAAAGGGATTCCCCCCGTAAGTACTGCCGTGATCCCCGGGCTTTAGTGAGAGATCAGCGACTCTTTGAGATAGCACAAATGCTCCCACAGGCACGCCACAGCCAAGAGCCTTCGCCGTGGTGATAATATCTGGCATTATCCCATACTGCTCATAGGCAAACATAGTCCCACTTCTGCCCATACCACATTGAATTTCATCAAGGATTAAAAGCATATCGTGCTTATCGCAAAGTTTGCGTATAGTATGTAAAAACTCCTTGCTAGCAGGTGTTACACCACCTTCTCCTTGAATCGTTTCTAAGATAATGGCACAAGTCTTTGGAGTGATCAACTTCTCCACGCTTGCTATGTCATTAAAGTGTGCAAACTTCACACCAGAGAGTAGTGGCTTAAAGGGCTTTTGATACGCACTATTGCCTGTAACTGACAATGCGCCAAGTGTGCGCCCGTGAAATGAGTTGTGCATAGCGATGATTTGCGGAGATTTTATGCCTTTTTGATAAGCGTATTTTTTTGCCACTTTTAGCGCGCCTTCGCACGCTTCTGCCCCACTATTGGTGAAAAATACTTGATCAAGCCCGCTTGCCTTAGCGAGCTTTTTTGCTGCTTCTATGGCAGGGAGATTGTAATAAAGATTAGAAATGTGCAAGAGCTTGTCAATCTGCGCTTTTAGCGCGCTATTAAAGGACTCATTCCCATAGCCTAGCGCATTAACAGCAATGCCAGCTCCAAAGTCTAAATACTCCTTGCCTACTTTGTCATAGAGATACACTCCACTACCTCTCTCAAACACAAGAGGCAAGCGCGCATACACTTGTAAAATCGCACTATCATCAACAAGCCTAGATCCTAGATCCACAATCTTAGAGTCCTTCGCTGACTTGGCTACATTTTTCGCATTTTTCCTAGAATCCACTTTTTTCACTTTTCATCTCCTTAAAGTCTATTACATTGGCGAAATCCTCGCCCATCATTGCCACGCAAGTGGTTTTATGCTTTTGCTAATGCAAAAAGTGGATTGCTACAACTTGCAGATGCAAGTCTTGCAGTGATAGAAAAAAACTTTCCCTAGAATCTACTTTTTGTTTAGAGTTTTTCTCTGCCATATTCTCTTCTTATGCGATCATCAATCGTGTAAAATCGCCGTACCTATGCCCTGATCGGTAAAAAACTCTAGCAACAAACAATGCTTAATGCGTCCATCAATAATATGCACGCGCGCCACGCCACTCTCCACCGCCTTTATGCAGTTTTGTAACTTTGGCAGCATACCTCCGCCAATACCTCCACTTTTTAGCAAGTCTCTAGCCTTTGATGTTGGTAGTATGGTGATGAGTGAATCCTTGTCATTAAAGTCCCTATAAATTCCCTCAATATCGCTAAGGAAGACAAGCTTCTCTGCCTTTAGTGCGATCGCTAGCGCATAAGCAGCATCATCGGCGTTGATGTTGTAGTCTTGGGCGTTTTCATCCATACCAATGGGGCAAATCACAGGCACAAAGCCCTTATCAAGTAGCCCTAAAATTAGCGCGGTATCTACTTGCTTCACTTCTCCTACAAACCCTATATCTACTCCATTTGCTAGCTTTTTTTGTGCGCAAAATGTATTGCCATCTTTGCCACTTATGCCCACTGCCTTAACTCCATAGCTTGCCATATAGCCTACTAAATCTTTGTTGATGCGATTTAGCACCATTTGGGCGATTTCTAGCGTGCTTTCATCAGTTACGCGCAACCCTTGCTCAAAGCGCGCTTCCCCACCGAGCTTGCCCACCCACTTACTAATTTCCTTGCCTCCGCCGTGGATAATGATAGGTTTAAAGCCTATGCTTTTTAGTAGTGCGATGTCTTGCACCACGCTTTTCTTAAGACCCTCATCTTCCATAGCACTGCCACCATATTTGATAAGGATAATTTTTCCACTAAAGCGTTGGATATAGGGAAGAGCTTCGATGAGTGTTTTTGCCTTGCTTTGTAGCTCTTGCATATTCATATCTGTCCTTGGAAGCTAGATTCTAACATTTAGATTCTAGTGTGATTAAAGCGATTATAGCAGAATCTACGCGCTTCAATCGCTGGGATTAAGAGGAGAAATCACGGAGATAAAAGCCCTTTTCATCACAAGTGATCTCATAACGCCTCCCAGAGTGCAAATCGATTAGATAGCACTGCTCCAAGGTCTCTACTTTAGCACGCTCAGGAGGGATCTGGCGCATTCTAGCATAGACCTCATCAATATCTTCACACAACGCCGGGAATCCAAACATTACAAGCTTATATGATAATGCCATTGCTAACTCCTTTAAAAAACCGCAAGCTTACAACAAAAGCTTAAATCTGCTACAATCCCATCTACTTAACCCACCTAGAATCCACTTGTAAAGGATTAGTATGAAGCCCTTTGTCTCCACTCGCAATATTGCTGCCAAATCGGTTGATTTCACCCAAGCGATTCTCTCCCCTGCTGCTGACTCTAAAGGACTCTATACCCTAGCATCACTGCCTACAATTAACTTTAGCGCACTGCTAGATTCTAGCTACAATGATCTATGTAAGGCTATTTTCACGCACTTAGATATAGAAGTGGATTCTAGTGTGCTAGATGTTGCCTTAAACTGTTATGCGAGTTTTGATGATCCTAATAACCCAGCCCCCATAACCCAGCTTGAGAATGCCTACTTTTTAGAGCTTTTCCACGGACCTACGCGGGCGTTTAAAGATATGGCTTTATGCCCATTTGGCTCTCTTTTTAGCTCGCTAGCAAAGGCGCAAGACACACACTATCTAATCCTAACTGCCACCAGTGGCGACACAGGACCAGCCACACTTGCAGCCCTAGCCTCTAAACCTAATGTAAAAGTAGTCTGCCTCTATCCAGATGGTGGCACAAGCCAAGTACAAGCTCTGCAAATGCAAACCATTACAGAGCCAAATCTCAAAACCCTAGGCATTGTAGGCGACTTTGACACCGCGCAAAGCCTGCTAAAATCCCTGCTAAATAGCCCAGAATTTGCCAGCAAAATCGCGCAAAAGGGTTACAAACTCTCCGCAGCAAACTCTGTGAATTTTGGGCGCATAGCCTTCCAAATCATCTACTATGTATGGGGTTATATGGAGCTTGTGCGCAGAGGAGTGATTAAATGGGAGGAAAAACTAGCAGTAAGTGTGCCTAGCGGGAATTTTGGCAATGCACTGGGTGCATTTCTTGCTAAGTCTATGGGGCTACCGCTAGGGCAAATTATCATCGCTAGTAATCAAAACAATATCCTTACAGAGCTTATTACAAGCGGTGTGTATGACATTACAAATAGATCATTGCATAAGAGCATCTCCCCTGCTATGGATATACTAAAAAGCTCCAATGTCGAGCGCGTGCTTTTCTATCTCTATGGCGATAAGCGCACAAAAGAGCTGCTAGACTCTTTAGAATCTACTTCGCACTATACTCTAAGCCAAAGTGAGCTAGCAAAACTACAAGAGCATTTTTGTGCGTGGTGGGGTGATGACGCAAAGGCACGCGAGATGATACGCGCTGCTTATAGCAAAGGTTATGTCCTAGACCCGCACACAGCCATAGCATATGGAGCACATCTTGCTATAAACCCTAGTCAAAAGACACTTGTTTGCGCTACAGCAGAGTGGAGCAAATTTGCCCCAAGTGTCGTGGAAGCAATCTTTAATAAGAGAGTTGATGATAAACAAGCTATAAGGATAATGCTAGATTCTGGTAGCACGATTGGTGCGGATATTGAAGAGCTTTTTAATAAGCCTAAAATTCACACGCAAGTACTTCCAAGCCAAGCAGTGGAAGAAGAAATTTTACAGTGGTTACTAGATAGATTCTAGGATCAATGCCATACTTAAATAAGTGGGGTGTCCATTTCTTTGGGGATTGTTAGCCCCATAATCTTTAGCACACTTGGGGCAATATTATTTAGCGCACCAGATTCTACCTTTTCCACACCATTAGCTAGAACGAAGCACCACACATCGCCTATGGTGTGATTTGTCTTTATTTCTCCTTGCGCACTTTTCATCTCTTCACAATTGCCGTGATCGCTTGTAAGCACAAGCGCGTAGTTAAGCCTTTTGGCTTTCTCAACTATCCGTCCAAGTTCATAATCCACCGCTTCTACTGCCTTTAGCGCAGCTTCATAATTACCCGTGTGCCCCACCATATCGCCATTTGCAAAATTAACTACGATAAAGTCATAAGCGTTGGCATCGTCACTTGATTCTCCCATAGCCTTTAGTACCGCCTCGCCCACTTCTGGTGCGCTCATTTGCGGCTGTAAGTCATAGGTGGCAACTTTGGGACTTGGGATTAGCACGCGTGATTCCCCTACAAATGGCTCCTCCACTCCGCCGTTGAAGAAGAATGTTACATGTGCGTATTTTTCTGTCTCAGCAATGTGGGCTTGCGTTTTCCCAGCATTTGCTAGTACTTCTGCAAGCGTATTTGTGGGCTTTTGCTTAGTGAAAAGCACAGGATATGTGAAGCTCTCATCATACTCACACATTGTAAGGATATGGGCAAACCACTTATCTCTAGGAAAATGACTAAACTCTAGCGCACCAAGCGCAGTAATAATCTCTCTAGCGCGATCGGAGCGAAAGTTGCTCATAAGCAACCCATCTTCACTAGCAAATCCTCCGCATTTCACAAACTCCCCAAAGCACATAGGCGCAATAAACTCATCTGTAATGTCTTTAGCATAGCAAGATTCTATATATTCTCTAGGGCTTTGCTCTGTGTGTGGTGTGGCGTGTGCTATGGCATTATAGGCTTCTTGTATGCGCTCCCAGCGTTTATCTCTATCCATCGCATAATATCGCCCACTCACACTCGCTATACTAACAGATTCTACCCTAGTGCAAAGTGCTTCAACCTCTGCCAAAAATCCTAGCGCGCTCTTTGGCAAAACATCGCGCCCATCAGTGATGAGATGTAAAAATACGCGCTTATTATGCGCTGCAAAAATCTCTGCTAATGCGACAAAATGCGTCAAATGAGAATGCACCCCACCATCGCTCATAAGCCCCAGCAAATGCACTGCTTGTGTCTTTTGCATAAACTGCTGCAAAAGCGGATTTTGCTCTAGCTCTTTAGAATCTATGGCACGCTGGATTCTTACTAGATCTTGATATAACACGCGCCCAGAACCTATACTCATATGCCCCACTTCAGAGTTGCCCATTTGCCCCTCTGGTAGCCCCACACTCTGCCCGTAAGTACGGATAAGACTATAAGGCACATTAGCAAAAAGCCAATCATAAGTAGGCTTACGTGCATTAGCAAAGGCATTATAAGGAGAGTTAGGCTTGTAGCCTATCCCATCAGTGATCACAAGCACGCATTTTTGAGACATTAATAATCCTTTAGCGATAGAATCTAAAGTTTTATTAAAGCTAAAAATATTAAACACACTTGTAAGCACCCCCTGTCAAGCTACCCCCAGAATCACATAGATTCTGCTACAATTTGCTAAAATGTTTCAAGCAAGGATTGTTATGCACTTAAAAGCACGCGCAAACGCCACCCCTATCCTTAGTGTCGCTGGGAGTGATTGTAGTGGTGGAGCTGGGCTACAAGCAGATCTAAAGACATTTGCTGCACACGGGCTATATGGTATGAGCGTGGTGTTAAGTGTCGTAGCAGAAAACACCTCGCGCGTAATAAGCAGTGTAGATATGCCAAGTGAGTCTATTTTCGCGCAGTTTGATGCAGTATTTGAAGATATTGTGCCAAAGGCTGTGAAAATCGGTATGCTAGGCTCTATCTCTATCCTTGAGAGTGTGGAGCAATCTCTAGCGCGCTATCTACCTAGCAATATTGTCATTGATCCTGTGATGTTTGCCAAAAACGGCTTCCCTCTTATGCCAGAATCTATCCGCAAAGAGTTTGCTAGACTGCTTATCCCCTATGCGTGTGTGCTTACGCCAAATATCCCTGAAGCTAGTGAGCTATGTGGCTTTGAGATAGTAAGCCTTGAAGATATGAAAAAATCCGCATATATGCTACACAAAATGGGAGCAAAAAGCGTGCTTGTAAAAGGAGGGCACAAAGAAGACTTCGCTGATGATGTACTCTATGATGGCAAGGAGTTCTATATATTCCACGCGCCAAAGCTACAAAGCACCAGCACGCACGGCACAGGTTGCACGCTAAGTAGCGCGATCGCTGCAAATCTCGCCCTAGGCTTTAGCCTTTATGATTCTATTAGCCACGCTAAAGCCTACACTTATAATGCCATAGCCTACGCTGTGCCGCTTGGCAATGGCTTTGGTCCGACTAATCATCTCTATGCTTGCGCGTGCAATCCACTAGGTGAGCTACACTAATGCGCATAGTTAAAGCTGGATTCTATGTGCTTATATGTAGTATTTGTAGCTTGCGCGCAGATGTGGAATTCCGCTCATCGTGGCAAGGACACTACACACACAAAGCGTATAAAGGCTATACGATTGCTATTAAAAACTGCGCCAATAATCTCTGTACTCTAATCATCACCAAAGATTCTACCCCTAAGCCTATCCACCAAGCCACATTACGCCTACTTGATTATACAAAGGCAGAAGTAGATTCTACTTGTGATTTTGCCCTAGAGACACACTTGCTAGAATCTAACCAGCCACCAATCCCCCTGTATTTAACAATCACTAAAAACACCTGCTTGCAAGAAGCCCCCTTGCAAGCATCTCTCCATCCCAATAAAAAGCTCAATATATGGGAGCGTGTGGCGGTTTATCCGTCGTTTGACTGCACCAAAGCCCGCACGAAAATGAGCAATCAATCTGCGCTTCAGTATCGCTTACAACCCCATTGCAAGACATCGTGCTAAATGATATATACGCGCTTTTACTGCAAAATCTCCCTAAGCAAGCTAGGAGATCGCTTAAAGCGAGTCAAAAGCAGTGGCTTAGCGAGCTTATGCTCTGTGATGGTGATGAGCAGTGCATCCCCCAAGGCTATAGGATGCGTATTTTTGAACTAGAGAATCTCTACGCATCGTATCTTTAAATCTTACTTTAGGAGTGTTTATGGGATTTTTATACGATTATATTAATGTGGTGTTTTACATTGTGGCATTTCTTGTGGGGGGGATTCCCTTTGGGGTGTTTTTCACAAGGTTATATGGCATTAAAATCCAAGAAGTAGGCTCTGGCAGCACAGGAGCGACAAATGTCTATCGTGCGTTAAAAGAGGTTGCGCCCAAGCAAGCCAAGCCACTCTCCATCGCCACACTCGTGCTTGATGCGATTAAAGGATTGCTTGTGGTGCTTGTGGCAAAGCTTGTAGGGCTTCCTTATGGAGCGCAGTGGATGATTGCGTTGCTAGCAATTGTGGGGCATTGTTATAGCCCATATCTAGGCTTTAAAGGAGGTAAAGGCGTATCCACAGCTATCGGCTCTGTGCTTTTGCTTATCCCCATTGAAGGCGTGCTTGGACTACTTGTGTGGGCGATTGTGGGGAAGATATTTAAAGTCTCTTCACTCTCTTCACTCTTTGGCGTGCTAAGTGGGATTCTATTTACCTTCATCGTGCCTTATGTGGTACCAATCCCTGATTCTATCAACATCATCGCGCAAATCCACAGCCACGCGCCAGTGGTTTTAATCGGGCTGCTCATCCTCTACACACATATCCCAAATATCAAACGGCTCTTTTCCGGGCAAGAAAACAAAGTGTTATAAATGCCACAATGCTACGAGATCGTGCTAGAAAATCTAAACACTGATGTGATTATAGGCACGCTACCAAGTGAGAGAGAGCGAGCACAAAGGGTGCAAGTAGAAGCATATATCCACTATGAGCGAGATGGCGAAGAGTTTTTAGACTATGCACAAGTGCGAGAGTCTATTATCACGCATTTGCAGCAAGCACGCTACTATTTGCTAGAAGAAGCCTGCGATGGAGTAGCGACTATGCTTTGCGCGCGTTTCCCTCTTATCACTAAGCTCACACTCACGCTAAAAAAGCCAGATATTTTCCAAGACTGCTGCGTAGGTATCCGCAAAAGCTTCTCCTAGGTCTATTTCTCTCACTTACGAGCCGATAGCATACCCCTCCGTCATTGCAAGGTGTAGCTTAGACTTTCCAGCTTCCTTCTCTGTCGCTACAAGCATTACGAAGCAAAGTGCAGTTTCTTTAGAAAACAAGGGATACCGCTCGGCGATAGCCGATGTTTCTTTAGAAAACAAAGCGAAGCCATAGCCTAGATTCTAGCTACACTCCCGCTAAACCACTCCCTGCCATTGCTTTAGATTCTAGATTTTAATGCCTTTCGTATTTCTTCCCTATCGTCAAAATGCCTACTCTCATTGCCGATGATTTGGTAGGTTTCATCACCCTTACCCAGCACAAGCAGCACCCAATCATATTCAAGCTCACTTACAGCTTGGCAAATCGCCCTAGCCCTATCCACTTCGCAGATAACGGGTATCTTGGCATCTAATGGCATACCCTGCCTAATAGCCTCTATGATAGCTTCTGGCTCTTCGCTACGAGGATTATCGCTTGTGATGTAGATTCTCTTAGCATATTTGTAGGCTACTACGCCCATTTTTGGGCGTTTGCTAGGATCCCTATCACCCCCAGCACCAAAGACTACGGCAATATTTTTTCCCTTAAAGCTCTCAAAGATCGCCTCCATACCATCAGGTGTATGAGCAAAATCCACGATGATCAAAGGTTCTTTACTCACCATCTCCATACGCCCCTCCACACCGCCAAAATTCTCCAAATGCTCCGCACAAGATTCTAGGGGCTTTTGCACGATAAGTCGCACGCAAAGTAGCGCAGCCAAGATATTGTAGAGATTATGCTTGCCATAAAGTGGGGCATAGATTAGTGCTTGTTCTCTAGCTTTGCTTAGGGTATAAGATAAATGCGCAGTGATTGCTTGATCTAGACTATATGCATTTGGTCGTAAATTGGCACTAGATTCTATGCCATAAGTGTGGGAGTTTAGTGGATTATAGCTAGCGTGGGACTCATCGGCATTGATAATCTTGCAGCACTCATCACTAAAAAAACTATTTTTCACGCGAATATATTCTGCTTGGGTTTTGTGGTAATCTAGGTGGTCGCTTGTAATGTTGGTTAGGATTTTAATGTAGAAGCTAATGCCAGCGATTCGCTCTTGCACAATGGCGTGTGAGCTTACTTCCATAACGACAAATGCACACCTCCCAACCATAGCAAGAATCTCATAAAGCTCCAGCACACAAGGCGTGGTAAGCCCCTTGGGTTTAAGCTGCTTGTCATTGGCAAACACTCCACGCGTGCCAATAAGCGCGCAAGAGTAGCCAAGATCAAGCAAAAGCGAGTAGATAAGCGCAGCAGTGGTAGTCTTACCATTAGTGCCTGTTATGCCAATGATCTTTGGCAGTGGGGCAAAAATACTTGCTAGCCCGCTTGCTTCTATACTAGGATGATCGGGGGTGAAAGCAGCATTGAGTGGTGTGCGCACAAAAAGCGTGCTAGAATCTAGCTCTCTAGAATCATCGCTTAAATGCGAGTATTGCACACCTGCATACACGCAAGACTTTGCTAGCTTCACCTATTTGCCTGTGATATAGCGGACAATCTTTTCTGCTTGGGCGATTGCCATAGCCACAGAAGCCCCTGATTTAAAGCCAATATCCCCAGCGACAAACACACCTTGCACAGAAGTCTCGAGATTTTGACTAACAATGGGGAGATTATTGCTATCAAGCTCAATATTGCATTTTTTAAGAAAATCTACCGGCGAAGATCCGCCAATGGCATAAATCGCGCGATCAAACACATCACTACTGCCATCGCTAAAATGCGCACAAATCTTACCATCTTGCTCTTCCAAGCTCTCTATATCAACACCTAGCTTTGTCTTTAGTGCGCCACTTGCAATGACCTTTTCTAGCTCTTGCTTATTCGTGCCATTAATGCGAGCAAACTCCGTGCGGCGATAGTTCAGCGTGGTATCGTGCGAGGCACATAGATCAATGGCATACTCCACCGCGGAATTCCCTCCCCCTACGATGAGCAATCGCTCACCTGCTTGGATATTTTGGGCATTATAATTGACTTGGCGCAAAATCGCTGGAGGGATCTTGTAGCTAGGCTTATTGGGCTGCCCCATTTTGCCAATGGCGATAATGGCATAATCCGCGCTTATAGAGTGATTCCCACTTGTGCGGATAAGCAAGCTGCCATTATCTTGCTTTTGGATAGATTCTACATCGTTTTCATACGCCACATCAATTTTATACTGCTCTAGCAAGCCATCAAACATTTCAAGCGCACCTTCTTTATTAGTATCGCTAAAATCTATCGCACCTACTAGATCAATCTGCTCGCCTTTATATACTCTATCTACTCGCTTACCATCTTTGTAGAATTTACGCAGTGTGGCATTATGCTCCTTGCCCTTTTCTAGCAAAATAACAGAGATTCCCTTGAGCTTGGCTTCAATACTGGCACTAATGCCACCCGGTCCTGCTCCAACTACTGCTACGGTGTAATGCTCCATTTTTGACTCCTTATGTTTGAGATTGGTAGAATGTGAGTCTGCTTGCTGACTTTGGGCTATGATATTGGCTAAGTTTAGATCCTCCACGGAGTCAAAAAGTGCGCCGTGTGTGATTTTATGCGCGTCATCAAACTGCCCATTTCGCAACGCCCATAAAAACACCAAAAGCCCAGCAAGCCCTATCCCCAGCGATACAAGCAGCATAATTACAATAATAGGAGTATTCATACAGTCTCCCAAAATCGCACAAGCTTTTCTATACTAAGTCCTAACGCGCTGGATTCTAGCCCGATTTGTCTGCGGATATAGCGTTTATGAAAGCCTTCCACCATCACGCACCCAGCCTTCCCTAGCCACGCCAGAGAATCTACATAGCCCAGCATATCATCTAGCTCAAATTTCCCTAGCTCTAAATGGCACGCGCTTACATCAGTAAAGCTTATATATCGACTTGTATAAGCTAGGGCTGTTAGGATACTTACGCGTTTAGAATCCTGTAATTCTAGCATATTTCTAGCTTCTTGCTTATCTCTAGCTTTGCGCAGGAGCTTGCCATCTACACTCACTACACTATCTGCACACAGCAGCCCAGAATCTAGCGCGTGATCATACTTGCCTTGCTTGGTTAAAAGCTCTAGGCTAGATTCTAATTTTTTCATACAAGCAATATAAGCAAACTTCGCAGGCTCGCAAATTGCCAAGCTTTCTTCATCAAACCCACTATCCATTTGAGTAAATGTTATCCCGCGACTCGCTAGAATCTGCGCACGAGTAGTGCTAAGACTGGCTAAGATAAGCGGGGAAGCAGATGTGCGCATAGTTTTACACATTTAAGTTTGGTAGTCCTTATAGGGGTATTTGTTGAGATTTATTATAAACTAATCGCGATAAATCCTAGTTGAGTAGCACATTGATTTTGTTTTTTGTAGAATATGGATTCTTAACATATACAAATACCTACTATTTTATCATTGAGGAGTGCGTATATTTGAGCTTCAATACAGCAGCCAAAAATTACGATGAAGCCACAAGCAAAGAGGAGATAAGCAAGCCAATTGTAGATGGTATAAATCCGTGGATATTGAGTTAAAAAGCTTGTTTGCTCTAAAAAACTAGGATTATATGCTAGCATATTTGCTCTTTTTATTGTTATCTTTTATCTCCAAATCCGCTCAAACATTATATACAATGCTTCAAAATCAAAGTGTGATGGTGTAGTTGGCACGATGAGAGAATCTGCAAATAGCATAGTAGAGACTCTCTTTTAAATCCCATTCCTTTTTGCCTGTCTCAAACACGGGAAATCCATTTTTATCAATGCGTGGGTCTTTGGGCATAAGCACTATGGCATTAGGATTGGTAATAACTATTTGTTTGACTTCTTGCTCTTTATTTTTAAACATCTGCTCATTAGTGATTTTCTTCTCTATGGTGTTTTGACTT
>NZ_JAFVUX010000029.1 GCF_017502485.1 Helicobacter sp.
GTTGATATTAATGATAGCGTGCAAGAGGGACAAGTGCTAGCGATCATAAACCCAGAGAAGCTAAACCAAACACTAAACAAGCAAAAAGCTTCCCTAGAGTCCGCACGCGCCCAGCACGCCCTAAGTCTCATCACGCAGGAAAAAGCCAAGTGGAATTACGACCGCTTGCAAGAGCTTTTTACCCGCACACATGGCAAGTCTCCCTCAAAGCTTGAGCTACAAGCTGCCAAGCTAGAATACGAAAATGCCAAAAGTAATGTGCAAGTCAATGCCCTTGCAATTAAAAACATAGAAGCCGATGTCAAAAGTAGTGAAATTGATATAAAAAACTCTATTATCATAAGCCCTATCAATGGCATCGTGCTAGAGCGGGATATTGATCCGGGGCAAACCGTGGCAGCAAGCTTCCAAACGCCCACTCTTTTCAAGCTTGCTAAAAACCTTGATGAAATGAGTCTAGTTGTCAATGTCGCAGAGGCTGACATAGGCAAGGTACAAGTTGGGCAAGATGTGCGCTTTAGTGTTGATGCCTACCCAGATACAGACTTTAACGCTAAAGTCGATCGCGTAAGCTATGCTGCTACACAAGATAGCAGTAGCAACATCATAAGCTATGAAACTAGAATCTTAGTTAATAACCAATCCAAGCTTTTACGCCCGGGTATGAGTGCTAGTGCTAATATCATTATCCAAACGCGAAAAGACATTCAAACAATCCCTGTAAGCGCGCTATTTTTCGAGCCACCAAAGCTTGCTACTAGCAAAAAGTCCTTTTCCTTCTCCGCCCCATCACCTCCACGCAGAAGCAATGCCAAAGTTAGCAAAAAGCCTAGCAAAACCATTTACATCCTAGAAAATAGCACACCAACACCCCTAGAAGTAGAAGTAGGGATCAATGATGGCATAAATGCCCAAATCATTAGCCCAAAGCTCGCACCAAATGCCCAAATCATCACACAAGCAAGCCAAAAGCAATGAGTTTTATTCTCCTAGAAAATGCGCACAAAACCTACAAAGCAGGCTATCAAGCTATGCGTGGGGTAAATTTAGCCATAGAGCAAGGCGAGTTTGTCGCGCTTATGGGTCCTTCTGGATCTGGAAAATCTACTACCGCAAATATCCTTGGCTGCTTAGATTCCCTAACAAGTGGTCGCTACCTCTTTAATGGCGTAGATGTAAGTAGCCTTTCACGCAAGCAGCGCGCTTTGCTGCGTCGGTTTTATATAGGCTTTATCTTTCAAGGCTTCAATCTGCTCTCGCGCACTTCCGCATTAGAGAATGTCGAGCTGCCGCTTTTGTATCGTGGAATCCACAAGAACCAAAGAGAGCAGAAAGCTTTGTATGCCTTAGAAATGGTAGGGCTAAAGGAGTGGGCGCATCACTTAAGCAATGAGCTAAGTGGTGGGCAGCAGCAGCGCGTAGCAATCGCTCGAGCAATCGCACAGGAGCCGATGTTTCTAATCGCCGATGAACCCACGGGGAATTTAGACTCTAAGCGCAGTGTGGAAATTATGCAACTACTTAGCGAGCTTAATCGAAATCTAGGCATCACAATCCTTATGGTAACGCACGAGCACGATATGGCACAATATGCCTCAAGGGAATTGCACTTTCTTGATGGACAGATACAACAGGAGATAACAAGTGGATTCTAGTGTGGATTACCACACAAACGCTAGCGTGCTTGCTCGCAATGACAAAAATAGCGCAATTAGCGCAAAACCAGTTTCTAGCACCACCCAGAATCTAAACAATTCAACACAAGATTTTACAGTTTATAAAAACGCTCAAACTCCAAACGAGCCCACAAAGGATTCTAAGTAATGTTCCTAAACGCTTTCACCCTAGCCTTTAAGCAAATCCGCCGTAATCTTTTGCGTGCATTTTTGACAATGTTAGGGGTCATCATCGGTGTGATAAGTGTGGTCGTGATGATAGCCATAGGCAATGGTGTAAAGCAAAATATCCAAACCCAAATCAAAAACCTAGGGAGCAATATCATTATGCTAAATCCTGCGCGCGGATTTGGGAGCGGAGGAGGAAGCTTAAGGCGCAATTTTAGCAGTGCAGAAGTGGCGATATTAAAGCACAATTTAGCTTTCGCACGCGCAGTAGCACCTGTGGTATATAGCGAAACACTTGTGCGCTATGGTGGGAAAAATGCCCAAGTGCAAATTAGTGGGGTTGATGAAGATTACCTGCTCGCTAGTGCGTGGGAGCTAGAATCTGGACGCACCATAGAGACTAGGGAGTACAGCACAAGCGCGCGTGTATGCCTAGTGGGACAAAGCGTGGTAAAAGAGCTATTCAACCAAGAAAACCCACTTGGAGCTAGAGTACGCATCCGCGATAGTATATGTGAGATCATAGGCGTGCTAGAATCCAAAGGACAAGGTTTCCGCGGTAATGATCAAGACAATGTAATCCTTATGCCCTTAAAGACATTTTCAAACTTTGTCTTTGGGACAAGCACGCCATTTTTTATCTCACAAGTGTTAATCTCGCTTGATGATGGGGTTGATAATGTGAGCTCTGTGGCAAAGCTACGGCAGATAATGCTCCAAATCCGCCCACCACAAGAGGGACAAAGAGAGCTATTTGAAATCTGGGACACAAAGGAAATGGCAAAGGCTATGGAAGAGACGACAAAGACAATGACACTATTTCTAGGAGCGATTGCGAGTGTAAGTCTCTTTGTAGGGGGGGTTGGGATTATGAATATTATGCTTGTCTCTGTAACAGAACGCACAAGAGAGATAGGCACTAGGCTTGCCATCGGCGCGCTGGAGAGCGAAGTGCTTATGCAGTTTCTTGTAGAATCTGTGGTGCTTAGTTCGCTTGGTGGGTGCATTGGGATTGTGCTTGGGTTTTTCGGGGCGCTGTTTGCTAGCTATGTAATGGTACTACCATTTGTGTTTGATATAGGCGTAGCATTTATGGCATTTTGCATTTCCGTGCTTATTGGCATAATCTTTGGCTATCTCCCTGCCAAAAAGGCTTCAATGCAAGATCCCATCAACGCCCTGCGCTATGAGTAGTGCAAGAAAAATCAAGCTAGATTCTAGGCTTTGCCCTATGCACAAAGAGCGTGGCAATCTCTGTGCGAGGTTGCAAATAATCACATCAATAGCACCCAAGCTCGCTTACATTCCTTAGAATCCACTTTGGCAATGATTGGGATTGTGGGTTGAAATCTAGACTTCATCACAAATATCTTTAATCATTTCTGTATCATATGTGCATCCTTGAACTTAAGTAGTTTGAGAAACTTTACTTACTGGATCTTGCTATATACTACACGATCTTTTAGCTTAACCCCCTACACACTCACCATCATAATCCATTGCGACATAAGCTTTCCTTGCTTGCCTGAGTAAATCCACCATCTCTATACTAAGCTATCTATAGCCCACAACAATCAATGCCACCTTGCAAGTTACTTGAGATTTTGTCAGCTCACTTGAGAGTGGGAAATGTTTATATCAGCGATAAATGTGCCAAGCGATATTAAAAAGTCAAAGGCGTAGGCTAGAAGCGCAGAGCCTAGCACTAAAAGCACGCTTAGCATAAAATAGCATTGGTCTTAGCGCAGGCTACGCGCGAAAGAATGCATACCACTAGCCACCCATAGGATCAGCAGAAGTGCTAGCACAGTACGCCAGATATAAAAATCTTAATGAGCATATCCCCAAAGCGATGCTTGAGAGTCTGTCATTATTGCCTTCTAACAATAATAGGGGTTGCTACAACATCTTGCATAATCAAAACCCCCACAGCATTCTTGCCAAATGATACATTAAACTGCTTGTTGTCTTATAATGGCTAAGCATAATTGTCATTGAAGAAAGCAAAATCCCATACTCACCACAAGCGAAAACCCACACGCATAATAATTAATATCAACAATGCACACCTACAAGATCTCAATATCAGCATCTCTTGGCACAATCAAAGCTGAACTCCAGCCCAATCATAAACATCAAAACAATCCCAAGCTCCATCATCTGCAAGGACCTAATTCCCACAAATGTTAAACAAATACGCAATAAACACATCCGTAACGATATACAATAATTGTCGAAATATCAAAATACTCAAGCGTAAAATTTAGCGCGATTGAAAACCAGCCACGATAATAAGTAAAATCAATTCTATCAAATAAACCAAATAATGATAATGTGAGCAAAGTATAATTTACTTAGCTTAGATTCTATTTTGATCGATGCTAACTAGAGTAGGAGATTGCGCGTTTTACCCAAAAACTTTGGTGTATTAATAACAAACCAAATAAATTTTAGATAGAATGGACATTAAGACCAAACTAGCTTAAAGCCCTTGTGGAATCCGCAAAGCTTAAAAGCAAAGGATTTTCAATGAATGATATGCTTTTAACACTTGTTGAGCAAAATCTCCCCCCGCTACCAGATACGGTAATAAAGCTACGCGACTATATCGATGAAAAAGGCTCAAAATTAGAGATTAAAGGTGTGGTTAATATTATTTCAAAAGATCCACTTGCCACAGCCAATCTTCTAAAAACCGCCAACTCCGCATACTACGGATTCTCTCAAGAGATTTCTACAATCAATCAAGTTATAGCACTGCTTGGAATTGAAAATGTCAAAAATATCGTAATGGCAGACTCCTTGCGCTCTAGAATCAAAATCAATGTCAGCCCCTACGGGCTTGATACAAATCTTTTCATTGGCAACTGCTCTAAAGAAGTGGATTTCATCTCAAATTGGCTCAATGAGGAAGACCGCAAACTCTCTCAAACCCTTATCCCCTGCGCTATGCTCTTGCGTCTTGGAATGATCCTTTTCTCCAGCGTGCTTATCAAATCTAAAAAGGACAAAGAGTTTCGCGAAGCGCTTAAAGCAAATGATTTTAAAAATATCGCACTAATTGAGCAAGAATTCTTCGGCGTTGATCACATCTCTTTCTTAGCCTACTGCTTTGATCATTGGAAATTTGATGAAATCCTTACCCAAACGGTTGTCTATGCAATCAATCCTCACTCCGCGCCTCCAAGCATTAAGAAAAAAGCCTATGCATTAGCGATCACCAATCGTATATTTGAGCCTTATGAGGGTGGGAATGACTACAACACCAACGAAGCCTTGGCACTTGTCAAAGAAGCTGCCCAGCAAGATGTCGTTTTTGATGAAAAAAATCTTATCAAACATATTTCCAACTTCTCCCACAATCTCCCGACCAACAACTAGCTTTACAAAGCTTTTGACTCTGGCGTGTGTCTGTGTGGCTCACGCTAGTCCTATTGACAAAAAACTTGATGTTGATATAGATCGGGAAGGTTGGCTGATAGATTTATCCCGCGCTTCGATTAATTTCTCTTCCACCACAATCACCAATCAAGACAACTATACACATTTTACCAACAGCCGACTTAGTGGCAATTCACAACTGATAATGCAATTTTATGGCTATATGCTTGCAGATTATTATTCTAAACGATTTGTATTTTTCAACTCCTTGCTTGCAGAATATGGCGAGACAATGGTATTTCTCTCACCACAAAGACGCTTAAGAAACAAAACACTTGATAGAATCTTGTTTTCCACCGGATATACGCAGAGGATTTGGAAGCTAGAGAAAATCGGCTGGGGCGAGATTGGTCCTTATGCACAGCTAAGTTTGCAAAGTGAATTTACCCCCTCGCTAAATCTCCCCTACCGCAAGAAGTTTTTCCGCTTTGCTGCTGGGATTAGACTCTTTGATGGCAAGTATATTGAAAATCTAAAGCTCAATCTCTTTGGTGAAGAAGATTTTAGCGATATTCATAATCTCATAGAATCTATGGGTGTGGAGACAGGACTAGTGCTTAAGCACACTTTGCGTGAGGGTGTGCAGTTTAACTCACTTCTAAACTACCGCCACTATATCATCAACAACTACCCAGACTTTCGCAACCCAGAGCACGAGCTAGAATATAATCTCCGCCTTGATACAACGCTATGGAGCAGCTTTAGCATCTCGCCATTTATCAGCTTCTATCTACTCAAAGGTCGCTATATCGACAAACCAGCAAGCAATCTCTTCGTTGGGGTATCGCTAGGCTATGGCAAAATCCTAAAGGATAACAAAGGCAAACCCAAAGGGAGCTAGCCCCCACCGCACAAGCCCCTGCCCCAAGGCTTCTACCTTGCAAATCTTGTGAGCTTGATTATAGTCTTTTGGCGATAGCGCGAAAGCAGAGATTAAGCAAGAGAATGAAGGCAAATAACACCACTCCGCAAGCTATGAGTACATCGCGATGCAAGCCTTCTGCATAGCCAAGTTCCATAACGATATTTGTTGTTAGCGTGCGCACGCCATCAGTTATAGATTCTGGTATTAAGGGTTGATTCCCTGCGACGATGATAACAGCCATAGCCTCACCAATTGCGCGCCCCATACCTAGCACAATACTCGCTAGAATCCCGCTTCTAGCCGCCTTGATCACGACAAAAAACACCGCCCTTTCTTTGCTTGCTCCTAGTGCTATAGCACCTTCATAGTATGACTTTGGCACTGCCTCTACGCTTGTTTTAGAAATAAGAATGATTGTGGGCAAAATCATAATCGCTAGCAAAATACTAGCAGTTAGCAAACCTTTTCCACCATTATCAGCGAAAAAATCCACAAATTCCACCAGCACAATGAGCCCAAAAAATCCATACACAATCGAAGGTATCCCAGCAAGTAATTCCACGCAAGGGGTTAGAATCTTTAGCACAGATTTTTTACAAAAATAAGCTAGATATATCGCACTTAGTACACCAATTAACGCGCCAAATACCACAGACAGCACGCTTACAAGCAAGCTTCCAATAATCATAGGGAAGATTCCAAAGACCTCACTTGTAGGCATCCACTTATCACCCAGCAAGAAATCCCAAACTCCCACTTCCATAATCGTAGGCACAGCCTTACCAAAGAGAAAGAAGCAAATCGCCAGAACCGCCACCACACACAAGAGAGCACAAAAAGCAAAGAGCATACTCATCACAAACTCCATACAAGCCACACGCGCTTCGTGTTTATATGGAATCTCCAGCAAGGTTGTAATTGTGTGTAAAACTCCCACGCGTACCTTTTGCACGATACGCTTGAGTGTGGGGGTAGATTCTACCTTATACATATTTTCAGCAGGCTCTAGCGGCTCATCAAGCAAAGTAGCGCGCATACGCTTAATAATGCGCCTATAGTTTCTCTGCGCTAGATGGAACTGGACTTGGACTCTTCGTACTTGGGTTTTAGGTTTGGGCATAAGGTGCCTTTGTGTAGATTTGGACAATTATAATCCCACCTTGTAAAAACTCCCAAGCCATTTGTAAAGAATCTGTAAAGATCAAATTAGGCTATTTAGCAAAGCCTTGCAAGCCGTGTGTCCCATCATCACAACATCTAAGAGTAGATTTTGCTATATTCCCTTGCACATAAATCTTACGATGTATTGGCAAATACCTTGCACGCGTGCTTTCTCTCCTATCCACAATAGTGTTGTATGCTTCTGCGCATAGTTAGAGAGTTTAGGTAGGTTTACGGAGTAGGTGATTGTTTTTTAGATGCTTGGGATCTTCGCCACTGAGATAGTTGGCAAATGCACTCTTGCCTAATGCATAACAAAATAGCTCCAAGCCCATCGCACACACTTTTGTCATCTCTTTGCTAATCTCCACACTCCCACCGCTTAGAAAGTGTTTGGCGGTCATTAAGTACCTTGGCGTAGCTCGTAAGCTCAGCAAAAACTTAGAATCTAACACTCTCATATTTAAACCACATTTGCACACCCATTAAAAACTGCTTAGAATAACTCGCTAGGATTTAGTAGGCTAGGCTCTAGCCTTTGTGTTAAGCCTGTGTAGCGTAGCCTTGGGAGAAACCTTGGGTGGAGCTAGAATCTCTAAAAACCTACCAAGGCGTGCTTTCCTGATTCTCTTGCTCCTTTACCACACCTACAAGGCAGAAGCAAAAGCACTAAAAGTGCATTGAAATAGCTTGCCAGCTTCTTGATAGTATCTCTACCTTAGTGCTTCTCTAGCGATTGCAGTAGTTCATCAGAGATTTCTTCAAGTGCCTTGACATTATCGATAATAGCCTTAGAAGAATCTATTGTAATAGGTTCTGCAATGCGGATAATAGAGTCTTTAGCGTGATGTAATATTTTATCTCGTATCATCTCACACTGATGTTTCGAGCAGTTTTTATACAGCTTATCCGCCATACTCTCATCATCAATAAGCCTTGATATAGGCTGGGTGTTTTCCAAATCTATTGGAGCTTGGGTATTAAGAGAGTCATATACTCTAGTTTTAAAAGAAATGTGATCAAGCTTTGTTACAGACAGAATAAGCCCTTCTGAAAGCTGGGCAAAGATCGCATCAAGCGATGAGCTATTTTCATCAACTTTGCTAAAGATTTCATTAAACTCTGTGATTTTAGATTCTGAATCTTGGGCAATTTGTGAAACTCGCTCGCTTCCACTTTGGATTGTCTCCATTTCTTGCTGCATTGTTTGGATAGAAACAGAGATTTGGTTTGTGGCTTGCTGGGTTTTCTCTGCTAGCTTTCTCACCTCATCTGCTACCACAGCAAAACCTCTGCCGTGCTCCCCAGCTCTAGCAGCTTCAATGGCAGCATTTAGGGCGAGAAGGTTTGTTTGATCTGCGATGTCTGAAATGATCCTAACTACATTGCCAATATCCTTTGACTTCTCAGCAAAGCTCTCCACAGAGCTATTATTAGCCTCTATAAGCTCTAGGAGATTGCGGATAGATTCTGTTAGCATAATGATCTCTTTCTTGCTTTCTTTAGAAGAATTGCTGATTTCTTGGATATTAGAATCCACCTTTTTCATATAGGAAATATCTTGGTTAAGCCCATTGGCAATTTCATTTAAATCTCTTGTTTGATGAGAGAGATTGAGATTCATTAGATTTTTACTTAAGGCATTTTTTACACTTTCTTTGTCGTTTTGCTCAATTTGCGTAAGAGCGTGATTGATACCTTGGATATTTTGCGCAAATGTCCCCTCAAGTCCGCCGCTAAGTGCGTGGCGGTAGTACTCTCCCTTTTGGGAGCATTCAATGGCAGTTTGCACCTCACGCAAAAACGCTTCTAGGTGGTCGATAAGATTATTTAAATTCTCACAAATCTGCGCCATAACACTTTTGCCTCTAATATGCACAATCCGCCCTTCAAACTTTCCATCTGCATATTGCTTGCTAACTACCGCAAGCGATTGAAGCAAATATACATCGTGGCGACTTAAGAAAAAGCGAGATGTCGCCCCTACACCCACAAACAAGAGTGCGATACACGCATACCAAATAGAACCTAGCACGATACTTAGTAGCACCCCAAGCGCACTCAGTACGATAAACACAATATCTAGCGACTTTGTATTCATTGCGCGCCCCTTTGTAGCTCGAAGATAAATTCATTATAGTTTTTACCATATTGTTCTAAAGCACGCTGCAAAATCATCGCGCTAGATTCTATCGAACCGTTTCTCTCAGCCTCCACCATAGCACTATAAAGCGGCACGATCACTTCAAGAGCCTGTGGATTAGGCTTCCTGCGCACAGAGTAGTAACCTACGACATTTTTGTTAATATCAATGGATGGCGTAACATTAGCAAACACCCAATAGTGAGCGTTGTCTTTCGTGCGATTTTTTACAAAAGCGAACACCTCCTTCCCCTGCTTGATATAGTCCCAAAGTAGCTTAAACACAGCCTTAGGCATATCTTTGTGACGCACGATATTATGAGGCTTTCCTAGCACTTCACTCTCGCTAAGTCCGCTATATGTATAGAAGTCGTGATTACAATAAGTAATAGCACTTTTGAGATTGGTTTTTGATGTGATTAATGTATCGTTATGTAGCTCCATACCTAGATCTATCATTGATTTCCTTTGTTTTGTAATATTTGCCAAAATGAGGCTCGCGATTGTAACAAAAAAAAAAAAAAGAACAATCGTTCTGCAACACAGATGGGGCTAATACCAAGCTTTGCCAAAATACAGCCCCTGCGGATCTACTGGGATAGAGTAGCTACGGCGTAGGGCATTAAGCTGGGCTAAGAAATCATCTTTAGTGATAATGCCTTTTGAAACAGCAAAACAAGCCCCAAGTAGCAACCGCACTTGTGCGCGCAAAAACCCACTCCCTACAAGACGCACGACATAGCACTGCTGTCCTGCGTAGATTCTAGGACTTATATACGCGCTATAAATAATGCGCGTGGTGGTTGTAGGATTTGATCCGGTTTTGGAAAAAAATGCGAAATTATGCTCACCTACACAAAGTTGCAAGCACTCTTGTAGCGCGCAATAATCTCCTAGCGACTCTCTTGCGATAAAAGAAGAAAAAAATGGTAGCAAATAATGCGGACTAAAAATGTAGATATACGATCTTGCGTACGCACTAAATCGTGGGTGAAAATCCTTAGACACTTCCCATAGTGCGCGAAGTCTGATGTGAGGATAAAGCTTTGGGACTAGCAATTCATAGAGTCGCTCACTCTCCCAGCAGTCCTTAGTACAAATGCGCACGATCATTCCCAAAGAATGTACCCCCTTATCCGTGCGCCCTGCGCCAACTATGGGAGAATCTATGCCAAGTGCTAATAAAGTGGATTCTAGTGTCTCGCTTACGCTTGTAATGCCAGCGGTGCGCTGCGGAGCAAACCCGCTAAACACCGCTCCATTATAGGCGATCTTTAGCGCAAAATACTTCATAAGTTTTTAGAAGATAAATCCTAGTGTCAAAGCGACTTGGTTCTGTGATTGTGAAATATCTGTACCAAGGATTTTGGGCTTTTGCCAGCTCGCGTCAATACCGATGCTTAAAGGCAAGATAGGGATATCAAAATAGATTCCATAATTCAGCGCGGTTGTATCTGCATAACCAGCGTCTTTAAACCCAGAATAACTTACCCCGACATATGGCGTAAGGCGGAAAATCCTATACCCCATAAGTCCACCAGCTTGGATATTAGCAAAACCTTTTTGCTCATCTGCTCCAAAGATGTAGTTATACTTCACCATAGGTGCGACTGTGAAGCCATTACCCCCAAGCCATATTCTAGCATAGCCACCCAGACTGCTTGTCTCGCTCGGCGTAGCTATACCATAGCTTACACCCGCTTCTGGATTGATCTTAAACTTCCCAATCCCAATTGCAAAGCTTGATGATACAAGCCCACAAAGTAAAGCAACTGTTACTAGCTTTTTCATAACATCTCCTTAGTGATTAAAATAAGCCGTCATTATAACACAAACTTCTTTACACTTCTATTGCACATATTTATATATGTGCAATATTGACACTTCGTGCTATCTTGTATTTTCTCAAAACACACTTCCTGACTCATCTGTGCAAGCGTTTCTACAATGATTGCTTTATACTTTTCAAATTTATCTTGTGTGAGTATTTCTACGCGCTTTTGAGAGGACTTAGACTCTTTTAGATAATACACTAGCGACTCTATGTGGCTAGGCTTTGCGATTTGCAAGCCCTGAGCATAAGCAGAGTCTTTAAACCTAAGTGCGCTAGATTCTAGGGCTAGGCGGTAGAATGCTAGCTGGGATAAATGCTTGCTGCTGTCATTACTAGGCTTAGAGAATTTATAGTCGATCACACGCCAGCTGCCATCTGCTAATATATCGATGCGATCGATTTTGCCAGTTACTTGGTAGTGCATACCACCAGCGCAAATGCTAGAGCTAAACCCCTGCTCACACGCCGCCACGCGAAATCTACCTTTCTTGGCAAATGCCTTTTCCAGTGTGAAAATCCCTCTCAAACCCTGTGCGATTAGCTCATAGTCAAAACCCTGTATGGCATTTTGGCAAAGCTGCTTACTTAATATATTCAAACACTCTTGCCAAATCATATCCACAAGCTTCTCATCACACACCGCAAGTGTATGCGTGCCAAAAGCCTGCTCCAAAGCATTATGCACAATCACACCCAAAGCCTTAGATTCTAGGCTAGATTCTAGCGCGAGATCTGGCTTTTCAAGCCTAGCGATATAGCGGTAGTAAAACTTCCTTTTACACTCCATAAACATCCCTAAGCTCGTAGGTGAAAAAGTAAAGTCTTTTATACATCCTAGAATCTCTTCTTCTGCATAGGGCTTTAGTGCGCTTGGCGGGAAAAGGGCGTAGAAATTATCACCATTCTTGCGCTTAATGGCTATGCCTTGTAGCTCTAGCTCATCAAGCAAGTTTGATTCTTTAGACTCTTCATTGTTTGTAAATGTGAGAAATACTTCCTTTCGCGTTTTAGAAAAAAGCTGGTAATAATAATGCTTTTGTAGATTCTCCCTATCTTGCAAGGTAGGCATTTGTAGCCTCTCTCTAACTGCCGTATTTAAAAACATATCACTGTCCTTAATCCTAGGGATAAAGCCACTATTACAGTCCACCACAATCGCATAATCACACACAAGCCCCCTAGTCTCCAAAATCCCCACAACGCGTACCTTACCCCCGCGTACATCATCGATACTCAGCTCCGCAAGGCGCAAAAACACCAGCTCAAGTAGTTGCTCATAGCTAAAATCTAGTGCCTTCTCAACACGCAAATAGTCTCCAATGATCTCCAAAACTTTGGTCTGCAAGCGCACACTAATTGGACAAGGAGGCAGCTCGTCTAACAAAGCCTTATAGCTAGAATCTAAAGAGTTTCCACTAAAGTTATTAGCGTGTGATTGAGTAAAAATATAGCTAAAGATAGATTCTATAAAGGCAAGACTGCTGGCTTTAGGCTGCGTGAAGCCCTGCATAGTGGCATAGAGTGCATCATACCACGCGCGGTTTTTAGCAGATGATAAAAAATCTTTCCCCATAGCATAGTTGAGATTATGCGCAGAATCTAGCAAAGCAAAATACTTACTAAAGCTCTCATCTGGTGTAATAATAAGGATGTCATCACCACTAACACCGCTTGCTAGCAGTTCGCGCACTTTCTCTAGCGCGAAACTGCACTGCCCCAAACGCAATTCAAAAGATAGCGCGCTAATAGGTGCTAGTGGCGGGATTTGGACTCGGCTAATGACTTTAGCAAATGGACTAGAATCTAAAACGAATGTATAGCTAAACCCGGGTTCTACACTCTCGCTAAGCCAGCTAAAATATTTGTAGTTGTAGTGGTCTGTTTGGATATGGATATGCAAGGGTCTATGCATACTTAGGCAGTGGAGCTTCTCGCGCTCAAGTGGATTAAGCAGTCCATCAAGATAGAGCTCTATTTGACTAAAACCCTGCACAAACTCCTTAATCACTTCTTGCCTATCATCAAATCTCTCCAGCCCAAGCTCATCAAGCCTAGCGATAAAGCGCATATAAATCTCTTCTAAAATCTCTAAATGCTCTTCATAGTCTGCATAAATATCGCGCAACGGGATTTCGCTCATCGCTACATTATGGCGTGCAATCTCACGGAAAAATGGTAAGAGAAACTCACTCCCTTGCAAATATCCTAAGAAGCTTTGCTCAAAGACAAGTAGTTTTGTAAGAGCAGGTTTAAGCTCAAGCAAATCACGCAAAATTGTATGCAGTAAAATCCTGTAAATATGCGAAGAAGCCGTACTTTTATTGGGGGTAAAAAATGCATAGGAAA
>NZ_JAFVUX010000030.1 GCF_017502485.1 Helicobacter sp.
CTTATGGCTTCTCTCTCATCGCTTTCCAAAGATACTACTCCTGTATTCATTAGAGCTAGTGCCTGCTCTTTTGTAAGTGTTTGCTCCATTGTTTAATCCTTAGTCTATTTAGATTCTATTTAGGCTTATGCCAAACTTTTCACAGTATAGTCAAAAAAAAAAAAAAAACAAGCTTAAGGCTTGGTGAGTATTGCCCTATGTCATCTTTGCTCCTTTAGATTTGAGATGTGATATTGTAGAGCTAAAAACTGCGCAAAATATCGTAAAATACGCGTTTTATCGCAAAACTAAACCCCTTAAAGTTGTTATAACAAATTGAGAATTAAGTCTGTAATAGTTATAATAAATCTAAGAGATTTAGATTTTAAAACGCGCGTGCGAGAGTTTTTTACTTTTCTTTATTTTCATTTTCTCCTTGATATTCCTTGAAATCAAACTTCTTTGTAAAATCACTAAGAGAGCGCACATAGAAATTTTCATCACTATCTTGGTAAAGCACCATAGACCCTGCGGATTCTGTGCTCGCATTGATTGCTCTACCTATGTAGCAATACTCTTTGAGTGTTTGCCTATCAATCACTATACAATCGTGTGCGGTGAGCTTGTGCAAAGTTTTTTGCAAAGCCCTTAGGCTGCTTGCAGAGATTTTGCTACTATCGATTCTCACAGCACTTGTAAGAATATGGTCAATGGTTTGTATGTCTTTGCTCATCACTTGTCCTTTTATTGTGGATTCTTTTAGTTTCATTTTTTACCCTTTAGTAACTCTGTATTCTGGATATTGCCTAGCACTTCACACTTTGCTCTTTCTAATATAAGGTATGACTTTGTTTGCCAGATTGATTAGATAGCTTTTTTGTCGTTTTAATGATTGTCCTTTTTATAGTCTTTTTTGGGGATTTGCTTGCTATATTTGCTGATAAAATCACCAGCAATTTTATAGTGTTTGTTGTAGTCATTTGGAAGATCTATGCCAAGTATTTTTGCTATATCTTCGCAGAATTTAATTTGTTTGGGGCTTGGTGGGTATTCCTTTTTCTCCTTTGGCTCTGTTTTAAGTGGTATAAATTCCATTTTTGAATGAACATCTTGCATATATGCTACATATTTTTTCTCTCCACTCATTATCTCATCAAGAGCTTGCTCCATTTGAGCTGTGAAGTTTAGATCTAATAGCCACGCGTTCTTGTCTCTTTTGAAAAAGTTAATGACAGATATTCCAAGAGCCGTGGGGATAATCTCACGCTTTTTATCATTGGAGATTTGAATATACTCCTTGCTTAGTAGGGTTGGTAGATATTTGGCATAGGTGCTAGGTCTGCCTATGCCTGATTTTTCCATTACTTCTATAAAATCTGCTTCTAGGTATCGTTTGGGCGGGGCTTTGTCAATGTCTTTTATAAATACTTGACTGATGGGCAAAAAGTCTTTTTCATTATAAGGGAATGAAGTGATTTCTTGCTCTGCTTCTTTTGTTTCATCTGCGCTGTCTTCAAAAATACCCAAATAGCCTTTATCGACAATCTTTTTGAAGCTTAATTTAAATTCTGTCATTTTGATATTGAGATAGACATCAGTTTTCTCATACACAGCTGGCTTACTTTGTGAAGCAATGGTATTTTTGAAAATTAGCGTATAAAGTTTTATGTGGTCGCCATCTAAACCCTCTTTAGCGCATATACTAGCAATCTCTTCATATCTGTGGCAATGTGTGATTCTTATGGCTTCGTGGGCTTCTGCTTGGGAGTGTTTGCCTGCTTTATAGGTGGTGTATTTGTAGGAATTAGGATAAATATCCGCATAAAAACTTTGCATTTCTAGTAAAAACTCTTTGCTTAAACTTTCAGAATCTGTGCGGATATAGGTGATCAGCCCTTTGGCAAATAGCTCTTGCGCTAGAGTTTGTATCCTTTGGGTAGAAATACCAAGCTTTTTACTTGCTTTTTTAAGGAGCTTGCTTGTTGTGAATGGCTTCTCGGGGCTAGAGCTCACGCTAGTTTTTTCTATTTTAGTGATTAAAGCTCTATCAAAGCCTATTAACTCTTGCAAGAGCGTTTGTAGTGATTCTTGCGTGGGATATTTGATTTCTTTACCATTTTCTGTATGTTTAAATACTAATTCCTTGCTATCAACAATACTTCTAGCACGCAAGGCGTATTCTTTTTTCTCACTATCGCTTAAGCTATGAAATGCCTTTATCTCTTCTTCTCTTATGGTAATGAGCGATAAAGCTGGGGTCTGCACTCTACCTGCACTTAAGACATTTTTAGATTCTAGCCCCTTTGTTAGATAAGGCGATAGAATAAAGCCTATAAGCTGATCGCTTACTCTCCTGCCTAAAAAAGATTGATAGAAGTTTAAATTTGTATCAATAAAGAGCTTGGCATTATCTAAGCCGTTTTTAATGCCGCTAGGCGTGATTTCGTGGAACTCTGCTCGATAGATTGTCTTTGCCACATTTTTTATCTTTTGATAAAAATGGTAGCCAATAGCATAGCCCTCTCGATCAGGGTCTGAAGCGATATAGACTATTTCATTTTTAGATTTTTCAATAGCGCGCATTATGCTATATTTCTTGCTTTCTACATAGTCAAATACAGCAGCATAGCCATTGTCTATGTCAATATGCTTTAGCTCCATAAAATGCCCAGCAGTTGCAATGACTCCATAACCTGTGATTTGCTTAATTTTTTCTACCTTATTGGGTGATTCGATAATGATTAGTGGCATTTTTGCTCCTTAGTTATGATTGTTCAATAAATCCGCATTTTCGTGAATATTGCCTACGACTTCGAATGTAAGGCCATGGTAAAAAAACATATCAAAAAGACTAAAATATTTTTTTCCTTTCTTTGTCTCGCGCTCTATACAATATCCCCCTCCCACATTTTTGAAAAATATTTGTGCCAAAAATGTTTTTTTAAGGCATTTTTCTTTGATGTGTTTTGCTAAAACTTCATCTCTATCATCATTATATTCGTCCCTATTTTTAAAGCAAACTATATCGCCCTCGTATATCTTTGTGCCAAACTTATCACGAAATCCACTCCATAGCTCAATATATTCAAAAACTCCACCCTCTTCCCTAGGGACAAAACTAGCTTTGCCCTCTTCAAACTGATAAGTTACACTTACATAACTATTTATTTTCCTGTTCCATAATCTAAAGTCAAAATCTGCGAATTTCATTTTGTCTCCTTTTGCAAAGTGTGTAGAGCTGTGCTACTCTCTTGGATTTGGCAAAGCTTGCTATCAAAGCCAGCTTCTAGGGCTTGCAGCTCATCACCAATTTCTTTGATTTTTTGCTGATTATCTTTGAGCAATGACTCTATGAAAGATGGTGGGATATAGTTTCGTAGCCACAACACCATTAGATGATATATGTCTTGATAGAGATAGATGGCTTCTTGGTAGAGCTCTACTACTCTGGTGTGTTGCTTAGAGACTTGTGTTGTAGATTCTAGCGGGGTTTGTGGGGTATTTTGTAAATGTATTTGCCTTGCAAAACTCTCACACCATTTAGTAAAGGTATTTTTAGCTGGCACAATCTCCACTTTAGCAGCAGGCTGCAAGCTAGAGAGATAGCTTTGTATGGTATCAAATGCCTTATCCAAATGCTTTGGCGGTGTTTTAGCAACAAATTTGCTAAATCGCTCATCGTTATTTAAGCGGTTTTTGATATGGGATTTATGTGCATTGCGCAGAGCAACAATGCTTGGTAAAATAATATTCCAATCATCTTGTTTTAACAATCCAAGCTTAATGCCCTTGTATCTACAACAGCTTTCAAATGAGCTTTTTTCATCATCATTGCTTAGAATAAACTCTATGCCAAATCTATTGCGTTGTTTCATTGTGTCTCCTTTAGTGTTATGTGGTTGCATTGCTCGCTCCTTGTGATTTGATATGTGAGTCTGTAATATGCACCATAAACCCGTGCTGCACTAGTGTATGGCAGTTTGATTGAATATCTTTGTATATGTCTAATGGAATATGCTTTGTGCTATGTGGGGCTTGCAGAGCCGTATTGATAACGCGCTCATCAATGCTCATTACATACTCTTTATCTTGCAAGCTTATAAGCCTATTGATTTCTGCTTCTATGTCATCTTGGCTTAAGCTAGCATTTTGCTCGGTTTCTGCGATAGTCTTATCCCACTGCGTTTCTGGGCTTGCTTGCTCGCCTTTGTCAAAAGTGGATTCTAGGGCGACTGATTCTTTAGGCTCTTTGGCTTGCGTGTCTTCTGCTTGGGCTACTTGCTTGGGTTTTTCCTGTGGTTGCGGTCTAGTCTTCTTGCTTGCTTTTTTATGCAATGCAAGTAGCTCGGTATTATTTGGATCATAGCTCCATTTGATTTTTTTAAGCATTTCCTCGTCTTTGTAATAGTATTTAGCAAGGAGCTTCACAGGCTTTGCCTTATGCCCTGAAACAATAATGATGATATGCTCTTTGTGGATATTTAAAATATCTTGCGGACTTAGTAAATCCGCGCCCTCAAGAGAATAGGAGCTACTACCACCAAGAATTGCATTTTCCTTGGTGCTGTAATTGCGACTCTCACGCGTATATTTACCAATTTGTTTGGAGACAGCTTCTGCTGATTCGTAATCATTCATTTTAAAGAGCATTTGGAATGCGATGGTATCAGTCATTGTTTTGAGCTTTTCTTTGCCATAGTATTCTTCGATTAGTCCATAGCTTTGCGTAATATACAGCGGCACAATGCCATAGCTTCTACAAAGTGCTGGCATTTCTACTAAAAATGGCATTTGCCCAAAGCGTATAAACTCATCAAGCACCATAAAAATCCGCTCACTAGGTTTGGAGCTTTCTCTTGTCATAAGATTTTTGGTTATAGATTCCAGCAATACTCGTATGAGTGATTTAAGGGTGTCTATGTCTGTTTGAGCTATTTTTATATAAAGCGTGATGTTTTTGGTGCGCAAATCTTCGTATTCAAAGCTCATTTCATTAGTAGCATCTCTTACTTGATAAGAGTAAAACACGCTCATTATGCGATTAAACACTGATTTGACAGAAGCAAACTCATTTTCATTGGATTTGGCTAGGGCTCTTGCGCAGTTTCGGACAACTTCATCTAATAGCTCCATACCATTTTTGGCATTCTCTTCCATTTGCTCTTTTGTTTCTTCTTGCCAATTTTTAGGGTTTTTTACATCAAGGTATTTTTGATCTGCGCATTGTTGGTAGTAGAGCATTTCAGGCTCTACATTTGGGATTTGCACTCTCTCTCCATTGTCATCAACTTCCCAAAGCATTTCATAGAATCTTGAGCCTTTTTCGATGAGTGGCTTATAATCCTTGACAGGTCCCGTGGCGATGTCAAAGAAATTACTTTCATTTTTCGTGCATACATCATAGAGTGCGTAGAATACAAACAGCTCTTTGGCTTTGGAGATCCAATGCGGATCACTTCCTTTTTCTTCCACAAATATGGTATTTGCAATTTCATCTACAAGGCGTTTTTTGCCATTAAAATCCAGCTTTTCTATAATCTTCTTATCAAAGGGGTTAAATTTCAAATTATTATCATTACCTAGTGGATTAAAGATGTAGATCTCATTTTTTAGAGCCTTTTGTCTATATCCAGCTGTGAGATCGCATAGCTCGCCTTTAATATCAAGCACCACGCAGCTTGTAGGTAGTGTCAAAAGATTTGGGATTGCCACAGCAGCTGACTTTCCGGCTCCGGGCGGTGCTACAATGAGCGTAGATAAGGGTGCATCATAGTAGGTGTTTTTCTTGCTCCATAGCTCTTTATACACTCCAAGTAAAAAGCCGCCCCTGCTAAAATTCATTTCTAAAAGCGGTGTAGTAAGCTCAAATCCACAATGCAACACTACTTTCCACGATTTTAGAATATTGGGAGAGAAGTATTTAAGCGGGTTAATAATGTCCTTTAGACTCTCTGTAAATTTTTCTGCATTAAATTGATAGGATTCTATATCCTTTTCCTTAGCCCACTTGGCATTTCCGTGCGCCTTTTTTACTCTCTTGCCTGAAATCATATAGATAAATAATAAGGCAGGTATTGGGCTTAGGGCAAGTGAGATATACACCTGTGATTTCATTGGTCTTTTGCCAAGATTATCAATAATCAATACAGCAAAGTCAATAAGCCTGCTTATATCATTGATTGCAAAAAAATAATGCAAGCAGTATAAAAATGTGGCTGGCACACTTAGGATTACACATAAAATATATAAGGGGATAAGTTTGGGTGATTTCATTTATACACCTTTTTTAATTGTTTGCAATTCGGCTAGAATCTTTTTTGTAAGATCTCGCATTAGTAAAATGTTTTCAGTTGTTTCTATAAGCTGTTTTTGTGTCTGCGTGTGAAAACTCTCATTGTTTTGTAGCTCCTTTAGAGCTTCATCTCCTACAAGATTGGCAATATTAAGCCTAATTGCTATTTGATTGAGATTACTAAAAGTCGCATTTAAATCTTTGTAGAAAGAATGGTTTAGGTTAATGAGTGCTACGACTCTATCAATCGTGTTTTGTCTATTATCTAGCTTTTGCTCGCAGAGATTTTCTCCATAATTCTCTAGCAAATATTCCAAAAACCTTGTCATACTCATTCCAAGCTCTTGGGACTTATCTCTTAATACCCTATAAGATTCTAGACTAAAAAGAGCGTGAAAGTGCTTTGCATTATAGGTCTTTGAATCTTGGTAGTTTGGTGATCTCATTGGCTATCCTTGATGATTTAGGATTTTGTATAGGTCTTTTTTGACATCTAGGACATTGTTTATGATTCTGCCCTGCGCAGTTCTTTTAATCTGTATGACATAATCAATGCTCGCTACAAAATACGCGATGATATTTTCATTGGACATAGCACTAGCACCACTAAATTTGGCATTGAGCGTGATTGCGTGGATAGAATCTTCTACGCTATTGGCGTGCAGTGTAGAGATAGAGCCACTATGCCCTGTATTATTGATACGCAAAAAGAGCATTGTATTTCTTGTATCAATCTCGCCTAGTAGGATTCTATCAGGGCTCATACGCAAGCAGTCGTTCAGTGCTTTTTCATAGGTGTAGTTGTTGTCTTCATTTTTGCTTACTAGAATTTGGACTTTATTGGGATTTTTGATGTGAAGCTCTGGAGAGTCTTCTATGGTGATAACGCGCTCATCAATCCCTATTTCTTCTATCAAGCAATTAGCAAAGCTGGTTTTCCCTGTCGCTGTGCCGCCACTGATGAGAATATTTTTCTTCTCTCTTACAAGGGATTTTAACTGCTCATAGCTCGTATCACAAGCAATACTAAAGCATTCTATGGGGAATTTTCTATCACTTGGAATACGGATATTGATACTTATTTCATTATTGCTTGTAATGCTTGGGTGCAGGGCATTGACTCTAAGCCTAGAATCAGGGATAGAGCAGGAGAGATGTGGCACTGCTACATTGAAAAAGAGATTGCGTGCAGTGGCGAGCTGCTCACAGAAATTGAGCAAAAAGCGCGTATCGAGCTCTTCATCAACAACGCGCTCATACACGCCATTCTTACCTAACCACAGCTCTTTTTCTCTATTGAAGCAAATCTCATTTATATCCATAGAGAGATATTTCTCAAGCTTAGAAATAGCAATATCGAGTATTTTGCTGCGCATTGTTATCTCAAGCTTTGGATTTTTTCTTCAAGTGCTTTGATTTTTTGCATTTTTTGGTGCAGTTTAACTTGAAGTGCTCTATAAGACTTGATTTCTTTTTGCGCTTGCGCTAGCAATTTATTCTTTTGCATAGCAGCACTGATAGATTCCATCACGGAATCAAAGTTTGCTGTATCAGTATTAGATGCTTGTGTTATGGTGTTTTCTTCCATAATATCTCCTTATAATAATATGTAAAGTCTTTTAGTGTTGCCTGTGCTTTTACATCATTTACTACTCCTTTACTACTCCTTGTGTGGGGTTATGGAACTTTATAGGGGATATAAGAGTTACATCTCCCACTGTTACCCTCATTTTTATTCCATTTACATTCATACCCCCAAATATCTGTGCCACTTGTGCAAGTCTGATTGCCACCTACTTTGCTAAATACCCAGCTTTGATACTCTCCACTATTTTCTATGGTGGGATTAGCGTAGTTTTTGCTATGGATTTCATAATAGGTGCGCCACTTTTCATCTGTGCCTATCCCATTGCTTGCTACCACTTCACTGCGTCTTGTTTCTGTAAAGGTTTCACCTTTATTATTAGGATCAGCATATTTTTTAAACTCGCTTCCATCAGGGCGCAGATATACATCATATTTGGTTACATCATAGGTAACATAAGTAGATGTCCAAGATGTTGTTCCTTGATGACTCCAGCCAGTATGTGTTTTATCATTCCACGCAGTAGTGCATCTCTTTGTATAACTTGTATATTTTGGTATAGAAAAGTTTTTCGACTCCCTTTTTATTTCTCTTTCTTGATCCACACCTTTGATTTTTTGGTATTTCAAAATATATTCACTCTGCTTCCCTCCCTCCACGGAATAATCACAAGAAGTGATTAAGCTCTCCTTGCCCTCAATATTGTCAAAAAATGAAATTTGTGTGCGTTTTTTGCCTTGCAAGGCGACATCGTCCATTTCCCACTCGCCACACGCTTTTTCTTCCCAAGCAAACTGCTTATCCGTTAGCACATATTGATTGATATAGACTTTGTCATTGGTGTAGGGGTCAATGTAGTATTGATTAGCGATTCTGCGTGAAGTCTTTGATTTATCATCTTTTTTATATTCTACTAAATCTTCTTTGACATTGCCATAGGCTATGCAGTCTGTGGCTTCTCGTATAAGCCCATCAATACCACGGAATAAAATCTGTGTTGTATAAAATATACCCTTATCATCATTGCCTTTATCAGTCTCATCAAGCGTGCATTTAGTATCATCTTTATAGAGTTCCGCTTGGTATTCTTTCCCTACCAAATCTACGCAATCACCGATATTTTGGATTTTATTTTCATTATCGACATAGTAGAATTGTGTTTGTTTGATTGCTTTATTATTAGCAAAGTCGAAGCGATATTCACATTTGGTATCATCGCGCACAGCAAACTTTTCTACGCAATTTCCATCTTTATCGATGACAGAGAGCTTGATAGCATTCTCCAAAAATTCCGGCACTTTGCAGTATTGCGCACTCCAAGTAGTCGTTGTGTTGCCATTGGTTTCTTTTCCACTTGAAGTAATGGGCAGATAAGGGATAGAGCCTGCTCCTGTGCTACCGCTGCCACCTACACTAATATTTCCTACACTACTCCCACTCGCATTACCCTGTGATCCACTTGTAGCTGCACCTTGTTGCCGCTTTTTTCTCTCTTGTTTTTGTTGATTTTTTTCAAGCGTTTGGTTATTGACAATCTGCGCAAAATCTCGTAACTCCGCTTCATTTTCTCCCTTAAAAACAACATTTGAGCCTTTTGGCAGCTTGGTATTTAGGCTTTTTAATTGTTTTAAAGTGCTAGGTCTTGCCTTTAGTTCATAGAGTCTGCCACCACTGTTAAATCGCTCAATGCTTAGAAGCACTTTGTTTTGAGCATTGACTTTGTAAGAGCCGATAGCTTGCCACGCTTGGTTTTGATAGGTCATTTTACCACTAAATAAGCCTTGCTTATTTTTAAACAATATGTCTTCTTCAATGATGATATTAACATCAGCATTTGCTAGGCTTATGTAAAGCAATATTGCTAGAAACTTTTTCATTCTTCACTCTCCCGTTCTTCTTCATCTTCATTAAAATCCTGTGAGGCTTCTAGTGAAGATTCTAGTGTTTGGGTTGGTTTTTTCTTTTTCACTTCTTTAAGCTCTGTGAAAAATCTAGCCATAGCTTCTCCTTTTTTTGGGATTGGGATAAAAATGTCTTGTGTAGGAGCAATGAAGATCCTTGAACCCTCTTTTATGGTAATGATTGGTTGAAGCTTAATTTGCTCTTGCACGATTTTTTGAATGATTGATGAGACATCTTGTCTCATACCTGATAGGATTTGGGATTGGATATAAGCATTGGCAAGATTGCCAGCTTCACTTTTTGACTGCTCAATCGTGCCTTTTTGATTAAGAGAATTAACTGCTAGCAATAAGCCATTGGATAGGGTTGAGAGTGTAAGCGGTATGCCATATCGCTCAAAATTTCTTGTATGCACTTCGCCAATTAGACCATTGTATCCTTTTACATCAGCACCTTTAGCATCGGTTAGCATAATATTATTGCCCTGTGGGGTAATGATTCTTGTCCAAAAGATTTGTAGGCGATACTCGCCTATCTTGTTATTGCTTTGATAAAAACCTATAACCTTAGAGCCCTTTGGGATAAGCACCACTCTTCCCATAGCCCCATAGATATTGGTTTCCACTTGTGCCACAGCACTACCGGGAATCTGTGATGAGATTGGGCGCACCAAAAAGGCAGGTATCATTCTATCTGCTGTAATAGTGCGCAGCAGCTTATGTTCATTTGAGCCATCATCTTTATCTTCTAAGTTACTAAACTCACTAGCACCATAGTCTTTTTCATATCTTTTTTTCTTACTTTCATCTTCTTGCAGTCTTGAAGCTAGAATGTCGTTAATCATTTTTTGCTTATCATCTGCCTTTTCATAGATGAATTTTTGATTTTCTAGTGCGACACGATCGCCTATCAAATTGCCGTCATCATCATAAAAAAGCTTATCACTTTGTCCTTGTTGGGCTAGTTTTGGTGTGTTTTGTTGATTTTGTTTAGAGTAGGGGCTGCCCGCAAATGGATCATAATCGCTAGGTTTATCAGGGTTTTTCTGTTCTTTTAGAGAAGTATAGGCTTCATCATTATTGGTATTAACATTGCCCATCTCATCATAAATAGTGAAATTACCATTTTTATCTTCTATAATTTTTTTACCATCTCTGGTGTAGGTTGCTTTATTGCCATTTTCTAGCTCGACTCTATTGTTTTCATCATCATGTAGGATAATGCCACCCTTATCATTTCTTTCAATCTCTACGCCATTTTGATTGAACACCTTATCCGTGCTATTTAGGTATTTCTTCTCTCCATTTGCGCCAATAGTGTAAGGCTTGCCATTTTCATCATACAACACACGATTACCATCTTTATCATAGAGAATCAAATTGCCATTTTCATCTACTTGTATGACATTGCCAGCCTTATCCTTTAAATGTCCTAGTAAAATACGCTCTTGCTGCTTTTTAACTTGCTCTTCTTGGTTTTTTAGTTGATTTTGTAATTTGGCTACTTCTTGCAGCAAGGTGTCTATCTCGCGCTGCCTTTTGGCAGAATCTTGGAATAAATAGTCTTCGAGTGGAAATTTGCTTTGGATCTCAAACTCTTCATCATCTTCTTTAAGGTTTAATACAATAATAAACAATGTGGTAAAAGCAGCTAATGGGATAAGCACAATTTTTCTTTTTAGTAGTGCTAGGAATGATAGCTTGCTTAATATATTCATTGCTAACTCTTATTTACTTGTCTTTTTGCTCTTATTGGTTTGTTTAGGTGCAGCAGGTGTATTGATGCTATTTGGATCAGCAAGTGCGGGAGTATTGATAATCTCTACATCACCATTTCCTTTGTCTTTAGGCAGGGGCTTTTTGTTGTTTTGGTTAGGTTTTGTGTCTGGTTTTTGGCTTTCATAAACAATGAGCGATTTATCAAGCCTTTCTATACACACCCACTCATCGCCCATCTTAAGTGTCCATTTTTCGTTCAAGTCTTCAGCTATGATGTAGTTGCCAACAATTTTTGTATTAACGGGGTTGTCGTATCCATCGACTACTTTGAATACCACAGGAAATTTTGAATTAGAGTCTGTTTGATCAAATTTAAAATAGGTATAGTCTTTGTCGTTAAATATATCCATTGCCTGCATTGCGATAGAAGCTCGCGATGGCTTGGCTATAAAAAATCTTTTCCAAGAGCGTGTAGATTTTGGTTTTTGAACATAGCCGCGCTGGATTTTGGACTTATCAATGTGGAGCTTATTGACTTTGTCTCCAATAGTTAAAAACTCTCCATCATCTTCTTCAATTACTGCACTTGGTATCTTTCTTGTATCAGGCATATCATTTGTATTTTGTGTGATATATGGACTAGTATCTTTGTGTTTTTTCGCATTTTTAGCGCGTTTAAACTCTGCATTACTTTTACTTACATCTTCAAGATTCTCCATAGCAATTTTTCCTATACGCCTATCCTTGCTGACAAATACGCTAAAAGCTGGATCTCTACGATTGGTAAAATGTGTGGAGAATAGATAGAATGTGTAGATTGTGCCGCTCTCCCCAATTACTAACAAATTGGTATCAATGCCTATGAGTTTTGGCTTTATAGTTAGGATATTGCTTAGATTCCATTTTGGATTTGGGATCTGCCTTGCTTCAAATCCATTAGGGTCTCCTAAAATTATTTCAGCAATTCTGTCATTGTCGAAGATAAAAGTTGTTATCATCGCATAGCGTGTGCGGATTTTGTGCGTATCGCCATCTCTGTGGAGAATATTGATATTATTATCTTGTAGCTTGCGGTTTGGATTCCAAAAATGCTTTTGCACGGCATCAAGAAACACCATTTTATTGGTATGATCATTTGTGCCTTGGATTTCTTCTCCAAAATCACTATCACTAAATACAGATCCATCTTCATCTTCAAAGGCTTGCTGCTCTAAAGTGGGCTGGGATTCTATTGTTGGTTCTTGTGCTACTACAATGCTGCAATAGACAAAAATTCCCAATAACGCTATGGCGATTTTTTTCATTATTCACTCTTTTTTTGCTTTTCTGTTTCGTTTATTTCTTTATTAGTTTGTGTCTCTTGGGCTATTTGCTGACTTTTCTCTCCACCATCAAAATTTTCTTGCGCTTGCTTCTTTTTGAGTATGGAATCTATGAAATTAGATATTTTTTGCATTTGCGCTACGGAAAAATCTCTAAACTCTGCTCTGACATCTTCATTTTTGGCAAGCTCTTTGATCTTGGCAAAAGACAACTTGGAAATTTTGATGTATTTAAAAAGTGGCTTGTATGTAAATACAGTGCCCCTACAACGATTGCTAATGTGAAACTCATAGTTACTCCTTATTCAAATGGATTTGGCGTATCGCCTGCCGTAGTCTGCGCCGGTGTTTGTTGCTGTTGTGTTATCTCCTTTTCTTTAATTTTCTCTTGTGCTTTCTCTTGGTCTATTTGCATTTGCTTAATACGCTTAATATCTTCATTGAGCTTATTGCGTATTTCTGCGTGATTCATCGCAGAAACATCTCCATTAGTCTTAAAATCTAGTGGCTTTGATTTTTGGATAGAAAAACCATCTTGATGTGATTTTGATTCGTTGTCTTTATATTGATAGTTGTCTTGTAAAAACTCTTTGGAATCAAGCCCACCCTTTAGCTTCTCTTTTTCTTTTATTTTGCTTTGCACACTATTGGGATTTACTTTGTTTTCATCATCTAAATCTTTAATAGTTGCAATTTCTGTTACAGCATATTCGGTAACTTGGAATCCTGTGGGATTCTTTGGTAGTGATTTAAAGTCAATATCAATGCTTTCATATTTATAGGTCAAAGAGATTCTATAGCGTTTTTGACTTTGGAGTATGCCTAGGTTAAATAGCGCAATTTGCACTTCTGCATTGGCATATCCATTTTTGATTTTTGTGATATTGACAATTTTTACAGACCGCTCTAGGTTTTCATTGCCATAAATAGAGCTTTCTTGCGATACAATGTTCTCAAATGTTTTCCAAACTTTTGTATTAGATTGCAGGCGCACTACTTCATAGCGATCACTATCATCAAAACGATTGATTGTTTCTCTATTGATAATATATGCGCCAATCAGCGAGCGTGTAAGAGCATCATTTGCTGTGATATTTTCATTAGCTTTTTGTATATGCACAAAGTTTTGTGTAGCATTGGAAAATCCCACAAGATAAGGCTCTTTTTCTTTTAAGGGGAAAAGAGAGATGATAAGAATTAGCTGCACAAGCACAATGGCAATTAGCAACTTATTGAAATTTAACACAAAGTCATAAGTCTTTCTCTCTGCTGCAAATATAGTATTTGCGTCTTGTATGGTGTCGAAGATGGTTTCTAATTTAATATGTTTTACTTCATTGGCTTTTTTGAGCACTTGCTCTAACTTATTTTTTGCATTTTGCAAGTATTGTGGTAAAGCTTTTGGCTCTTTTTCTTCCATTCTACTGCCCTTTACCTATGGATTTTGCTTTGTTTGGTGTTAATTGTTTTTCTCTAGTGAGAGCAGCGGATTTTTTGTAGTGCGCAGCAACTTGCGGATTCTTAAACTCCATTTGCTTGTTAAGATTCCTGTCAGAGTAGAATGTTATAATTACATCAGCAA
>NZ_JAFVUX010000031.1 GCF_017502485.1 Helicobacter sp.
TGTAAAGTAATCGCTCCTGCATTATTGATTGAGAGTAGATTACTTATACTAGATTGTAATAATACTTTACCTTTATGGATACACTCAAGCTTATCAGATTCTAAGAGTGGATGGAGCATAGGAGTGTCCTTGGGGCTTGATTAGAAGATTGTTTCTAAAAGATACAAGCTACACAACTCGCTTGTGCAGATAAATACTCCCTCAACTCAGGGATTAGCTATCTCAAATTTGCCCACAAGGCAAAGATGACAAGCAAAAAGCTAAAAGCAATCCCTTACAAACGCAAAAAACAAGGGAGACTAAACTCTCGTCTCTCTCCAATCATCACTACCACTTGTTCCAGCAGCAACATGCTCCCAAACCACTTTTCTATAATTGAGAGAAACCTTAAAAAGCTCTGTTTTATCGTTATTGCTCTGTTCTTGCGCATTGGGCATTACAAGACTAATATCTGTAATAATAGCGTCCTCTAATCTTGTTGTAAAATAGTGCTCCTGCCCTCCACTTGTAGAAGTCCTAAACCAATGAACTTCCACAATCGGTAATCTTTCTCCATTTGTAAGAGCGTTATACAGAAGTGGGACAGCTTTATTTAACGAACAAGTAAAAGAAAATGGCTTATGCACTCTTTGCCCACTTGGTTGTCCGCTTTGCGGATCTGTTGGGACAGTTACAATATGAGTGACTTCCTGGGCCATAATTTCATCTTCGTGCCCTAATTGGTAACGATTCCCAATACTTTCTGGTGTCGAAGCACCACTTGAAATAAGTCCTTGGGTAGAGCCTTCAATCCTTATGTAAGCTGGTTGTGCCATTTTGTCTCCTTAATTTTGGTATAATCTAGCCACATTTGGTTTGTGTGACTATGATCCCATTGCACATTGCAATGGTATCATAAAATACAGCAAATTTTAGAAATATGTTAAGGTTTTAGCTAATGTTTAGAAAGATTTTTCATTTTATACGCTCTCCATTATTCCTTATTGCGTTAACGCTTGGATTTTTGGTCATTTTAAGCATGCTGTTTTGGTTTTGGGGCTATTCAATATCCTTTAACGATAACCATATCTTTAGGAATTCATATTTACGATTAGGAATCATATTCACCCTGTGGCTCATTGTCTTTTTATTTTTCTTCCTTAAACCAACCATTAGTTTTTTTATATCGCTCAAAGATGAAAAAAAAGCAAAATTAAAAGCCTTAAACAAAGAAACTAAAGATTCTCTGTCTAGAGCTAAAAGAAATTTTTTTATTGCGCTGCAAGATGCTAGAGAAACTTGGAAACAAAAAATAAAGTTTAAACAATTGCCTTTAGTTATTGTTGTGGGGGAAGAAAGTGCAGGAAAAAGTACTTTTATAAATTATTCCAACATAGAATACCCCTTAAGCGATAGCTTACAATCTTACAAAAAACTTCATCAATCTACAAATAACTTTTCTCTATATGTTTCCAAAAGTGGGGCATTACTTGACACAGAAGGAAATTATTTTTCTCAAGAAAATCTTTTTATCCCCTCAAGTAGTGATGAGCTTCCCGAAGATGATCTAGATAAAAACAAAGAATTTTTGATTAAAAAAAACATTTGGATAAATTTCCTAAATTTTTTAAATCGAAACTTTTTTCATAGCAAACTTAATGGTATAATTTTAGTCATAGACACAAGATTATTTTTAAGTAGCCCTAAAGAATATTCAACAAATATTATTCGATATCTTTCGAGAAGAGTGAATGATTGTGAAAATTCGCTTAATATTAAAATTCCCATTTATGTGGTTTTTTCTAAGATTGATTTACTAGAGGGCATGAAGGAGTTTTTTGGAATTTTTGATGAAAAGATCGCTAATAAAACCCTAGGTCTTAGCTTTAGAGAGAAATTGAACGCCGATACTTTAAATAAAGAGTTTAGGGAGATTAGTCAGTCTTTATTACTTAACTTTATTAATCACAATCACTCTATCTACTCCTTAGAAGATAAAAACAAAATGTATCTTTTTCTCAAACAGCTTGACAATTTATTTGCTTTTGCTAAAGATTTTCTTTTGGAAACACAAACCGAACTAGCATTTAAAAATAACTCTTTATTAAGAGGCGTATATTTTGTGAGTGCATATCAAGAAAACACTCCTAGAAACTTTTTACTTGATAGTGTATGCGAAAAATACAATATCAAAAAAGCATTGGCAAAAGCAAACCCGTTACATAATCAGCGAAGTTATTTTGTAGAATCTTTACTGGAAAATATTATCTTTAAGGATTATTCTTTGAGTAGCATGAAAAATGTTTTTAAAAAGTTTTCAATGTTATTTCTTATATTTACCTTAGGCTTAAGTACTTATTTCTTATCTTCTTATTTTATTTCTAGAAATAAATCAGAAAAAGAAAAAGCGACAAACACTCTCCACGCATTGCAAATTCTCTTAAATGATGTGGATTATAGACAACTCAACATACAAGAAAAAGTCAATCTACTCACAAACTTGAAAAATATTTTAGGTGTTTACCCTGAACTTTCAACAAAGAACAATTTTATGCAGTATCCAAGTCTCAGGATATCATATAGGGGTTTTTTAGAAGCCCAAGAGTTTTACTATAAATTGAATGAAGATGTACTCAAGAATACTTTACTTAAGGAAATGGAATATGTCTTGCAAACTAATGAAAAAAATAAAAGCAATTTGATAAAAACATTATATATGTATAAGTCCTTATTTGAGCGAGAATATTTAAATAAACATTTGCTTAAGAATTGGATTAATGAAAATTGGCAGCTATTGAGCAAATATAATATTTCCAAGGAAAGCTTCTTGAGTGGTGTTGATGATATTCAAAAAATTCATATAGAAGATTTCTATAAAGACCAAAAGAGTATTGAATTAGCGATTTTGACATTGCAAAAAACAACCACAAGAGCACAAAGACTTTATATTTTGTTAAATTTTCTCAATAATGATAAACAAAAGGAAATTTATAGAATCAGGGAAGAATTGGGCGTTGCCGCAAATAGTATTTTTGCAGAATCAAGCAAAATCGCCTCCATAGAGAAATTCTATACTAAAAGTGGGATGATAAGCTTTTTACAAAATTTACATCACAATATAGATGATATGATCAATATAGAATCTTGGATGCTTGAAAATATTAGCAATTTAACAAAAGAAAATAAAGACACACTTTCAATGGATATACTCAAATTATATTTGATAGAATACCAAAACAAATGGGAGGAGTTGCTTTGGTCTCTTGAACCAAAGCAATACGGCTCCAAAGATGCCACTCTCAATCAACTTAGCGTTTTATCCAAAATAGATAACCCGCTATCAACTTTAATCAAAATTGTTACTATCAACACAAATTTAAATGATGTTTTTTTGTTAAAAGAAGCCTACAATACAGGACTCAATACTAATGAGATTAAAATGCACTTTGGTCAGATTACCAATACTTTTAGTCCCTACCATAAACTTATTAAGCAAGATTCATTTTTGAACTCTGGAGTTTCGGCAGTAGGTCTTAGTGCTGATACTGATACAAATATGATGGAAGCCATCGGTTTAGACATTAAAAATATTCACGCCAAAATCGTAGAATTTGATACAAACAACACGCAAAGCGTCGATAATAAAATATCTTATGCATTTAATCACAGACAAGAACAGCATGATCCTTTTGTGATATTCTCCAATGATATTAAGCAACTTCCGCCAGAATTAGAACAATATTACGCTAAATTGTATTTGTATGCGTGGAATCTTATAGAGTCTCGTGGCATCTCATTGCTTAATACTGCTTGGTTTAATGAAGTTAGCACACCTTTTATGAATGAAATTGCACCATTTTATCCTTTCAATACTCAAAGCATACAAGAATTGAGCATGGATGCTTTTAAAAGTTTTTTTGGCAAAAATGGAACTCTCAATAAATTCTACAACAAATATTTGCATTCCGTATTGATCAAAAAAACTAATTCTTACCTTTTAACCACTCAATCTGATGTGAATATAAATTTCTCTAAGAGTTTTTTAGGATTTATGAGAAATGCTAAAAATCTCTCGGAATTAATGCTAAATGCAAATGATAATATAAAAGTCAATTTTACATTACAAAGTTTGGATTTAAGTGCTGATTTCTCTGCGATAGAGCTACAATATAATTCCCACAATGTTAGATATGATCATACTTTAAACTCTATTCTACAAATTATTGGGGAACAATTTAATGCAAATACAAACTTAAGCCTAACGACTTTTGATTACCACAATCCAAATGTAACTCACAATAAGACATATAGTGGAGAATGGGCTTGGTATAGATTCCTACAAGAAAATAGACATAATGGTGCATACAGTATATTTTTTAACAATAATGAAAAGTTGTATTTTGATTTTAAATTGACCAATGGTGCTTTGGAGGTTCAGCAAATTCTTAATATAATTCAACAATTAAGGATTGTAGAATCTGTTACAATAGGAGAAAACAACGATGAACAATGAAGAAAAAATTGGTGTTATTATTGAAAACTTAGAAGAAGCTTTAAGTAAAGATAAAGCATATATATTTGATAGAAATGGAGGATTTATAGGGAGTGATTCACAATGTTCTTTTTGTGTTCAAGATAGAGAAAACAAAATACAGGCTAGGCATTTAAAAATAGGTTTTGATGAAGGGTTTTTTACCATCGCCCCTGTAGAAGATGCTGCTATATTTTATAATGAATCTTTTTCCAGAATGCAAAGTGGCTTTGAGACCATTATCAACAAAGGAGATATTTTTAGAATCTCAAATATTAAATTTCGCTTTGTAGATTATAAAGAAATCAACGAAAATTTTTTAACAAATAAAGAAAAACTTGATAGCATTGAAAAGTGCGACAAAATTGATGAGAATCTTTTAAAGCCTAGAGGTAAAATTCAATTTGATTTTCAAGAAAAAGAAGATATAGAAAGTCTTATAGTAAGTAAAACTGATTATGCTTTCATAGGAGAAAAAATAGTAAATAACTTTTCACATAAAAGCCAAGAACAGAATCCTTTAGAATTTGAGTATCAAAATATTTTACAAACCCTTGATAAGATTTTAAAAGAACTCCAAGCAAATCAAAAAATTGTAAAAATTAATGAGCAATATGAGAAATTAGACATTAAAGATTTTGAGAATATTATCGCCAATATCCCTCTTATAAAATCCACAAAACTCATTAATCTTTTAGCCCTAAGTTTAATCAGTAAAGAGCTGTATAGTCCTATTTTTGAAGAAATGGAAGAAGATATATTTGCCAAATATATTCAAGCTTCTATTCATAGTAGCATTAAAGATGAGCAAGCTTTATTTGAGTATTTAACCATTAAGGCTTTGGAGCAATATAAAAAGAAACATTAAAACTTCTTTGTCCAAATACACCTAATGCAAAAAATGGGTAGTTTTCAATAAAAGCTCTTATTTTGCAAGTTATGCTCACATTTAGCGCACACCGATACGCGTGGCAACTGCTCGCCCCACGAGTCCCCATACATATGAAAGGTGAGTTTTTGTGGTTTTGGTGGGTAAATTTTAGCGTGTGTACAAAATACAAAAATGTAAGATTCTAGCTACTGTGCTTAGATGGAACATTGGAAGTGCGCTGGCTTGTGTTTGCGCAGAGGAGCAGCAAGCCTTGGCTAGCAGTGGTTTTGATTTAGGTAGATTTGGCACGCGCGAGAAGGATCTGGCTTGGCTTGTGCAAAAAATTTGCAAAAGTATTGACAAAGTGCTGGGGATTTTAGCTAGAATTACAGGGATTGAAAAATCGTGCTATTTGAAAGCTGTGCCACTTTGCGCTGATTATGTTTAAGACTTTAGTAGCGTGTGCTTTACATCGCGCTAGCACTTGCTTCACGCCTTAAATATATCACTCTCTTTTTGCGCCCCTATCTTCCACCCTAGAATCTAGCCTCTTTAAGGATATGTCTTTGGAAAATGATGTTTTGCAGATAGGTGGATTTAGCTTCACCAATCGCTTTATCCTAGGATCTGGTAAATACTCTCTAGAGCTGATTGACTCCGCTATCACGCAGGCTAATGTACAAATCATTACCCTAGCTCTGCGCCGTGCCAATCCACAAGGACTAGAAAATATCCTGGATTTTATCCCAAAACATATCACACTTTTGCCCAATACTTCCGGTGCTAGGAATGCCAATGAAGCCCTGCGTATAGCACGCCTTGCTAGAGAAATTTGTGGCGCGAATCTCATAAAAATAGAAGTCATCGCTGATAGCAAATATCTCTTGCCCAATAACTATGAAACTGCAAAAGCTGTGGAACTACTTGCAAATAATGGCTTTACCCCTTTACCTTATATGTCTGCAGATCTCTACGCCGCGCGCGATATGTGCAATGCTGGGGCTGCAGCAATTATGCCTTTGGCTGCACCAATTGGGAGCAATAAGGGGCTATGTGCAAGAGAATTTATACAAATCCTGCTTAATGAAATTGCACTGCCAATTATCGTTGATGCAGGGCTTGGCTCGCCAGCTCAAGCTTGTGAAGCCATGCAAATGGGTGTGGCTGCAGTTATGGTAAATACCGCCATAGCGGAATCTAGCCATATCCCAACAATGGCGCGTGCATTTGCCTTAGCCGTGGAAGCTGGGCGAAGTGCGTATCTCGCTGGACTTGCTCCTACAAGCGTACCCAAACCTAGCTCACCACCTACAGGCTTTTTACGCGATTAGGGGGGAAGAGTTATGCGACGTGATTGTATGACATATATGCCCTTTATGGAGCAAATTGATAGTGATTTATTAGAGCGAGTACTGACAGAAGTTGCACACTATGATGAAGCAAGTTTTGATACAAGTGATATCAAGCGCGCTTTAAATGCTACAAGCCTAAATATAGCACATTTACAAGCCCTACTCTCTCCTGCTGCAGAGAAGTTTATCCACGAGCTAGCACTTAAAAGCGCGCAGGTAAAACGCAAGTATTTTGGCAATAATATTGCCCTTTTTACTCCCTTGTATCTTAGCAATCACTGCTCAAGCAAATGCGTATATTGCGGATTCCAAAAGGGTAATCCAATCGCACGCGCCAAGCTTAGTGAGCGCGAGATCCACCAAGAAATGCAAGCAATCGCACAAAGTGGCTTGCAAGAAGTGCTTATGCTTACAGGTGAGGGCAGAGAGTATGCAAGCGTAGAATATATCGCCAAAGCCTGTGCTATAGCCAAAGAATATTTCAATGTCGTAGGTGTGGAGATTTACCCAATGAATACCGATGAATACGCGCTCTTGCACGAAAATGGCTGTGATTATGTAACGATTTTTCAAGAAACTTACGATCCCCTGCGCTACACTAGAATCCACACTGCTGGGGAGAAATGTGTCTTCCCCTATCGATTTTATGCACAAGAGCGGGCATTGCGTGCTGGATTTAGGGGGGTGGGCTTTGGTGCGCTACTAGGCATTGCAGATTTTCGTAAAGATGCGCTTGCGACTGCACTACACGCGCATTTTTTACAAGCACGCTATCCCCACGCAGAAATTGCCTTATCAATCCCACGCTTACGCCCTATCATCAATAATAAAAAGCTGGGTGCAAAGGATGTGGGAGAGACAAGACTACTACAAGTACTTTGCGCATATCGGCTCTTTTTACCATATGCAAGCATCACGATTTCTAGTCGCGAGCGCAAGGGATTGCGCGATGAATTCATAAAGCTTGGGGCGAGCAAGATGAGTGCTGGCGTATCGGTTGGCATAGGGGGAAAAAATGTGGAGAAAAAAGGTGATGAACAGTTTGATATAGCAGATTCTAGGGGGGTTAGTGAGATTATGGCTATGCTTAAGCAAAATGCCCTACAACCTGTGCTTAGCGATAGCATCTATGTGGGCTAGAGAGATTGTCGCCATCACAGATTCTAGGATCTGCAAGAGTGATTTACTAGAGCACATAGAATTGCTAGCTCAAAGTGATGTTGGTGCGATTATCCTGCGTGAAAAGCAACTAGAGCCTAGCACATATAGCGTGCTGGCTAAACAAGCCTTAAAAATATGTGCTGGCACGGGGGTGGCGTGTGTTTTACACTCTTTTGCTCAAGTAGCCAAAGAACTTAGCGCGCCTGCCCTACACTGCCAAAGCAATCAAATTGTGCATTTACCACACTTACGATCGCACTTTCGTACGCTTGGAATCTCTGTGCATAGCATAGAAGAATACCTAGCTGCTAGGAAATGGGTGGATTATGTCATTATCGGGCATATTTTCCAAAGCTCGTGCAAAGTAGGCGTGGAGCCAAAAGGGCTAAAGCTACTAGAATCCATCATCACCCTAGAATCTAGCTTTGTAAAAGCAGATTCTAGGGATAAGCCTGCACTACAAGGGCTTTATGCTATTGGAGGCATTACACTAGAGACCTTACCGGCTTTAACAAGTATGCCAATTTCTGGAGTATGTATGCGCCAAGCACTTATGCAAACAGCAGATCCAAAAACATATATTAACAATGCCAAAGCCACCCCCTATTATTTACATAAGATGTAAAGTATATATTGACATAATTATGTAAAAGCACCACAATCAAGTAAGAAAATCAAGGCAAGTTAATGACAAACCAATAAAAGTAAGAACACTTGCAACAATACAGTCCAAACAAGTCAAGCCCCTCTGAAGCTACTAAGAGAGTGGCTAAAAGAAATTGAAATTCGACTTGTAGATTTGGTAGATTTTTTTAGGAATCTCTCGCCCAACAATATATAAATTCATACAAATGTATGAGACAGGACTATAAGGACAACATAGAGTTGAAGTTGCTCAAAATTTTTGATTTTGTGATGACTGAAAAAGGGTTTGATAAAAGCAAAGCGATGAGCTATATCGTAGGAAATCTCGTGCAGCCAAAGACAAAAAGCACGCGAGATAGAATCCAAATCATTGCAAATCTTTTGAAAAAGGATAATAGCGTGAAAATAGAGTTCATTAATATGGTGACACAACGCAGGTGCTAGACCCCATTTTAGAATATTTGCTAGAGTGCCAAAAGATTCTAGCAAAGAATAAAAAAGCATTAAACGAAGAGGGAGAGGAGCAAAAATGAATACGCGAAGCATAGTGTTTGAGAATTTTAGGAATCTAGGCATATTAGATTCTAAGCAAGAAAATCTTAGCAATAAGTTGCAGCTAGGTTCTAATGATGGAGGGCATATTGGTAGATTATTAGTCCTACTTGGTGGTAATGATGGAAAAAGTAATGTGCTAGATGAGTTAGCTAGTTTATCGCAATCCAAATTATAAGATAGCAACAAGCCAGATTATCGCGGATATAAAGAAGAGCCAAAGCTAACACTTAGAGTATAAAATCACAGATTCAAAGATATTGGAAGCGATAGCAGAATCTACAAAAAATACGCAAGGGCAAGATATAGACTCTAATTTTTCGGGTAAAACTTTTAGGATATTTTTTACTGAAGGTAGCCTAGAAAAGGGCGCGGAACTTAATGAAAGCGATACACAAGAGGAATATTGTGAATTTATCCAAAATATGTTTGAAAGCTCTCAAGTATATGGAATCTATGGCTATGATGAAGTGGGAGACAGGAAAGAAATCCGCCTTATCTTGCCAGAACATAATCGTATGCTACTTTGCAGTGTAGATCAAGGTGGCAAGGCATTAAAGTGTTTTAGTGCCTTGCAGAAAAAATACAATGAAATTAAAGACAAAAACAGAGTAATTAAACTTGCCTGTAAATTTGTAATTAGCGATACTAAAGCACCTGAAGATTGTGATAATGCAAAAGAATTACGAGAGTTTTTAAAGGGAAAGTTTGAAAAAGCAAAATCCAACCAAACAGAATCTCAATCAAGCATTAGTGCTTCACAAGTAAAACCATACATTTTTAGGGCAACACTAACACCTAATAGATTAACAACAAATTTGCCAAAAGAGTTGGAAACATATAGGGTTTATGATACCAAATGAGCAAGAGAACATATGAAAAAATGCCTTAAGTATAAACAAGCACGCATATTCAAGTAGCATATGCAAAAAAATGGAAAATATAGAATCTACTATCAAAGGTGATACAACATTTAAGGAGTTGCAAAATCACTATAAGACCTTGCAAAATATGGTGGAAAAGATTGTTATCTCAATAGAGATTCAAACCTACAAACCCTCTTGTAAATACCAATTGAACGCTTCCAAAAAGATAGACAAAGGCAAAAGGATAGAGATATTATTAAAGAGCATTTTGATATTGCATTTTTGCCCAACATCGTGCTATATAAAGAAAATACAATTGCCAAAAAGGACTTAAAAGTAAAGCTTAGCAAGTTCAATCAATCAAGCTTTTTTCAAGTGCTTTTTACAATCTTGGATAGAGAAACGATGATACAAAAGGCTTATAAAAAGATGATGGGACCATCACACCACCACACAAGATGAGATTAACGAGCTTTTTGACACGCACAATCAATAAACGCTTTAATGATTTGATTGCTTGGAGCGGTCTGTTTATAGCTTTCATATTAGGCTAGATTCTAGTGCTGTAGAGCTAAGTAAAGGAAAAATGGCGATACTATCAATCTGGAGCGACAAAACACAGGTTTTAGAAAATTTTTCAAATCTCTTTTTTAACTTTTTATATAGAGATAAGTTGGCAAGGGCAATATTGTTCTCATTGATGAGCCAGAAAATAGTCTAAGCATACCCGCCCAAAGAGAATTACGAGAGTTTATAAAAGATTATGACAAGAAAGGTGGTGTTTTATTTATCATCGCTACACACTCGCCCTATATGCTAGATATTACTCATCTTAATGAAGTGTGGATTATAAAGTCATTAAACTCTTTGGAGCCTAATGAGATAGAACAATCCAAAAGGCTCACTCATCATTAATGACTTCTCAATGCTAGGGCGATATACTTAATGATATACGCAAAGCATTAGGGACAGATATTAAACTTGATGTAAGTAATCTTGTATTTGTAGAGGGTATTATGGATTACAACATTCTAAACGCATATAGCCAGATTTATGACTACAAAGATTCTAATAAGCTTATATTTTTGCCTCTTAGCGGACTTGGTGGCAAGGGAGATACAGAATCTAGCGATAAAAATAATAAAGAACTAATGCTGAACAAAGACAAAAAGTACAAAACATCGCTTTTGCAAAACACTGCGTATCCACCCCATTTTGCTAGTAGACAATGGCAGAGCAGGACAAGCTATGAAAAAAGGTATTGAAGGTGAATAAAAGTTTAAAAGCAAACTTTCAGTTATTACGCTTAAAGATATTTTTAAAAATGCAAGTGGCAACATAAAAAAATAATGTCTATGCCATAGAATCTTTTATTTAGTGATGAAGATAGAGAGAAGTTTGGCTTTGGATACTCGCAAAGAAAACAAGCAATCAAGTATTATCTCAAGCGCATTTAAAAACACAGAGAATCTAAAAGACAAGCCGGAAGACAAAAGCAAAGAAAATTTTGATAAACTATTTGAATATCTTATTGGGTTTAAACATACTGATGCTTAAATAGTCCCGCAAACATTTGCTATGCCCAACCAAGATTTACACAAATATTCGATACCACGCTTATCTGCCAAATATATCGCGCCTATAACCCTTATCTACAACAATTGTCCAAATAAATTTGTATGTAGCAGTTATGAATTAATCTCTATGAATTTTTTTGCAGCTTTTATTTGTAACATTTGTATTCTAATATGGCTCTTTTCCTCTTCAAGCAAGTCGAGTACCTGAGCGATAAGCTCCCTTGCTTGGAGCATTTCCTCTATATCATCAAAGCTCTCGGGAAGTGTCTGTATATGCGCAAATGCCTTTTGTGTGTCTTTTTGGATAATTGCGACCTTTAGGCTATCAAGCCAGCTCATTTTGGTGGATCTCTCTCCAAGCTTCAAGCAAGCCCTTTGCTACATTGATAACAATATCAATTTTTTCTGCATTATCTTCGACATTCGCTTGGGTAAGCAACTTGATTTGGTGCGTATAAAGCCCCGTGAGATAAGTAGCTACCTCGCCACCTCTCTCATAATCTAGGACATTAAGTAACTCTGTGAAAATATCTGTTACACGATTGATATAATAGATCTTTTTTTCAATATCTCCCAGCTCCATATGTCGCTTTGCTTGTCCGCAAAAACGCAATATCCCTTCATAGAGCATCTCAATCAATTTAGCGGGAGACTCCACGGAAATTTCGTTGTGTTGGTAGAGATTGTAGGCATTGCTTCTCATAATTATCCTTTCCTAATGAGCTACTTCTTCAAGCTACTTTTTAGCAACAGACTGATCGATCATCATCTGCACTGAGCCAAAGGCATTTTTCGTCTTTGCAATTTGGCTGTCATAAGCCGCAAAACGACTGGCCATCGTCTCATAGCGTGTATCAAGCAAATCCGTCGCACTTTTCTTGTCTTTTTGTAAGGCTTTGGCATCGCGCTCTAACGATGAGCCAAATGCTTCAAGCCTTGAGTTACTACCATCGGCTAAAGTAGCTAAAAATTTATCAATTTTTGCAAAAACACCATCAATATGTGTCTCTCTTCCGGATATCTCTTGCTTATCTCTGCCATAAAACAACTCTTCCGTACCCTTTGGGTCAGCACTTATCGCACTTGCAAGCATAGATTCATCTAAAAACATCACACCCTTATCATTAAGCGTGATGCCATAATTCACAAGACTTGCAAGCTTGCCATCAACAAGCTCTGAATAGCTGATCAAAGAATTAAGCGAAGATCGTATCGTGCGTATGTCACTCACACCATTAAACACCCCAGCAACACTCGTATCCTCATCATAGCGTGTTGTCTCATTAAGCTTAGGGACTAGCTCATTATAAGCTTTCACAAATTCTTTCACCTGCTCAATAATATTTGCATCATCTCGTCCTATGCTAATAATCGCTGGCTTGCCCGGCTCCGTTGTTGACTGCAAACTCATTGATACGCCACCTACGACATCATTAATCTCATTAGTAGGGCGTGAAATTTGCGCACCATTATAGGAAATAAGCGCATCTTGTCCTTGCTGAATGTTTTTGATTTTAAACAAGCTATTTTGCAGTTTCGTATAGCTCTGCATAGTTCCAGACTTCAATCCAATAGCTTCTATAGCTTGCTTACCTGCATCATCTTGTGCGCTAATTTTGATTTCACCTACTTCTGAGCTTAAAGTAAGCTTCCCAAAACCATCAGTGCTAGCATGCATCCCTGCGATATTTTCTATGGCTTGTGCGATGATTTGGGCATTTTGCTCGCTAGTATTTTTATCTTTAGTCATCTTAGCAAGATCTAGTGGCACACTACCAATCATCACGGTCCCACTCAGCTTGCCCGACTTCACCATCTGCCTAGATTCTATAAGTGGCTCTTGCTTTGCCTGTCCATCGCGGAAGCCAAGCGATCCAGCTTGCGCGCCCTCCACACTTACGCCATATCCACGCAAATCATTGATCACAAGCCCCCTGCCATCTTTATCAAGCCCTACATTAATCTCTGTATCAAGCAAATCTTTTAGCTCATCATTAGACTCTATGGCTTCTCTTATCGCCTCTTTGACAGCTAGAGCACTATCTCCCGAGCCATCTGTCTTTAACTTAATATCCAAACTTTGCTCATTACCATTACTATCTGTAAGCTTTAAGGTCAAATCACCCTCACCCAAGCTCAAAGCACCAACCGGGATATTTGTCGTTAGCGTTGTGCCAAAATAGATTCTACTTTGATCCCCCATACCTTTAGAATTCATCATAAGTTGATAGGGCTTTGATCCGCCTGTCTTCATAATGATGCCCATAACCTCGCCATTTGTCTCATCAGTAATAAGCTGTGCAACATCACCTAGACTCATGCCACCCTTAATATCAATCTTATAGCTTCTACCCTGTGTATAGAAGCTAAGACTTACATCATTCTCGCTAAACACGCTATCCCTACTCTCAAATTTCCCGCCAACCTCATTAATATCACCCTGAGCTAGCTGATGCACATCAACTTTAATATCTTGTATAGGTACACCGCTTGCAACAGTTGCCTTAATTGCATCACTATTGACATTGGTTGTGCGCCCTAGGTAAGAAGAATAGTCTGCAAGAGTTTTTGTAGGTGTGCGTATAGCAGATACTAGCGTCTTAATCTCTGCGAGCGCGGTTTGCTTCTCAATATTTTGCTCCATTTTCCGCTCTATTGGACGAATCATTGACTTTTCATCTGCTTCGCGCAACTTGTCAATGACATCATAGCTCAACACTCCGCTACCAACTCCCAATGAGTTGATCCTACCTACTGCCATTACTTATCTCCCACGATTCTTAGCATAGCATACCAGCTAGAACCTAAACTATCCTCTTTTATCGAAGATCAGCCCAACTACTTCATGCATTTTTTTTGTAAGCTCAATGGCTTCTTTGCTTGGGATTTCTCGGATCACCCTACCACCATTGTTTGGGTCTTTCACCGTTACAACAAGCCCACCAATATCATCATTGTAACTGAAATTAATATCAGCACCAATATGCTCCATTTTCTTGTTGATCTCTTTTGCTGTATGCACTAGCTCGCCACGAGTATACACATCATCACGATGGGTATGAATAGAGCTTGCAGCGCGCATATTAGACGCTTGGATAGAATCCTGCCTATATGCCTGCCCTGCACTATTAACCATACCATAAAGTGTATTTTTAATAGAAGAAATTTGGTTTGTATGCACCTCTGCCATAATAACCTCCTTGTGATTTTAGCTTAGGTGATACTACTATCGACTATTTTGTAAAATGTTTTAACAAATTATTTACTTTTTGCAATAACTTCGATTGGATCGATATGTTTGTCTTTTTGTGTGATTTCTAAACCAAGTCTCTGAGAAACCCTACCAATTGTATAACCCTTTTTAACAACAAAGCCCGGCTTAACTGTCGGCGCGATTTTATCAAGCTGAGAGTAAATGGTATAGGTCTCATTGCTGTGTTCAACAATTACAACCTTTTTGAGCACAGGGGCTTCCTTAGCATAAACAACCTTGCCATCAAGGATATTATATACGACGGCATTGGGCACCTTTGAAAGCAGCGTGATCGACTCATTAAACACCTTAAGATTATAAACTGGGTCAAAATAAGGTCCAAAATTCTGCTCAATCGTGTAATATTCCAGTGGCGCAATGGTCTTTGCTCCAGCGTATTTGATAACTGAGACATTCTTATAGCTATTTGCAACTTGTACAATGTTGAGATTGTTTTTTTGACTTTGTTGCTGGGCGGGGACTGAGTCATTTTCTTTAGCTTGTTTTTCTTCTTTTTCTTTCTGTGCTTTTTGTGCTGCTAGCAACGCTTGTCGCTGTCTCTCTAGCTCCTTTTGTCGATCAGCTTTAATGATATTTAGATGTTGCAATATAGAATCTAGCCCTTCGCGCTCTTTGGTGATTTGGATAAGTTTTTGATTGTAGTCATTTAGCTCGGCTTGCAATTTGTCATTTAAGAGTTTTTGCTCATTAATCATTTTTTGTAGTTGCTCTTTTTTGTTTTGTTGCGTGCCTATGAGAGTTGTGATCTCATTGATATTATGTGTAATGAGTCCAATTTGATCAGTAATCTTTTTTTGCTTGTCACTTAGAGCTAGAATCTTGCTCTGGCTTTGCTTGGTTAAAAGATCAAATGCTTCTTCAAGCATCACATCATCTGGGGATACGGCACTTTGTTTATCTAAAACAAGCCAGAATGACAAATCCTTGATAATAATATTGGCAATGTAAGCTTGTATCGCACTCTTTTCGCTCTCTAATGCCTGCAAGGTTGTGCGTAGCGACCCCAACTTTTTCTCTTGGCTTTGATTTTGGCTTTGATTTTGGCTAATACTTTTTTGCAAAAACACAATTTGCGCACGCAGGGAAGCGACCTGCTTCTTGCGCGCATTAATCGTATTGCCGAGCGAGCTTAGGCGCGATGAGATTTTCCGCTCTTCTTTGGCTTTTTCCTCTAGCTTCTGCTTATTGGCGTGGATGTCCTTTTCTATATCTTCGAGCTTTTTGGGTGCAGCAACTAGATATACAGGTAAGAGTACACACCAAAGCACAGATACAAAACGCATTTTATACCGTTCTCTGTAGGCTAATTGCCGCAAATACGCAAAACAAACAAGTGCCAATCGAGGCTACAAGTAAAATCCCAAAATCACGCAAAAAGCTAAACACCTCGCCGCTCACTTCTAGTGCCTCCATCATCTCTCTAGCAGCAGCTGTCGTAGAAAAATACAAAAACCCAACACTCACCACAATAGTCGCGATAACGGCATCATTAATCGCACTCTTAAGCAAGAAACTATTTCTCATCCATAAACTTGCCCCCAAATAATTCATAATTTGCATACGCTTACTATGCTCAAAATGCCAAATTCGTATTTGATCAATCATCAAAAGCACACTAAGCGCTGCCAAAATAATCGCGAAAGTCTGTATGCTAAGCTTGACCAAAAACAGTAGGCGATAGGCTTGGTTATGCGTCTTGGCAAACGATTCTGTCTTGATGATATTTGGGATTTTGTTTAAAGTAGATTCTATGATATTAAGTCGCCGTTGATTAGGGAAAGAATCAAGCTTTAAAGTGTAGTAAAGAGATAATTCCTTTTTGATGTTTTCAAAATCTTCATTATTCATATTGGAGCGGATTTTATCTAGAATAAAGCTTGGATCAATCAGCTCAAGCGACGAAGCTTCTGGGATGTTTTGCTGAATAATTTCAAGAGAGAGCTTTTTTTTACTTGCAATCACAATAGAGTAATTTTGCAAAAGCTTGTCTTCCTTACTGATAATCGCCCGACTGATAAGCAAAAAGCTCTCAAGACTAAAAAGTAACGCAAGTAGCGGTAGAATCAAAAAAAAGTGCTGTTTAATGCTGTTCATAAATACTATTCCTTTCTCGATCGATAAACAAATGCCGATAGGAGATATTTGTGCGTACAGGGACGCGGTGGGTAACAACCACGATAGTAATGTCAAGTTGCTCATTTGCGCTTTTTAGCAAGCTCCAAATCATATCACTAGAAAAATCATCAAGATTCCCTGTGGGCTCATCAGCTAGAATCAAGGTGGGACGATGAGCAATAGCGCGCGCCATAGCCACACGCTGCTGCTCCCCACCACTTAGCTCTAGTGGATATTTAGTTGCCTTATGCAAAAGCCCTATATGCGAAAGTAGTTTTTCTGTCTGGGCTTCGCAGGCGTCTTTTTTGTAGCCGTTAATAAACATAGGTAGTGCAATGTTTTTTTCGACATTCCACTCTTCTATAAGCTTATAATCTTGAAAAACTATGCCGATTTTTTGTCGCAAGCGAGTGATGTTTTTGTCTTTATGTTTAGTAAGATTAACATCGCATACGCTAAGATTCCCACTCATAGGAGCTAATGCCCCATAGAGTGAGCTAAGTAGGGTGCTTTTGCCACTGCCACTAGGTCCTGATATGAAAACAAAGTCTTTGTGGTTAATGGTAAAGTTTGCATTAACAATGACAGGCTCTTCCCGCTGGTAGCCTAGCGTAAGATTGTTTGCTGTAATGATACTCATAGTTTCTCCAATATGTTAGTAAACAATTCGTGTGCTTGTGCATTGGCTTGGTTCTGGAGTGGTGGCTCTGGGAAATATTGCCCTTGATACTCAAACGCATCTGCTATCTCAATACGCTCTAACACAACCAATCGCGTGCAAGGGTATTGAAAATCCCCAAAATGTACCAAAAATGCCACCCTATCTTGCGCTTTTGAGATAAAAGCATCATATACACATAAAAAACCTTGCGCAAAACGCCTCTTCTCCCACAAGTGGGCAAAACAATCGCTACTAGCTTTTGCTAAAATGGATTTTACCAATTTTTTATCAAATCCAAATGCATATTTTTGCCCAATCTCGTGGGAATCTCTCGGTGAGGTTTTTGCATTTGGTGTGATTGTGATAGTAAAAATATCCTTCTCCTGTGCAAGCCATCTTGCTTCATATTTACTCGTTATGGGCTGCTTGGCGTTTATCATGTGCGTAGAACTAGCGTATTGATTATCTTGTGCCAAAGCTAACACATCTTCAAAATATTCCCTATCATCGGTACGAAACTCCAATGAACCTGCTTGCTTAAGCACCCGCATTATCTCTTGTAGCAATACATCATTTAGCACGCGGCGTTTTTTCGCACTATTCCAAGGCACAGGAAAGTGGATAAACATCTGCTCCACACTATCGCTTATAGCAGCGTGTAAAAACTGCCTTGCATCAAGGCAAGATATATAAAGGTTCTCTAAGCCTAGAATCTCAATCTGTCTCAGCACTTGCTCAACAGAAGGCGTGTGTATCTCCAGCCCTATTACAAGTGCATCTCTATGCTCCTTAGCTAAATGCACAATATGCCTGCCACTACCAAACCCTATCTCCACAAACACTTGACTATATGTGTCTTGACTGGATTCTAGTAGCCCAACCATCTCCCCTTCGCTTAACAAAAATGGACTATCAATATCTTGCTTAAGCGCGGTGTGTGCTAGATTCTCTTGCAATACATCATAATGCTTACTTAAGGCTTGCAGAGCATTTTTAAGTAAGCCACTTGGTATAGGGCGCAGACTTTTAACCCCCTTTAATAGCACATCATTTGCACGCCAAATCTCATAAACAAAGCAGAATCTATGTTTATTTTGATACACATAAGGCATAGCAATAAGAGAGACGCTGCTAGATCTTATACTATAAAGCTTATAAGCATAAGGGCTAGAATCTAGCTTGGAAGCACTAGATTCTAGTCGTTTGCGAGCAATAAAGTGTGGCATTATCGTAGAAGTAGCTCCACTTCTTTGCTTGGCAACGACTCATTGCCATCTCCATCAACAGAAACGACTTTATAGATATACCGTTTACCTTTTTGCATTTCTTTATCAGTAAAGCTATTTTGTATCGTATTACTAAAGCGCAATAAGTTACCCAAACGTCCTTCATAGCGATATACTGCATAGGCTTTTACGCGCGCATGATTGATAATCTCCCATTCGATAAAGGCGTGGCTATCCTGCATCTGTCCTTTAGTGATAACCGGTGTAGGTGGAGGTGGGAGAGTCGCACCTTTAGCTGCACCATTTGGCAAATCACTTGCGACATCATTATCATCAATTGCGCGCACTTTATAGAATAGCTCTACGCTATCTTTACCTATTTTGTGTGTGTAGTAGGTTTTATTGACTTGCACAAGGGGCTTATATGCGCTATCAAGTGCATCAGCGGTATAAATCTCATAGCGGTTAATATCAGGGACAGCTTCCCAGCTTAGCTGAATGTTTTTGGCTAGATTCTGGCTTGCTTGAATTGAAGTGATTGTCTTTGGCTTTTGTCTTGTAGATCCCTGTATCTCCGCGCTTGGACGAGAATTGACCCCATTTAAATCTTTAGCGATAATACGATAAGTGTAGTCTTGCGCATCAGCTAGGTTCTCATCAAAATACTCCACAAGCAAGCGGTTTTTAACTGTAGCGATATTGAGAAACACACCAGCCGGATTCTTGCGCTGGATAATGTAGCGCGTAATGCTAGGGTTTGGGTGAGGACTCCAAATGAGCTTGATTTTTTTGGCATAGTCTTTTGAAGCAAATACCCTTTCAACAGGATCAATAAATGATGTCTTCACAGTAAGAGGCTTGGTCTTTTGTGAGATTGCATTATCTACGCCAAGTGTGGCAATTTGGAAAGAGTAAGAGGTCTCTGGCAGAAGAGAATCCACAACATAATGCGTGACATAAGGGTTCTTAATCGTGGCAATTTTTTTACTATTATTGGCATTGTTTTGGAAGATAACAAAGCCTTTAATCACATTTGGATTTGGCACCCTATCCCACTCTAGGGCAATAGAGCTCACATCAGCTATGGTGCGTATCTGTGGAATCATAGGTAAATTTGGGTCAAGCTTTTCTTGCGAGCCCAAAAACCCTAGGGAAGTGCTTGTGCTGCCACAACTACTTAGCCCTATAAGCAGTATCCCACTGATTAAAAGCCTGCACAATAGCATCTTGCCTAATGGCTTCATCAAACTCCTTTGCCCCAAAAATCTGTGCACATTGTAGCATATCTCCAAAAATCTCAGCGCGAAAAACCATCTGCTTACGCGTGATAGGATGTGCAAGATAGAGTAAGTATGCGTGTAGCTGGACACGACACCCTAGCGTACCTGCATAGCCATAAAGCCTATCCCCTAAAATATGGCGATTGATACTTTCTAAATGCGCGCGGATTTGGTGTGTGCGCCCAGTGTAGAGCTTAATAGCAAGCAGCGAAGTCTCTTGCGTATTAATAAGCGGGATAAAGGCACTTTGCGAGAATCTAGCGGAAGAGACTCTCAGTCCCATAGCATCGATATTTGTCATTTTTAGTCGGTTATTTGGGTGACGCGCTAGGTTGCAAGTGATCATTCGCGACTCTTTAATTGGTTTATCAATTAATGCCAAATAATACCGCCCCATACGACGATCTTTTAGCTCTTGGCTTAAGTAAGCGTGCGTGGCATTTGTCTTAGCAATGGCGATTGCCCCACTTGTCTGCTTATCAAGTCTGTGTACAATCCCAGCCCGATGCGTACCACTTAGTGTAGAAAGCATCACCCCTTGCGCTTGTAGCCAATCCACCAAAGTCTCTTCTTTTACACTTGGCGCGCTATGGACGACAAGATTTGGGGGTTTGTTTAAAATAAGTAGCTCTTCATCTTCATAGATTCTAGCAATCTCAAGTGGTGAGATTTTCGGAGCAGATGGCTTGGAGTCTTGCACTGGTAGCGTAATATGCAAGATCGTATCTTTTGTAAGCTTAAGCCCACTTTTTTGGCTCTTTATGCCATTGTTTTGAACATATCCTTGCTTAATAAGCTCTTGCGCTTGGCTGCGTGAGATATGTAGCCCTTGTGCCACACACTCATCAAGCCGCACACTAGGAGCAACTATGTTAAGGTTGCGTGTGCTTGTATCGCTAATAATAGTAATGTCCATATTCTACACTTGCATACACATAAAATCTGCACTTGTACTTGTGCGCTTAGGGTCAGTTGTAGCCACATAGTGGCAGATGCATTTGGATTTTGGTAGCAGTGTGGCAAACTCATCATACACACCATCATCGATAAAAAAACCTTCCGTCTTTGCTAGCACAGCTTGTTTAATCTCCTTAAGTGTTGCAATGACACAAAAACTCATACAATTTAGCCTAAATGCAAACTCTAGCAACACCTTATGTCCTCTACTACTAGAATCTAGCATCACTCCATCAGCACCATAGACAACTGCTTGCAAGATTTGATATGGGTCAATAAAGCAGTCCTTTAATATAATTAGCGCGGTGGTGTAGTGGCGCAGATACCCTATACACTCTAGCCCCTCTCCACTAGGATTAGCATTAGAATCTCGCGCCATATCTAGCACGATGATTTGTGCCTTATGTGCGTGTATGTGGGCAATTATAGATTCTAGCTCATCAAACACAAAACCTTTCACAAGCACAGCACATGGGGAATCTAGCGTGGGAAAAACCTCCTTAAAGCGTGGCGGATAGGGGTTATAGGAAAGCGATCGTCCAAGCAAATCAAAGGGTAAAAACTCTTGCTCACGCTGGATTCTATAAGCAAGCGCGGAAGTAGATTCTGGCACACTTGTAGAAAATCTTTGAAAAAGTCGCATAATCACATTCATTGAGATTCTCTCACTTTCACTTTACCTGCTCCTTGCACACTCCTTGGATCTGGTAGCTATGTACACGCAATTCTGGGTTGTTTGCGATTTGGTCTTTTGGGATTTGTGCAAATGCCTTAAGCGCACGGTCACAATCACCAAGCTTATAATATCCCCACGCTAATGAATCGATATAGGCGAACGCATAAGGCTCAATCACTAAAGCCTTTTTCACATACTCTAAGCCACGCTTAATATCCATCTCATAATCAATCAACAAATAGCCATAAAAGTTATAAAAAAACGCATCCTGTGGGGTTTGTTGCTGATCTTCTTTACGCACTTGGGCTTGGCGCAGGGTGATTGCCTCATTAAGCTTTTTGGCGACAGATTCTGCTAGCTTGCGCGTGGGCTGCTCTTGCGCGCTAAACTCATAAATCGCCTCTAACGCTAGAAATTTAGGATTCTTGCTTTGGGCATAGATATGCCCGGCTTCTTTTTGTGCTTTATGATAATCACCTTGGGCTACATACAAATCCAAAAGCAATCCTTGATCAAACGGAAAGGACTGCGCAATGCCATGAGCTTCTTGGAATTGCTTTAGTGCAATAAGCACGCGCATAAGATTCATAGCATTGGGGATTGTGGGATTTTTGGTATAGATTTTTTCAAAGACATCTTTTGCAAATTCTAGGGCGCGTAAATCCGCGTAAATCCCAATTGATTCCTCACAAAATTTGTATTCACACCCAAAGCTCAATAAATGCTGGGAGAGAAGCCCCAAAGCTTTTTGCTCTTGCTTTTGCACAACAAAGATTAAAAGAAGTTTTTTGAGAATCTCTGTATGATGTGTTGCTTCATAAATGCTCTCAAAGATAGGTTGCGCTTGCTTTGGGGAGTCTCTAAGCATATACATATTACCCAGCACTTCGCCCACTTCATTACTAGGCTCTTGCTTGTAGATTCTCTCTAGCACTTTGATAGCCTGCTCTATTTGCCCATTTTGCGTATAAACATCAGCGAGAATTTTGTTGATAATAAGATCTTCATCATTACCACTAAGCTTGATATACAGCTCTGCAAGTAGCAGTGCAGACTTTGTATCGCCCTTGCCCATCGCCGCTCGGGCTGCAAGCTTGGCATAATAAGGCTCTTTTGTGTCTTCAAATAGTGCAATAAACTCATCAAACGAAGTAGCAAAATCGCCGTGATATAAGCTATCGGCACCATTAAGCAAAGCCGCATCTTCTCTACTATCAGCATACACTAGACACATAAGCAATAAAGCACTACACAAAACTCTCATCATTTATCCCTGTGTTTGCTTAACAACTCCGGGGCAAAGTGCGCAAAGCTCTGTAAGCTCACTTTTTGATTGAAACCCCTCCCAAAATGGAAATGTTCTACACTGGGCTGGGCGAGTTTCATAGATCCCACACTGCTTTTTTTGTGTGTCAAAAAACACACACGCAAAGCCATCTTCATAGGACTTTTCAATGAGCGAAAATCGGTAGCCAACCTTTTTGACATAGTGTAGAACAAACTTCTCAAACTCCACCCCCAAAAATGCGGCAATGGATTCTACTTCTTTGAGCGTGAGAAAGATATAGCCACTCTCACCCACACAACACCGCCCCCCACAGCTCTTGCACGCAGAACCATCAAACCCAAAATCAAAGCCTGCTTTAGTGGTCATAGTTTTTACCTATGGAGTGATTTTATGATACTCAAGCTTTGCAAGTACGCGTGCTATAAGTGCTTCTGGGCTAAGATGAAGCAAACTTTCTATGCTCTTTGTATCGCCGTGCGGAACAAAAGTAGATTCTAGCTCAAGGCTATATAGTGGCATTAGCACACTGCGCGCACTTGCATACTCTAGTATCGCTCCACCCACGCCACCATCTATATAACTATCGCTAAAAACAAAAGCGATTTTGTGCATACACAAAATCGCTTTCAACTCTTCTGGTAGTGGCTTGCAAAAACGCAGGTCGATAAGACTAGGTCTAAATCCTAGCGAGCATAATGCGTGATAGACCTGATCTGCTCGCCCCACTCCATTACCATAGCCAATGAGCACAATTTGCTCACCTTGGCGTAAAATCTCTAACTCACCCAGCATAAACTCCCTTGCATCATAACTACCTTCTTCTAGGCAAAAAGCATTGCGTGGATAGCGGTAAGCACAAGGTGCGCTAGAAAATTTATAAGCAAACTCTATGGCATATTTAAGCGTAGCATTATCACGCGGAGCAAAAAGCACAAACCCCGGAATCATACGCAAATATGCAATATCAAAAAGCCCTTGATGAGTCTCGCCATCTTCTCCTACAATTCCAGCCCTATCAATACTAAAGCGCACTGGTACGCTCATAATCCCCACATCGTGGATAATTTGATCAAAAGCGCGCTGTAAAAATGTCGAGTAAATGCTCACGAATGGGATAAAACCCTCTTTTGCCATTGCTGCCATAGAAGTTACGCTATGCTGCTCAGCAATACCCACATCCCAGAATCTATGCGGATAGGTGTCAATTAGCTCGCCAAGCCCAGTACCTCCGGGCATAGCTGCTGTAATACCCACGACTCTTTCATCAATGCTAGCAAGATGAGCCAATGTGTTTGCATATACCTGCGTGGGAGTGGGTTTTGGACTAGGCTTTTTGAGTGCTTGCCCCGTTTGGAGATCAAATGCCCCAACTCCGTGCCACTTCTCATATGGACCCTCGGCAATCTCATAACCCTTACCTTTAATTGTTTGCGTATGCACAATCACTGGTCGCCCCAAATCTTGCGCACGCTTAAAACAAAAGATCAAATCACTAAGATTATGTCCATCAATTGGACCTATGTAGTCAATCCCCATTTCTTCAAACAAAATTCCGGGTGTGATAAGTTTTAGCGACTCTTCAAAGCGTTTTGCTAGATAAGTCGCAGAATCTGGCATTTTATCTAGCCATTTTTTGGTGAAATTACGAAAAGATTGATACATCGGATGGGAGATAATTTGTGATAAATGCTTAGAAATTGCACCTATAGGCTTAGCAATGCTCATTTCATTATCATTCAAAATAATAAGCATAGGGTATTTCCTATCACCTAGCTCATTTAGTGCCTCATACACAAGCCCAGCGCTTATGCTTCCATCGCCAATAAGCACAATGGGCATTTCCCGATCATTGCGTAACGCCATCGCCTTTGCCGCGCCTACGCCTAGTGAGATAGAAGTAGAGCTATGCCCAGCCACAAAATAGTCTGCACTTGACTCGCTTGGCTTGCAGAATCCACTTATCCCACCAAACTTCCGCAAGCTTGCAAATTTATCATACCGCCCTGTAAGCAGTTTGTGCGCATAGGCTTGATGCGATACATCAAAGATAAATGGGGATTTTGCATAGTCAAATACATAATGCATAGCCACAATTAGCTCTACTGCACCAAGCGTAGAACTCAAATGCCCACCATTTTGGCTCACAACCTCCAAGATTCTAGCTCGAATACTAGCACATAAACTCTCCAGTTCAGCTAGCTCCATTTGCTTAAGCGGCTTAGGTGGAAAAACTACCATTAGATATACCTTAGTCTTTTAAATTATCCAAAACACTTTGCTTCAGAGTCTTATAGCGATTGGTAATGCTCCCATCAATGATTCCGCCACCATTTGCAATAATCACACCACCTTTTGTAATAGCATTATCCGCTTCTATCTTTAGCTTAGTATAGTCTTTTAAGGCATCTTGTAAGCCGTGGTAGTCAAGCGGATTGACACGGATTTGCACATCGGTGGCATCTGCAATTGAGCCTAGCAGTTCTTTTGCCAAAGCAGACGCCACAGCCGCACTATCCTTCTCTACTTCTTTTGCGATCACTTCTCGTGCAATATCCACAGCAATAGCACTTAACTCTTTCTCCAGCTCGCGTAAATGTGTTTCGGAATTTTGCATAGCTTTGCCAAGATTGATAGCAGATTCCACAAGGGCAGTGCGCTCCTTTTGCACATCAGTCTCTAGGGCTTGACGTGTTTTTTCCTCTCCTTCTTTCACACCATCTTTATAGGCATCATTGCGCGCAGTATTAACTCTCTCCTCCATTTCAAGCTGTTGCTTTTCAAACTGGATTTGTAGTTTTGCAAGCGAACCTGAGAGCTCATCAGTCTTTTGCAAAAGCTTTTCTATCAACTCTTTTTCTATACTGTCTTCCCCAATACTCTGTGCTGGTGGCAAGCTTGGATCTTGAGTAGATTCTGGCTGGGAGACTTTTGCCTTAGATTCTACTTCATCTGCCACAATAGGACGAAACTCATATTTGCTAATTCTATGCTTTTCAATATGATTTTTGGTGATGAGATTATCTTCTTCAAAACTACTCAACGACATCCTCCTCTTCGCCTACTTGGATAAGCCCCTGCTCTGAAAGTGTCTGCACCGCTTCTACGATCTTGCGCTGAGCAGCTTCGACATCGCGCATACGCACTGCGCCTAAGAACTGCATCTCTTCAATGAATTGCTCGCTTGCTCTTGTACTCATTTGATCAAGGAATTTTTGCTTCAAGTTGTCATTTGCCGCTTTTAGTGCCATTGTAAGGTCTTTTTTATCAGCAACCTTAAGAATCTCTCTAATAGCATTTTTATCGAGATTGACAATATCTTCAAAAGTAAACATCATCTCCTTAATTTCGTTTGCTAATTGCTCATCGATTTGCTCAATGTAAGAAAGCGTGGATTTAGCAGCCTTTTGCCCAAGTCGGTTAAACATCTCAGCAACCGCTCTTGGACCACCCACTTCGACTTTGTAGCTTGTGAGAGATTCTAACTTGTTTTCTAGCACAGTGGATACACGCTTGACTACATTTGGCGAAATATCACCTAGATTTGCCATACGGATAGCAATTTCTGCGCGCATATTATCATCGCTAAAATGCCCCAAGGTTTCTGCCGCACTGCTCGCGTCCATATGTGCGAGAATAAGTGCGATAGTTTGGGGATGCTCATTGACAATAAAATCTGCAAGCTGCTGTGGGCGGATTTTACTAAGATAGGCAAAGTTTTTGGCAGACTGCATAGTCTTTGCAAGCTTGTCCAAAACCCGCTTTGCCTCTTCTGGTCCAAGAGCTTTATTAAGTAACTCTCTAGCATAGTCAAGCCCACCGCTGTTAATATATTGATTAGATTGAAAAATCGCATAAAACTCTTCTAGCACCGCACCACCTATGGCTTTGTCCGTGCCTTTTAGCTGCATAATCTGCTTGGAAATCTCTGTAATCCCTTCAATATCAAGATTCTTAAAAATCTCACTTGTAAGCTCTTCGCCAACTTGGATTAGCAAGATGGCAATCTTTTCTGACATTGAGAGTTCATCATATTGTGCGCGCTGGCGTTGGTTTAATTGTAAGCTCATAGTGCCTCCTAGCTGGACTTCTCTACACCGATCTCATCGTGGATAAGTTTTTGAAACAACGAAGCGATTTCTTCTGGCTTTTCTTGAATGACTGCTTTAATTTTTTCTAGCAATACTTCATATTTCACCTCATCTTCACTAAATCCACCACCACTAATGCCAAGCTGCTCTTCTACACGCTTGCGTAGCTCACCAAAGTGCGAGCTAGTTTCATCATCATCATCATCAATTTCAAAGAGTGATTCAATCTTCTCATCTTCTGCATCTTGGACCTCAAGCATTCGCTCAGCAAATGGCGCAATGACTTTCTTATAAAAGATGAAGATAATAATAGCAATGATGACATATTTTAGCAGTGGGACATATTGCATCATAAAGCTTGTGGCTTTTTCTACAAAAGTCTTTGGCATTTTGATTGTCTCTGATTTTGAAAAATCCCAGTCCGAAACCGTTACAGAATCTCCACGCGACTCATCAAACCCTATAGCATTTTTGACAAGATTTTCAAGTTTAGTGATCTCTTCTGGAGTAAATGGTACATACTCCAGCACTTCTTGCCCATCATCTTTGGTGACAAGCCTATGCTCACCATTAACAAGCACTGAAGCAGTTAGGCGCAAAGGCTTGCCACTCGCAAATTTTGTTTTAATCGTCTCATTACCAATTTCATTATTGACAATAGACTCTGTCTCGCGCTCTTTTATCATTTGATTACTAGAATCTAGATTCTGCACAGCACCGACATTACTCTCCACGCCCGGAATCCCACCGATAGCTTTCTCTGGCGGTCCTTGCTTCTCTTTCTCATAGTCCTTAGTCGCCCTAGGAAGCACTTGAGAAGGATCAAAAGTCTGCTTGATGGATTCTTGCTGACTCCAATCATATTGGAGATTCACAATAGCTACAACCTTATTTGCCCCACCAGCACGAGGGGAAAGCAAGCGCACAATGTCATCCGCTTTTTTTTGCTCTTCTTTATGGACAAAAGCGTAGCGTTGTTTGAGTACTTCATTAATTCCAGCTAGCTCATTGTCCTCACCTAAAGGCATTCCATTACCATCGACAATCTTAACATTGTCGGGTGTAAGTCTTGGGATGGCTGCGGATACAAGATTTTTAATTCCTGTGATTTGGAATGATGAGAGTGTGCTACCCGGCTTTAGTTGCACCATAACAGCAGCAGTGGGCGGAATACTCGTTGAGACAAAGAGTGATTCTTTAGGATTGGCAATTTGCACATTTGCTTTAAAAATCGGTTCTAAAGCTTCTATCGTGCGCGTAAGCTCACCTTCAGTTGCGCGTAAGAATTTTACTTGTTGTGTGAAATCTGTCTCAGCAATATTGCTTGTATCAAATACTTCAAACCCTACTTTAGAAGTCTTAGGAATGCCTTGAGCTGCTAGGGCGATGCGCTCTTCTGCTACGCGCTCGTTGGGGATTTCTATAACACCGTGGCGAGAGATTTTGTAAGGGATTTGATTGTCTTTAAGATATTGTAAGACAAGCGCGCTATCGGACTCATTCATACCTTCAAATAGCACGCCATAAGAGCTCTGTACCTGCTTGTTTGAAAAAACAAGCAAAAATACAAAAAACCCTATAAGCACAACAATGGTCGCCGTGATAACGACCTTTTGCTTACCGGTGAGATTATTATAGATTTTTGTTATACGTTCAAAAAGCGTTTTGGTATCCACTACTTTGTATCCTTACAAAAAATTTCCATCATATCCACAACCGCATAATCTCTGCAAGAGCTAAAAGCACTCTTGTATTTTGCTCTTGTGTGCCAATAGTTATGCGAAAAGCGTTGATACCATAGGAAGCAAGATTGCGGATTATAATCCCTTGTCGCAAAAGTGTATCGCAAATCACCGAAGAATCGTATGGATTTTCTAGGACGAGGGTAATAAAATTTGTATAAGATGGAATATAGCTAATCCCCCTAGATTCTGCAAACTCCTCATATCGAAGCATTTGCGTGAAATTCTTTTCAAGCGTAGTGTGCACAAATTCCCTATCTTCAAGTGCCACACACGCAGCTGCAAGGCTTAATGTTGTAATATTAAATGGAGCGCGTAGCTTATACAAAGCTTGGATAATATTTTCTCGTGCGATTCCATAGCCCACGCGCATACCTCCAAGCCCATACACTTTAGAAAAAGTGCCAAGATAAACAGTGTTTGCAAAACAATTTATAAGATCACGCGGATCAATATGCTTACTAGAATCCTTATAAGAAGCAAACTCTTGATACGCACCATCAATGATCACGAGTGTTTCTCCACTGCTCTCTTGCTCTATATGGGCAAGCAGCTTATAGAGCTCTTTGGCATCTACACACTCTCCCAGAGGATTATTGGGTACACAAAAAAACACAACATCAGGCTTATACTGCTTAAATAGCTCATAGAATTCTGCAAGATTATGCTCCTTACTCGGTGTGCGTATCACTTGCGCACCAATATGCTTGGCATAAATCTCATACATCGCAAAAGTAATACCCGCCATAAGAATTTTGCTTGATTTATTTGCTTTAGCGTGGAGACAAAGCTCGATGATTTGATCACTCCCAGATCCTATGATACACTGCCCATATTTGATACCATAGTGTCGTTGCAAGAGTGAAATAAGCGCGTGCATAGAATCATCTGGATAGAATGATACTTTGTGAGCGTTATGCCTAATGCACTCTACAACATTGGGAGAAGCACCATAGGGATTCTCATTACTTGCTAACTTAATAATATCTCTTTCATCAAGCCCAAAAGTGCGCACCACTTCTTCAATAGGCTTGCCAGCCTGATAAGTAGCAATATGCGCTAGCTCTTCATTAAACCGCATAATAGCTCCGCTTTCTAACCTCTTGCATTAATCACACCTAATCGTAATGTGCGCTTCTAAGTGCAATGGAGCGGATTTCTCTAAAGGCACCTCAATATCGGTAGTTATAGGAAGAATCGTAGCAAAAAGATTAATGCCACTAAGCGATTCTCTACTAGCACCAAGTGCACGCGCAATTACATCATTTGAGCTATATGCACCCCTCTCACTACTTGCTAGCAGTAAGCAGCGTCTCTTTGTCTGCTCTGAGTAGAATACAACGCTTTGGTGCGCCTTTTCTAGTAAGCGCGCGCGTAGATTCTGCTTAGCATTCTCAATTTGTGCAAAATCTACGACAGGATACAAGCTTGATACCCCTGCGCGCAAGCCACCATTCTTTAGAGTAAGATAGTCAATTTCTTTTAACAAGGCTTTATACTCTTCTATGTCCTTTTCCGTGATAACGCAACTAATCTCTCCGACCATTGCTTCATCTTCTAATATTTTTGACTGCACCAAACACGCTCCACGCTCATATAATGGCGACTTGGCAACACGATCTGCAATCTCCTTAAGAACACGAGAAAATCTACTGACAAGATCTTGCTGTCGCTCTACATCGCTATATCCTATCTTATTGGGCATACTGATAATAACCTTGCTCTCATATTGCTCATAGGGAATTTGTATGGCTTCTACGGTATCCAATGTATAGTGGTGCGATCGCTCCCCTAGGTGCAGAATCTCCTTCATATCAATGATAAAATGCGAAAACAACGCGCCTCCAGCAAAGATAACAAGAGTCAACAAGCAGATCATTAAGTATTGTAACCAACGCATTTTTTTCTCCAAATATTTTTGGGCATTATACCATTTTAATGTGCCAAAACTATTGTAAATTTGGATTTTGCGCTTATATTGAGACAATTTCTGCCTGACACAAACTTGGGATAAAATATTTATAAAAAATGGCATTTTCTTGCTATAATCGCCTTTCGCTAATCATTCGCAGGCTGACATATTTTGTATAGATCGTGTGTCGTGGCTATCGCACTAATGCACAACAACACAAATAGAACTAAAGGAAATCCAATGGCGAAAAAACCCATCCCTGCCAAGGAACTAAAAAAAGTATTCCAAATGCTTCCAAATATCGATGAGAAGCAGATCAAAACACTTCGCCCCTATGTCTCCAAAAATGCTTACAAAAAGCTACGCAAACTCTCTGGCTTCATTGATCAGGGCATTATCAATGATCTAAAGAGAGAAACAAAATCCCTTATGCAAATCGCAGCAGATCTCACAAGCGACATAAGCTTTAGTGATCTTGTTGAGAAATAACCATCAATTAGCGCACTGTGGGTGTATTTGGGGATTAGCTTATGATAAAAAAACTCCCAAATGTCCTAACAATTGCACGCATATTTCTTGCGGTGTTCTTACTTTTTTTTCTCTTACACAGCGATCTCATCTTGCCTGATTGGGTGAATTCTAGCTGGATAAATTACTTTTCTTGCTTGATTTTTTGTCTCGCTTCTTTGACAGATTTTTTTGACGGCTATATTGCTAGGCACTGCAAGGTAGAATCCATCTTTGGCGAAGTCTTTGACCCCCTAGCAGATAAAATGCTTATCCTTAGTGCGTTTATCGCCTTGCTACTATTGGAGCGCGCGAATGCTTGGGCAGTGTTTATCATTTTGAGCAGAGAGTTTTTCATCACAGGATTGCGCGTGGTGGTAGCAAGCTCTGGTAAGTCCATTGCCGCTAGTTATCTTGGCAAATACAAAACAGGCTTCCAAATCGCTGCAATCGCATTTTTACTCGCGGACTTTTTTCCGGGTGGAAATATGCTTTTGTGGTTGGCAACTTTTATGACATTTTATTCTGGGGTGGATTACACCATAAAATACTACAAAAGTATGGATTAATGGGCATTTTCAGCGCGTTTTTGGCATTATGCTTCTTGGTATTTTTCCACGAGCTTGGGCACTTTTGCGCAGCGAGACTCTTTGGCGTGCGCGTAGAGGTCTTTAGTATAGGTTTTGGGAGAAAGCTCCTATGCAAGCGTATAGGCAATACAGAATATGCCTTATCTCTTATCCCGCTAGGTGGCTATGTCAAACTAAAAGGGCAGGATGACCTCAATCCAACCAGCCACGAAATCGCTAAAGATAGCTACAATACAAGACACCCTTTGGTAAAAATCACAATCCTATCTGCTGGCGTGGTCTTTAATATACTGCTAGCATTTTTACTCTATATTGCTATAGGAGTATCTGGGGTGAATATACTCCAGCCCGTAGTGGGTAGCGTGCAAGAGCAGAGCCCATCACAAAAAGCTGGAATTCTCCCTGATGATCGCATCATAAAGATAGATTCTACCTTTATCACTTCTTGGGAGCAGCTTAGTCAAATCATAGCTCAAGCCAAACCTAGTGACAGCTCCTTTACCCCCACATACACTCCACATACACTCCACATACAGCGTGGTGATGAGCTAAAGTCGCTTACCATCACACCAGAATCTAGCAACTATCAAAACATCTTCGGCGATACAATACAACGCCCTATGATTGGCATAGTTGCTAAGGGTGAAGTGGGGGTAGAACACTTAGGGCTAGTTGCTAGCATCAAGTTTGCTATTCAAGAAGTAGTGCGCGCAAGTCTCTTGATCTTTGAATCACTAAAGCGACTCATTTTAGGGCTTATCCCACTTGGTGAGCTAAGCGGAGTTATAGGAATTGTTGATGTGATGGCAGAAGTTGCCCCAAGTGGATTCTATGCATTTGCTATGGTTATGGCACTAATTTCTGTCAATCTTGCTGTAATCAATCTCTTGCCTATCCCAGCCCTTGATGGCGGGCAAATTGTCTTTGTATGCTATGAAGCATTGATGAAAAAGCGAATGAGTGATAAAGCGCTATACGCTCTCACTATGTTTGGGTGGACCGTGCTTCTAGGGCTTTTGGCACTAGGGGTTTATAATGATGTCTTGCGGATTGTTACAAGGACTATGCAGTGAGCGCACTAGGGCCACTAAGTGTAAGCGCGCTAAATGCGCAGATTAAATCCCTGCTTGAAGTAACATTTGTAGAAGTATTCTTTCAAGGTGAGGTCAGCAACTTTACCTTGCACAAAGCAAGTGGACACTTGTATTTTAGCCTTAAAGATTCTCAAAGCTCTATTCGCTGCGTGATGTTTAAGGGCAATGCCAAGTCTCTGCGCTTTTTCCCAGAAAATGGTATACAAGTCACCATAAAAGGTGCGCTTAGTGTCTATACACCTCGCGGGGAATACCAAGTCATCTGCCACTCTCTTATAGAAAGTGGCAACGGCTCTCTAAGTGCGCAGTATGAAGCCTTGAAAAAAAAGTTAGAATCTGAAGGCTACTTTGCAAACAAAAAACCCTTGCCTCTCTTCCCTAAAAAAATCGCCCTACTCACCTCCCTCTCTGGCGCAGCTTTGCAAGATATGAAGCAAATAGCTAGCGTACGCTGGAATCTTACAAAGCTTGTCGCTTTTGATACACTCACACAAGGGGCACAAGCGAGCAAGCATATCGCGCACAATATCGCCTATGTGGATAGTTTCTTTGGCACAAGCAATGCTTTTGACATCATTGTTATTGGTAGAGGTGGTGGGAGTATGGAAGATTTGTGGGGGTTTAATGAAGAGATTGTAGCAGAGGCGATTTTTAATGCGCGCACACCAATTGTCTCTGCTGTTGGACACGAAATAGACTTTGTCATTAGTGATTTTGTCGCCGATATGCGCGCACCTACACCCTCAGCTTGTATGGAGATGATCCTGCCAGATAAGAAAGAGTGGCTTTTGCGACTTGATGAAATCCGTGAGCAATACGACAAGTATGTGCTAGAATCCCTGGACAAAGCCCAAAGGTTCTGCGATCATCTCCTAGAGCTTTACCAACAAGTAAGCTATGAGCGCACCTTATCTTTCGCCAGTGAGCAAATAGAGCAGTTACGCGCATTGCTAGATTCTACTATGGAACAAGTTTGGAAGCAAAAGGCTACAGTGCTTAATGCACAAGCCTTGCAGTATAGGCAATTGCCACTTTTGCGCGAAAAAGAATATGCCCTACAATCCCTAGCCAAAGAATTACAAGCTCTTGATCCCAAACGCCTTGTGCGCGAGAATTTCGCCCAGATCCTACACAATGGCAAGCCAGCGACGCTTGCAAGCTTGCAACCCAATGCAGAAATAGAGCTATGTGATGGGCAGATCCTAGCACGCGCTAGAGTCCTAGACTTCCCACCCACACTAGAATCTAACCAATAATTTGACGACAATGAACGCACTTCTGCTTACCTATAAACCCGCTTTCATCTCAAGTAACGGCTTTTTGACACAGATTAAAAGAAATTACAACACTAGCAAAGCCGGATTCTCTGGGACGCTTGATCCATTTGCACAAGGCTCATTGCTCATTGCCACAGGAGCTTACACAAAGCTCTTGCCTTTTATCAAAACAGAACCCAAGGTCTATGAAGCCACTTTATGGCTAGGGGCAAAGTCCCTAAGTCTTGATACAGAAAACATCACCCACATAGATTCTACTCTACCGCTAGATTCTAGCTTTGTGCGCAAAGTGGTAGAGAGCTTTGTAGGAAAGATTACCTACACACCCCCAGCCTTTAGTGCCAAAAAGATCCAAGGTAAGCGCGCCTATGCAATGGCTAGATTAGGGCAGAGCATAGAGCTAGCCCCCACAACTATGCATAGCTATACCATAGAGTTTTTATGCTATGCGCATCCTTTCATCTCCTTTCGCGCCTGTGTAAGCAAGGGGTCTTACATTCGCTCTCTTGGAAGCCTAATCGCACAAAAGCTTGGGAGCTTTGGCACACTTAGTGCGCTAAAGCGTGTAAGCGAGGGGGATTTAGTCGCACAAAGGGGCAAAATCATAAAACTAGATCCACTAAAGACTCTCCCCTACCCCACCTTGCCCATAGATCCGCGCTATAAGGAGTGTTTTTACCACGGAAAAAAGCTCACGCAAAATGACTTAGATTCTAGCGTGCAAACTAGAGTCGATTTGGATAAAAATCCACGCTATATAGTGCAATTTGATGAATTTTTTTCTATAATACAGCTCTATCGAGATGGCAGTATCTCGTATCTTCTCAATAGGATAGATTATGCTCATACTCTCTAGAAAGCAAGATGAAAGTATCGTAATAGGCGATAATATCATCATAAAAGTCGTATCCATCGACAGGGGGAGTGTGAAGCTAGGCTTTGAAGCTCCGCCAAAGACTCTTATCCTACGCGCAGAGCTTAAAGAAGCCATCGCCAGTGAAAACAAAAAGGCTATAGGCGATTCCCCCAATGAAGCCTTGCTTAATTTGGGCAAACATATCAAACGCTAATGCTCTATAAGTCCTACCCTAAAGTCAATCTTTATCTCCACATTGTAGGCAAAACGCCCAATAATTATCATCTCCTGCACTCGCGTTTTGTGCGTGTAGTAGGGGATTTGTATGATGAAATTGCCATCACACACACCCCAAATGCCGCAAAAGATTGTGTACTAGGTAATTTTCCTTGCAAGATAGAGCACTCAAGTGTATATCTTGCCCTGCAAGCATTACGCAAAATTGATGGTGTGCGCTTTCCACCGGTGCGCATAGAAGTGCAAAAGCATATCCCTAGTGGCGCAGGACTAGGGGGAGGTAGCTCTAATGCTGGGGTTGTGTTAGCAGCACTAATTGCGCGATATGGGGCAGAGTTTAAGGGCAAAGCAAAGCAAATGTACGCATATTTTGCAAGCCCTAAAAATCCTAAATCCCCCCTGCCCACCACACTTAGCAACCTTGCCAAAAGTATCGGCGCAGATGTGGCGTTTTTTGTATCACAAGTAGATTGTGCGGAGGTTTCTGGCATTGGTGAGCATATTGAGCCTTGTGATTCTAGGCTTAATGACATTACGCGCTTTAGCATATACACACCTAAAATCGCTTGTGATACAGCTCAGGTCTACCGCCACTACACTGCTACAAGCACACCAAATCCTAATGCTAAGGACTTCACCGCTCTCAGTAACTCTGCCATCCTTGCTAGTGGCGCTGCTGAGAGCTTAAATGATCTCTTTCTCCCAGCTTGTGCCATCTACAAAGAGCTAGAATCTGTGGCTAAAGAACTTGGGGAGAGCTGGTTTTTCTCTGGGAGTGGAAGTAGCTTTTTTCGCATAGATTCCAGCACAAGCACACCTAACACACCAGAATCTACTCTCAGCACACAAGGCGCGCTATGAAACTTATCGCGCAAAATAAAAAAGCGTTATTTGATTATGAGATTATAGAAAAGTTAGAGTGTGGCATAGTCTTGCTAGGCTCTGAAGTCAAGTCTCTGCGCCTTAGCCGCTGTAATCTTAAAGACAGCTTCGCACGCTTTGTCAAGGGGGAGCTCTTTGTCTTTGGTATGCACATTTCTTTTCTCCAAAGCACCAACCCTCACTTCCGACCTGATGAGAAGCGCGCCAGGAAACTTCTGCTCCATAGATCTCAACTTGATAAGTGGTTGGGCAAAGTTTCCCAAAATGGACTCACTATCGTGCCATTATCCATTTACTTTAATGCGCACAATAAAGCCAAGCTCCAGCTAGCCCTTGCGCGTGGAAAACAGCTCCACGATAAGCGTGAAAGCATTAAGAAAAAGATACTTAATAAAGAAGCGCGCGCAAGCCTTAAAAACTATGGCAAAAGCTTGTAGAATCTAACTTACAAAGGTAGAAAATGAAAGAAATTATTGATTATTCTGTGTTGGGATTTTTAGGGTCGCTCTCGGTTTTGGTGATTGCCATTGGGATTGAGCGAGCGTGGTTTTATGCAACCGTGCGAGTTGATGATTATGTCGATAAGCGATTATTGGAGCTTGATTTACATAAGCGACTAACTCTCATAGCCACCATTGGCTCAAATGCCCCCTATGTCGGACTGCTTGGCACCGTAGCCGGGATTATGATCACTTTCATTGATATTGGCAACAGTGCGCAAATTGATACCCAAACTATAATGACAGGACTAGCCCTTGCACTAAAAGCTACAGCTATGGGGCTTATTGTAGCAATCCCTAGCATTGTGCTTTATAATCTCTTAGTGCGTAAAGCAGAGATTGTACTAACAAAGTGGGATATCTATCACAACCCCACTACAACAAGCAAAAGTGCTATGCGCATAGACACCTAGACCATAGAATCTAGCTATTAAGGAGAGTAATGCTCACATTGTTTGCATATTTGGATTGGTGGCAGACTCCAGGTTTTATCGCGCTTGGACTAGTATCTGGCGTGGCGGCGGGGTTTTTTGGCATAGGAGGTGGAGTCATCATCGTGCCTTGTATGCTACTTGCAGGCTTCCCTATCCAACATGCCATTGGCATTTCTATCGTGCAAATGATATTTGCTAGTGTCTTTGGCTCACTACTTAATTATAAAAAAGGCTTGCTTGATCTTAGAGAAGGGGTTTTTATAGGGGTTGGAGGTATCTTTGGTGCAAGTCTTAGCGGTGTAATACTACACTTTTGTAGTGAATTATTTCTTAGTCTAGCGTTTTTACTGCTTACAGTTATTTCTCTCTATCGATTTGCTACAAAATCTAAGGTTACTCAAAACCTAAGCCCCATTACAAATCTCTACAAAAAGCGTGCTATTTTAGTACTAGCAGGCGCGTTTACCGGGGTATTTGCTATCTCGCTTGGTATTGGTGGAGGACTACTGATCGCGCCCATTCTTGGCTACTACTTAGGCTATGACTCTAAGAAAGTCGTGCCACTCTCGCTATTTTTTGTTGTGTTTTCATCAGCGACTGGGAGTCTCTCACTCTATCAAATGGATATAGTCGATAGTAGGCTATTTAGTGCAGCTATGCTCATAGGACTTGCTTCGATCATAGGCGTAATCATTGGGATAAAGCTCATCGCAAAATCAAGTGCAAATACCCACAGAATCGCACTTTTATGGATCTATTGCTTTGCAATCGTTGTTACAAGCATAAAAATCTTTGAAAAAGCTCTGCTATAATCCACAAACCCCACAGAAAGGTGTCTTATGCTTGTTGAAATCTCTATGCTAAGCAAACAATACGATTCTACTCTAGCACTCAATAATCTCTCCTTAAATCTCCAAAGTGGCAGAGTCATTGGACTACTTGGTCCAAATGGCAGCGGGAAAACAACATTGATCAAAGTGCTTCTAGGGCTTTTACGCCAATATGAAGGCAGTGTAAAAATCCTTGGTGAGCCGCCTAGCGATAGGACAAAGGCACATGTCTCCTATCTCCCTGATAAAAACCATATCCCCTTACATTGGAGTATTGGTTATGCGTGTGGTTTTTTTGCAGATTTTTTTGATGACTTTAGCTTAGATAAAATCCGCACACTTCTTAAGCAGCTAGGACTTGATCAATCTAAAAAAGTCAAAACACTCTCCAAAGGCAATAGAGAAAAGCTCTCCCTAGCTCTTATGTTATCGCGCCAAGCCAAGCTCTATATCTTTGATGAGCCAATCGCTGGGGTCGATCCTGTGGCAAGAGACTTTGTCTTTAAACTTATTTTAGATAATTACAACAAAGATGCAAGCATACTCATCGCTACGCACTTAATCTATGATGTGGAAAAAATCCTTGATGAAGCCATATTTTTAGCAAATGGTAGTGTGCTAGCACATAGCAGTGTCGCTGCACTTACTGCCAATGTAGATGGCTTAGAAACTGCCTTTAAACAAGCTTTCGCCAAATCTGCCGCATTAGAATCCAACCGCCCAGATTCTAGCCTACTAGATTTTACAAAAGGTGCGCTATGAGACGACTTCTCCATTATGAATTAAAGGAGCATTACTTGCCACTTGTAGTGCTTGGTGCTGTATTTGCCCTATGTGTGTTTGGGTGTGTTGGGTTTAGTGAACTTGATATTGCTGCAGTTACCAGTCCTACTTTGCACAATCTCCTTGATGTGGCATTTGGGCTTTGCGTCATCGGGGCTTTTAGCGCGGTGTTTTTGCTTGTGGTTGCTCATATATTTCTTATAATTTCTACCTTCGGGAAGAGTCTCTTTGGAGACTATGGCTATTTGCTTTTTTGCCTGCCACTGGGGATTGATACAATCCTTTTAGCAAAGGTGCTTAGTTGCTTTATCTTAATTGGTGCTTCGGTATGTTTTTATGGCTTTATTGGTGTGCAAGCTTTGATTCTAGTCGCCGATTTCGATATTTTAACCATACTTGGACAAATCGGCATGCTTGTGCGAGAAATCTTTGCAACTTTCGGTGAGCGCAGTATATTTATCGTTCTTCTTAGTACTACTTATATCCTAGGTGAGATACTCACTTGGCTTATGTATATTCTGCTTACGCTAACTTTGCTTAATGTGTGGCACATTACAAGCTATCGCTTAGTGCTAGGGCTACTGCTGTTTTTGGGGATTTGCTTGTGCGGGAGTGTTATTAGCACGCTTCTTGGGTTACTTTTTGGCATATTTTTTCCTATCAATATCAACTCTCTTGCCATAATCACGCAAAGCAAAGTCGGTATAGATAGCTGGCTACTTTATGTGCAAAAACTTATTACATACTTACTACTAAGTGGTGTGAGCTATCTGCTAGCAAGGCATTGCATTATCAAAAAGATGGAACTAGAGTAAGTAAACCTAAATCAAGCTTAGAAAATAGAGGGAGTAAAAACCGGGTCTAGTACAGTGGTGTCAAGGGGGGGACTTGAACCCCCGACCTCCGGCTTATGAGACCAGCGCTCTAAACCAGCTGAGCTACCCTGACACAAAAGCGCGATTATACGCCAAAAGCCCTAAAAAGTCAAGCGCGTACGATGGCTCACTCATGCAAACCCAACCCACAATTCACCTGCCAAAGTGTGTAAGATTACTAAGTGATTGGGATACAACATATACTTTTAGATCTATGAAGGAGATTTTAGGGAATTGGGGGTGGTGGCTTTGTGGCACATAAAGCGCACAAAAGCTAGTAGGCTACAATAGCCAAACTGCTAAAACCTTAAACACTTTAGCACAATCTAGCACGGCTTTCAAATAACACGATTAAAACAATCGGTACAAATTATAATCGCAAAAGCACGCCATTTTTACATAATTTAACCCTATTTTTAAACTATTTGCTTCTCGCCCATTTTGTCAAATCAATCGACTGCCTCTTCACACCTTACTTTAATGTGTGTGGTGCGAGTAAAAGCGTGAAGTGGGCTATTTGGGATTTATAGCATTGTGATGTATGAATATCGCTATGGGGTGTTTAGGGATTGCAAAATCTTAAAGCTCTAACACAGAATCTTTGGCGAGGATTCTTAATGTATTTTTACATTTTATGTTTTTATAGAATCTAAAAGCCTAGATTCTATGTCTTTAGGCAAAAAGCCTTTTTATAGTTTTGCATAAAAAATAAACTAAAGCAGACTAATCTTGCCCTTGTGCGTGGTAAGTATGCCCTGTGTCTTTAGGGCTTTTAGGGTGCGTGATAGGGATTCTGGTGCGATATTTAGGGCTTGTGCAATATGGCGCTGGGTGAGTGTGTGAAGACTTGCTTTATTGTGTGAGAGATAACTTAGAACTTTTTCTTGCAGATTTTGGCTTTGCAGGGCAATGTGAGATTCTAGAATCTGAATTTTTTTGCATAATGAAGTGATGAAAAGTAGGCAAATCTCGCTATTTCCCAAACAATGCGTGTGGAAACTCTCATAACTTATAGTGATAATCTCACATATTGAGGCACATTCCGCACTTGCAGGATAAGGACTTTGCATAAAAAAGGGCATTTCAGCGATAAACTGCGGAGATGAAAGCGTATGCAGCGTGTGCTGCTCTTGTGAGATATGCTCTTTTGTTTTATAAAGCCGCACTTTGCCGCTAAGAAGCAAGTATAAATGCGTAGGCTTTAGCCCTTGTAGGAATAAAATCTCGCCATTTTGGTATGTGCATTTATTGCCAATTTGTACCATAATATCAAAAAGCTCTTGCATAAATAATCCTTAAAAATAGAGAATCTTAACATATATCAATGTTTTCTTGTGTGATTTTGTCTAGCATTGCACTGAGATTCTATTTATCATCAATAAAAGGAATAAAATGGAGACAATCTATCCATATATGCTTACGCTGCATTTGCTTTGTGCGATTATATTTTTAGGATTTATTTTCACTGATGTGGTGTTGCTTAGTCCGCTAAAAAAGGCACTTGGCGATGAACTAGCAGATAAAATCTTTAGCATTATCTCAAAGCGGGGCGTGAAAATAATGCCCCTTTGTCTGCTTTTGCTACTACTTAGTGGCGGAGTGATGATAAGCCACTATGTAGGCACAACACAAGGATTTTTTGACTCGCCCTTGCAGGTGCTATTGATGCTAAAAGTCGTGTTGGCATTGTGTATTGTATGTATGGTGATTGTGTCTTTATCGTGCAGGTTTTTGGGGCTAAAAAATCCATTGGCAAAGAGTATTCATAAGGTGGCTTTGGTGCTTGGGTTTTTCATTGTGGTGTTAGCAAAAATGGCATTTTATATGTGAAGTTAATTTTTTAAAAGGAGCAAGTATGCAAGAAAAATTTGATGTGATAAGTGAAGATTCTATTATTAGGCTTATGGATATTTTTTATAATAAGGTGCGTTTTGATAAGCGTGGGCTAGGCGATGTGTTTAATGCTAAAATTGGCACTGATGATATGGCGTGGGAGAAGCATAAGGCAAAGATTACGACATTTTGGCAAGGTATGCTTTTAAATAGTGGGGATTATAGCGGACACCCTTTGAAAGCTCATCTTGACCTACCCCCTTTTCCTAGAGAGCTTTTTGCTGTGTGGCTTGAGCTTTTTAAGCAGAGCTTAGAATCTGTGTATGTAAAAGAAGAGCATATTGCGATGATTATGGAAAGGGCAGAGATGATAGCTAAGCGATTTATGTTTATGCTCTATGAGAGTGGGTATATGGAGCGTGGATAGGATTGTGTATAGAATCTTATCTTTTATCATATTATTTTATATAAGTATGTGGGCAAAGCCTAGTGGAGTGATTGAGCCATTAAATACAGAAGTGGCAGAGCTTTTTGAAATTAAGACTTTTTGCGTGAGTGGTAATGGAAAGAAAAAAGCTAAAGAGTTTATGTCAAATTCTTTGTGTGGGGAAGTGGAGCAACTAGATTCTATAAAAGAACTTCAACATCGGTGGTTTCAAATCCACATTGCTCTGCCGAAAATAAAAAGCGATACACAAAGCGTATTTTATACTCTTGATGGAAATGCATTTTTTCCTATGATTCTCAATCTTGTAAGTGCTGATATTGATATGTATGATAAGCTTCCCCTTATTGTAGCTATTGGACACGATAGTCCTTTGGCATTTGATAGGGTGTTGCGAAGCTATGATTTTTTGTCTTCTGTGCCACGAGATTCTATTCTTACGCAAAGGGTTGATGAAACTGGTGGGGCAGATCAGTTTTTGGACTTTATAACAAGTCAGGTTTTGCCTTTTATAGCAGAACAATATGAGACTCCTAAGAAACAATTACTTTTTGGTCATTCTTTTGGGGGTGTGTTTGTTTTGAATACATTATTTAATCAAAAAGGTGGTTTTACTCATTATGCGAGTGCTTCTCCTTCATTATGGATTGATAAAGGACAACTTGTTAGGAATAATGTGAGAAATTCCACAGAATACTTGAATGTAAAATTGTTTTTAACATACGGAAGCTTAGAGAGACATACTCAAAAAACTACACAAACCAATCAAGTGTTTCAAGCTCAAGATTTGGATATTGATGAGATTGTGGAGATGTTAAGGATTCAAATTCCCAACGGGGTAAATTATCAAGAATTTGCTAATCAAACCCACGGTAGCTCAATTCCTTACGCATTAAAATGGAGTTTATACGAATTTATGAAACAAGATTAGGACTTATTTACCCGCATAAGTGCCTTGTCTCGTGCCATATCATTTGGGTTTGTGCCTAGCTCACCTTGCGGAATGGGCTTTTGCAATTTTTTAAAAAGTCCTTCCCAATATTGTGGCAAACTGCCATCGGGTGTGTAAAAATTCATAGGCTTTGCACTAAAATATACCACCCCTTTGTATCCAAAAACGCTTCATACACAAGCTCACTGCAATACATCGCACCATTATTTGCTGTGTAGCTAAAGTCATAAGGCTCTCCCAAGTGCTTTTCTGCGCGTTTGATGCTTGCTTGTATATCAACCTTTTTGGCGACTTTTGGAGTGAGACGCATAATATCAAAAAGCGGATTCTCTTTTAAGAATACTTCAAGCTTTTTGCGAATTACACCTTGCTTTGGCTCTGCTTCTAGCACAGAATCTAAGTGCAAATCAAAGATTCCTATATGCGTATAGCTTACCTTGTCTTTTTGTGTAGCTTGGCTAATGGCTTTATCAAACGCAGATTGCGAAGTTTTGACAAAGATTAAATCCCCGTGCTGTAAGCCTAGCTTTTTTTGCTAAGAGAGAAGTGGGCAGGGCTACTCTCACTCACATTAGAGTTTGCAAGGGCTTCTTGTGCGGCTTGTTTACCACTTTGCTTAATTATCTCTTTAGAGATTTTGCATACTCTAGCAAGCTTTGGTAGTCGACTTCTTGCACTACTTCGCGCGCTTGCTGCTTGGCTTGTGTGCTTAGAAATTCTGGCAAGCTTTGCCCTAGGCTAGAGTCTAGCTCTGCTTTATAGCTTGATTCAAACTCGCTCCTAAGCTTTGCTGTCTCTCTTGCTAGGGCTTTTTTGTGATAATGGATCGCCACGCGGACAATAACGCTTGCGATGACGAGCTAGACTTGCTTGTGACATTTATCGCTAAAAAGTTTTAGCTCCCTAGGCTTTATACTTGCCCACTTCTTATGATGCAAGTTTCACATATCCTTATCTCAGGCTAGTTGGCTAGAGTTATAGATTCTATTTGAAAATGCATATCACATAAATCTCAGGATAAAAGAGATTTTGACCTGCACGCGCTTATCAATCCTGATGTCATCATCAGCTATAATCCCCAAGCCCACACGCAGAATCTCAAACAAAGCAGCAAAGTAGAAGACTTCATCAATCAATGTGTGAATGCGGATTTTGCGAAAAGGTTTGCCCTAGCAGAGATCTGACACTCACGCCTAGGCAGAGAAATGGCAGTGCGGAAGGAAATCGCAAGGTTAGAAGATTTACTTAATGGAGCAAATTCTAAGGGCGTTATAGAATCTAGTGTGGGGACACGAAATGAAGTAATCACTGATTTTAGCCAGAGAGACAACGCACAGATATGAGAAGAGTTAAAAAAGGTTATAAATACTTTGGTATCGAAACTTGCGCCGCCTGCTCTATGTGCTCCATCTCCTGCCTCCTAGAAATTGATAGTAGCAAAATCGCCCAAAACTCAACCCCAGTGCAAATGGCGCGTTTTCACGCTTCGTAGCAAGCATTTTAGCTCTAATATTTTGGGTAAAATACACTAAGTGTTTTTAATAAAAAGATGAGCTTCCTGCCTCATATCCAACGCTCACTGCCTAGGGCAAATACCTAGGCTAGAATCTACAGATTCTAAAACAGAATTTCAAATGGCAGTCATATGCTTTAGAGCACTTGTTCAAGCGTGTCTTTGCTCCGCAATCAAGCTTAAAAGACAAAAGAGCTTTGCAAGAAGTATTTGAATCCTTATGTGAAAAGCTAGTGTAAGCGTGGTGTATCCTCAAAATCTTAACAATCTCTGCCGTAGCAAGGCACATAAAAACTATCCACAAAGTGTGGAAGCCAAATACAAAGAGGTGCATAAGGCACTAGATTCTAGTGCGAGAAAGCTTTAAGGTAAGGGAAGGGTAGAACAAATCCACATCGTATGCGACCATAGTGTGTATAGCTACGAGCTAAAAAATACACACAAGAGCTAGATTCTACTCTAACCATTTTAGATATGCCTAAATATACAGAATCCGTGCTTTTGCCGCGGCTACACATCACGCCTTTAGATGAAGATATTGCACTTTATGCGATACGTTCTACTCGCAGAGACGAGCAAGATAAATCTCTAGAATTTATTGCCAAAACCTGCACGAGTGGCGAAGTCATTATGCATCCTAAAGCACAGTGCTGCGACTTTGCGGGAAATAAGGGCTTTACTTGTGGAGAGTTTAAACGACTCAGTGTTGAGAGAGTTAGGCAAGTTTTACGCAGATAAGTAAAATGGGTTCAGCCTACGGACTAGAATCGCGGATTACTTCATCTCTCGGTGTTGATAGACCTTTAATCTTATCTGCTTTGCGAGATTTGCAAAACCACGATTCTGGCTCGACAATCTTAGAATCTCAAACAGGGGAGGGAATAGACTCTAGCTTAGAATCGCCAAACAGTAAAAGGCGAAGCAATAAAAGACTTCAACTAGGCTTTTATTGCTCTAGCACTTGTGAAATAAAGCTCAATGATAAGACAAATATCATTGAGCAAAATCCTATTTATCTTGTGGATAGGGCGAGCAAGTGATGGTGCCTTTGGCATAACTTATACGACCTTAAACTCTTCTGGATGATCAAGTGCATAGAGGAAACGCTCTTTATTTATGCGCTTATCCCAAATACTCACCATCACACAAGCAATCACATTGCCACATAGATTCCCAACTGCACGCATCTCGCTCAAAAATTTATCAATCCCAAGTATCGCTGCCACACTCACTGCTGGGATAATCTGGCTACCATCCGCTGTCGTCAGTGCTACAAGTGTACCTGCTAGAACAACAAAGCCACTGCCTGTAACCCCAACTGCACCCTTTGATGAAATCATCAAAATAAGAATAAGCGTCAATGTCTGCACAAAACTAATGTGAATGTCAAATGCTTGGGATAAGAATATCACCGCTAGACTTAGATAAATATTTGTCGCATCAAGGTTGAAACTATACCCCGTTGGCATAATCAACCCTACGCTTGCCTTTTGCACGCCGGCATGCTCAAGCTTGCGCATAAGTGGAGCTAGAGCCGTCTCACTGCTTGAAGTCGCAAGACCACGAGTACCTCTGCATAGATAAAGCGAAGATATTAATTCCGCCAATTTTGCAAATTACCCCAAGTACTACAAAAATAAACACTAAAATCGCTAGTGCCATTGTCAGCAGTAGCATAATCATTCCACCAATAGAACTAAACCCAAAATGTGCGATGAGATATGCCATTGCCCCAAAAGTTGCAAGTGGACTATACCAAATCAAAATTGTCAGCACTTTAAAGAAAGTTCTTGCATACTCTCAAAATATCTCAAGCATTTTTCCTTAAAGCTAGGTGCTACAAAAGAGAGTAAAATCGCAACTACAAGTGCCATTACTAATACCTGCAATGTCTTGCCCTCAACAAATGGTGTGATAGGATCGTGCGGAATTGCACTTAATAGAATATGGTAGATTTCTTCGCCTACACTTTGAGCTTGCTGTGAAGCACCTTGTGCAATATAGCTCTCCACACTTTGAGCATCAAGGCTTACTGCATCAAGATGCATTCCGTGCCCGGGCTTTAATAACTCGCCAAAGACCACACCAATCACAAGTCCAAGCAATACCCAAAAACAAGACTTTTTAAAAACCTATGATAGATAGGAGAATGACTGCATCTTTTAATCTCAAAGTCCTATATTACAAACAGATCGCTATCATGTCTTAGAAAAAATGGGGAAACAGGTAGAGAAAAGTAAAGGCAGGTAGAAGCCTGCCTTTAAGTTTAAACATTAAGCAAGTTTGCCTTTAATATCAGCAACCCACGCTTTGATCCTATCTGCTGTTTTATCATCTTGATTGTCTTCATCAAGTACCAAGCCCACAAACTTACCATCAACAATAGATTGAGAATCAGAAAACTCATATCCATCAGTTGAAGTCTGCCCTACGATTGTCGCGCTATCTTTTACTTTATTGTAAATATGAGAGATTCCATCACAGAATGTATCTGAATAAGTGTCTTGATCACCAAGTCCCACAAGTCCCACAACTTTCCCAGCGAAATCTCCATCACTTAGAGAATCTAAAAAATCCTCCCAATCAGTTTGTAAATCACCGCTACCATAAGTGGGTGTAACCAGAATAAGATTCTTAAAAGAAGTAAGTTGATCTTTACTGGCACTTGCTACATCAATAAGATCTGCGTTTCCAAGCTCTGCTGCAATTCGCTCTGCCACATTTTTTGAATTACCACCATCGCTACCAAAAAAAATTCCAACTTTTTCCATTTATGTGTCCTTTCCTAAAAAATTGAAAGCTAAATATGCCAAATTTGTTTAAACAGCGCAATAAAAGCTATTGCGTAAAAGTAGAACTTAGTTCAAGCTCAAAACTATGAGACCTAGCGCAAGCTCGCCAAAAGACCAAAGCGTCCTGTTTGCATATGTTTTTTACTAGCCCTTCTATGAGAAAACAATCGCTCATCACACGCCGTACAAGAATCTAAAATCTCTAAATGCTCATCTTTTATCCCTAGGGTGCTACATTCATCTCGCAGCATTGCAATGAGATCTAACATATTAGAGCCATTGTGTATATGTATATATCGCTCATCAAAGTCATTTGCAATTTGCTCACAAAGGCTTGAATCGATTTCATAGCAACAAGCTCGTATAGAAGAACCAATAAACACAAGCAAATCACTCGGCTTTGAACCTTTGGCTTTCAAGGCTTGAGTAGCTTGAGTAAGAATTCGCTTACATACACCAGCACGCCCAGCGTGCAAAAGTGCAAAAACATTGCACTTAGGGTCATACAACAAAATGGGATTGCAATCAGCTACCATAATCAATGCAACATAAGAAGTATCTGCACACAAAATTCCATCTGCTTGGATTACACCCTTGGTAAGCCGATGCACTACATAGAGATCCGTCGCATCAGCAATATGTGCAGAGTGAATTTGATCACACCACAACAACTGCTTTCCATCAAAATATCGTAAAATTTGTTCGCGGTTTGTCGCTACCGAATCTGGCACATCTCCTGTGTGATAAGCAATATTACAGCCCGTGAAAGAAGCTTTACTCACACCACCAAGGGCGCAAGTTTGGATGAAGTCAATAGGAAAACTAGAAAACAAAGAACTCTGCGCGCTCGTATAAAAAACACTAACAGAGTAATCGCTCATAACTAGAATCTAGCCATTGCGTTTATCAATAACATCTTTTGCAGTATTACTTGGGACTTCACCATAGTGATCAAACTCCATCGTATATGTCCCTCTACCCTGTGTAGCTGATCGCAAATCCGTGGAATAGCCAAACATCTCTGCGAGAGGCACAAAAGCATTAACAATCTTAAGTCCCATTCGATCATCCATAGAGTTGATCTGTCCGCGCCTTCGGTTAAGGTCACCAATCACATCACCCATATATTCTTCTGGAACCTCTACCTCAACTTTCATTAAAGGCTCCAACAGCACTGCGTTAGCCTTGCGACAAGCATCCTTGAATGCCATAGATCCGGCAATCTTAAATGCCATCTCACTAGAATCCACATCGTGATAGCTTCCATCATAGAGCGTAACCTTACAATCCACGACAGGATAACCAGCAAGCACACCATTTTGCATAGCCTCTTGGATACCCTTATCTACCGCTGGGATATACTCCTTAGGGATAACACCACCACTAATTTCATTAACAAACTCGTATCCTGTGCCAGCTTCTTTTGGCTCAAGCTTGATATGGACATGCCCATACTGTCCACGACCACCTGATTGCTTAGCATACTTGCACTCTTGTGTTACACTGCCCCGTATAGTTTCTCGATACGCTACTTGCGGCTGTCCGATCGTTGCCTCAACCTTGAATTCCCTCTTCAATCGATCAACGATAATTTCTAAATGTAGCTCCCCCATACCGCCTATAAGAGTTTGCCCTGTTTCCTCTTGAGTACTGACACGGAAACTTGGGTCTTCTTCCGCAAGTTTGCCAAGCGCGACAGCCATCTTCTCTTGATCAGCCTTCGTCTTTGGCTCAACAGCAATATGGATGACAGGCTCTGGGAACTCCATACGCTCCAAAATCACAGGACGCTTTTCATCACAAAGAGTGTCGCCTGTTAGAGTTTCTTTAAGTCCGACAAATGCACAAATTTCACCCGCATACACCTCTTTAATATCTTCACGCTTATTGGAATGCATTTTAAGCAATCGCCCAACGCGTTCTTTCTTGCCTTTTGTTGAGTTAAGTACATAACTACCAGACTCAAGCATACCTCGATATACACGGACAAATGTAAGTTGACCAACGAATGGATCTGTCATAATCTTAAACGCAAGCCCAGCAAACTCACCATCATCACTTGACTCTACAAATACTTCTTTCTCATTTTTTGGATCTATACCCTTAATATTAGTTACTTCCGTGGGCGCAGGCAAAATATCCACAACAGCATCAAGCAGTGTCTGGACACCCTTATTTTTGAAGCTCGAACCACATAACATAGGAATAAGACTCATGCTATGACAACCAAGCTTAATGCCTCTCTTTATTTCCTCTACACTAAGCTCTTCGCCACCAAGGTATTTTTCCATAAGCGTCTCATCTTGCTCTGCAGCTGCTTCTATAAGCTTCTCACGATAAGCAACTGCTTTTTCTTGTAAGTCAGCAGGGATCGCCTCAATATCATATTGAGCACCCATAGTTTCATCATTCCAAACAATGGCTTTCATTTGAATCAGATCAACAACACCTCTAAAGCCATCTTCCGCACCAATAGGGATGTTAATAGGCACAGGATTTGCCTTTAGGCGTTCTTTGATTTGACTTTCTACATTGTAGAAATTCGCGCCAATACGATCCATTTTATTAACAAACACAAGCCGAGGCACGCCATACTTATTTGCTTGCCTCCACACAGTTTCACTCTGGGGTTGCACGCCACCCACAGAGCAAAATACAGCCACAGCTCCATCAAGAACACGCATAGATCTTTCTACTTCAATGGTAAAATCCACATGTCCGGGAGTATCGATAAGGTTAATCTGATGGTCTCTCCAAAAACAGGTTGTCGCTGCTGAAGTGATAGTAATTCCTCGTTCTTTTTCTTGCTCCATCCAATCCATTGTTGCAGCGCCATCATGTACTTCCCCAATCTTATGGCTTACGCCAGTGTAAAACAATATTCTCTCAGAAGTTGTTGTTTTACCCGCATCAATATGTGCAGCAATCCCAATATTTCTAATTTTTTCTAAAGGAGTTTTTCTTGCCATAACAACTCCTTAACTACCAGCGATAATGAGCAAATGCTTTGTTTGCTTCTGCCATTTTATGTACATCTTCTTTTTTCTTAAACGCAGCACCCTTATCACTCGCCGCATCCATTAGCTCATTTGCCAGCCGCTCAACCATAGTACGCTCATTGCGTTTTCTCGTAGCTTCCAAGATCCAACGAATACAAAGAGATTGTTGCCGCACCGGGCGAACTTCTACTGGTACCTGATAAGTTGCCCCACCCACACGGCGAGAGCGCACCTCTACCAACGGTTTCACCCGCTCAAGAGCTCTTTCAAATATCTCTATACCCTTTTCCCCACTCTTCTCTTCTATCTTAGCAAACGCTGCGTAAATTATCTTCTCCGCTATACTCTTTTTACCATCATACATCATCTTGTTGATGAATTTTGTAACTACCTTATTGTCATAAATAGGATCACCTAAAATCTCTCTGTTGGGCGCTCTTCTTCTTCTCATTCTATATCCTTACTTACTTTTTATCGCCACTGGCCTTCGCCTTTTTAGCACCATACTTACTGCGAGATACACTCCGCTTAGCGACACCAGCAGTATCAAGTGCACCACGCACAATATGATACTTCACACCTGGCAAGTCCTTAACTCTCCCACCACGCACAAGAACAATAGAGTGCTCTTGCAAATTGTGCCCCTCTCCAGGGATATAGCTAATAACTTCAAACCTACTTGTCAAACGCACTTTGGCTACCTTGCGTAAGGCAGAGTTTGGCTTCTTAGGTGTTGTCGTATAAACACGAGTGCAAACACCTCTCCTTTGTGGACACTCCAGCAATGCTGGGGACTTGGTTTTTTTAATAACCTTTTTTCGTTCTTTGCGAACAAGCTGATTGATGGTTGGCAATTTATTTCCTTAATTTTGGGATTAAAACTAGACATACAATTCTACATTATCTAATCTTTTATTTCTCTTAGATTCCAAGAATCCAATTCCTTGGTTTTAACAATAAAGTTTCTATCTTTATATAATCCTGTCCCAACTGGAATCATTCTTCCCAGAACAACATTTTCTTTTAAATCCTCCAAGAAATCTTTCTTGGCTGAAATACTTGCCTCTGTTAAAACCTTTGTCGTCTCTTGGAAAGATGCTGCTGAAATAATAGAATCACTACTTATCGCTGCACGCGTAATACCAAGCAAGACAAGCTCTGCTATGGCTGGCTCACCACCAAGCCTCATGATGCGCTCATTTTCCTCTTTGAAATGACGCTTACTAACAAGATCATTCTCGATAAAACGCGTATTGCCCGGATCAACAATGCGTACTTGACGCAACATTTGCGATACAATCACTTCAATGTGTTTATCTGCAATGTTAACCCCCTGACCGCGATAAACTTGCTGCACTTCATTAACAATAAAATGCAACAACTCTTTTTCGCCACCAATGCGTAAAATATCGTGACTCGATGTAATACCATCGGTCAAAGCTTCACCAGCATGGACAAACTCATCCTTATGCACTAGGATTCTCTTGCTTTTATCAACAAGATATTCGCTCACTCCACCATCTTGGGCAGTAACTATAATGCGCTCTTTATTGCGGATAGATTTACCAAAACTAACGACCCCATCAATATCCGATAAGATCGCAGAATCTTTAGGCTTACGCGCCTCAAACAACTCCGCAACCCTGGGCAAACCACCCGTAATATCCCGTGATTTAGCAACTGCTTTTGGCGTCTTGGCTAACTCATCAGCCTTAGTTACTTTAGCCCCATCAACCACTTCTGGAGCGATGGTTGTATTGGGCTCAAGAGCATAGCGTCTTATATCTTTACCATTTGTGATAATTATGCTTGGCTTGAAGCCTGACGGTATGTAATCATTAATTTTTAATTTTTTCTTACCATCAGTCTTGTCTTCTTGCTCGGTCGCTGTAAGCCCAAGCACAATATCTTCAAAGGAGACGACGCCATCAATGTCACTAATGGTAATTGTATTATAAGAATCCCAAGTTGCAACGAGATTATTTACATCGTGTGCTGGCTCTGCAAGAAGTGTATCCACCTCAACTCGACTATTATCATCTACTAGAATCTTAGAGTCTCTAGCAATATAATGCCTTGTCGCCTCTCTGTCGTGTTTATCTGCAATAACAGCGAAGATGCCTTTTTCTGTAACAATATCTCCCTGCTTGAAATCATGCACACGCTCTAAATGATCTCCTTCTAGCAAGTAGTATTTGACAACCCCTTGCTCCTTGGAGTAGATTTTTTGACTAATAGGAGCATTATCTTGGGCGATAATCTCACTCGCATAAGGGATGCGATTAGGCACATTCCAGCCATCTTTCACAATATCAACAATACTGCCCCCCTTGGCAACTTTGTAACCACTCTCATGCGCTATATACAACTTACCCTCAAGCCTACCACTAACCCCTGCAAGCTCATTTGGCTTGGCAACATCACTCCTACGCACAACATACTTTTTCTCTTGCTTACCGTTTTTGACCATTATGACGATCTCATCGTGTGCCGTTTCTACATACAAAGTCCCATCAAATGGAGCCTTGATTTTTGGCTCCACAACAAGAACGGCGGCATTTCTGCGATTAATGACGATGTTTTTGCCATCTTTATTTTTATAGGTCTTAATATTATAGTAGCGAATAAAACCTTCTCTCTCCGCTCTAATTTCTTTCTCTTCTTGAGTTCTGCTCGCAGTTCCGCCAACATGGAATGTGCGCAGTGTAAGTTGGGTGCCAGGCTCACCAATAGACTGCGCGGCAATAACACCGACTGCTTCGCCTGGGCGCACCATCTTACCCTCACCAAGATTGATACCATAACATTTAGCACATACACCCTTTGGTGCCTTACAGGTAACAGAATTACGTATGATGACAGATTTTACATTGGCTTCAACAATGCGCTTTGCAGCTTTTTCATCAATCAATGTCTCCGCGCTAAAGAGCACTTCATTCGTAACAGGGTCAATAACATCTGCTGCTAACACCCGCCCAAACACTCTCTCTTCCAAGGGCTCTAGCAACTCTGATCCATCAATAATATCGCTTATCTCACAACCCTCGTGTGTTCCGCAATCTTCCATGGAAATTTTAACATTCTGACTTACATCAATAAGCTTTCTTGTTAAATACCCTGCGTTAGCTGTCTTTAATGCTGTATCCGCAAGCCCTTTACGCGCCCCGTGAGTAGAATTAAAGTATTCTAAAACATTTAACCCCTCTTTAAAGTTTGACACAATAGGTGTCTCAATAATAGTTCCATCTGGTTTTGCCATAAGACCACGCATAGCAGAAAGCTGCCGTATTTGCGCTGCGCTACCTCTTGCGCCAGAATCCGCCATCATATAGATAGAATTAAACCCTTCTTTATCTTGGGCGATAATGGTACTCATCTTCTCTCCAAGCTGCTTGCTAGCTTCTGTCCAATAATCAATTGTCTTATTGTATCGCTCCGCTTCAGTCATTGCTCCATGCTCAAAGTCATCTTGTAGCTTACGCACTTTCTCTCGAGCCTGTGAGATAATCTCATCTTTATCATCAGGTATGATAATATCAGCAGCAGAGATCGAAATCCCAGCCTTAGTTGCATAAGTAAAACCTAGGTTTTTCAAATCATCTAAGAAAGCTGCCGTTGCTCCTATGCCAGTCTCTTTATACACATAATCAACGAGAGCACCAATGTCCTTTTTCTTTAAAACCTTATTCCATAAATCAATAGGCACAACATCTGGCAAGATGGAGCGTAAAATCATTCGTCCAGCAGTAGTTGTTACAGGATAGCGGTTGATGACAGTCTGTATTTTAGCGTTAATGTCAAGCTCACCCGCATCGATAGCAATCACAATTTGATTAATATCACCAAATAGCTTATGCTCGCCTTTTACTCCCTTTTTCTCCAAGGAGAGATAATAAAGCCCCAATACCATATCTTGACTGGGCACCGCAACAGCCTTACCACTCGCTGGAAGGAGAATATTCATTGAGCTCAACATCAGCACCTTGCACTCCGTAATAGCTTCTTGGCTTAGAGGCACATGCACAGCCATTTGATCGCCATCAAAATCCGCATTAAACGCCGAACAAACAAGAGGGTGCAACTGAATAGCCTTACCATCAATTAGTTTTGGATGAAAAGCTTGGATAGACTGCTTATGAAGCGTGGGAGCACGATTAAGCAATACAGGATATCCATCAACAATCTCTTGCAAGCATTCCCACACTTCATTTGTCTTTTGCTCAATCATTTTTTTAGCCTGCTTCAGCGTGCTTGCGTAGCCCTTTTCTTCTAAACGGGCAAGCAAGTGAGGTTTAAACAACTCAAGTGCCATATTTTTGGGCAACCCACATTGATCCATTCTTAAATTTGGTCCCACAACAATAACACTTCGCCCAGAAAAATCTACCCGCTTCCCAAGCAAATTCTGGCGGAATCTACCCTGCTTACCTTTGATAATCTCTGAAAGCGATTTGAGAGGTCGTTTATTGGCACCCTTAACGGCATTGGCATTACGCCCGTTATCAAAGAGTGCATCCACAGCTTCTTGAAGCATACGCTTCTCATTGCGCACAATAATTTCCGGCGCATCAAGCTCCATAAGGCGCTTTAAACGCTGATTGCGATTAATCACACGACGATACAAATCATTGACATCACTAACAGCAAATTTCCCACCATCTAGCGCAACAAGTGGACGCAAATCTGGTGGCAAGACAGGCAACACGGTAAGCATCATCCACTCTGGACGATTACCAGAATTCATAAAGCTTTCCACAACTTTTAATCGCTTAACAATACTCTTTTTCTTCGCCTCGGAATTAGTGGATTTTACTTCTTCACGCAACGAAACAAGAAGAGCCGCTAAATCGAGTTGCTCAAGAAGCTCTTTTACCGCTTCTCCACCCATTTGCGCAACAAACCCTCTATCGCTAAAACGTTGATAGATGTTTTGATATTGTTCTTCATTGAGAACATCGTATTTCATCACCGGTTTAGTAGATTCATTATCATAAAATGCCTCGCCCGGATCTTTAACAATATATGCTTCATAATACAGCACGCGCTCCAAATCCTTCATTTTTACACCAAGCAAAGTGCCAATACGACTAGGAAGAGAGCTAACATACCAGATATGTGCCACTGGCGTTACCAAATCAATGTGCCCCATTCTTGATCGACGCACTTTTGAGCTAGTTACTTCCACGCCACATTTTTCACACACCATACCCTTATAACGAGGCTTTTTATACTTGCCACATAGACATTCATAGTCTCTCACTGGTCCAAATATCTTGGTACAAAAAAGTCCATCACGCTCTGGCTTCAATGTGCGATAATTTATCGTTTCTGGCTTTTTGACTTCACCTCGACTCCACGATCGTATCTTTTCTGGACTAGCCAACACAAGCTGGAAAGAGCTAAAATCTTTTGGACGATTGTCTTCTTTTACTTCTAGAGCTTTGGGATTGCCATTTTCATCAAGGGTATTGTCAAACACATTTGCATCAAGAGCAAGGGCTTGCAACTCCTTAATGAGAACATAAAATGTCTCCGGAATCTCCGACTCACCTACTGGCTCACCTTTGGTGATAGAGCGGTAGGCATTCTCACGTCCGACAATATCATCAGATTTAAGCGTAAGCATCTCTTTGAGCGTATGAGCCGCCCCATAAGCCTCTAGTGCCCAAACCTCCATTTCTCCAAATCTTTGCCCACCAAAAAGAGCCTTTCCACCCACTGGTTGCTGAGTAATAATACTATAAGGACCGGTGCTACGAGCATGAACTTTTTCATCAACGAGATGATGGAGTTTGAGCATATACATATAGCCGACATTAACTTTCTCGCGTATCCTTTCACCCGTCTTCCCATCATAAAGCTCAACTTTTCCATCCATATCAATCTTAGCTTCTTCAAAGAGCCTATTAAACTTCTCTTGAGTAATGCCTTCAAAAACAGGGATAGCAAACTTCACTCCATTGCTCCAGTCCCTTGCATAACTAAGTAATTCAGCATCTTTACACTCTTTAATAAACTGAATCATCGCAGAATCTTCATCGTTAGTCAATTCTGCAATTGTAATCATTTTTTGTCGAAGCTGTTGGACAAAATCAACTGCCTGACTCTCAAGAATCTCGGCCAGCTGATTTCCCAAATTTTTCCCCACAAGTCCCAAATGCACTTCTAGAATCTGCCCAATATTCATACGACTAGGCACGCCAAGTGGATTTAGAACAATGTCTATTGGCTCGCCATCAGCGGTATAAGGCATATCGACAGCAGGAACAATGGTGCTTACAATACCTTTATTTCCATGTCGTCCAGCCATCTTATCTCCCACTTTGAGTTTGCGTTTTGTGGCAATATAAATTTTCACTTGCTTAACAACACCGCTTGGCAAAATATCATCTTTTTCAAGTATAGATAGCTTTTCTTCGTGCTCCTCTCCTAATGTCTTTTTCTGCTCAAGGAAATTCGCCTTAATCTTCTCATATTTACCCTGGACAGTCTTGCTATAACTTTTTATAAGCGTATTTAGGGCAAAGCGGTTGATTTTTGCTATTTCGGCTTTTGGAACTTTCTGCCCCTTTTTATACTTCTTCTCATTAATCGTTGCATCTGCACTTAGCTCCTGCTTAGAAAGCATACTGCCTACACGAAGCAACTCTTCTTTATTAAGCATCGTCAAACGATCGTGATGCTCAATATCTAAAATAGATTTCTCCTGCTCGTAAGCACTAATAGCTCTAGCGTCTTTCTTATAACCTTTTTTGGTGAAAATTTTCACATCAATGACTGTTCCCTCTAATGAAGGTGGGCAATACAAAGATTTATTTACAACATGCCCTGCTTTTTCACCAAATATTGCACGCAACAATCGTTCTTCTGGACTGGGTTTTACCTCCCCTTTTGGCGTAACTTTTCCAACAAGAATCATTCCTGCTGTAACATAAGTCCCAATTTTCACAATCCCGCTCTCATCCAGATGAGCTATCTCTTCTTCATGCACCCCAGGTATATCAGCTGTAATCTCCTCTGTGCCATGCTTAAGCTCTCTAGCTTCCACTTCCTTCTCATAAATATGCACAGATGTGAAAGCATCTTCTTTGATGAGTCGCTCGCTAACAACAATTGCATCTTCAAAGTTGTAACCATTCCAAGGCATAAAGGCAACGCGGATATTTTTTCCCAACGCTAACTCGCCCATATCCATACTAGCACCATCAGCGATAATTTGCCCAGCCTCTACTATATCACCTCGCTTAACAATAGGGCGCTGAGCAAAACATGTATTTTGATTGGTGCGCAGATTTTTTTGCAATGAGTAGCCATCAATATAGGCACCGCTAGAATCTTCGCCTAAAATGTAAATGTTTCTCGCGTCTATTTTTTCAACAACACCTCCACGAATAGCCTTGACAGCCTCCCAGGAATCTCTAGCAATAATTTGCTCAATACCTGTCCCTACAATTGGAGCATCGGGCTTCAGCAGTGGCACAGCCTGTCGCTGCATATTTGACCCCATAAGAGCTCGATTTGCATCATCGTGCTCCAAAAAAGGAATCAAACTTGCTGCAACACCCACAAGCATACGCGGACTCAAGTCAATAAACTCTACCTCATCTGATTTACGCAAAGCAATCTCGCCACCGCAACGCGTCTCAATGAGTGTATCAACAATATTGTTGTTAGAATCTAGCTTGGTGCTTGCTGGAGCAATCACCTTGCCATCTTCTTGCGTGGCGGTGAGATAGACAATCTCATCGGTCACCATGCCATTGACAACCCTTCTATAAGGGGCTTCTATGAAACCCAAGTCATTAACAAGTGTAAAAGTGGCGATGGTATTGATAAGCCCTATATTTTGCCCCTCTGGAGTCTCAATAGGACAAATTCTACCATAATGTGTAGGGTGAACATCGCGAGCCTCAAAACCAACGCGCTCTTTAACAAGTCCCCCCTCTCCTAATGCGGATAATCTGCGCTTATGAGTGATTTCGGAAAGTGGGTTAGTTTGGTCCATAAACTGCGAAAGTTGTCCACCCGTAAAAAACTCCATAATAGTACTTGTGATCATCTTGGCATTAATGAGATCGTGAGGCATAACAGCATCAAATGTCCCGCTCATCGTAGTAAGCTTATCTTTGATAGCCTTTTGCATTTTAACTAAGCCAGCGTGTAACTCATTTGCCAACAGCTCACCAATAGCCCTAATTCTACGATTACCAAGATTGTCTCTATCATCAATCCTGCCATCACCATTTCGCACTTTCATAAGATAGCGCGTTGTCTCTATAATATCTTCGTGTGTAAGAACCGTTACATAGTTCGGGACCTTTAGCTCAAGCTTGTGGTTCATTTTCATACGACCGACACGCGTCAGATCATAAGATTCCGCATCGAAAAATAGTCGGCGCACAAACTGCTTGGCAACCTCTTTTGTTACAGGTTCTCCGGGTCGCATAACCTTATAAATACGGATGGCAGCCAAATCATTTTCGTCATCAATTTTCTCTGTTTGCTTAAGGAGTTTTAGAGATTCTGTTTCAGCAATAAATGAATTGATAATTGATGCATCAAGACCCATTGCCAAATCGTTAACAATGACGAACTCTTTAATTTTCAACTCATTGAGCTTTTTGATCTTGGCATCATCAAGCTGTGTTAATGTGTCAAAAATCACCTCACCAGTTTTTTTATCAACAATGGGGCTAAACAAATATCTATTTGCCAAAGTTTCTATTGGATACTCAACCCAGTCTAGCCCATTAGTCTTAAGTTCTTGTGCCTTTCTAGCACTAAGACGCTTGCCAGAGGCTACAATGACCTCACCCTTAATGTTTCTGAGATCAAACTCTACCCTTCCCTCAAAATCTAACGGATTAAACCGGAGAAGAAATTTACCCTTCTCTATCCTGATTTTAAGGAGAGGATAAAACATTTTTAAAATATCTACTTTACTATACCCAAGCGCACGGAAAAATATAGTAGCCGGAACTTTTCTGCGCTTATTAATTCGGACAAAAAGTGTATCTTTAGAGTCATACTCGAAATACAACCAAGAACCGCGATCAGGAATAATTTGCCCCATATAAGTTAGCTTGCTAGCGGTACTTGTTGATTCATCTTGCTTAAAAATTACACCCGGACTCCTGTGCAGCTGATTGACAACCACACGCTCCACGCCATTAATAATAAAAGATGTTCTATCGGTCATTAATGGTATCTCACGGACAAAGATGCTTTGCTCCTTGATATCTTTTGGTGCTAATTTTTCACCTTTTTCATCTTTTTCCCATTGAATGAGCTGAACTTTGATTTTTAGAGGTATAGCGTAGGTTATACCTCTCTCCATCGCCTCTCTAACGGTATATCTTGGTTTGCCATACTCGCACCCAACATATTCGAGAGTAATACGATTTTGAGCATCTTGGACAGGAAATATTGATTTAAAAACTTTCTCAATTCCACTTTCTTTGCCATCTTTCGCATACAAAAAAGAATCATAACTATCTCTCTGTAAGAGCAACAAGTTTGGAACTTCTAGTCTCTGCCGTTGAGAGAAATCAACACGAAGTCTATTGCTTATTTCTTTTTTTACCATAATATAATCCTTAAAAATGCAGGGTAGTAGAGATCGGCACTCTATGAGAATACACAATCATACACTCTCATAGGGCACCCCAAATGCAGATAGCCCAAAAACATGGTTCCTATATTTGACTACCCAAATATAGGAGTAAGCACAAGCAAAACTATTTAATTTCAACTTTCGCGCCAGCTTCTTCAAGTTTTTTCTTAAATGTCTCTGCTTCGTCTTTATTGACACCCTCTTTAAGTGTGTGTGGAGTTTTTTCTGTCGCATCTTTCGCTTCTTTAAGTCCAAGACCAGTAATTTCCCGCACCACTTTGATGACATTAATTTTGTTGGCACCAGCTTCCACAAGAACAACACTAAAATCTGTTTTCTCTTCTACACCACCAGTAGCTGCACCACCAGTAGCTGCACCAGCCACCACTGTTGGTGTAGCACTAACACCAAACTTTTCTTCAAAAGCCTTTACAAGCTCTGAAAGCTCTAGGACAGAAAGCCCACTAATATACTCTAAAACATCTTCTTTTGTAATAGCCATTTTACAACTCCTTAATTTTTTAGCACAACTCTGCTATTAGTTTTGTTCTTTTTGCTTTCGTAAATTGTCTAGCCCTGTCGCAAAATAGCGCGCCGGAGCTATCCAAACAGACAAAAGCATACCGATAAGCTCTTCTTTGCTTGGAAGCTTAGATACAGAAATAATATGATCTTTATTGACTTTCTGCCCATCGAAGCTACCAGTTTTAATGGCAAACTTCTCTGCATTCGCTTCGGCAAATTTCACAACAACCTTGGCGAGAGAGATTTGATCTTCTCCCCAAATAAATATATTTGTGTTCTTAATATCTAATTCGGGCATACCAGAATCTCTTAAAGCAATGCGTGCTAGAGTATTCTTAATAACTTGCACTTTCACATTTACTTGCCTAGCATTGCGACGCAACTCTTCTAAAGACTTAACATCCGTCCCTTTGTAATCACACACAAGCAAAGCTTGGGTGTTCTTAAACTCCTGCGTAAGCATCTCAACCATTTCTTGCTTCTGAACTTTGGTCATTTTTCCTCCTTTCAGACAAGACTTATACAAGGAAAATTATTAAGCTCGCGCCCTTGTAGTCATTAGTCTAAGATAAACAAGTCGATAGATCTATTACTTTACATCCATAAGAATCTGCGCATCAAGCTTAACAGCAGGAGACATTGTCAAGGAAAGCGCACCACCTCGGATAAATTTACCCTTTGCACTAGATGGTTTAAGCCTATTGATCGTTTTTACTAACTCGAGCATATTATCCCTAATCTTTTCTTCAGAAAAACTAGCTTTGCCTATTGGCGCGTGAATATTACCCTTCTTATCGACTCGAAAATTCACTTGCCCACTCTTTGCATTAGACACAGCTTTACTTACATCCATTGTAACAGTACCTGTCTTGGGATTAGGCATCAAGCCTTTTGGTCCCAAAATTCTACCGACCTTCCCAACAAGAGCCATCATGTCTGGCGTAGCAATAACAATATCAAAATTGATATTGTTATTTTTAATTTCTTCCGCCAAATCATCATCTCCCACAACATCCGCCCCAGCATCTTTGGCTTCATCAGCCTTAGTTCCCTTAGCAAATACTGCTACACGAACCTTTTTTCCTGTCCCATGTGGCAAAACAACAGCACCACGAATCATTTGATCCGCATGGCGAGGATCTACTCCAAGTCGTAGAGCTAACTCCACCGTTTCATCAAATTTAGCCGATGCAAGCGATTTAACAACACTAATACCAGAGTCTATATCATAAAACCTATTTGCATCAATCTTTTCGGCTAAGTTTTGGATTCTCTTTGCTACCTTATTTCTCATAATCTATACCTTCCACAATTTACTCTACAATTTCTATGCCCATACTTCGCGCAGACCCGGCGACAATCTTCTTTGCCGCCTCTATGTCATTTGCATTAAGGTCTTCCATTTTCGCTTCAGCAATCTCTTGAAGTTGTTTTGATGACAACTTGCCTATTTTGTTTTTTAATGGATTGTCAGAGCCCTTAGCTATACCAGAAGCCTTTTTAATCAAGTCTGTTACAGGTGGCTTTTTGGTGATAAAGGCAAAGCTTTTATCTTGATAAACAGTTATAATGACCGGTATATTAAAGTCACCCATATCTTTAGTTTTCTCATTGAAAGCCTTACAAAACTCCATAATATTAATGCCTCTCTGTCCAAGAGCTGGTCCAACAGGAGGTGAAGGATTTGCCTTCCCTGCTGGAATTTGAAGTTTTAACTCACCTACTATTTTTTTTGCCATTTTTTACCTTTCAATCAAACTATTTTTTCTACTTGTGAATACAAGATCTCTATTGGCGTATTTCTACCAAAAATAGAAACATTGAGCTTCAATTTTTTATGCTCGACATCATAGCCTTCCACTGTTGCTGTAAAATTAGCAAAAGGACCTTCATTGATTCGTACAACCTCTCCAGGATCAAAAGATATCTTCGGCTTAGGTGCTGCACGATTTGTATTTTTTTCCAAAATATGGGCAATATCAGCTTCACTCAACGGAGTTGGCTTCTTGCTCTCGCCAATAAAACCACCAACCCTAGGAAGAGATTGTATCGTATGCCAAAGTGATGTATCCAAATCAACATGTATAAATACATACCCAGGATATATACTTCTCGCACTTATTTTCTTTGCTCCATCTTTGACTTCGTAGATATCTTCTGTAGGAACAACTATCTCTCTCACTCTATCTTGAAGATTATACTCTTGAACAAGATTCTCAATAGCTTTCTTTACAGACTGCTCACTCCCAGAATATGTTTGTATAGCATACCAACCTAGCGACATAACAATACTCCTAATCCCCAAAAAATTTAGACACAGAAGCAAACAAAATAAGATCGACTAGACCCAAAAATAAAGCTACCACAACTACCACAACTACCACAGATATTAAGGCATTTCGTATCTGCTCTTTCGTAGGAAAAACAACCTTAAGAAGCTCTTCTTTTGCTACTTTATAATAAGTAATTATTTTTCTCATTATCTTACCTTAAACTGTTGCTAAATAATGGCAGGTCAGGAGGGACTCGAACCCCCAACAACCGGTTTTGGAGACCGACGCTCTACCATTGGAGCTACTGACCTAAAAAGCTAGAGTTATTACTCTAGCTTTTAAGCTTAATTTCTTTATGAATAGTATGCCTATTGAGCCTAGGGCAGAACTTTTTGAGCTCCAGTTTTTCCGTTTTTGTTTTAACATTTTTCGTCGTGCTATAATTAATATCTCCACACTCCGAACATTTCAAACCAATTTTTACTACATTACCCTTAGCCATATCAAAAGCCCTGACTACTTAATAATTTTGCTTACAACACCGGCACCGACAGTTCTGCCACCTTCGCGAATCGCAAACTTAGTCCCGAGTTCAAGTGCAATAGGGTTAATGAGCTCAACAGTAATCTTAACATTATCACCTGGCATAACCATTTCTACACCATCTGGCAATTTGATAGATCCTGTTACATCGGTAGTACGCACATAGAATTGCGGGCGATAATTGTTGAAGAATGGCGTATGTCTCCCACCCTCATCTTTGGAAAGAACATAAATCTCACCCTCAAATTCACTATGTGGAGTAATTGACCCAGGCTTACAAAGAACCATACCTCTCTCTACTTCCTCTTTCTTGGTTCCTCGTAGTAAAATACCCACATTATCGCCAGCCTCACCCTTATCTAGTTCTTTTCTAAACATTTCTACGCCGGTAACTGTTGTCTTTTGTGTATCTCGGATACCGACAATCTCTACTTCATCACCAACCTTAACCACACCTCTCTCAATTCTACCTGTTACAACAGTTCCGCGTCCAGCAATTGAGAACACATCTTCCACTGGCATAAGAAAAGTCTTTTCTGTATCACGCTCTGGAGTAGGAATATACTCATCAACCTTTGTCATTAAGTCTAAAACTTTTTGCCCCCATTCACCGACATTACCAGCTTTAGCCTCTTCCAAAGCCTTAAGAGCTGACCCAGCCACAATAGGAGTGTCATCTCCGGGGAAATCATATGCGCTAAGAAGCTCTCTAACTTCCATCTCTACCAAATCAAGCAATTCTTGATCATCAACCATATCCTGCTTATTCAAAAAGACTACGATATAGGGAACACCCACTTGTCGAGACAACAAAATATGTTCGCGAGTCTGAGGCATAGGACCATCAGCTGCAGAAACAACAAGAATAGCCCCATCCATTTGCGCTGCCCCTGTAATCATATTCTTTACATAGTCAGCATGCCCCGGACAATCCACATGTGCATAGTGGCGATTTTCTGTTTCATACTCGATATGAGAAGTTGCGATAGTGATACCTCTTTCTCGCTCTTCTGGGGCATTATCAATTTTGTCATAATCTTTCATCTCTGCAAGACCCTTTGTCGCAAGAACGGCGGATATAGCAGCACTCAAAGTCGTTTTCCCGTGATCAACATGCCCAATTGTCCCAATATTGACATGGGGCTTATTCTTGACAAATTTTTCCTTTGCCATAAAAGTCTCCTAAAAATGAATTTAAGTCCTGATTATAATCCTTATTTCTTTACACAAAAATAAAGACTACAACAAAACTAATAGAAAAACTGGAGCCCATAAGCGGGATTGAACCGCCGACCTCTTCCTTACCAAGGAAGTGCTCTGCCACTGAGCTATATGGGCACAAAATAGATTGAGAGCAGTATATATTATAGAATTACTTCAGCTCCCAGTATGGAGCGGGAAACGGGGCTCGAACCCGCGACCCTCAGCTTGGAAGGCTGATGCTCTAGCCAACTGAGCTATTCCCGCAAAAATGCTTTACAAACCATATCCAAGGCTAACCTTAAAGAATGGTGGTGAGTCGTGGATTCGAACCACGGAAGACAAAAGTCAGCAGATTTACAGTCTGCCCTCGTTGGCCACTTGAGTAACTCACCATATCGGCAAAAAAACTGGTCAAACACTGAATCAGAAAAGTCTGTTAGGGTTTGAAATGGAGCTGGTTAAGGGACTTGAACCCCCGACCCTCTGCTTACAAGGCAGATGCTCTACCAACTGAGCTAAACCAGCACAATAAAAATTCTGGATTGTATAATAATAATTTTATCTTGTCAAGATGGTAAGATGGCAACCAAATTAACTCGCCCTCTTTTGCTTCTCACCCAACCAAAAAAGCAGATTCTAGCCAGAAGGCTTTGGATCATCAACATGGGGCAAAGCTTCCACATAGAGACTTTGACTTGGAAAAGCAAGAGATAGCCCAAGACCATCAATGATACGTAAAATCTCCACAATCACCTGTTCCTTTGCTAGGAGATACTCTTCCAAGCTCACGCCCTTGCTAAAACAATAAACCAGTATATTTATCGAACTATCAGCCAGCTCATCGAGTACTACATAGACAGAATGCTTGTAACCCAAATAGTCATCAAGAGAAATAATGTTTTTTTTCAAATGCAGGGCATAGTCTAATGCCTGCTGTGTTGTGGATTCTTTGGCAATGAGTGGATGGGCAAGAAGCATAGCCTTGATAGATTTTATACATTGCAGAATCTTATCAGGCGGTGTGCCATAAGTAAGTCCAATAGAAAGGCGAATGCGCCTACCTGCCTTGCGACGACTCCAATTTATGATAGATTTGTTCGCCAATTCTGCATTAGGTATAAGCACAAGCGCATTGTCTCCAGTGCGGATGGTCGTGCGCCGCAAGCCCATTTCTACAACGACCCCATCAATCCCCCCACATTCTATACGCTCACCCTGTGAAAAGGAATTATCAAAAAGCAACATTACAGATGCAAAGAAGTTAGCCAGCATATCCTTAACTGCAAGAGCCACTGCTAATCCACCAAGCCCAAGTGAAGCAATAATGGCAGATATATTGAATCCTAAAATCTTTAGAATCCAAAGCAATGCGATGACAACAATGATAAAATAGCCAATCTTTAACAAAAGATTGATCACTTCCTTACGGAAGTGATCAATCTTTTGTTGTGCTAGATTTGTGAGAAATGTCGCAACATAGCCCCGCGATACAATAATGACAAACCACGCCCCATTAATAACATAAGCAACTTTAAACCACACTTCTAGCGCGTGGGGGGATGTAGCTGGATAATACAACACATCAAGTGAAATGTTGATACCAACAACAAGCAAAAAAAGTGAAATAGGCTTCATTAAGCTTTGCTGGATCTGCTTTCTTGTCTGCACATCTTGGCGAGACAAATGCAAAAGCATATCAATGAGATAAATGACAAGTTGAGCAAGAGATGATCGACATAACCACAAAAGCACAAAGATGGCAAAACTTAATAGGATTTTCGCACACATCAAAGTTGCGCAAAATGCTGGGAGAACAGACTCTATAGCCAGGAGCGTGCTTGCTAGAAGTACTTGGAGCTTATGCCCAAGCCCTCCTTCTTCAGCGAGAGAATGTGAAGTGGCATATATAAAATAAGGAAAACACATAGTGGCACACCATAGCACATTTAGTTTTTTCATCGGGCTTCCTTCGGCTTGATTCAAGCGAAATCTTATCGTATTTCTACTTGGCTGTGTATTATTTGTTGCTGAATGTGTTTTACAATACAAGCACTAGAATCATCAGCAAGGGGCAGAAGTGCAGAATCTATGGAAAACTGCGTTGGCTGTATGCGCTGGAATATGCTTGACATTTGCCATATTTGGGTGTGAAAACTCTCTAGAATCCATCAAGGATCGGCGTGTGCTACACATTGGCATATCCAAGGCTACCCCGCCATTTGGCTATGTAGATTCCAGTGGTGAATTTGCTGGGCTTGAAGTGCTACTTGGCAGAAAGCTTGCCAAAGATCTCCTGGGCGATGAAAATCGCGTGCGCTTTGGTATCGCTACAAATACACAGGGACTTGAACTTTTAGATTCTTTGGGGCTTGATATTATTCTCTCTAACATACACGACCCACAATCAAACGCTATCGCATTTGCCACCCCATACATCTACACAACTATTAGTGTTATGGGCAAAGTCAATCAACCCCAAGGCATACAAGAGCTCGCTAATGCAACAATCCTTGTGCGTAGTAGCTCTGTAGCACAAGCATATTTCCAAGCTAACTACCCAAAAGTTACCTTGCAAACTTGTGCTGATTTACGCGAGTGCTTAACGATATTTGAGCGAGATGACTTGTCGTATTTTGCCGAAGATAATGCAATCATCACACTGCTTGTGCAGCAGAATCCAGACTTTACCATAAGTGTCCGTGCACTAGGAGACCCCTACCCCATAAAGCCACTGGTTAAAAGCACAAATACAAGCCTGCTTGCTTGGCTCAACAAAGAGCTTTCTATATTGCACAAAGAAGGGTTTTTGCAGCAGGCATTTGACAGTGCTGTGCGTTCATACTACGATGAAATGCGCTCGCGCTAGATTTTATCTCCACCCCACCTAGAATCTAGCTACCGAAAGATTATAGATTGGCTATGATCTTCTCATAAATCGCTTTGATCCCCGGACGCACACTTGTCATAAAACTTACAATAATCACCACTACTATGCCTGTTATCATTCCAGCAATAGCTCCCGCGCGTGTTATTCTGCTCCAAAAGAATAAAAAAGCATCACAGAACCAATTTAAAGATACTAGAATCTTTAATCCATGGAGATTAAAATGCAATGACTACACAAGCAAAACCAAGAATCTACCAATTTTATCACTAGTTACGAGCAAACATCTCACTTGAAATGTGGCGATAAAAGTCTTTTGCTAAAGTTGAGCTAGAGTTTTAGGCTTAATCTCTGCCACGATCTTCACCGCCTCATCATAGCCACCAAGACTTCCTACATTACTAAAGACACAATGATTAAAGCACTCATAGTCAAAAAGTGCTTTCAAAATAATCAGGGATTGTAATGCTATCCACTATGAGACATATGTAGATCTTAAGTCTTTAGCCACAAAGCTCAAATCAAGAAGCCCACTCGCACTAAGCCCCAAGTAATATGACTCTCCGCCAATCCACCCACATACAAAGCCCCGACACCCCATCAGAAGCCAGCTACCCATATCACTAGCACTCGCACTAAACACTAAAACTGCATAACCTAGCGATCGACCGTCTAAAAAGCAATCTTATGTGGTGTTATTTTTCTTGTAAATAAAAATCGATAATAGTATTGAAGCTAATAAACAGTATAATTTGCGCCACTTCCATTTACTCTCCCTATGTTGTTTTTGACGATAGGCTTACTGTGTTCAAAACGCGGGCACCTAAATTTCCATACCGATGGCAAGAAATGCTCCAAAGATTTTTCATTATGATAATACAAAATCCCAAAGTACCCATTGAGCAAAGGCTTATAGCACATAATGACTTTAGCCTTTTTAGTAGCAGTTTGACAGATAAGATTAGTTATCTATCTCTGTTTTATCACACTAGCGCACACGCCCAAAAAAACAACAGCTTGGTAATGAAAATATCCCTACTTTTTCCCATACCACACCACAGAGTTATATTAACGATAGTGCCCATTGTGAGCTTATTGATATAGATATTGTCTATTTGTATATGCGGATAAAATACTCTCACTCTCTTTTTATATAAGCTTTCAAGTCCAGCTGTAATTTATACCCAGTGGCATTAACGATTGTGATGGTTTCTTTTCAATTCCTTACCCTCATCACGCTTAAGAGTAGCGCAAAAAGTTCATTCATATGCGTGAAAGCTCCTTTTCTCGCGCCTCTAGTCATTGATAGCTTTTAAAGGCTTCTCGCCAAATTTATCATATAAAACGCCTAATTTATTCTAAAAACAAAAGAACTTCCACAGGGGTTTTTTAAAGTCTTTATCTCAAGGATAAGCAAAGAAGTAGAGTGGATAATGTTTTTTACCGCGCTATCTCTAGTGATAAAATGGACGCAAATTATCCGCCCAACAGGGCTACTTGATCCACTCTATGAAGTGCGAGATAGTGATAATCAAGTGCTTGATTTATACGATGAGATACAGCTTAGAGTAACTAAAAATGAGCGAGTGCTTATCACTACACTCACTAAAAA
>NZ_JAFVUX010000002.1 GCF_017502485.1 Helicobacter sp.
TTGCTGATGTAATTATAACATTCTACTCTGACAGGAATCTTAACAAGCAAATGGAGTTTAAGAATCCGCAAGTTGCTGCGCACTACAAAAAATCCGCTGCTCTCACTAGAGAAAAACAATTAACACCAAACAAAGCAAAATACATAGGTAAGGGGCGATAAAGGAGCAATCAATGTTATTTAGACATTTGCGTAAAAAGAATGCCAAAACACCAAGACAAAGAAATATAGCAATAGCGAGATTTATTGTATTGCTTATTATCCTAGCTTGTTTGGCGAGCTTACTTGCCTCTTGTGCAAATTGGAAAGATGCCAAGCGATATGAGATGAAAAAATCTCCGTGTGCGTGCTTTAAAAATACAGCTTAAAGCCCACAAATACCAATCCCAATAAATAAAGGAGCAATCAATGAATGTAACAAAAGAGCAAATCCAAAAAATCAAAGAACTTGTAGCAAAAGTGCTTAATCTCTATGAAGACAAAGTCAAGTTGGATCTACTCAAAATAGATAGAGAAAACACTCTAAAAGACGAAATAGCTAGTGCTTGTGAAATACGAAACAAGCAGGGGGAACTTCAGCCAAATAAAGTAAAAATGCCACTAGTGTCGGCATTGATTGATGAGATGTTTTTAGAAAAAAACAATAAGAAAGAAGCAGAATATGTTCTTATGGAAACATATAGAAGCGCAATATCTAGCAAGAGAGTTAATAATGAAGCACTTAATGCTTATGTCGCCATTAGAGAAAGCCTAGAAGAAAATGCACAAAATATCAAGGAAGCATTTAAAGAGAGCAGCACTTTAGACAGAGCGATCCTTGAAGCGATCAATTATCTCACTAAGACTAAGTATAAAGAGCTGCTTGAAAATAAGAAGCAAGAAGCAGGCATAGAGACTAAGCCACCTAAAGATATGACTGCTGTAATGGAGCTTATCAAAGAGCTAGAGAAAATGCTCTCAAAGTAAAAGTGATAATCAATGAAACACGAACAGCGCGGAATCTACAATGTAACTTTTGGCGATAAGAGTGCCACGCCAATTAAAACAGATGTAGAACTCATAGAAAATGCCATTATCAACGAAGTAATTTACTACATTAAGGGCTGGCACAATGAAAGAAGAGATAAAGGCAGGGGTGCTGAACACATAAAAATGCACTTAGACAAGGGTGCCAAAGGTGAAATCACACTAGAAGAGTTACTAAATCTAGGAAATTCTATAAGGAAGTATCTAAAAATTTTTAAAAAACCTTATCTCGAAAATAAAAACAAAACAGGAAAAGTCTATAAGTGGCAAGATGATAAGGGGGTAAGATTTAGAGTTGCAATAGACAAGCACAAAGGGGAGGGTCTCATTCCGCCACTATCCCCCTTTGCTGATGTAATTATAACATTCTACTCTGACAGGAATCTTAACAAGCAAATGGAGTTTAAGAATCCGCAAGTTGCTGCGCACTACAAAAAATCCGCTGCTCTCACTAGAGAAAAACAATTAACACCAAACAA
>NZ_JAFVUX010000032.1 GCF_017502485.1 Helicobacter sp.
CGCTCACTGCGACTAGGGGATTTTGATGTGCTTATTGGAATAAATCTTTTGCGCGAGGGGCTGGATTTACCAGAAGTTAGCCTAATAGCCATAATGGATGCGGATAAAGAAGGATTCTTACGTAGTGAAACAAGCCTTATTCAAACAATGGGGAGAGCAGCAAGGAATGTCAATGGCAAGGTGATTTTGTATGCTAAAAAAATTACAGACTCTATGCAGAGGGCGTTTGATATTACAGATTATCGCCGAGCTAAGCAAGAAGCATTTAATAAAACACATAACATCACGCCAAAGAGTGTCACGCGCAATGTCGAGCAAGAGTTGCGATTAGAGAGCTCTAGCACCCTTTATGAAAAATCCAGCAAGCTACGCAAGCTCCCAAAATCAGAAAAAGAAGCAATCATTAAAGACCTAAAACACAAAATGCACCAAGCAGCCCAAGCACTAGAGTTTGAAGAAGCAGCTAGAATCCGCGATGAGATAGCTAAAATCCGCACGATGTAATAGAAGACTAGCTCAAAGCTCACGCCAAGCGCGCACTACAAGCATTATGATTTCTACCCCATTCTTCTAGAACCAACCCACAATGCACACGATACATAACCACAGCTCAACTCTCTTGCTTTTGTGCGCGAGAGAGTGCATCAAGCACAGCATTGATAAGTTTAGGGGCGTTATCATCTCCATACATTTTAGCTAGCTCTATGGCTTCGTTGATGATGATGGGTGAGTCGGTTTGCGTGTAGAGTATCTCATACGCTCCAAGTCGTAATATGCTCTTCTCCATTTGTCCTAATCGAGAAAACTCCCACTCCTTCAAATACTGCTCCAGCATCTCTCCCAAAGAGTCAAAACGCTCAATCACCCCCTGCAAAAGCCCTAGCGCGAAGTCTTGTTGCTTGTTTTTAATCTTGCGCGCTAATAGCATATCTGGTGCATTTTGCATAATAGCAGTATTTCCGCACGCATAGGCATAGAGCAGTCCCACGACAGCCTCACGCGCTTGCGTCCTAGTCGCCATTAAATTGTCCTACATAAATCCATAAGCTCAATGAGTGAATTCATCGCTTCAAAGCCTTTGTTCCCTACTTTGGCTCCCGCCCTATCAATTGCTTGCTCAATATTATCAGTCGTTAGCACACCAAAGCTCACAGGGATTCCATACTGCAAGGTAGTATTGGCAATGCCCTTTGTCGTCTCTGCACTTACATAGTCAAAGTGCGGTGTCCCACCACGGATCACTGCTCCTAGCGTGCATACCCCTTGATATTGTCCATTTTTGAGCAAGCGATCAAGCACAAATGGCAACTCCCACGCCCCCGGAGCTAGTACAATATCAAGTAGCTCAGTATCCCCCCCGTGGCGCAAAAAGCTATCCTTCGCTCCTTCCACCAAGCGATCTGTGATGATGTGATTAAACCTAGAGCAAATAATGGCGACTTTCTCATCACCTTGTAAGATAATTTTCCCTTCAAGTATTCTCATAAAGCGCTCCTTATTTATAAATTTACACTTTAGTGCGCATTAAGCGCATTTCTAATGGCAAAGATTTCATCAAAAAGTGAGGGTAACTTCTCTAAAGCAATCATATTTGCTCCATCACTTAGGGCATTTGCCGGATCGTAATGTGTCTCTATGAAAAACCCATCAACCCCAACAGCAGCTGCTGCACGCGCAAGATATGGGGCAAAGGAGCTATCCCCACCGCTTTTGCCCCCGCCCATACCGGGCATTTGCACACTATGAGTTACATCAAAAATCACAGGTGCAAACTCACGCATAACCACAAGCGAGCGCATATCTACAACCAAGTTTCCATAACCAAAGCTTGACCCACGCTCAGTGAGACATAACCCATATTTGCTAGATTCTAGATAGCTAGCCTCTGCGCCCCCACGCGTTTTAATCGCCTTGAGTGCGCTATAACGCATATCTTTTGGGTTCATAAACTGCCCCTTTTTGATATTGATTTGTGCCGTTGTTTTTGCCACCGCAACAATCAAATCTGTCTGCCTACATAAAAATGCTGGAATCTGAATCACATCAACCACTTCAGCAAGTGAAACTGCTTGGTAGGGCTCGTGTATATCTGTGATAAGCTTGTAACCAAAATCTCTTTTGATAGATTCTAGCATTGCAAGCCCTTTATCAAGCCCCGGACCTCGGTAGCTCTCAAGGCTTGTACGATTTGCCTTATCAAAACTTGCCTTGAAGTAAAGCTCACAATCATTACGCTTATGTAAAAATTCTAGCCCAGCAGCAATGCGCTGCAACTGTTCTAGACTCTCAATCACACAAGGACCACAGAAAATGGTTAGCCCACTACTATTTGGTTGAAATATCTCTGCCATTGTTTTTCCTTACTCTCAAATTCTAATCTGCATTATAAAACCTTTGCACTAACCACAATCCCCTTCCTTAAAGTCAATATAGCAGCTTATAAGCTCATAGTCGATAGAATCTAGCTCTTTAGATTCTAGCTTTTCAAAAAGCCCAAGCACAAATAAGTCATACTCTTGCATAAATGCCGGTGCTTTGCTTAGAAGCATATCTGTGAAAGTTCGCATATCTTGCAGACTAAACTCATCATTCCAAAAGTTCTCATATAGATCAAAATACTGGAATTTACAGCTAAATATACTCATATTTTTGCTGGCAAGAGCATTGGTAAATCTCTTGCCAATGGGTGTTTGCAGTGCGTCTAAAAGCTCGTATTTATAGGGGCGAGATTCTAACATTTGTAGAAAAAATCTTTTGCCATCTTTTTGGACAACTTCTATCGCCTTTGTCGTTTTATTTTTAAATATCTTTTGACTCTCTTTGCTTAAGCAAGATGACAATTGCGCCTTATACTGCGTTTCTTTAGGCTGGGTAGTAATGTTATCAAACAATACTTGCATATTTAGTGCATCAAAGATCTCTTCAGCCACTAGGGATTTTGCAACTAATGTGCCACAGCAAAGCAAAACCATAGCGCACAAACGCGCGAGAAAATAGTGCATTTGTTTTGTAGGTATCACTTTTTGTCCTTTTGGACAATGGACTTAAACTCGCGTTTAATCATATTGTAGTTTAAGATCTCGCCCGTCTCGATAATGTAATACCACCCATACACGCGCAACTCTCCCCTATCAAATCGTTCTTCAACAAAAGGGTAACTCATAAGATTTTCTAGTTGTTGCTCGATATTGATTAGCTCTGTAAGCCAAGTACGCTTTGATTTAGAACTAGGCTTCAAAGCTTGCACTTTTTCTTTTACGGGGTCAAGCAACCTTAGCCATTTTTTCACATAGGGCGTCTCATCAAGCTTTTTGGGTGGCTCATAGATGAACTCACAAGCACCACAATTACTATGCCCACAAATGATGATGTTTTGTATTTCTAAAATAGTAAGTGCATATTCAATAGCTGCTGTCGTAGCCAAAAAACCCTCACGCAAAGCTTGCGATTCTTTGTAAGGAGGGACGATATTGCCCACATTACGCACGACAAATAAATCTCCGGGCTTGGTATTGGTGATAAGATTGGGGACGACACGAGAATCCACACAGGTAATAAATAGCGTATGTGGGTCTTGGTGCTGCTTTAGCGACTCATACAGATCTTTGTGCGCGGAAAAATCCTCTTCTTGAAACTTAATCGCACCTTCAAATAACTCTTTCATACCAAACCTCAAAACCACAAAATGCATTAAGCAAAATCTAAAGTAATACCCCACATTGTAGCTTACTTGTGGTAAAAAAACAATTTCACTAGCCCTAGAGCACACAACCAAACATAGCTTTAGGGCTAATTTACCTGTAGCATTACAAGACTCTAGAGATTTGATCGCAAAAACAGTTCCACCCCATCGTGCAATAACAGCAACTCAACTTTCCCACGCAAGGCTGCTTGCGAAAAAAGCTGGCGAAAATGCCAAAATTCGCTATCTTTTTTAATGGGGGTCTTATTGATCCAAATAAATTTATCTCCCACACTTAGTTGAGAGAGTCCATCTGGCAGGGGCTTTGCGATCGCTCTAATCACCAAGTCTCTATCAATCACCACCCCATAACGCTCAAAAAATGTATCCTGCAATATCCCTCCACCATAGCGACGATCCACCTGCACAGATACTTCAAGCAACTTATTGTTGCGCAGGATTCTTACTTGCGCCTTACTTTTTGGCACAAGATCTGCTACAAGCCACTCAAACTGCGCAAGAGAAGAAATCTCACGCCCGTTGATTGCTATAATCCTATCTTTTGGCATCAGTAGTCTTTGTGGAAAAAATATATCAATTTGCTCGACAATCACGCCTTTTGGGTGCTGATCTTTGGTGGTTTGTAAATTGGGGGCAACTCGCACGCCAATATCTCCATATTGCCCGCCACGCGCACTTAAAAATCTATCGATTAAGATTTTAGGGACGAAGTATTGCCCATACGCGCTAATCCCATAACTCTGGTAGCAAATCGTGCTAATAACAGAATCTTTAGGCAAGGTCGTGCTAAACTTCCCTAGATCAAACATACCTTTTTCAAAATTTACAACACTCCCAGGTATCACTTGTGTCGCATTGACAGCAGCTAGTGGCAAAGTATGAGCAAAGGCATCAAGTGGCTTTAAGCGGTAGCTTTTTTGTAGCCTTCCAGAAAAAAGATATAGCCCCAAAAAAGGATCATGCTTGATAATGCGCGAAGAGTGCAAAGGTTTTTGCGAAAAAGCAATGAGATAAGGAACATCATTATACAAGATAGAATATACCCTAGTAGAATCTATCACACTCGTTGCTTGCTTGTAGTAAGTCTTACAAGCTGAATAATCAAGTCCATACGCCCAGCAGACACAAGTAAGCCAAAATAGTAGTGCTTGCATCATAGTCATCGTAGCAATGTTGTGTAGTTTTATGTTTTTTACATTTGCCATAGTGCAGTGTATCCTTGATAGATTTGGGCAATTATAACAAAAGAGCAAAACTTATGTACTGCGATTTGTCACATCTAGGTTTTATGCGGGTATATTTATATTTTGCTATAATTTGAATTTGGTGAGTTTGGACTATGCGTGTTGACTAATTCTAGGAATTTTTAGGAGAGAATCTATATGTTAACAGGAAAGCTGATTGTTATTGATGAAGAGGCAAAAAAGGGCAAGATAGAGCAAGATTTAAACCAGCGCGTATTTGACTTTGATTTTACAGTGTGGGATACAGACTCTGGAGAGATGGCTGTGGGGGAAGAAGTAGAATTTGAAGTAGAAATGCGTGTAGTAACCCATGCTAGAATCAAGCCAAAGCCCATAGACCCCGATGAAATCCCTATGACCAAGCTACCAAATGTATGTATTGAAGAGTTTTTTGCTAGGGAGAATGAAATCTTGCTTGAGTACAGGGACTTTATAGAAGGGCATTTGAGTCTTGACTTTTTGCGTATGAGAAGATTTTTGCTCACGGCGTATAATGACCTATGCGAAATGGATAATCTTATAGAAAACGACGAACTGCGCAAAACAAAGATAGAGATCAACCACCTATGGAAAGAGTTTGAAAACTATGTCAAAAAAGCTCAATACACCCCAGCATACGCGTTTGAAAAGATCTTTCTCTCCAAACAAACAGAATACATCAAGGTAGAAAAAGACATAGAAGCCACTCAGCTAGCCCTAAACAATGCCAAAGCACAATGTCAAGTCCTAGGAAACAATCTTGATGCTAGCGAAAAGCGTCTGCAGCGTATGGCAAGCGGATCTGGACGCAGTGGGCAGGAATACTTGCGCTTTGAAAAAGAAGTCAAGATGATGCGCAGAACCTATGTCGATCTTATTCAGTTTGTCGCCACGCGCCAAGAGTGGCTAGCGCACGAAAGAGAGCGTATGAAAAAGTTCAAGGAAGTGCATTTTCAAGAGTTTGCTGATGTCTATGCGCCAATGTTGCGTGACATTAAAGACCGATTTATAGGATTACTAAACTCCAAAGCATATGATTTAGATTCTGAGCTTTGGACTAGGGCAAAGAAGTCTCAAATCGTGCGCAAGTTCTTCCGCGATGCGCGGATCGAAGGGGGGTTTTCCTCTAAGACATTTTTGCGCTATTTTCTCCGCGGTCTTGATAGAAACAAGGCTTCACCAAAGACAAAAGAGCTTTTCAACCTCTTAAAATATTTAGAAGAAGTCAGTCATAAAAATGTGCTTGTTCTGCGTAGCTCAGCTGTTAATGCGCTTAAATACAAAGAAGTCATTGAAAAAATAGATTCTACCCTTACAGTTAGTGTAGATACAAACCCAATCAATGCGTTAAAGCTACTTGCTACCACACGGCAAGATATTGTCGTGCTAGATGAGCAAATCGGAGAGATAAGCGCACTAGATTTTATCCAAAACACCAAACAACTCCCACAAAAAGAGCCGGCAAAGCCCATTGCATTCTGCCTTGTGGTAGCAAAACTGCCTGATTATGAAAAAGCCGAGGAGGCAAAGCAACTTGGCGTGCAATATTTTATCCCAGAGCAGAATATGGACGCACTTTTTGATTCCGTGCGAATGGCACTCTAAGCAATAAGCTAGAATCTAAGGAGCACAATGCAGTATCAACAAAGTATCCAAGAGTTTGAGCAATTTTTACAAGCAAGCGCACCGCAAATTCCAAGTTTCCATCCGTATTTTGCCAAGGCTTTTTGGGAAATGTTCCTTTATGGAGGGAAGCGTTTCCGCCCTAATCTGCTACTTGCTGTTGTCTCTGGGTTAAATCCCCTAATGATTAAAAACTCCTTTTTACCAGCATTGGCACTAGAGTGCTTGCATACCTACTCGCTAATCCACGATGATCTACCTTGTATGGACAATGCTCCTTTGCGCAGGGGTAAGCCCACATTACACACAACCTATGATGAAGTGAGTGCGACACTTGTGGGCGATGGGCTTAATACTTATGCATTCTATCTCCTAAGCTGCTCAAAGCTAGACTCTAGCATACAAGTCCGGCTGGTAAAAGAGCTTGCCTATGCAGGTGGCATAGGTGGTATGATCATTGGGCAGGCACTTGACTGTCACTTTGAGAATCAAGCCCTACCGCTAGAAAAGCTCCAAGAAATCCACATCAACAAAACAGCAAAGCTCATCGCCGCAAGTCTCAAAATGGGTGCAATCATAGCCAATGCCACACATTCTCTCACCCAGGATTTATGGGACTTTGGCTTGCGACTTGGGCTGTTTTTCCAAATACGAGATGATGTGATTGATGCAGTACAAGAAGAAGTCCAAGCAGGCAAGCCCACGCGCAATGATTGGAAGAAAAACAGTTATGTTAATCTCTTAGGACTTGCACAGGCTAAAGAGCTTTTGCAAGCAGAATCTAGCGCACTCACACAAAGCTTGCATGATTTCCCGCAGTCCATAGTTGAGAATCTCTCAATGCTTTTGGGGGATTATTTTAAGGAGATTGCATGAAGGAGATTTTAATCACCAATGATGATGGCTTTGATGCTGCTGGGATTCTAGCTCTAAAGGAAGCGCTTAGCCCACTGGGGCGTGTGTGTGTAGTCGCTCCAGCTAGAGAGAAGTCCGCGTGCGGACACGGACTTACTATCACAAAACCTCTCTCCCTTATCTCTGTGGGCAAAGATGCCTACAAGCTTGATGATGGCACGCCTGCAGATTGTATTTATCTAGCGTGCAACACACTCTATAAGGAGTATAATCGCAAGCCAGACTTAATTGTCTCTGGGATTAACATCGGTTGCAATATGGGTGAAGATGTAACCTACTCTGGCACTGTAGCAGGAGCTATGGAGGGCGCGATTTTAGGAGTCCCTAGCATTGCGATTTCACAACTACTTAAGAAAGAGTGCGATAGGGAGTGTGATTTTAGCCTTGCAAAAAAAGTGGCCTTTGACCTAGCGCAAAAGCTCTTAACACATAACCCACTGCCCAAGCGCAAGCTTCTCAATGTCAATATCCCCATCGCCACAGAATCCAAAGGTTACAAGATCACAGAGCTAGGCGTGCGTCTCTATGGCAATGATGTGGTTAAAGCACGCAACCCACGCGATGAAGAATATTATTGGCTAGGCACACATCAGCTTGAGTGGGAGGAGCGTAGCGAGAGAGCAAGCGACTTTAACGCGGTGATGAGTGGCTATGTCTCTATCACACCAATTACTTTAGATATGACAAGCTATGATGATATACACGCACTTACACAATGGATACACTATTAGGGGTAGATTCTACCTAACTAATTTTTTCCTGCTAGGGTTTGCTTGAGATTTTACTTTTTAACCCCAAGCATTTTAGTGCGACTAATAAGGCAGCTAAAGTTGTAGTAAGTAAGTGGCGCGCTATAGCTATAGCTCTCGCCCCTAGTAAAATCGATTCTAGAAATTGTCTGATGGATTAGATCTTGATAAATTCCCTCATAAATGCACACGCCATCTTGGATAGAGCCATCGATATAGAGAATCCGCTTTTTCATATGATTATCATACCAATCCATAATGAAATGGTATTCTGCAGAGAGATTAAGCGAAGTGGTATAGCCAGTGATGATCGGATAAGTCTCCTCCCTGCAGTAATACATCCCATCATAATTAAAGCACGCGGAGCGATCTATCATCTTCGATGGGACATACTGCACGCTAGAGCTAGGGTGGCTTCTCGCCATTTTCACAAGGCTTACATAGATGATATTGCGCGCACTTTTTTCCGGGATTTGCCCCTGCATATACAAGGAGTTAAACCCTCTTTTTTCTAGTTCTTGCTTGATAAAAAGTATGTATGAAGCAGCGAGCAAGTCCCCTTTATAAGGTGCGATAATCACAGGAGCATTGATATTGAACTGATAGCTATGTTGGATTGAAGAAGTATATTTCATCTCAATCAGATTATTAGCACAGCCTAAGAAAAACGCCCCACACACCACACCATACACAAGACTCATATATGCTCGCACAAGACACTCCCAAACTTCCTAAATACTTTACATTAGCAGATTACATAAGTTTCAAGCAAATTACATTCCCAAATACATCTCATAGCATAAATAGCCATAAAATCCTAAAGCCAAGCAGATAAGCGCATAATAACTATAAGCAAATCGCATGGCCAAAGCACTTATCCCAATATACACAACCAAAAACCACAGCGGAGTATAAATCTCTATACTTGGGATTTGCGCCGCAAGCACAAAATCTAGCAAACCATCAAAGCTCCCACCATAGCCAATACTATGCAAAAGCACCGCAAGGGGGAAAATCGCCACAAAAGCAATGCTCACGGGGATTGAGATAAGCTGATATGGCGAAAAATATGGGAAAAAGCAATGCACAATTGGCGTAATGCTCAAAAACACCGCACAATTAAGCCCAAGAATCTGCGCACATAAACTACGCCACGAGCTAGGCTTACTTACATAACGCATAAACAAAAAAATATAAAACACCCCAGCCATTGATAGGATAAACCCACGATTAAACGCTACGCCGGGAAAGAGCACCACACAAAGCACTCCCACAAACAAGAGCATAGCAAAGCTTAAAACCTGTAAACCAGAGACATAGAGCATAAACACCACAGATGCCATAACAAACGCCCGTAAAAACGAAGGTGTAAAATCCAACACAAGCAAATATCCAAAAAGCGCGAGTAGCACGAGCAAACCTATGTCATAAATCTCATTACGGTAACTAAAATACCGCCTTTGCATTACGCGATACAATGGAGCTAGCAGAGCAAAAAGCACAAAAGATATGATCCCTAAGTGGAATCCACTAATAGCAAAAATATGTGCAAGTCCTAGCTTATTGCTCACATCGCGCCACGCTTTATCAAGTGAAGTGGCAAAAAATAATGTGCTAAATAAACTCGCGTGGATAGGGTTTGTGTGCTGCTTGTAAATCGCCTCTTTGAGCGGAGCACTAGCTTGCTTATGCGACAATAGTGCGATAGAAAAGCTCATAAAAAAACAGCTTTGCAAATATTTCACAAAGCTGCAATCCTTTCCCATTTTTCCATACAGCCGCACACTACGCCCTTGCAATAGCTTTAAATCTTCTTTAGAAGTTGTATAGAGTGTATGAGAATTATGACTAAGCTTTAGCACAAAATAAGATTTATTGTTCTTAATCTTTGTATATTGTGCTTGTACAACAGCTTCTATCTCGCTAGGCTGCTCAAAAGGCAGTGCGCGAAACTGGTAATAATCAAGTCCAATGCGTGCGCAAAGTAGCACAAAAAGTACCAAATATGCCACCACCCACTGCCTAGGTGAAAAAAGTGCGATTGCATAAGGTGAGCCTTTGGTCTTTTGCGCCATTTGGTTAGACTACGCTAAATTGGCACAACCTGTACAGGAGCTACATCTGTGGACACATCAATTTTAGCTTGCGTAGGCTCATAGGAAAGTTCACGCGCGCCGTTTGCCACATCTTCAAATCGAATAAAGGGCTTATTAAATTGGATTCTAATAGTTTTAGTCTCGCCATTTCGATTTTTAGCAATGATGATTTCTGCTGGCTCCACGCTCTTTGTGCGCAGTTCTTCAAGCTTGCCTTGAAGCTTCTTTAGGCTATCTTTGTCTTTTTGATCATCTTTTGGGTTGTTTTGGATTTTTTCTATATTGTTGCGTAGTGTGCTAATGGCATAGACATCTTCTCGATACAAAAATAGCACCACATCAGCATCTTGCTCAATTGATCCAGATTCTCTTAAGTCAGATAATTGCGGGCGTTTATCATCCCTAGAATCCACCGCCCTACTTACTTGAGAAAGTGCAATAATGGGAATTTCTAAATCCCTTGCAAGCGTCTTTAACCCACGAGAGATTTCGCTTACTTCTTCGTGCCTTGCGCTATCACTTCTCCCTCCACCACCGCGCATAAGCTGCAGATAATCCACCACTGCTACTTGTAGGCTTGGGACTTGAGCTTTAAGCTTACGAAGCTTGGAGCGTAGCTGGGCTATGGTAAGCGAACTACCATCATCGATATAAAGAGACTTTGACAGGAGCATTTGGGTCGTTTCTGTAAGCTTGCTCCAATCCCCATCATCTAGCTTGCCCTGCCGTAAAGTCTGTAAGGGGATAGAAGTGAGAGAAGAAAGCATACGAAACATCAACTGCGTAGCGGGCATTTCTAGGCTAAAGATTGCTACTGCACCACCACGGTTAAGTGTATGCTGGATCATATTTAAAAACAGCGTAGTCTTCCCCATAGCAGGGCGCGCAGCGATGATAATTAGCTCTCCAGAACGAAAGCCCGTGGTGTATTTATTCAACTCTGCAAAGCCCGTATCCACACCCACAAGATCATTAAAGCCACGCTCTTTCATCTCTTCTATTTCTTGTAGTGTACTATCAATCACACTACGCACGCTTTGAAACTCTGTATGCGCGCTTTTTGAAGAAATCGCATAAATCTCGCGCTCGACCTCATCAAGCAATACATCACTCTCAATACTTACATCACTTGTGCGAGAGGCGATCTTAGTCGCAAGAGTGGCAAGCTGGCGTTTAATAGAAGCGGTTTTGATCTCTTTAATATAAGCAACGACATTGGCAATAGGACTTGTGGCAATGATATGAGCAAAGTCCTCTTCGCTGATTTTGCTATCTTTGATCCTAGAAGCGACAAACTCGGCATTTATAGGGAGATCTTGCAACTTTAGCTCAAGGCATATTTCAATGATCTTTTGGTGCTGAGCAAACAAAAAGTCGCTTACTACAAGCGAGTCTTGCACTTGGGTGAAAATATGCTCATCAAACAAAAATGCTGCGATAAGCCCACGCTCGACATTAAGTAAATATGCATTTGCATCATCATGTCTCATATATATCCTTAAAAGAAAGCAAAGCACCAGATCTTACTGGCAAATCTCGCTTCGATTGTAACCAAAGCTTTCCTAGCTTTTCTTTAAAAACACATCTCGCTTTGCTACAATACCACCTTGTACTTCTATTGACTTATTGATTGAAGGGTAGCTATGAAGCAAGTAGAAAAAAGAATGCGCGCAGAGTGGGAGAAACAAGCAGCTATATTGCTTGCATTCCCACACGCTAAGAGCGATTGGGCAAACAAGATTGACAAAGCAAGGCAATGCTTTTTAGACATTATAGAATCCATTATCACATTTGAGAGAGTACTTGTGTGTATCGATATACAAGATACACAAGGACTAGCAGTGTTATGCAAGCATTTTGGCAGCAATATGCCACCGCTTACTCCCTACACAACACATACACTTACTCCCCAAATCACTCTAGCATTTGTACCTACAAATGATACTTGGGCTAGAGATTTTGGGGTGATTACTTGCGCACAAAAGCTAGATTCTAGTGCGCTAGAATCTAATCTCTTGCTAGATTTTAGCTTTAATGGTTGGGGGCTAAAATACCCCAGTAATTTTGATAACCAAATCACCAAATCCTTACATAAACTAGGCGCGCTAGGGCAGCTCCCACTAGAATCTAGCTCCTTTATCCTAGAAGGAGGGAGCATTGATACTGATGGCTTAGGCACGATCCTTACAACCACTGCTTGCTTGCTAGAGCCTAATCGCAACGCCACTTACACCAAAGCAGAGATAGAATCCACTCTATGCCAAAGTCTAGGAGCAAAGCGCGTGCTATGGCTAGAAAATGGCTTCTTACAAGGTGATGATACCGATAGCCACATTGATATGCTAGCGCGCTTTTTAAGCCCAGATACCATAGCCTACATTAGCTGCGATGATACAAGCGACCCACACTATCAAGCCCTACAAGCTATGGAGCAAGAAGTGCGCGCACTAAAACAAGCTAATGGCAGTCCTTATAAACTCTGTCGCCTGCCTTTTGTGCGTGCAATCTATGATGATTTTGGCGAGCGATTGCCTGCTAGCTATGCAAACTTTCTCTTTGTTAATGGTGCATTACTTGTGCCAATCTATGATGATCCAAGCGATGCGCAAGCCCTAGCTCTACTCAAAGAAGCTCTACCTAATCGAGCAGTGCTAGGGATCAATGCACGCGCACTCATTGAGTGGCACGGCAGTTTGCACTGCGTAAGTATGCAGCTTTATTGATGCTAGTTCTGCGATTTGTAGGTGTGGTGCAGGGCGTTGGATTCCGCCCAATTGTGTATCGCATAGCCACAGAGCTTGGACTTTGTGGGGGTGTGTATAATGACAATGGTGATGCGGTCATAGTTATTGATTGCCCAAGGCTACCTAAACCCATACCATCAAGGCATAAAGCACGATTTGTGCGAGTTTATCCTTGCGTGGTTATAGACTCTAGTACCAAAGCTTCTTTACTACCAACACGCGCGCTCATATTCCTTAATGCACTTCTTTGTGCCTTGCCACAACTTGCCCATATTACACATATCACTATCTATCCCTTACACTTAGCACTTCGCGCGCTCCCTAGCCTAGCGCAGATTGATTCACGCACCTTGCAAGCGAGATTTAGCATTTTACCATCTCATAGCTCTAAGAGCCAAAGCTCACTCTCTATCCCTCGTGATAGCGCGACTTGTAAAGATTGCCTACGGGAGATTTTCACACCTACTTCGCGTTTTTACCATTATCATCTATGTGCTTGCACAAATTGTGGCGCAAGATATAGCATCATTGACGCCCTGCCCTATGATAGAGAGCGCACAAGTATGAGAGACTTCCCATTATGCAAAGCTTGCAAGCAAGACTTTAGCTCACCAAGCAGTCGCTTCTACCACGCTCAGCCCATTTCTTGCAATACCTGCGCAATTACATTAAAGCTATTGGATTCTAGGGGCAATATCATACTTGCCAAAGAGTATGCAGGCATAGAGCTATGCGCTAAACTCTTAAAGCAAGGAGAGATTGTTTGCATTAAGGGGTTAGGGGGCTTTGCGCTTATTTGTGATAGCACAAATAAGCGCGCAATTTATCGCTTAAGAGAGTGTAAAAACCGCCCACATAAGCCCTTTGCCATAATGTGTAAAGATTTAGAGCAAGCAAGAAGTATCGCACATTTGTACAAAGAGGAAGAAGATGCGCTTACTTCGCTGGCTGCGCCCATTGTCCTAGTGCATTCCAAAGCCAAATCCTCCAAGGCAAAGCCAACACCCATTGCCATAGATGCCATCGCCCCAAACTTAAGCACCATTGGCATTTTACTTGCCAACACCCCCTTGCACCATCTTTTGCTTGATCTTTTTCCCAATCCTATACTCTACACAAGTGCTAATCTTAAAGCAGAGCCTATCATCACTCAAGTAGATGATGCCCTAAGCCAGCTAGCACATATCACACCTTATGTGCTAGATATTGGTAGAGAGATTCTACACGGGGTTGATGACTCCATTACGCGCTATATAGATTCTAGTATGCGTCCTATCCGTCTAGCAAGAGGACTAACTCCAAACACCATAAATTCCCAACTCACTACGCCTAAAAATCCACATCAAACAATCGTAGCCCTAGGCGCAGGGGAGAAAATCACCCCCACTCTAGCCACTGCCACACACATCATCATAACCCCCTATATCGGTAGCTTACAAAGTCCTGCATCATTAGCGCGCTTGGAAGAAAATCTGGCAGTATTTTTACCATCTATGCAAAAGCCTTCCATCATCGTAAGCGATAAGCACCCACGATTTGAGACGACCAAGCTAGCCCAAAATTTCGCTACACAATACCAAGCCACGCATCTTAATCTCTATCACCACCACGCACACCACTGCGCGATTTGGGCAGAGATGGTACGCAGTGAAGACGAGCAGATCCTAAGTGTCGTGTGGGATGGAAGTGGGCTTGGAGAAGATGGCAGTATCTGGGGTGGAGAGTTTTTGCTTGGTAATTGTAGAGAAATTAAGCGTGTGGGACATTTCGCTCCATTTTATCTACTTGGTGGCCAACGAGCGATAGTCGATATTAAGCGCATAGCTTATATACTTGCATTAGAAGCGGGAGCTTGCGCAATGATCGCACGCTATGAAGCTTGCTTACCAAAGCCTTTGCTCACTTTAGCAAAGTCCAGCCCACAGGATACACGCATAACAACAAGCAGTGTAGGTAGGATCATTGATGGTGTAGCGCATTTGCTAGGACTACTAGATTCTACTACTTATGAAGGGCAAGCAGGCGCACTGCTAGAATCCATAGCACAAGAGCCAAACGCCCCTAAAACCCATTACCCCTATATAATCACACAGAGTGGCATTATCCAATGGCAGCCAATGATCGCAGCAATTTGTGATGATATACAAGCACTAGAATCCACTTCTACTACTTCTCTTGCTACAAATGCCACAAGAGGTATCATTGCCTATAAATTTCTCTACACACTAGCCCACATTGCTAGGACATTTATTTTAATACACAAAGCTAAAGTACGCATAGGGCTTAGCGGTGGCGTGTTTCAAAACAAGCTTTTATGCGAAATTCTAGGGGCAATGCTAAGAGTGCAGGGGATAGAATACCACTTCCACACTCTTGTACCTTGCAATGATGGCGGTATAGCCTTTGGGCAAGCAGCCTTTGCTAGCAGAGTTATGGTACAATATCCTAATCTACGATAAAGGCACACCAATGGCAAAACCACATAAGCAAAATATACTACACAAATCATCAAAGTCAAAAGAAATCCCACACAATTGGGATTTAAGCGCGCTTTTTGCAAACAATGAGCAAGCAAGCAAATATCTTGTTACCACTTATAAACAAGCCAAAGCTTTTCAGGAGCATTACCAAAATACCTTAGCCACGCTTACCCCCGAGGATTTTTATACCGCGTTGCTTGCATACGAGCAACTAATCGAGCGTATTAGCAGAGTGATGACTTATGCGTTTTTACTCTTTGCACAAGATACAAAAAAAGGCGATATTTACGCACAATATGAACTTAAAAGCAACGAAGCCCAAAGTCTGCTTGTGTTTTTTGAGCTAGAGTTTTGCGAGCTAGAGCCTAAAATCCAGCAGGCTTTCATCAAGCAAGCACACACGCATACCTTCTACTTACAAACACTTCTGCAAGCTAAGCCCTATCAACTTCCACTAAGCGCAGAGCAAGCCCTAATTGCTACTTCAAGCGTGGGAGTCAATGCCTTTAGTAGGCTCTTTGATGAGCATTTAAGTGCGTTAAAAATTGGCAAACATAAGCGAAGTGAAGAAGAAGTGCTAGCAGAGCTCCATAACCCCAAGCGCGCAAAGCGCAAAAATGCGCAAAAAGCCTTTACTAAAAGCCTAGAAGATTCTAGTCCGTTGCTTTGCTATATCCTAAATATGGTGCGCAAAGATGTATCCATTACCACAAAGCTACGCGGCTACCCTAGCAAAGAAGCGCCACGCCACCTAAGCAACCACATCACACAAAAAAGCGTTGATTCTATGATAGACATCACAACTAAACACTACCATATCGTGCAAGACTACTACCGCATAAAAGCTGATCTTATGGGCATAAAGCTTAAAGACTACGACAGATACGCGCCACTTTTTTCCCACACTTCTGCTATGCACTACAATCAGGCAATAGGGCTTGTTACACAAACTTATAAGGGGTTTTCCAAAGAGTTTGGCGCAATCGTTGAAAAAGCCTTGCAAGAAGGCTGGATAAGCTCCCACCCTATGCCAAACAAACGCGGCGGAGCGTTTAGCCACGGCAGTGTGCCTAGCGCACACCCTTATGTCTTGCTTAACTGGACAGGTAATCGCAGAGATGCTTTCACCATAGCGCACGAATTTGGGCATATGATCCACCAAGAGCTAAGTAAAAAAGTAGGCACGCTAAGCCACGATACACCCTTAACCACTGCAGAAACTGCCTCTGTCTTTGGAGAAATGTTACTCTTTGATCATCTTAAATCCACGCTAAGCAAGCAAGAGCTACTACCAATTTATGCTGGCAAGCTTGAAGATATATTCTCCACACTTTTCCGCCAAGTGGTGATGACAAATTTTGAACGAGCAATCCACGACAAAGATGGAGAGCTACAAATCACTGATTTTGATAGAATCTGGCGAGAAGAAAATGCCAAAATGTTTGGCAAGAGCGTAGAGCTTACCAAAAATTACGCGCGCTGGTGGAGCTATATCCCACACTTTATCCACTCACCCTTTTACTGCTATGCTTATAGCTATGGGCAGTTGCTTGTACTAGCACTCTTTGGGCTTTATAAGAGTGGGAAATGCAAAGACTTTGTCGCCACATATACAGAGTTTCTATCCCTTGGTGGGAGCAAAGCACCAAGCGAGCTTATCAAGGCATTTGGCTTTGATATAGAAAGCGATAGATTTTGGGAGGTTGGTATACAAGAAGTGCGCGCTATGCTAGAAGAATTCCACACGATCTTGCGCGCTAGTGGCTACAAGGTACGCAAGCTAAAACGATAAAGGAGCATTATGCAATATACGCCAAGCCAAGCGTTTGAGATACTCTATGACCACTACTGCGCGCAAATACTGACATTTTTGCAGCAAAGTGGTAGGCAGTTTGGGATTTTGTGTGATAAACAAAAGGTGCGATTTGATCCGCCACTAGCCAAAGAACAAGCTAAGAAAATGGGTAAAATGCTCGAGTTTCTCATCTCTGGTAGCACTTTTGCATCATTAGACATTCGCCAAGACTCCCTAGGGCAAATATCTGTGCATTTTGTCGTAGGGCTAACTCCGGGTGGTGATGGCGAACTGGTGAGTGTGCGTGTGCGTGGGATCTACCAAATTTTCATCAAAGATACTTTGCACGAAGATTGTGCGCTTTTTACACGAGTGGATTCTAGCTTGATCTTCCCAGCAGATTCTATCCCACTAGAATCTGCAAGCCCTAACCACGATCTCTTTAGCCAAGAAGAACGGCAGTCCCTGCAAGCAATCTTGCAAAACTCCCATAATCGCGAGGTTTTTGAGCAACTCGCTATGCAAAGCGATGAGCCTAAATAACTACACGCACAAAGAACCTGCTATAATAACCAGCCAAATTAGGAGTGACACTATGCAAACATTAGAACTATCCATCTTTCGCTTTTGTGCCAAAGAAAGCTATGAATACTACTTCCAAAAATACCCCATAGCCTATGACCACAACCTTACGCTATTTAGCACGCTTGAATCCATAGAAAATCTAGGCTTTGATAGATCAATGGGGCTTAGAGTACAAGGGCTTTGTGTCTTTGATGATGTGCCACTTTATGAGCTTGTGCGTGAGTTTGGGGCAAATCTCTACCTTGAGCCACTAAGTCAAAAATATGTGAGCAAAGATCTAGTCCTCGATAAAAAAGCGATGTTTGCGCGCTATGAGTGGTTTTTTAGCAAATATGACTTCATTGCCCCAAGCGATCGCTATGAGCTATATAAATACCTGTGGGCAAACACCATCTCACTCCAAAGCGATGACTCCTACCTAGGCGATGGGTTCTTCTTATATATACAGTGGTTACTTGAGCGATACCCCAAGCACTTTGACACTCTCATCCACACGCTAGCAAACGCGCAAAGTGGCGTGATGAGCTACACACCCATTGAAGATCTTATCTACATAAACAAGCCTAATGCCCCCCATATCACACACACAATCCACGCACTTATCAATAAGGTCGTGCGTTTTGGGCAATGTCTTGGCTGCGGAAGAGCGTGGATCAATGAGCTAGAATCTATCAAAGTAGATTCTATCCCAAGCTCCGCCTTGCAAGCACTAAGCACCTCACAAGCAAACACACAAAACAAGAGTGGAGCGGGCGGAGCAAATAAAGAAAATAGTCAAGATTCTAGGGTGTTTATAGTGTTTGACGCTTATGCAAGCCTTAGTGCAAAGCCACTTATCTCTAGCACCAAAGCCTTATTGCAAGCTTTGGGACATCCGCTTATAGAGCCTAGAAGCAAGCTACTTCCGCTTGGAGGATACTTTGGGAGCATTGTGGATACTAGGGCATTTATCAAACGCGCTGCCTATAACATTGCCCTTGCTGCAAAAGAACGCGCAGTTTTAGTATTTGGTGATTACGAGAGCTACTGCTCTATGGTATTTGCACAAACTGAGCTTTTAAGAGATAAAACCCTGCTTAATGAAGTGTGTGCGCTCTACGGGCAAATTGATTATTACATAAACCCTGTACAACATATCAATACCATCATCGCAGGCAGTCAAAGCAAGCTATGGGAGAGAGAATCCCCTCTAACTCATCTTAAGCTTGTAGCATATCCAAGCTTGCTTGCTTGTGATGCTCTTGATGGCTGTCAGCAGGTGGCTAGCATTGTACTCAAGCGTTTATTAGGACCAAATCCCACACAAGAAGAGATTATTAACGCGACACAAAATCTCCACGCGCACCATCACCCTATTGTAAGCAAATTAGGAGGCGAGTGGCTAGATATTGTAGAGAGTAGGCAGGACTTTTCACATTTGCAAGCCTACAACTATGAAGGGTATTTAAAAGAATCTAGCAGAATTCGCTTTGCTGGCATTGATGCAGGAGCAGATATGCTTGTAGTCTCTAATGTTGGGCTTTTTAGGGCATTTACCACCTTAGCAAAAGCCGGCGCAAAAAGCATAGGGCGCGACCCAAGCAATACCCCTACGCTCTATCTGCCGCAAGTCGCGCTACTTGCACTAGGTATGCACAACAAACTAGATAAAAAATACCGCACCTTAGAGCTTGCGTAGGCATCTTGTGAAGATATTTTTAAAAATTCTCATCGCCTCACTCATCGCTGGCACTTGGCATCAAATCGACAACGAGTCAGCTGGTGTAGCGATCGTGCTCTTTCTCTTTGTTCTAGCAGTGCTTTTGATGAACCCTGTTAAATTTCAATCCCCTGAAAAGCGCGAAGAATACATCGAAAAAATTCGCAAGCAAAAGGAGCAAAAATTCGCCATAGCCCAAAAGCAAAAAGAAGAGCGAGCGCGCTTGAAGAAAGAAAAGCAAGATAGAGAAGCCAAAGAACAGAAAGAATTCCACGCACGAATGAAAAATCGATCCTAAATCCACACTATAAAGGACTAGTATGAGCATTTTACTACTAATTTTAGCGGGCGTTGTAGTGTATTATCTCTACATCACTCTACAAGAATACCTAAAAAACCCAACCACGATAAAGCCCCCTACAAAAGAGCCAAGTCCATCTCCCTATCCACTAGAATCTAACCCTTATGCTACGCAAACCCCAGCACAAAAGCTACAAAACTCCTATGAAGGAGCTAGCATAACTCTGCTTGCCTATGTCTTGCAAGCGGGTATAAACAAGCAGACAAAGGCTCAAGTCTCCCTAGAGCAAGAAACCCCACTAGAATCTAGCACGCTAGATTCTAAGCTTACACCCTTGCAGTTTGGACTTGTGGAAGAGTTTGTCCGCACGCTTTGTGCACACGCTACTAAGCCAGAGTATGAACAGGATCTACGCGCCTTGCTTGCGCATTATGCATCCATACCAGAGTTACAGAGTGAGCAAAAGGCTCAAAGCACGCTAGATTTTAGCACCCTAGAACAACCCAGCATCGCACATCTTGCTGGAATCTTTTTAGACAATACTTATGGCGAGTATAAAAAGCGTTTGCAGTTTGTCGAGCTTTTGCTCATCCTAGCGTGGAGTGATAGAGATCTAAACCACGATGAGCAAGATATTATCCTAGATATTGCAGCGTTTTTAGAGATCGATAATGCCGACTTCAACACACTTTATGAAAGCTTTGAGACACTAGAATCTAGCCCAAGTGATGAAGCATTAAAAGTAGCAAAAACTCTAGAGCAAATATGGAGCGAGCAGAGCACACAAGATCAAAAGAGTTTGCAAGAAGCTTTCTTTACCCATATCCAAAAACTCTATGCTAATGCCCGCAAAAAGGGGATTTCATCAGCAGCACTATTACAAGCACTATGGCAAAGCGAGCAGAGCTACTACAATCTAGGAAGCACACTAAAGCAAGCAAGTAGTGTCACATCTGGCACACGCTAAGAGTTTTATAAGGATACAAGATGGCATATAGCTTTTCTACGATTATTTTGCGCTTGCAAGAGTTCTGGGCGCAACAGGATTGCGTGATTGTCCAGCCTTATGATGTTCCAGCAGGTGCGGGGACATTCCACCCAGCTACTTTGCTACGATCGCTAGACTCTAGCCCGTGGAGCGTGGCGTATGTCGCGCCATCTCGCCGTCCAAGTGATGGACGATATGGACATAATCCCAACCGCCTAGGAAGCTACTATCAATTTCAAGTGCTTATCAAGCCTAGCCCTAGCAATATCCAAAGTTTATATCTAGCTTCTTTAGAGCTTTTGGGGATTGATAGCCAAATACACGATATTCGCTTTATTGAAGATAATTGGGAGTCACCGACTCTTGGAGCGTGGGGGCTTGGCTGGGAAGTGTGGCTTGATGGTATGGAAGTTACGCAATTTACCTACTTTCAGCAAGTAGGGGGGATCGCCTGCGACCCTGTGGCAGTGGAGATCACCTATGGATTAGAGCGACTTGCTATGTATATCCAAGGGGTAGAATCTATCTTTGATATTAAGTGGAATGATAGCGGCGTATGCTATAAAAATGTACATTTGCAAAGCGAGTATGAATTCTCACGCTATCATTTTGAAGTAGCTAGCGTGCCAATGCTCTTTGATCTCTTTGCTAAAGCCCAAGATGAAGCTAGAAACTGCCTAGCTACCAAGCTCCCTCTCCCTGCCTATGACTGCGTAATGCTCTCTTCACATTATTTCAATATCCTACTAGCACGAAAGGCGATTTCTGTTACAGAGCGACAAAGCTATGTGTTGAAAATCCGCGAGCTTGCTAAAGAGTGTGCCCTACTCTACAAAGAACAAGAGCCAGAGCGCGCTAAGCGATTAGAGCAATGCTAGAGACTCTAGCTACCCCAATGCAAGTGGGTGAAATCTATGCAATTCTCGATGAGTTGAGTCCCTTTAGCTTACAAGCAAGCTGGGATAATTCTGGACTCAACATCGGTTCTATGGAGCAGAAAGTAGAATCTATCGCGCTAGCCTTGGAGCTAGATTCTACTATGGCACATACCCTTAAGCCCAATACCTTGCTTATCACCCATCACCCGCTCATTTTCTCCGCGCTAAAATCCCTAAACACTAACACCTACCCAGCAAGCTTAATCGCCACACTTTTGCAAAAAAACTGCGCGCTCATTGCTATGCATACAAACTTTGATCACACGCATTTAAATGCATATTTCGCACAAAAGATTCTAGGCTTTACTACCACAGAGCAAGACATAGCGCAGTACTGCCAGATCGCACCTACACCACTACTAGAGCTTGCTAAAATCTGCAAGAAAACTCTATCATTAGAGCATATTCGCTTCGTGCAAGCAAGGGAGAATATAAAGCATATTTATATCGTATGTGGCTCAGGAGCTAGCTATGCACGCGAAATAGCCACACCAAATAGTTGCCTAATCTGTGGTGATATTAAATACCACGATGCAATGATTGGCAAAAGCAATGGACTTAGCTTCATTGATGTGGAACATTACGCAAGTGAAAAGCATTTTGCAAAAATCCTACAAAGCCTTTTGCAAATTAAGAATCTCAGTGCTACAATACTGCCTAACTTTTCCCCATTTTCTTACCTATAAGGACATTTATGAACAAACATTTGCAACAGCTTATACAAATTGCACAAATCGACACAGAATCTGACGCACTTGTGCCTGTGATGCTACAAAAGCGTGAGCATTTAGATAAGCTCATCGCCCAAAAGCTTGAGCTTATCGCTACGCAATCACACCTTAGTGAAGCAAAAGATGAAAACATCCGAGCCATAGCGCGCAATGAAGCTAATATCACAGACAATACTGCCAAGCTAGAGTCTATCACCCAGCGTATTAAAGACGGTTGCTCAGATAGAGAAGCGCGTACGCTTGCAATTGAAGAAGACTTAGCAAAGGAGCAAATCAAGCACGCTAACAACGAAATAGCACGCCTAAATAAAGAGTTAGAATCCTACATACCAAGAGAGCAGGAGATCGCCCAACAACTAGTGCTCCTAGAATCTAGCATTGAAGAAGAACAGTGTAAAGTCGATGGGGAAGTTGAAGAGGTCAAGCAAGCTCAGCAAGCCATCTTTGCTAAAAAAGAAAAGTGCATTACCTCTATGGATCAAAACATCATCGCCTTTTATGAGAAAATCCGCAAATGGGCGAAAAACTCTAGTGTCGTGCCTATCAAACGCCGAGCATGTGGAGGCTGCTTTATTCGCCTAAATGACAAGCTTTTAAGCGACATCTCCCACACCTCTGATATTATCACCTGCCCACATTGTGGTAGGATTCTCTACCTAGAATCTTAATCGTGTCAATGGCAAGCAAGCCAGAGCGCGTAAGCATAGCTCTCTACTATCTTCTCTGCGCTTTTGCGTGGGGCTTGCTTATGCCGTTGTTTTTCTATCTTAGCATTAAGCCCAAATACCATCGCTCTATACCTGCCAGATTTTTCCCATTTTTGCGCCAGCTTATGCCACACTCTGGTGGATTTTGCAAAGATTTTAGCCCACATATTTGGCTACACGCCTGCTCCTTTGGCGAGATAAAATCCCTTACTCCAATTATCCAATCTCTAATCGCTCCGGGGCGTAGCATTTTGCTCACAACCACTACGCAAACAGGCTTTGACCTAGCCCAAAGCACCTATGCTAGTAAGCCGACAATCCGCGTAGAGTTTCTGCCATTTGAGCTATTTTTGCCTTTTTACAAACGCCGCTTACAAAACCTACAAACTCTTATCATCACAGAAGCCGAGCTTTGGCTAGGGGCTTTTCACACAGCCAAATGCCTAGGCGCACAAACTTTGCTCATAAATGCTAGAATCTCCACACGCTCCTACCCAAAATACCGATATTTCCGTGCCTTTTATCGCTTGCTTTTTAGCTATGTTGATAGAGTCTTTGCCCAAAGTCAAGCTGACAAAGATCGCCTTAGCACCCTTGGTGCGTGCCATATCGAAGTCCTTGGCAATCTAAAGCTACTAAGTCCTATCACCACAAGTGCCACCTACCCTAAGCCTAGTCGCCTAGTCATTGTCGCTGCTTCAACGCACCAAAGCGAAGAAGAACTGGTGCTACAAGCCTTTAGCGCGCTTAAAAAGCTAGAATCTAATCAAGCAGTTTCTAGCCTACTAGTTCTAGCCCCCCGCCACCCTGAACGCTTTGCCCAAGTAGCCGCAAATCTTGTCTCCTATCCATTTGCAAGTGCGCGATTCACGCAGGGATCACAGGTGCTTAATGACCCCAAGCTTGATGTTGTGTTGCTTGATACACTAGGAGAGCTCAATAACTGCTATGCAATCGCTGATATAGTGATTTTAGGTGGTGCATTTGTCCAAGCTGGAGGACACAATCCACTTGAGCCAGCATTTTTTCACACTAAACTTATTAGTGGCAAGGCGATATTTAATCAAGAAGCTCTCTTTGCCTGCATTGACGGCTACACCTTATGTGAAGCAAGCGAGCTAGAAGAAACACTCCTAGCCTACCAAAGCTTACCTAAAGCAGGCTATAAGCCTATGCCCATAGATCTCTCCACACTTGCGCATATCATCACTCGCCCAAAGCAATCTCCACAGCATAGGGGCAGTAATGGATAAGGCCTACAAGCTCCTGAGCCTACAAAAGCGCATTTCCCATAACCAAGCAAAATCTCTCATCGATAGTGGGCTTGTTAGTGCTAATGGCAAGCGACTTACCCTTGCGCGCACCCTATTAGAGCCTACCACAAACTTCCAAGTCCAAAAAGTCGCGCCACTGCGTATAATCGTGCAACAAGAAGATCTACTTGTGGTAGATAAGCCAGCATTCCTTGAGAGCTATGCCATCCAAGCACGCTTTAAGGGCTATGAATTACTCCATAGACTTGATAAAGAAACAAGTGGAGTCCTACTGCTTGGCAAAACACAAAGCCAAAAAGCCCTAGAAATTATCCGCGCCTTTAAAGCACGCAAAGTAGAGAAAACTTACTACGCACTTGTAAGTGGCATTATCCCAGAATCTAAAACCATCAATGCTCCCATCCTCACCAAAAAGGATAAAAGTGCTAAAAGCAAGGTGCATAAAGATGGTCTCCCTGCCATAACTCACATCACCCCAGAATCTATCGTAGGCAAAAAGACTTTACTAAAAGTGCAGATAGAAACAGGCAGGACGCACCAAATCCGCGTGCATTTAGCCCACATAGGACACCCAATCATCGGCGATACACTCTATGGCAGATCAAATGCTGCACGCCTTATGCTACACGCAAGCCAGATTTGCGTGCTTGGAGAAAGCTTTGAAGCCCCCCTGCCATTTAGCCTTTGCTAATTTGGAGCACGCGCTAGAATCTAGCTCCCTACTCATAGCCACACAGTGGCGCGATAGCGTGTATCTACTACTTTGGGAGCTAGGCACAAACATCCTAAAATACGGCATAAATGACCTATATGCTAAAGTGGTGCATACACATTTATCAAGCTCCTACCCCCAACACGCACTAGATTCTACCTTGCACATACTCACCCGCCATCTCCCACAAGGCGCACTCTATCTTGCATTTAACTACCTAGTAGCACTTCCTAGATTCTACCTAGTCTCTAAACCCACGCCCCACCTAGCCCAGCCCACACCCTCTGCCCCAAATGTGAAGCAAGATTTTACCCATCATCATAATCTAGGACACAAGGTCATTAAACGATATGCGGAAATTTTCTGCTACAATGCACCGCAATTTATGATCACTTCCGCACGACATCGCACCATATCGATGATAATCAAAGGACAATACCTTGCTATTTACCACAGCAAAACGAAATGACATTTTATACCTATGCTGTGAAGGGCGCGTGAAAACTTATGAAGAGTATTTGGAGTTTGCGCGCAAGCTTGATGGGCTCATTGCAGAGCATATAGATTCTAGCGAGCATAGTTTTAGCTCTTGGCGCATTATGCTCCTTGATGCCTTTCCCTTTAATACCTACGCACTAGGGCATTTACTGCGCCTAAAGCTTTATAACAATTACGACTTTACTCTTGCCACTAATAATTATCACTTGCTTGAGCTACTAGAATCTGTGGAGTTTTCTACGATGTTTTCTGTCAGTATCGAGCACGATCCGCGCGTATATAAGAACAATTAAGGGATATTTATGATAGAGCATTACAGCCTGTGGAACACGATTTATGCACACTTTGATCCTGTGGCATTTAGTATATTTGGCATTAATGTACATTGGTATGGTATTGCATATATGTGTGCGCTAGTGTTCGCGCTTTTTGTTGCACACTTTTTTATCCGCATAAATCCAACGCGCTTCCCTATATCAAAGCAACTTTTAGATAGCTATTTCATCTGGGCAGAAATTGGCGTGATTATAGGGGCTAGGATTGGCTATGTGCTTATTTATGACCCTAATAGATTTTGGTATCTAGCCCATCCTCTAGAGGTTTTTAACCCATTTGATTCTTTTGGGAATTTTGTTGGTATCCGCGGTATGAGCTTTCACGGCGGAGTTATTGGGTTCTTGCTTGTATCATATGTGTTTATCAAAGCTAAGCGCGTAACACTCCTGCCACTTTTAGATCTAGTAGCTATTAGCGTGCCTCTAGCCTATGTTTTTGGGCGTGTAGGAAACTTCTTAAACCACGAGTTATTTGGGCGAGTGGTGAGTGAAAATGACACCTTAGGGCAAAGGGTCGGAATTTTGGTCGATGGTGTGCTACGCTATCCAAGCCAGCTTCTAGAAGCGATCCTTGAAGGTTTGGTGGTATTTATCATCATCATAATAAGCTCGCGCGTAAAGCTCCTTACAAACGCACTTATTGGCGTGTATGGGGTCAGCTATGGGCTTATGCGATTTGTCGCAGAGTATTGGAGAGAGCCTGATCCACAGCTTGGGCTATTTGGCTCTTTGAGTATGGGGCAGATTCTCTCCTTAATAATGATTATCTTAGGGGTTTTAGTCATCATCTATGCTATGAAAAACAACCTACGAAACAATTTGCAAGGAACATACAATGCTTCATCTAAATCCTAAGCTTCTAGCGTGGCTATGGCTACTGATTGCTATCATCACAGAAGTGCTAGGCTCAAGCTTTTTAAAACTCGCGCAGAGTATGAGCTATGGCTTTTTGGTTACAGCCTTTTTCATCTGTGTATCTTACTACTTCATTGGGCTATCCATTAAGCGCATAAGCGTGAGCGTAGCGTATGCGATGTGGGAAGTGCTTGGTGTTCTATGTATTGTTTTAATTGGGATTTGGTATTTTGATGAGAATCTAGCTTTAGTGCAGTATGCTGGGATTGCGTGTGCGATTGCTGGGATTATGCTAATCAACTTTGGCGAGATAGATTCTAGCGAGCACACTACGCCATCTATAAAAGCCCTAGCCATTCTTGCAGCAGGGCTGCTTGGTGTTGTAGCTCTTGCTTGGGCTTGCTCTCTTGTTAATGGCGCGCTATTTGGGTTTTTCTTAGTATGTGCGGCAGCGGTGCTTGATGTAGTGGCAAACCTCCTGCTTAAAGCATCAAATGGCTTCTCTAAGCTAGGCTATGGGCTAGGAGCGGTGGGCGTGGTCATTGGGGCATTTTATCTACTAATGCTCGCACTAGATTCTATGGAGCTTGCAGTGGCGTATTCTAGCTGGGGAGCGATAGGGATTATTGGCACGATTGCTGGAGGTAGAATCTTATTTGGAGAGAGGCTTAATGCCATAGGCTATGTGGGGGTCGTGCTAGTTATCGCAGCAGTTGGGCTTTTGCACGAGATTGTCTAAGGCAATACTATGGATATTTATGTGATTCTCACCACCACAAGTAGCAAAAAGGAGGCAAAGACCATCGCCAAAGCTCTCCTAAAGCGCAACCTCATCGCCTGTGCGCAGTGGAGTAAAATCCAGAGCCTTTATCGCTTTGATGGCAAAATCTGCTGTGATAAAGAATATCTCTTGCGGCTTAAAACCACCAAAAGCGCGCTAGAAGAGACAAGGGCGGTGCTGCTCTCACTCCATAGCTATGAAGTGCCGCAGTATCTCGCCATAGCTGTTGATGAGATCAGCCAAGAGTATTTAGACTTTGTCTATCAAGGCACTGCATCACACGCGTAAAGCAATAGTTTAAGTAGGCTTGTATTACAATAGCTAGAATCTAATGAAGGAGAATTGATGTTTGATACACTTAGTAACTCGCTGCGCGCTATCACGGCTAAAATCCGCTTTAATGATGATGAAAAGGCTCTCGCTCGCGCCCTAGATGAGCTCAAAAAAATCCTACTTAAAAATGATGTTCATCACAAAGTTACCAAATCTCTGCTTGATCAAATCGCTTTACAAACAAGAGAAAAGGGCATAGGCAAGCAAAGCTTCTTAGATGCTCTGCAAGCTGCATTGCTACACATTTTAACCACAAGCGGACATTACGGCTTTACCTACGCACCAAAACCCCCTACAATCGTGCTTATGTGTGGCTTGCAAGGTAGCGGGAAAACAACTACTTCTGCCAAGCTTGCCAACTACCTAAAAACGCGTAACAAAAAGGTATTGCTTGTAGCCTGTGATTTAGCAAGGCTAGCAGCAGTTAAACAACTCCAAGTGCTAGGAGAGCAAATCGAGATAGAAGTCTTTAGTCCAGATTCTATGTCAAACCCAGCAGAATCTAGCCCAATAGCAGTGGCACAAGCAGCCAAAAAGCGTGCAGAGCAAGGAGACTTTGATGTGATGATTGTGGATTCTGCTGGGCGATTAGCAATTGATGAAGCACTAATGAGTGAGCTACAAGATTTACGCAAGATCTTAGAGCCTAATGAGATCTTTTATGTAGCAGACTCCCTTAGTGGGCAAGATGGTATTAGAAGTGCGCAGAGTTTCCACGAGCTTGTGGGACTTAGTGGGGTGATTCTCACTAAGTTTGATAGCGACTCTAAAGGTGGCATCGCGCTTAATATTGCTTATCAGCTACAAATCCCGCTACGATTTATTGGTAATGGTGAGAAAATCCCTGATCTTGACATTTTTATCCCCGATCGCATTGTCTCACGACTTATGGGAGCTGGAGATATAGTATCGCTTGCAGAAAAAACTGCCACAATCATTGATGAAAAAGAAGCAAAATCCATTAGCAAAAAACTTAAAAAGGGACAATTTGGCTTTGAAGACTTCCTAGCGCAAATAGAAAATGTCAAAAAGCTTGGCTCAATGAGTTCGCTTGTATCGATGATTCCGGGGCTTTCTCAAGTAGCTGGACAACTTAAAAATGTGGATTTGGATAATTCTAAAGAGCTAAAAAATATCCGTGCGATGGTAGATTCTATGACGAAAAAGGAGCGAGAGAATCCAAACTTACTTAATGGCTCAAGGCGCAAGAGAATAGCACAGGGAGCTGGACTTGAAGTAGCTGATATTAATCGCATTATCAAGCAGTTTGATATGGCATCAAAAATGGCAAAGAAACTTAGCCAAAAAGGTAGTATGCAGGATTTTATGAGCTTAATGGAGCAAATGAAAGGCAATATAAGGCGTTAGAACACAGCCTATTTAAGGGTAAAAATATATTTTTTGTGTATAATCCCGCAATTCACTTGATAATCTAAGGAGAAAATATGGCAACTGTGATACGACTAACTCGCATGGGTCGAAAGAAAAAGCCATTTTATCGTGTAGTGGTTACAGACTCTCGCAAGAGACGCGATGGAGGCTGGATAGAATCCATTGGTTACTATAATCCGCTAACCCAACCTGCAATAATTAAGATTAATACCGATCGACTCGCTTATTGGAGAGGTGTGGGAGCAAAAATGAGCGAGCGTGTAGAGAAGCTCGCAAGTGGAAAATAGTCAAGTAAGCGTTACAACTTCTCAAAGGCTTGGGACTTATGGTTGAGAAATTTTTAGAGACTTATGTGAAAAAGATTGTTGCATTCCCAGAGAAGGTCTCTATACAATCTACTCAAGAAGATGGTGTGCGACTCTTAGATGTGTTCGTCGCACTTGATGATATGGGGCGAGTCATTGGCAAAGATGGCAAAATGATCGTCTCTTTAAAAACTTTTGTCTCTGGCTGTAAGGCAAAAGATGGGATGACCTACAAAATCACCGTGCATCCATGTCGGACATAGTTATGGATACCACCACTCCCTATGACAGTATAGCCAAATCTCCCAAAACACACACGCAGCAACTCTCTCAAGACGAAAGCTACATAGCTCAAAGCTATACAATTGAAGTAGGCAAGCTTGGTAGAACAGTGGGGCTTAAAGGTACACTAATTTTCCATCTTATGAGCGATTTCGCGGAGTTTATCCAAGCTGGTACAACGCTTGCAGCACACAAGCCTAGTCGCCTACTTATCGTAGAGTCTATCGCTAAAAGACACGGCAGTATGCTTCTCACCTTTGAAGGTGTAAATTCTAGAGAGAAAGCACAAGAACTTGTCAATGCGAGGCTTTTCACCAGCGAGCAAGAAACCCGCACGAAATGCCTACTCAAAAAAGATGAGTTTTTCTACTTTGATATTATTGGGTTGGAAGTGATTGAAGAAGGTGAAGTGCTAGGCAAAGTAATTGATATAGAGCGCATTGGCACTACAGATTATTTGCTTATCGAGCAAAATAGTCAAACACAAGCCACAATCCCATCAAGCCCAAGCAAAACTACAAAAAAGAAGTCCAAGGTATTTTATATCCCCTACATTGATACTTATGTGCTTACTATCACACTTGCTAGCCCTACGCAAAGTGGTGGAGTTTTCACACAGAATGCCAAATTACTCTATGGGTAATGCAATGACCTTTAGTTTCATCACGCTTTTTCCCGCGCTTATTGAAGGCTACTTTCAAGACTCCATTTTAAAAGTCGCTAGGGAAAAAGGTTTAATCACCACACATACGATCCAGCTACGCGAATTTGCGCTTGATTCTTACAAAAGTGTCGATGCTCCGCAAATTGGCGGAGGAGCTGGGCAAGTACTTTTGCCCAATGTGCTAGAAAAAGCAATCAAGCACGCTACTAGCCAGCATACACAAGAAGCGGAGTCCAAAAACCCCCACATTATATTTCTCACTCCTTGCGCTAAGCATTTTACCCAAAGCGATGCAGTCCGTCTAACCACAAAGGAGCATATTATCTTTGTGTGTGGTCGGTATGAGGGAATTGATGAGCGAGTGATTGAAGCGTGGGCAGACGAAGTATTTTGCATTGGAGATTTTATCTTAACAGGCGGAGAGCTTGCTGCGCTATGCCTATGTGATAGCATTGCGCGCCAGATTCCACAAGTGCTGGGCAATGCCAACTCGCTTCAAGGCGAGAGCTTTGAAGACTCCTTACTTGAAGCACCAGTCTTTGCGCGCACAAACGAAAAATTCGAGGATTTTACTCCCATTTCAGAGTATTCAAAGGGAAACCACAATAAAATAGCCCTTTTGAAAAACCATCTAGCTCTGTGCAAGACACGCTATTTTAGACCAGATTTATTCGAGCGATGGAAAACTACACAAAGGGTGCGCAATGAAAAATAGATATATAGAAAGCTTTGAAAAAGCTCAGATCAAGGACAAACAAGTACCTAGCTTCAAGGCTGGCGATACTATTAAGCTAGGAATTCGCATCGTAGAAGGAGATAAGACTAGAATCCAAAATTTTGAGGGTGTGTGCATTTGCATTCGTGGTAATAATGTGGGCAAGACCTTTACTGTGCGCAAGATCGGCGCAAATAATGTCGGCGTGGAAAAAACTTTCCCACTTTATAGCGAGAGTCTTGAGAGTATTAGTGTGCTTCGCGTAGGGCGCGTGAGAAGAGCTAGGCTCTACTATCTGCGTGATCGCAAAGGTAAAGCAGCTAGAATCAAAGAAGATAGAAGCTAAACTCTACGCGCTTTGGTACTATGTGCCAAAACTTTAAAACACACAGAATTTCAGGCATTTTGCCAAAAATCTTTGACATACTACTATCAATATTGTCTAATCCAGCCCATACTAAAATTGCAAAGAGTTGGTGCTGATGTATTCTACTATTTGATCATTACGAAATAGTCCGCATTTGCTAAGCTAAGATTGAGCCTTTTTATTGCGCAGGCAGATGAAAGAAAGATCGCAAAAATTCTGTGAAGAAATCTTGCAAGATACAGTAGATACCAACAAAGGCTTTATCCCACACTTTGCTAGATGGGAAATTATAGGTTGCGCAGGCGTAGTACTACAGGATTTTGTCTCCTTGTGCAGATATATCCATTTTTCGTAACAAGGGTATTGCAAGCACGCCTATCAATCAGCCAAAAATATCTAAAGTGTCACCCATATGGAATCACTTCTTCATCAATTCTCGCATAGATAAATAACTATTGAGTGCAGAAATATAGGCTTTTGCCGTGGCGCTCATTGTATCTACATCAATTCCGTGTCCAATAACTGCGCGATTTGCCTGTGCAAACTCCACTTTGACAACGACTTTTGCCAAAGCATCTTTACCGCTTGTAACGGACTCCACTTTATAGTCCTTAAGTGTACCCACTATCCCGCTAACTCTATCAACACTCTTCAACACAGAATCTACCACACCATTACCAAGTGCAGAATCACTTAGCTCTATCCCATCACGCACAACACTTACTGCAGCGCAATATTTAGCATTGGAGCAGGCACTTACTTGCACAAGCGAGAGTGTGAAAACTTGTGGGATATGTGTAGTCTCTTCTCCTATAATTGCACGAATATCATCATCAAACACTTCTTTTTTACTATCGCACAAATGCTTAAAGCGCGTAAATGCTGCTTGTAGCTCCTCATCATTAAGACTAAAGCCAAGATCGACAATCTTGTCCTTAAATGCCGCGCGCCCAGAATGCTTACCGAGCACAAGGCTGGTAGATTCCACCATACCAATATCGCTTGGCTTGATGATTTCATAAGTCTCTCTATGTTTTAGTATCCCATCTTGATGTATACCACTCTCGTGAGCAAATGCATTTTTCCCAACAATTGCCTTATTTGGCTGTGGGCAAATCCCTGTAATATCAGTTACGAGCTTGCTTGTGGGGTAGATTTCTTTTGTATTAATATGCGTATTCACATTAAAAAGCTCTTTGCGTGTTTTGATAATCATCACAAGCTCTTCTAAGGCAGTGTTACCTGCGCGCTCACCAAGCCCATTTATCGTGCATTCCACTTGCCTAACCCCAGAGTCAATGGCTGCTATGGAATTTGCCACAGCCAAGCCTAAATCATTATGACAGTGCATAGAGAGCATTGCAGAATCTTTAACAAAACTATGCACCTGAGCGACAAACGCCCCAATCTCTGCAGGCAAACGATAGCCAACAGTGTCAGGGAGATTAATCGTGCTAGCACCTGCTTCAATCACAGCTGGAATAATCTCACGCAAAAACCCCATATCGCTACGCAACGCATCTTCACAGCTAAATTCCACATCATCGCACAGAGTCTTAGCATACTGCACCGCCTCAATCGCCTTTTTCATCACAGCTTCTGGAGAGAGCTTGAGCTTGTGTTGCATATGGATAGGACTTGTAGCGATAAAAGTATGGATTCTGCGTCTTTTAGCCTGTTGTGTGGCTTTTGCCGCTTGCTCGATATCACTAGGGATAGCGCGTGCAAGCGAGCAAACAATAGCATGCTCTAAGACTTCAGCAATTCTACAAATTGCTTCAAAATCACCCTTACTCGAAGCTGCAAAACCTGCCTCAATTACATCAACCCCAAGCTTTTCAAGTTGCAAGGCTATTTTTACCTTCTCTTCCATATTCATAGAAGCACCTGGGCTTTGCTCCCCATCTCGTAATGTTGTATCAAAAATCATAATATCATTTACCATACTATCCCTCTATATGCCAAAATAAGATTCTAGTACCAAAAACACGAAAAACAGAATCTACACTCGCTTTATCATCATTCTACATAGCAAAAAGCACCATCGCCCAATCCCATACACCACATACGCACTAATCAGCACGCACAATACTTCTACATAAAACTTAGAACTAATGATAGCTGCGATGACAATAAGCATTATGACAAAAATTTTTAGATTCCACACGATTTTTTTAAAACTAGGATAGCGAATATTACTCACCATAAGAATACTTACAATAAATGCAATAATCAAAAGTACATAGCCATAGTGTGGTGCTAAAAACCCATAACGCAAATCAACCAGAATCCATAGCACCACAATCACGGCAGCCGATGGTATAGGCAGTCCAATGAAAGTATTCGGCTCAGCATTTGAAGTCGTTACATTAAATCGTGCCAAGCGGATTGCGCCAAAAATCACAAAAAGTGCGCACACAAACACACGATACAAACCATACATACCATCAAACCCATAATTTGCCCCTGTTGTTGGTAAATAGTAATACACAAGCATAGCGGGGGCGACACCAAATGCCACAATGTCAGCCAAAGAATCAAATTCCACACCAAATTTACTTGAAGTATTGGTAAGCCGAGCAATTCTCCCATCTAGCCCATCAAAAATCATCGATAGCACTATAAGCCAAGCTGCTTGCTCAAACAAGGAGTTAGATGCAAGCATAATGCTCACAATCCCAAAAAATATGCTCCCTGCAGTAAAAAAATTTGGTAGAGCATATAGAGGATTGATATTCATTTGATATATCCCAAAACATTCACCCCACCTTTAAGCTTATCGCCAATATGTGCGCGAATCTCCACAGAATCCGGAAGCTCCAAAACCAATGTGCCAACTTTCATAAAGCCTATTCTCTCGCCTAAGTAATAGGCAATTGGAGCATAGAATCTAGTGTGTTTAAACACCTTAGGATATAGCCATATCGAACAAGAAATCTTGCCGACAATATCCGCACGCATCACTTCATTTAACTCCTTTTGCAATGGAGAAAAATACGCCACAAGTCCAAACTTTTTCTCAAGCGTGATAGTCTCAATCTCTTGGGGAGCGCGCACAAGTCCAACATCAAAAAATGACACTTTTATACTAATGCGCGCAGTATCTTGCCTATGCTCAATATTGCTAATAACCCCATCAATAGGTGCTAGCACAATATCATCACCCCTATCAATAGGTGTTCGCTCTGGATTCCTAAAAGCCCAAAGCCAAGCGAGTAGTAGCACAACACCAAGTAAAAACCCTAAAGAAAAATCAAACACACGACAAAGCGCAATCCATACAATAAACCACATAATACCAAGAAAAGACTCTCTCGTGATGATTTGGATACTATTCATCTCTACACCTCCTCTTCTTGCTCCTTAACGATGCGCGATGGCATATTGTTTTCCTGCTCATATGCCTCGATGATCTCGCGCACCTTATCACCATCAATTACTTCTTTATCAAACAGCTCTTTCACCATAGATTCTATAGCACCATCATATTCTTGCAAGAGTTGTTTTACAGCCTTAAATCGCTCATCAAGAGTCCTACGCACAAATACATCTACATATTCCGCTGTTTTCTCACTAAACTCCCTAGCATTCCCCATTCCCCCACCTAAAAACGCGTTGCGCTGCTTCTCTAGCACCATCAGTCCGTTTTCATCAGTCATACCATAGTAACTAATCATCGCCTTAAGTATGTCAGTGGCACGCTCCAAGTCATTGCTCGCTCCAGTAGAAATCTCACCCAAGAAAGCATCTTCAGCTGCCCTACCCCCAAGTAATACATCAACTTCTGCAAGTAGCTCGTGCTTTTGCATAAGGTATTTATTTTCTTCTGGGGTATTAAGCGTATAGCCAAGTGCTGCCATACCACGCGGTACAATGGAAACTTTATTGACTTTAGATGCACCTTTTGTCATCTCAGCTACTAGTGCGTGTCCGCTCTCGTGATAAGCGACAATCTTTTTCTCTTTAGGAGAAATTCTGCGAGATTTCTTCTCTAATCCAGCGATCCCACGCTCAACGGCTTCTTTAAGATTTACTTGAGATACTTGCTTTTGATTATTGCGCCCTGCAAGTAAAGCTGCTTCGTTGATAATATTTGCCAAATCCGCTCCAGCAAGCCCAGCTGTAAGCTTGGCTATCTCCTCTAAATCGACATCACGCGCAAGCTTGACAGATTTAATATGTACCTTAAGAATCTGCACACGCCCATTGAAGTCCGGCTTATCTACAAGCACTTGCCGATCAAATCTCCCCGGACGCAACAAAGCTGGATCTAGTACCTCAGGGCGGTTTGTCGCAGCAAGCACAATCACAGGAGCATTTTCACTGCCAAAACCATCCATCTCTGCTAAAAGCTGGTTAAGAGTCTGCTCTCTTTCATCATTACCACTTATCATACCACCAGCAGCGCGAGACTTTCCTATGGCATCAATTTCATCAATAAAGATAATGCTAGGGGCTTCTTTTTTCGCCATTTCAAACAAGTCGCGCACGCGACTCGCACCAAGCCCTACAAACATCTCTATAAAGCTACTTCCACTCATAGAAAAAAACGGCACATTTGCTTCTCCAGCCACAGCTTTGGCAAGGAGAGTTTTCCCCGTGCCCGGAGGTCCTACAAGTAGTACGCCTTTAGGGATTTTAGCGCCCACAGCAGCGTAACGATCAGGGTATTTGAGAAAATCTACAATTTCTACAACCTCTTCTTTAGCCTCTTCATTCCCCGCCATATCATCAAACTTGACCTTAGGCTTTTCGGCATTAACAAGCTTCTTGCTACTCCCCATACCAAAGATACCTCCGCCCATACTCTTTTGCATTCTACTCGCGAGAAACATCCACAAACCCAAAAATACAAAAATAGGCAGTAACCAGCCAAGCGTCTCGGTAAAGAAATTGGATTCACTAAAACCACCATAGCTGATTTTATGCTCTTCTAGCAACGGCACAAGTGAAGGATCAGTGACTTTGCGTGCGACATACACGACCTTTGCACCACTTGCATCAATCCCACTTGCCTTGATGATTGTCTGCCCAATGCTGACATTTTGCACTTGCTTAGTCGCAATGAGCTGTTTTAGCTCATAATACTCAATATTTCTGCTAGCACTTGTGCCAAAGCCACCCAAGCTAGAATCTGCACTTGTAAACTTCACCACAAGCATAGCCACAATCGCAAATACCACAAAAAGCAAGATGGGGTTTTGCTTCATTGGCGGTTTTTTATCGTTGTTCGGATTATCATTTTGTGCCATTTCTTCCTCTTTTGTATAACTGCTTAGATCCTTACATTATAATATATTTTGCATAATGTTTATGTTACCAATGCAAACTTCAGGCTCACCCACTCATCTCTATGCTCTTTTTGTAAAAGTTGCATATCACCAAAAATCTCTAAAATCCATTCGCATTTTTCTTCAAGAATCCCAGAGAGAATCAGCACGCCACTAGGTTTTAAAGCAGCAATAAAATCATTATGCATACATGCAAGTACATCAGCTACAATATTCGCGCAAATCACATCATAAGAATGTTGCACGCTAGACTCTAGTAACATATCTGCCAAAGAGCCTTGCTCAACTCTACGCGCATACACAGCATTTTTCTCAAAATTTTTGCGTGTTTCTTCCACAGCTAGCATATCCACATCACACGCATCAACAACGCCACCTTGCTTTGCCATAATAATACCTAAAATCCCGCTTCCACAGCCCACATCAAGACAACACTTACCGGCAAGATCCATAGCAGACAACAATGATATACACATAAAAGTGCTTGCGTGATGTCCAGATCCAAATGCCAAAGCTGGATCAATCGCGATATTTTCTCTCCCGGCTTTGGGTAAATGCCACGATGGGTGAATATAATATCTACCACACTCTAACGGAGCAATGCCAGCTTGATAGAGCGCGATCCAGTCCTGATTAGACTTATATTCCACCGCATAAACAAACCCAACCTCACGCCCGAGTCGCTGCGACACCACGCAAGCGAAGGATTCTAGAGCCTGCACAAGTGTCTTATCGCTAAGCTCGTCATCTATCCATACAGATTCCGCACATGTATAATCACACAAAGGCGTAAGACTAGGGTCATACGAAGAGCGGATCACAAGAGCTTGGAGCGGTAAAGTTCGCGGTGTTATAAGCATAGATTTTATATCATCTTGTGGGACATTATAGAATCTAAATGCGGACAAATCAGCCAGCGTGCCAATGACTATCTCTTCAAGTGCTTCGCCTGTAATCTGCGCAATAAAATCTGCGAAAACCTCACAACAATCTGTTGGGATACATACCATCTCCGCATAGGTATTGGAGCTAGTGCTGATGTGTTGTGACATAAGAAAGCTTTAGAATAGGAGTTCTAGTGAGACAATAGCGCAAGATAAGTCAACAGATCAAAAGTGCTGGGCTAGTCATTAACCCCAAGCACAACTTCAAGCTTTTCTTTCAAAACTTGCGGTGTAAATGGCTTAACGATATAGTTATTCACGCCAGCTTTAAGTGCGGTTATCACTTCAGTCTTCCCACCCTCAGTAGTTACCATAATGATAGGGATCTCCTTGTAGCGATCATCAGCGCGCACCTTTTTTACCAAATCAAGCCCATTCATCTCTGGCATATTCCAATCTGTGATCAGCACACCAATTCCCTCTTTTGTATCCATAATCTCCCACGCTTCTACCCCGTGCTCAGCTTCTAAAATATCTTCATACCCCAAACGCTGCAAAGTGTTTTTAATGATTCTGCGCATAGTAGAACTATCATCAACAACTAATAATTTCAAAGCAACTCCTTATATGGATCATCGAGAAATCTCCGCAATTACTAATGCCTTGCAAAGATCCCACAGAGATAATTCAATGGATAGTAATAATTTGGAATCATAGCATAAAACTATAAAATTTATCTCATTTTCTTTGTGCTTGTATAAAAGCTTTTGGCAAATCGATTCTTTTTTCATACAGCGCCTTGCCAATAATCACACCGCCTTGCAGATTGTGCGCAATAAAAGCTTGCGAGAGAGAGGCTATATCTTGTGCATCTTTAAGTCCTCCACTTGCGATGACAGGTAGCCCGCTTGCCATCCCCATAGCCACGCTAAAATCCACATTGATCCCACTAAGCGCACCATCTCGCCCAATATCTGTACAAATAAGTGCCTGCACCTTGCTACTCTGATAGAATCTAGCTAGATCCAGCGCATCTATACTACTAGATTCTACCCAGCCGTTGGTGGCGACCTTGCCATTTATCGCATCAATCCCCACTGCTATTGGGTATTTCTCCGCAAGCGATCTAGTGAGTTCGGGTGAGTTCGCAGCCAGAGAGCCCAAGATTAATCGATCAATCCCTAAGTCAAGATAGCGTCTAATGCTATTCTCATCTCTAATCCCTCCGCCTAGCTGAAGTGAAAGCTTTGTGTTTTTACGAATAGATTCTATGGCAGACAAATTCTCACTTTTACCACTTAATGCCCCATCAAGATCGACTATATGCACCCATTTTGCCCCATCTTGCTCAAATCTTATAGCAAACTCACACGGATCGCCATAGGTTGTAACACTCTGCATATCGCCCTTATACAATCGCACAGCTTGCCCATTCTGCAAGTCAATCGCCGGGAAAATCTCCAACATAAGCACCCCTTTATTAGATATCGTTAAAACGGTTTTACAAATTATAGTCTTTATATTACAATGTCTTGCCTTATTTCACTAGTATCTCTTAGGAGTTCCTATGCAGAATCTGCTCAAGTGCTTTGAGTATCTCAAATCTTACCATATCGATATGCTTGATGCCATAGCAGTGATGATGGAGTTATTTTTCTTGCAATCTAAGCAACCAGAGAAGCTCGAGCAAATACTAAAGCTCCAAAAACCCAAAGCATACGAGGCATTGGCACAGGAATTACGCACACTCATTGAGCCAGAGCTACTTATAGAGCCAAACCCCAAAATCAATCCACACAAGATTCTAAAACTCCTAGCCACCACCAAGCTATCACACAGCACTATAGAGCAGTTTCTCCATATCATCACGCAGAAAAAAACTGCCAATAAGCTCTACTTCTACTCCACACCTTATGAGATTAATCAGCTTTTGGTGGGCATTTTGGATATGCAAGCAGGAGAGAGTATCTACAACCCTTGCTATGGTATGGGGAGCGTGTTTCTAAGTCTTGCCTATACTGCGGAGTCTATCACACTCTATGGCGAAGAGCTTGATCCTAAGCTCTCACTTATTGCACGCATTGTTGCCAAGCTTAGTGCGCTAGAATCTAGCCAACTCTATGTCAATGACATCTTAGCGCACCCAATTTTCACACAGAATTCTGGCTACAAAAAGTTTGATAAAATCCTGTGTAACCCCCCTTTAAACGCGCACCTAGGTACAGAACTTCTCAAAGATGATGAGCGATTTAGCACTGCTGGTAGCTTGATCAAAACTTATCCTGAGCTAGTGTTTTTACTCCATTCACTCGCGCATCTTGGGGAAAGAGGTGTATTTATCGTACGCAATCAAACCCTGATGAAATCTTCTTTAGAAAAACGATTGCGCGATAAATTATGCGAAGATGAGATGATAGAAGCCATCATCGAGCTACCTAAAAACATCTTCCCTCACCAAAGCCACGATTTTTCCCTGCTTGTGATCTCACATCACAATAAGCAGATTTTACATATTGATGCAAGCAGTGAGCATTTCTACGCCAAAGATGGCAAGTATAATCGCCTAATCAATATCCAAGAGATCTTACATCTCTACCGCACCAAATCACAAAGCCCCTACTCAAGCCTAACACCAATTATGTCCATAAACTCTCAAGATTTACGCGCACACAGCTATGTCAAAGAGCGCACCATCCCAGCAAAATCCACAGCCCATACGCTTAGAGATCTTGGCATAGAAATCTTCCGTGGACAGCGGACCTATGGCACACAAAAAGATGAGGCGATAGAATTTTTTGACATAGGAATTGCTGATTTTGCGCCTTGTGGCTACACAGAGAGCTTTCAAACCAAAAAACAGCGTGGCAATAAGGACAAAATCAACAAATACCAAATTCGCTCTTATGATATTTTACTCTCAATTCGCGGTATTACCCCAAAGCTTACAATCTTAGGAAAAATCACGCATAAAAGTGTCGTCAATGCCGGGATTATTGTGCTACGCGCTCCTAGCAAAACCATAGCGCAAGGCTTATACTGCTACTTGTTTTCGCAGCAAGGAGAACAAGCCTTGGCACATTTGTATAAAACAGGTGCTGATGGCACGATCCACACACAACATCTAGCCAACCTACTTATCCCAAGCACCTATGCACACAATGCCCAAGCCATCCTGCAAGAGCTTAATACCCTGCGCGACCAGCTCCACACAATCCATACAGCAATCCACTCCATCAAGGCACACCTTTATGACCCAGCAAGCCGATAAGCAAGATATAACTATCAAGCACTCTTGTATCCGCGACATCACGCATGGCGAGAATCTCTGCGTGATTGCACCTACAAATCTCTATGAATGCACTCTTGGCAACAATGTATTTATCGGTCCATTTGTCGAAATCCAAAGCGATGTATCCATAGGTAGCCATTGTAGAATCCAAAGCCATAGCTTCATCTGCTCACTCACACGCATTGATGATCACTGCTTTATAGGGCATGGAGTAATGTTTATCAACGATACCTTTACTAATGGCACACCGACGGCGCATAAAAGTCAATGGAGGGGTGCGCATATAGGCAAAAATGTCAGCATAGGGAGTAATGCAACGATTTTGCCCGTTAGCATCTGTAATAATGTCGTAATTGGTGCAGGAGCAGTTGTGACAAAAGATATTACAGAGCCAGGATTCTACGCGGGCAATCCTGCAAGAAAGCTACGCGATCTTCCTAAGCCTAGAATCTAGTTAATACAAAATCTATAAGAGCTAAAATTTAAACCCATACTCTAGCGATACTATCCCAGTAGGGCTAAAGTGCGATGCCCTGCGTGCTGGCAAAAAGCGGTAGATAAGATTAATGCGACTATGCTTGCCTACCATTGCTGTCAATCCTGCTTGCATAAAGATCTCTCCAGCCTTTTTCATACTACTCCAGCGATTATAATCCTTTTGGTCATAGTAGAGATAGGCATCAGCCCCAATCCCCACAATACCGCCCAAAAAGACATTATGCTCCTTAGAAACAGAAAACTCTGCGATCGCATCAATCCCCAAAGAAAGCATAGTAAGCACACCAGAGTGCTTACCAAATCCCATATCAAAACCAAAAAATCCGCGCACACCCACATAGCGATTAAAAAAGCTCATCGTGCCTGCGCGTATCCCAAATGACGGAATAGAGATAAGATCATCATAAGGGCTAGCAATGTTGTTATTGATACTAATACCCCCATCACCCTTAGCACCACTAAGCAAACTCACGCTCACACCTAGCCCGATATATTTCCCGCTTTTTTGGCGACTTATGGCAGTACGCTCCGCTACTGCCTGACAGAGATCATCACAAACTACTTGGCTAGATAGCAACTCGCTCGCTGCAAATGCCCGCACAATGCCAACAAACAAAAATACTATGCCAGATATGCCTTGATAAGCACGCATTATTAAAGCTGCCTTGTAGTAAAATGCGCGGATTCTAGCACAAGATGACTTAAGCGCAAGCTACTTGGCTAAATCCTGTAGCATAGTAATAAATGGCAAGACATCATAATCGCGAATATTTTGCTCCATTTGCCAAAGGTAGCTAGAAACATTGACTTTGTCGATAATATGCGTGCGCTCTCTCAAGGCTTGGATAAAGATTCTATTCATATCGATATTATAATGTGTTGGATCCATATAGTTTGCAATTTGCGCAGTATAACTTAAATCATCAAAGCCATATATACTAGCATTTGGTAGCTCAGCAATCTCTTGGGTGAGATAGGTGATAGACTCTTGCCATTTAGCGAGCTTATCGCTCCCGTGTATCCGCCAATGTAGGCGCGAATATGGGGGGATGATGAGAGAGAAATGTGTATCTGGATGCTCCCTAATAAAAGACAAAAGGTAAGTTTGCAAATAGATTCTAGTAGCTCTTGCATCAGTGCTAGACATATTATCAAGCTTGGAAAAAGGTGCGTAATCAAAGCTCCTTAGACTCTCCATCATCGATTGCACCCTATCATTTTCGTGCGCTATCCAATTATCAAACCCACCAAAGAGATCTGTTATCCCACTTTCATCGACCAATGCCCAAGGCAGAAGCATATTAAGATCCTTTACCCCTGTGCAGATTTTCGCGCTAGAAAAAGTAAGCGCACAGAAAAGAAACTTGTTATTCATATAAATCTTTATATCATTATAGGGATTTTCATCATAGAGATAGTCAAAGGAGTCTGTCTTGCTATGACTTGGTGATATGAGAGAAAACTCATCTAAGGAATACACTATATGCTTGGGTTGCTTATGTTCTAGCAAATAGCGTAAAATCACCGCTCTTGTATCAAATGAGCTTCCTGCCATAGAGATATTTACCCACGCTCCACCTAAATTTTGCTCCATCTCGCTTGCTAGGATGTTTTGCAGCATAGATGAACCTAGAATATAGTGCGTGAAGTCATAGTGCTTGATAATACCCTTATTCTGCACTCTAGTATCATCAGTGAAGGCATTTTCACGGAAATATGGCTTATGGTAGAGTTGCAAAGGATCATAGATATAAAGTAGCCCCACAATCGTCGTGCTATAAGCCACCACCCACGCAATCACCCATAGCACAAATGCTTTATATGCCATCACAACTCCTAAAAATTAAAGTATAAAAATGCACTATAATCATTGCCACCGATATAGCACAGAGAAATGCTCAGCAAAATGGCGCAAAAAGTGGCGCTATAAACTCTTAATCGCAAATTGCTAGCGATTTCACAGCTATTGCGCAAAAATAGCGTAATCACAAAGCCAGCGGCTAAAAAAATCACCATAAAAATGGAGCTCTCAAACTTCACGACATTTGCAATCCACATCACACCAAATTCCACCCCCCACTCACTCAAAGCCCCAAATTTAGACTCTAAACTCTTTGGTAGCACCACCTCTCCACAAAACATCCCCTGTAATAAATTTATCGCCCCCTGCACATTCTCCGCCCTAAAAAACACCCAAGCAATATTGATAAAATTAAAAGTAAGAATCCAGCAAAGCAGGATATAGATTCTAGTTTGCATAAATCGCACATAAAGACTTGCAGAATCTAGCTTTTTATACATAAGCATATAGATTCTATGCACCATCATTGCCATCCCGTGCAAACTCCCCCATATCACAAAGCCCCACCCAGACCCGTGCCATACTCCGCTTAAAAACGCCACGATAAAAAGATTTCTTAAGGTGAGTAGATTGTTGAGTAGTGATTCTCTATAAGAGTGTGGTTGCTTAGATTCTAGTTTTGATGATTGTTTGCTCAAAGAGGCAACGCGTTTAATATTTTGATTACCCCCTAATGGGATATAAAGATACTCTTTTAAAAACCTCCCCAAAGTGATATGCCATCTTCTCCAAAATGTAGCAATATTTAATGCCTTATAAGGTGAGTTAAAATTGATAGGTAAAACAATGCCAAATAATAATCCCAATCCTATTGCCATATCGCAATATCCGCTAAAGTCAAAATAGAGCTGAAAGGTATAACTTAAGCTCACTGCCCAAGATTCTAAACAATTTAAAACAGCTCCATTTTCTACCGCACTAAACCCAGTATTTGCCCATTTAGCAAAGCTATCAGCAATGACTACTTTTTTAAATAATCCTATGGAGAAGATAAATAAGCCTTTAGCGATATACTCCCAGTTTATGATATGGAGCGATTCAGCTTTTTTGGTGGATTCGGCTTTGCGTGATAAATCGGCGATTCTGCGCGATTGTCTGCGGTCATTACCATCTAGGCAACTCCCTTGCCAATCGCTTGAAAGCCCCGATTTCTCATCGCAAAACAAGGGATACCGCTCGGCGATAGCCGATGTTTCTTTAGAAATCCTAGAATCATTTGTTGGCTTATTCTTTGTTTGGGATTCTAGGATTGTAGATGAGAAAGCAGGGTTGCGTAGGCTTTTGCGCGGAGATAAGACTTGAGCGTCTATCGCACAAGCAAAAGACAAGCTCCCTGCTTTATCGCTACAAGCCGAATCCCTCCTGCTCATCTTATAAAATTGTGGCATCATCTCTCTATGATGCACAATAGGTCCAGCAATGAGTTGAGGGAAGAAGGTGATAAATAAGCAATAATCTAAGAAATTGATATGTATGCTTTCTTGTATTGGCTTTTGAGATTCTGCGTTAGCAGAATCTAATCCATTAGGCACGCCAAAGGCACACCGATTCTCGCCCGCTTCGTGGTGTTCGAAAGCGGATTGATGATAGGCAGTAGTGCCCATCGCCGCTTGAGTACTAGAAGTGGAAATAGCGAGGCTCTCCCCTTGATTGTAAAAAAGAAAAGCGGTCGCTTTGCGCTTTTGGGCTAAGGGGAGTGGGGATAGGATAAACATTTTTTCTTTTGCGGTGGTTGTAGATAAAGTAGCTTGTGTTAGAGAATGCTGGCTTTGAGATTCTCGATGGTTTTCTACATTAGATTCTAATCTTTGAGTTTCTTCCCTCACTTTACTTTGTTTATAACAATCTACTAAAAACGCAATTTGCTGAAAGGTTACAAATGATAAGGCTAAGGGCAAAAGAATATGAGGCAAAGGGATAGTGAAGTCTAAATGTAAAAGCTTGCTAAAAAGATTAAAGTTTTCTAAGAAAAAGTCAGTATATTTAAAGACACCAAGTAGGCAGAGATTAAAGATAATACCAAGGGTTAGGAGTGTTTTAGCAGAGAGCTTTTGTGTTGTAAGCGATTCAGCTTGGCTTGGTTCCGGCGTTGGCTTTTTGCGATAAAGCAGGGAGTTTGTGTCTCCCTGCGGAGATAGACCACAAGTCTTATCTCCTTGCTCACCACTGCACAACTCTGCTTTCTCATCAAAAATCCTGCCGCCTACGAGCTGGCTACAAAACACATTTTCTGTATTTTTCTCTACAATCTTAGAATCGCCTGTAATCTGCTTAGATTCTATGGCTTGTGTGGATTCTAGTGCAACTTGCTCGCGGTGGGATTTACTAAAGAAACTGCGGCTGCGCCTTGTTTTGGGCTTTTCACTCTCTGCTTGGGATTCTAGGCTTGTAGATGAGAAAGGCTTGCTTTGCGAACGCTCACAAGGGCGCATACTTGGCGTATGTAACTGCAGCGAGCGTGAAGCAATCAAGCCTTTATCGCTACAAGCCGAATCCTTACAGGATTCCCCCCCCCCCCCGTTACAATCTATTATTTGCTTTGCAAAGCTTCTTATAATACCTTGAGCTAAAAAATAATTAATAACAATAGAGCCAAGTAATATGGGCAGATATATAAGCTTCCAATACGCATAGAAAAATAAGCTTGATAGAACTAAAAAGATTTTAGCAAGATTCATATATGTAGCAGAACCTTTTTTAACATTCAACGCCTTAAGGATATGAAACCCAGCCCACACAATAGGTAAAAAGCAAAAGATAAAGAGATAGGAGTTAAAGAGCATTGGAGTCCTTTGAGGCGAGTGATTTAGCTGCGAGCATAGTCATCTGCTAGGCGCACTATGTCATCTTCGCCAAGGTATTCGCCCATCTGCACTTCTATGACTACAAGGGGGATTTTGCCAGGGTTTTCTAGCCTGTGGGACTGCCCCATAGGAATATAGGTGGATTGGTTGGTTTGTAGAAATATCTCTTTCTCTCCTATTTGCACAAGCGCACTACCATTTACTATGATCCAATGCTCGTTACGATGAAAGTGCTTCTGTAAGCTTAGGCGGGATTTTGGCTTGACAATGATTTGCTTGATTTTATAAAAGCTAGATTCTAGGAGGATTGTGTAGCTCCCCCACGGACGATATGTCGTGCGGTGTGTGCGCGCAAGCTCCGGGTAAGTCTCGCGCAAAAGTGGTAGTACTTCTTTGATACGCGCAGATTCTCCCATTTTGCTAACAAGCAAGCAATCATCACTATCAACAATGATCATATCCTCTATCCCCACGCCTACAACAGGACGAGATGATAGGATAAAGTTGTTGCTTGAATCTTTAGCGATGAAGTGAGTATTTGTAGCGTTGCTATGCTCATCACTTGGATATTCTTCGCGCAAGGATTCAAAGCTCCCAACATCGCTCCAATGCAACTGACTTGTGATACAAGCGATATTATCTGCCTTTTCCATTAGAGCATAGTCGATACTCTCTTCTCGAAGCTTTTCGCTTAGCTCTCTATCTAAACGCAGGCATTCTTGCTCATCGATACGCTGGCTTTGACTTTGGATAAAGATCTCTTCACAAAGAGTATAGATGTCATTGGCGTGGCGTTTAAGTCCATCAAGTAGCACGCTGGCTTTGAAGCAAAACATACCGCTATTCCAAAAATACTCCCCAGAATCCACATACCCCTGTGCGACTTTAGATTCTGGCTTTTCATAAAAGCCTAGGACCTTTTGCGTAAGCTTATCGACTCGTATGTAGCCATAGCCAGTGTGTGGGCTTGTAGGAGTTATGCCAAAAGTTACGATTTGATTATTTGCCGCGTGGACTAGAGCCTGCTCTATGCAGGACTTATAATTATCCTTAGCGATTAGATGATCGCTTGGCAGTGCTAGGATAATCTCATCGTTTCCATAGTGCTTTTGCGTATGCAAGGCAGCTATAGCTAAGGCTGGGGCAGTGTTTTTCCCATAGGATTCTAAGATATAGTGGTCAATTTGTACACCTAAATCTTGGGCTTGATCTTTAGCGAGAAAGTAGAGTGATTCATTGGTGATTATTTGGAGCTTTATAGTAGTGCCCGCTATCTGTCCTAATGCGATATTGCGCGCTAGCGTCTCTTGAAAAAGAGAGGTGGAATACTTGGCGGTCTTTGGAAGAATGTGGGCAAACTGCTTGGGCAAAAGCTCTCTAGAGAGTGGAAAAAGCCTTGTGCCAGAGCCACCGCATAAAATACTAATAACCATAACTCTACTCCAAAAAATAACGCGAATTATAGCAAAGGTTTGTAGGAAAAAGCAGGGCTCAAAGCTTAAGCCCTTGCAGATTTAGTAAGAGAATTTAGCAAATACTTTTAGTGCATTGTCGCTGAAGTTTGAGCTACTACCTGTGATGTTGTTTTTGATATAAGCATAGCCTGCACCAAGGTCAAGCCCCATATTTCTCTGCTGCCACACATGGAAGTTAGACATAATAGAATACTCTTGGTATGTCCCAAACGCTGCCATCGCATCAAGTCGCACCCATTTGAAGTCAAATCCGCCAAAAACATAGCCGTAAAATGAACCATTAGCAAAATATGGCGCGATATTACTAGCATTTGAGCCAGCAAAGCTTCTGCCATAGAATTTAGAAGAATCACTAAGCGCATAAATATAGCTTTGCGGTCCACCTAGCACACCCACAATACCTGCACCAAAGAGAAACTGCTTCTTATAGCGGAAAGACTGATCCCCCCACACAAGCCCAGAAATAGAATCGTTTGGACGATCCCAGTATTGGAACATTCCTTGCAGTACTGTTGTCCCTTCTAAGCCCTTAAAATCAAAGGCATAGCCAGCTTTCAAACCACCTTGTAAAAGTAGCTTATTGTCCATACCAGCTTGACTATGGAAAAGCGCAAAAGGCTTAAGCAAAAAGCCCTTATAAGTAAAATCCACACCTGCAGCGACTAGCTCGCCTTTACCAAAGAGAGAGTTTTTGCTTGTACCATTCATATAGGCAGTTAGACTTGAAAGATCAGCTGCGATTCTATCGCCTTGTAGGTAGTTGTGCTGCTTACTATTGTAGAGATAAGAGTTTGCATAAGTAAGCCAATAGATCATTTTATCTTCATAGGTTGTAAAGCGCAGTGAAAGCCCTTGCACATTGCCTTGTATCCAATCAAACTTCATAAAGTCGTTTTTAAATCGCCCGGCATAGAAAGAAATTAGGCGGTTTTTATACCCGATGTAGGCTTCTGACGCATCACCAGCACTTCCATAAGGCTGTGCCTTGCTCTCACTATCATAGGGTGTCCAAGCACCAATTGCCCCAAGCCCCCAACGAAAGCCATTTGTCAGTGAGAAATCTGCTCCGGCATTTGCCAGCACACCAGCAAAATGCTCACTACTACCGCCAAAATCAATTGAGCCTAGTGAGCCCAACCTACCATAAGTGCTCACATTAATATCCACCGCATTTGCAGCACTAAAAGCTAATAGCGATCCAAGTGCCGCGCTACCAAATCCTTTAAAACCTACGCAAGTCTTCATTGTAAGTCCTTTTTGTTAAAATTAAGTGGGAATTGTAGCTAAAATTTTCTTAAAGTAATCGCCACTAATTTTGCGGTAGCTCATAGACATAGAAATGCACGGGTAGATTCCAAATATTGCCAGAAAAGACAAGAATACTAGAGTCTTTTACTAGCGCATATTTCATCAATGTTTTTAAACCCACAAAGCCTAGATTAAGCCCAGAATCTGCGTGGTATATGCGCTTATAGGTAGAATCTAAATGCGCGATATAATCACTATTGACAAAATTGCTACTATAAGGTGTTAGGATTAGGTATTGCGCAGTTTTAGATTCTATCGTGCTAGAATCTAAGCCACCAGAATCCTGCTCGCTAGACTTGCGCAATGGATTATATCTATCTCTATCTGGGATAATACTTGCTTGCACCCCAGAGAATCTAAGCCACTGCTCAAAGCTATAGCACACTTCGCCTTTTTCTATCAATGAGCAATCTACACCATCGAGCTTTATAGTAATGGGCTGATTTTGACTAGAAAAAAATGCTAGGCTAGATTGGAGATTCTGCCCAGAAGCTTTGTAGTGGGCAATTGTATGAGCAGAGTAAAAAAGTGAGTTACTCACAAAAATACCCACACACAACACAATAGCCACCACAAAAACCTTGCACATAAAGCCGCGCAAATGCGTCCATAAAGCAGGGATAGTACTTAATGCCACAAGCCCAAAGATATAACCCGGAAGCGGATAATGCGCACTAGAAATGTTAAGCACCAAATACGCACCGATAAATGCCATACACGCACAAAGACTAGAATCTAAAATAGGGATAAATAGTACGCTTTTAGGGCTTACTTTATAAGTGCGCACAACCACAAACACACGATAGAAAAACAGCAAAGGCACAAGTACAAACAAAAACGGCTCATTCATAATGTAGGTGAAGAGATTTTTAACAAATACGATAAGTGGATTATGCAATGTGTCGCCATATCTGCCAGAAGTCGTTTTCTGCGCGATGACAAAGATATAGTAAGCAAGCACCCACACTACACAAGCACACAATAGCAATACATCAAAGACTACAAGCTTACGATTTGGCAAGGCATAATGATTAGCATAACGCTTGTTGGTAAAAGTTAGTAGCAAGTGCATAAAGGCAAATCCGCCAATTAATATGAAACAAGTTTCTTTATAAAAGCAAGCAATCATCGCGCTAAGTGCGCCTATAATGAGCACAATCACACTTAGTGCGCCCCTATTGTTTGCGACAAATGCGTAGCTTGCAAGCATAATGCTTAGGAACACAAACTCCATTCTCTCAGGCACAAAAAGCCGAAACCACGAGCCGCAAAATGCTGGAGTAAGGATAAACAATGCAGTCAATATATAGGCAGTTGTTTTAGGGTTTTTGGTATGTGGGGCAATGATGGGCAGCAATGTGGCTAGAGCATAGCTAAGGCACAATCCCACCACTAGCACACACAATGCGTTAAAACCATAAAACACAGAGGCAGAAGCACCAAAGATCGCGCTTAAGACATTGAGATCCTGCCCATTTAATGGGAAAAATCTGCCAATTTCTGGGATAATATGGTGAGTTAGCGGGATATTTTGCCCGATGAGTAGATACTTTGTAAGCGTGTGGTCATCAATAACCGCCAACGCACTACCATAAGATACAATAAAAGCATAGCAGCATAAAAAAGCAAAAAAGACAAAAAAGCTAGCAAGAGATGAAGGAGATGAGACAAGGCTAGATTCTAGCTTCCCCCCCCC
>NZ_JAFVUX010000033.1 GCF_017502485.1 Helicobacter sp.
CGTTTGACAGCGGTAACTACACCAGCTACACAATCCACAAGCAGTCCTTAAAGTTGAAGTAAGTAGGTGCGGATTCTAGCACATTATTTTTAACATCTAGCCAAACGCTACGCTAAATCACGCCCATTAGATCACATTGCTAGTCGCGCGCCTTTGCGCAGAGAGTTCCCCACGACAAGGAGCGATGATAGACTCATACTAAGTGCCGCCACTAGCGGTATCACAAATCCACATAAAGCCAGCGGGATTAACAGAGCGTTGTAGGCTAGACTTATGGCTAGATTTTGATAAATCCTTGCATAAGTCTCTCTAGCGATACTAAAGCCTGCTTGCAAGCTCGCTAGACTATCATCTAGCACAATCACATCACTTTGAGCGATGGCTATATCACTCCCAGCCCCCATAGAGACCCCCACATCAGCATTTTTGAGTGCGACAATGTCATTGAGCCCATCACCTATCATCACCACGCTAGAATCTTTATACCAACCCCCGCTACCCTTAGGCGTGTTTAAGGCTTCTTGCAAATCCTGTATATATTGCGCTTTTTGCGCTGGAAGTAGCCCGCCGTGACACTCCCCAATCCCAAGCGATTTCGCCACAGACTCTACCGCGCCAGCTCTATCACCACTAAGCAGTACGACTTGCTTGCCACTATTATGCAAATACTCTACAAGTCCTTTAGCCCCGCACTTTAACTCATCACTTATGTAGCAAATAAGCTTAAGCGATCCGTTTATGGCATAGCCAAACACGCTCATAGCGTTTAAAGGCGTTGGCTTTTGGGCTTGTGGCAATTCAGCTTTTAGCGAAAAATGCAGGAGTGGCGAAAAATCCCTGCGGTCATTACCATCTAGGTAACTCCCTTGTGATTTTCCTTGCAACCCACATTTTTCATCTAAAATCTTAGAATCGCTTGGGCTTTTACTAGAATCTAGGTTTAATTGTGTCTGCGGCGTGTTTGAACTTTGGGCGTTTTCATCGTCATTGCGAGCGGATTGAAAATCCGCGCGGCAATCTACACTAGAATCTACTTTCGTGGTTTTTTGTGTGGATTGCCGCACCATTGCTTCCGTAGTGTCTCGCAATGACGGGGAAGCTGATCTTTCACACTCAGCTCCTTTTTCTTCTTCAAAGATTCTAGGACTTGCGGCAGGGCTGTGGGAGCTTTGCAAACTTTGGGGCGGTTGAGCTGGCTTGGCAGTCGTGCCTTTCACAAAGTTTGCAACACTGCCACATTGCTCACCCAACACCGAATCTCTCACACCACTATCTAGTAAAAACTCTACGCTCCCTCCCACTATCTCCACCCCCCCATAACAAGCCTTTATGCCCCTTGAATCTTTTTGAGAAACTTTGCGCAGCTCTATGTCACGCACTATAGGGAAGCGCTTTGCCACAGCCATAGATATGGGGTGAGAAGAAAGCCGCACAAAATGCGCTAGCACATTTTCATCAAACTCCCCAAACCGCTCCATATACTGCACCTTTGGTGTACCTTTTGTGAGTGTACCGGTTTTGTCAAAGACCACCACCTTTGCGCGTGCTAGCACTTCTAAAAACCTTGCTTCTTTAAACACCAGCCCGGCTCTATACGCGCGTGAGATCCCCACCACACTAGCAATTGGCGTAGCAAGGGCTAGCGCACAAGGACAAGCAATCACAATCACAGATATAGTAATAATCAATGCTTGATCAAACCCAGAAGCCACCCACCAATACACAAACCCACCTAGCGCGATGAAAAGCACAAAACGAGAAAAATACTTCGCCAAACTATTAGCTAGATTCTGTATCCTAGGGGCGGAGCTTAGGCTCTCTTCTAGCAAGGTAATGATCTTACGCATCGTAGAATCCACATACCGCTTACGCACTTCATACACAAGCGACTTTTCTAGCACAATGCTCCCAGATAGCACTTCTTCGCCACTTTTCTTGCTCACAGGCAAACTCTCCCCTGAGAGTGAGCGCATATCTAGCAAGGCATCACTACAAGCCACCCCATCACAAGGGAGCATTTCCCCCACAGCAATATGCACTCGCTCACCTATGCACAAGTCTTTCACATCACACACCTGCAAGCCCCCAGCGCGCTCCACTCTAACCATACTTGGCAGGATATTATGTAGCTTATCAAGACTATCACCAGCAGCGCGTCTTGCACGCATTTCCAAAAACTTCCCACTAAAGACAAAGAGAATAATCATCGCCACAGATTCAAAGTAGCTCTCCCCACTGCGTGTAACACTCGCATAAATAGAGTAGATAAATGTCAAGCTCGCCCCAAAGGCGACCAAAAAGTCCATACCGATATAGCCCTGTCTAAGTCCATAATACGCCCCAGAGAAAAATACTCTCCCTGTATAAAATAACACCGGAGTAGCAAGCAAGCAAGCAACTAGATTTAGCACATCTTTCATCGAGGATTGCATACCATAGAAATACCCCACATACTGCGCGATAGCCACCATCATAATGCTCATCGTGCAAAACACCCCCACCACAAAGGAGATAAAAAAGCTCCTTTGTGCTTTTGCCAGCTGCTCTTCTTGTGCCTTTGGGTCATAGATATGAGCAATATAGCCAATAGATTCTATAAGCTCAAAAATCCTAGATAGGCTAATTTGCGTGCTATCAAAGAGAATTTTTGCTTTGTTATTTGTGTAATTGATATGCACCTTTTTAATGCCCTTTTGCATACTTAGAATATGCTCATTAAGCCAAATGCATGCTGCGCAGTGAATGCCCTCTATCACAAGGCTTACTTCATTAAGCTCGCCCACTTTTCTTGTATGTTGTTGCAAAAAGCTAAGTTCATCAAGATAGCTAAAATCTACGCGCCTTTGCCCTAGGGGAGTGAGCGTTATCTCGCCTAATCGCTCATAGAATCCGCCAAATCCACTTTGGTGCAAAAGATTATATACGCTCTTACAGCCATTGCAACAGAAATACACATCATTACCGCTAGAATCTTTACTATATGAGAGCTGGGAGAGCGGGAAACTACGCTGACAATGCGAGCATTTACAAGAAGTGTCAGCTTGAGTGAAGTCTTGCAAGCTAGACCACCATCAATGCTAGCAAGGTATATTCACACAAGATTGTCTTAGTGCTGGGATTTGTGCCATTTGCGCTACTGCAGTGGGTATGTCTTGCCCCAGTAAATTTATCATCGCGCCTAGAAGCTAGAATAAAGGATAAGAAAAACCCAAGCATACCCCCGCAGATCACTTGCGTGATTGTGTGTCTCTGAGCGTGTATCCTAGAAATCCCAACCACACCTGCAATCACTGCTGCTGGAAGCCCCAAGCGCACCCCATAACGCTTCTGCAAAAACCCCACCGCCGCAAATGCCGAAGAAGTATGCCCACTAGGGAAGCCCTCAAAACTCTCTGCATCTGGACGCTTGGATAGGCTTTGGATTTTAGGACTTAAAGGTGCACTATAATGCAAGGCATATTTAGTCGCATAGGTGCTAGCCACCACTGCCACATAGCCCACAACTTGCTGCCTAGCCCCCACAAAATCGCGCAAAATAAGCGCGTAAGCAAAGCTTGCTACTGGTAGATACTGCACCACATCGCCAAACTCACGCAACTTGATAGAACGCACAGAGTCTATAAAATCTCGCTTCTCCTGTGCCTGCTCTACCTGGCTAGCTACTAAACTGACTACTAACGCACTTAGAAAGAATAACACCTTCTTATACATAGTAAAACAAATCCTTAAGGTAAAGTTCGCACATTGTAGCGCATATTAAGAAGTTTGTGCAATCTCTTGTCATAGAGTAGCCGCATCGATTTTCTCTAGGATTTGGACTACGCGTATTGTATGCTCTACTAACTCTAGGCATATTTGCTTCCGCAGAATCTGGGTGTAAAAATGCGCGATTGAAGAAACGAGTGGTGGAGTGGGCGATAGAACTGGGTGGGTAAAAATTTGCTTATATTGCGCTGGCTTTGCAGTAGGACTTTGCAAGTTTTGAAAATTTTGAGAAAGATTAGCAAGCTCTCTATCTGTACTTTTTATAACATTTTCAATCTCGCCAAACTGCCTACCCAAAGCCGAATCTATTGAAAACAAAGTGAGCTTAGATTCTACCAGCTCATCATACACCCCCACTCCTTTCGTCCCTACAATCACCATCTCACGCACCTTTTTGGGAGAGAGCCACGAAGTATGGATAGAAATATTTGGCTCTCTAGCAAAGCCGCTAAACCCTATATCTGCTAAAGCGAGGTAGCCACTTACATCAACAAGCTTTGCACAAGGCTTCATATTCTCTAGCACTCTACCACCTAGCACATATTCCAAAATCGTCACATCGTGCAAGGCAAGATCCCACACCACACTCACTTCTTTTTGGAATCGCCCAAAACTCGCGCGCCTTGCGTGGATAGAAAAGATCTGTCCAAAGTCTTGGATATGCGCGTGTAGCCACTGCACCGCTGGCGCATATAAAAAGATATGATCACAATGTAGCACAACACCCTGCTTGCTAGCTAGCCCATAGAGCAACACACACTCTTTAGAGCTTAGTGCTAAAGGCTTTTCGACAAAGATATGTTTCTTAGATTCTAGGGCGGCTTTAGCTAAGGCAAAGTGGCTAACAGGAGGGGTGATGAGAAAAATAGCCTCCACCTGCTTATCTGCTAGTAAGGCTTCATAGCTAGGATAAATATGTAAATGCGGGTAAGCTCGGTGCACATTTTGCGCATTACCTAGGCTACTATCATACACACCTATAAGCGTAAAATCTGCTTTTTGCAATGCCTGCTTGCCAAATGGCTCTAGCACACCTAAATCCCGCGACTCTTGCGTGCTTGGATCACACAAAGCACCTAGTACTTTCTCCCCCCAATATCCACATCCTACAAGCGCACATTTCATCGTTATAAGCCTAGACTCCTAACCACACTGCCCAGAAGCATTGTATCTTTAGTCTGCGTGATCTGCACTTCATAGAGTCCTGAAGCAAGCGCACTAGAATCCACAGGGCTAGAATCTAACGCGATTTCATTGATCAATATCTCGCCATCAATTTCTAGCCCCCACCTGCGATCACGCGCACTATAAAAATACTCACTTACAGCACTTTTGGATTCTATAAATGCCTGCATTTTCGTGCCTTGCAGGGCTTTAGCGCGCTCTTTTGCCTGCTTGACTAAAAGCTTTTGCAAGATAGCAAGTCTCGCGTTAATCACCTTAGTAGGGATCGTGCCACTCATCGTGTGCGCTAGCGTGCCTTCTTCACTAGAGAAAGCAAAGAGATTGACACGATCAAACACTCCTTGCGCTAGAAACTCGCGTAGCTCTTCAAACTCCCTCTCACTCTCACCCGGATGCCCTACGATAAAAGTGCTGCGTAAAAACGCATTTGGCGCGCTTTTCATAAGATTTAGTAGCTCTAAGACTTGCGCACTAGTATGGTTGCGCCGCATTCGTTTGAGCATAGAATTTGCAATATGCTGTATAGGCATATCAAAGTAGTTTTGCACAATGGGTGAGTCAATCATCGCTTCGATGAGTTTGGGGCTTGTGGTAGTGGGGTAGAGATAGTGTATCCTAGCGTTTTTTGCTAGATTTTGAGCATCTAGGGCTTTAATGAGCTGGGTTAAGCCCTCACTTTGCCCCTGATCGCGCAAGTAGGAGCTAGAATCTTGGGCAATGAAGCTAAAATCTACAAAGCCTTCTTTAGAGAGATTTTCTACCTCTTGCAAGATAGATTCTATGCTGCGCGATTGTAGCTTGCCCTTAAAGCTTGGGATCGCGCAAAAGGAGCAGTGTTGGTTACAGCCCTCTGCTAGCTTGATATAGGCGTGTAGGCGTGAGTTTGCTATGACTCGCTTATGCTTCTCATCTGCTAAAAAGACCTTATCACTACTAGAGAGAATCTTGGATTCTAAGGGGACTTGCTTGGGACGATCAGGCGCACTAGGGGTAGTATAGAAGCGCGGGAGTACAAAGCCCTTTTGCTCTAAGAGCGTATCAATCTTGGCATAATCTCGCACACCGATGATTAGATCTATCTCTGGGATTTCTTGCTCTAGCTCTTTAGCATATCGCTCACTTAGACAGCCACTTACTACAAGCAGTGCGCCATTTTTGCGCGCATTTGCCGCCTCTAAAATCGTTTGAATACTCTCTTGCTTTGCTGCGTGGATAAAGCCACAAGTATTGATGATAATCACATCTGCCTGTGCGATTTCGTCGCTTATTTCGCACGCGCTAAGTCTCCCTAGCATAACCTCACTATCAACAAGATTTTTGGTGCAGCCAAGAGAAATTAAATGCAATAATGGTCGCATCACTAGAGCATTTTTTGCGTTTTAAGCGCAGTGAAAAAGCTTGCATTCCCCGCCCCATCAAATCTTCGTAGCCCAAGCGCATCTAAGCTAAGCTCAAGCGCGTTTATAGCATAGCTTGCTTCATAGATGTGGATAAGCCCCATATGATTGATACGGAAAATACTATCTTTAATGTGATCTTGCCCAGCAGCGACATTGACCCCTAGAGCTTTCATACTCTGGCGGATTTTGGCAGAGTCTGCGTGCGCTATGGCACTCATTGCTAGGGCTGGGGATTTGGGATAAAGGCTTAAACCTAGCGCGCTTATAGCTTCACGCGTAGCTAGAGAGATGGCTTTAGTGTGCGTATATGCGCGCTCAAAGCCCTGTGTTAGCAAGGTAGAATCTAGTTCTTTCGCGCTAGATTCTAGGGCGGAGTCTAAGTTGGCATTAGCTAGAGCTTGGACTATTTCAAAATACCGCACAAGCCCAGTGATAAGCGTGGTGGGTGCAGTCCAAGCAGTGGTGTTTTTGCGCTGGTTTTTTAGCTCTGTAAGGAAGCTGAAGTAAAGCCCGCCCCTATGTGTAGGGCGACTCTCTAGCACTTCTAATGCTCTTTTTGAAAGCCCGATAATACTCATACCCGGTGGTAGCATAAATGCCTTTTGACTCCCACCAAGTAGCACATCAATATGTGTAGTATCAAGCGACTCAACGCCCATAGCTGTAATAGCATCAGCGATGATGATAATATCCTGCTTATATGTCTTCACTTCGCGCGCGATTTGCTCTAAAGGCAAACGCAAACCTCCAGCAGACTCGCATACCTGCAATGCTAGGGTATCAATGCTAGGGTCTTTTTGCAGTGCCTCTAGCACTTCTTGCGCGCTTATAGGCGTGTCCCACTCCCTTGTAAGCTCGGCGTGAGGAAGATTGTTTGCTAGTGCAATCTTCCCCCACCTTTGCCCAAATTTCCCACAGCTAATGCTAAATAGCTTACTGTGGCAAAACTGCAGCACGCTTGCCTCCATAGCTCCTGTACCACTGCTTGCTAGCATTAGCACTTCTTCCATATTGAGCATAGTTTGTAACCCAAGTCTAGCCTTGGCAAAAATGCTTTCAAACTCTTTGGTGCGATGGTGAAGTGTGGGGGTCGCCATTGCTTGACGGATAGATTCTGGCGTAGGGGTTGGTCCGGGGGTGAAAAGTAGCATAGCAGTCCTTATTGCGCTAGATTTATGAAAAGGGATTATAACATTTATTATATAATGCCAGCCCAGCGATTGCGATGGCATTGGCTTTTGCCATATCACAAAAGTCAAATCCCCAAAACCTAAAAGGATATTATGATGAAAGCACTCCTTAGCGTAAGCGACAAAACCGGTATTGTGGAGTTTGCTAGAGAGCTTACAAAGCTTGGGTTTGAAATCTTATCCACAGGCGGGACACTTAAAGTCCTTATTGATTCTAATATAAAAGCCACAGAAGTAAGCTCCTATACACAAAGCCCAGAGCTCTTTGATGGTAGGGTCAAAACGCTACACCCTAAAATCCACGGAGGTATTTTGCACCGCAGAGATAATGCACAAGATATAGAGCAAGCAAAGGCACATAACATAGAGCCTATCGATCTTGTATGTGTCAATCTCTATCCATTTTATGAAACAACACAGCGCACTAATGACTTTGATGAAATTATAGAAAATATCGACATAGGCGGTCCTAGTATGGTGCGCGCCGCAGCCAAAGCATATAAATCTGTGCTAGTAATCACTAGCCCTAGCGACTATCCTACAATCATCAATGCCCTAAAGATCGGGGGGAACACTCTAGAGCTACGAGAACAAATGATGATAAAAGCCTTTAGCCATACAGCCCACTATGATGCGACCATTGCTAACTATATGAATACACGCTTTTATGAAGGCTTTGGGGAGAGTGTGTTTATCAGCGGGAAAAGAGTGCTGCAAACACGCTATGGTGAGAACCCCCACCAAAAAGGCGCACTCTATGAGTTTGATAGCTTTTATAGCACAAATCTCCATATCCTAAAGGGCGAGCCAAGCTTCAACAACTTTACTGACATTCATAGCGCGGTGCGACTAGCAGCGAGCTTTGGAGACAAAAAGGCAGTAAGTATCATCAAGCATGGCAATCCTTGTGGCTTTGCGATGAAAGATAGCCTACTAAAGTCCTACCAAAACGCGCTAGCGTGTGATAGTATAAGCGCATATGGAGGCGTGGTAGCGGTAAATGGCGTGGTGGATAAGGCTTTGGCGCAAGAGATGAGTAAGACATTTATCGAAGTGCTAGTGGCAAGTGATGTTACCCAAGATGCCTTAGAGATTTTCGCCCCCAAAAAGAGGATGAAAATTTTCACTCTTCCATATCATAGCCATAGTCAAAATCTAGATTCTAGCTCCGTAGGCTGCACTAACGCACTAGCAGAATCTACGCCAGCCCTAGCTCTACTACTAGATCCTATGGACTTTAAGCATATTAGTGGAGGGTTTGTCTATCAACAGAGTGATTGTATCACAAGCGATGAAATAGCAAATAGCAAATGCCAAGGCAAGGTTAGAGCAGATTCTAGCACACTACAAGACTTACATATCGCCTATGTGGTCGCCGCACTTACTAAATCCAACTGCATAGCCTATGTCAAAGATGGCGCGCTACTTGCCATTGGTATGGGTATGACAAGTAGGGTTGATGCCCAGCGCACTGCTCTTGCTAAAGCGCGTGATATGGGGCTTGATACCACAGGATGCGCTATGGCAAGTGAAGCATTTTTCCCATTCCGCGATAGTGTGGATCTAGCCGCACAAGCAGGCGTGCGTGCCATAATCCAACCCGGCGGTAGCCTGCGCGATGAAGAGGTCATAGCTGCAGCAAATGAGCATAATATCGCGCTGTATTTTACAGGCGTACGACACTTCTTGCACTAGAATCTAGCAAATGATCCCAAAGACCTTACACAAAGAATGGATAGAGCTTTTGACCGATGAGTTTGATAAACCATACTTCACCTATATCATCAAGCAATACACCCTAGCCAAATCCCAAGCCACCATCTTCCCCCCTAGCGATAAAACTTTCCACGCGCTTAATCTCACGCCACCTTCAAAAGTGCGCGTAGTAATCCTAGGGCAAGACCCCTACCATGGTAGCGAAATGATTGATGGCATAGAAGTCCCCCAAGCTATGGGACTGAGTTTTAGTGTGCCTAAAGGTGTAGCTATCCCGCCAAGCTTGCGTAATATTTATAAAGAGCTAGAATCTAGTCTAGGCGTGCTAGCCCCAAGTCACGGCGATCTAAGCGCGTGGGCGCATAGGGGTGCGCTGCTGCTTAATGCAATCCTTAGTGTAGAGAAGCACAAAGCCGCCTCACATAGGCATTTTGGCTGGGAGAACTTTAGCGATGCGATTATTAGCAAGCTCTCAATGCAGTATCAAGGTATTGTATTTATGCTTTGGGGCAATTATGCGCGCAAAAAGGCGGCGCTTATAGATTCTAGTAAGCACTACATCATAGAAGCTCCACATCCAAGCCCCCTAGCGCAAGGATTTGTGGGCAGTGGAGTGTTTTTACAAGCGCGAAGTGCGTTTCAAGCAATGGGCAAAGAGTCATTTGATTGGAGTCTCACTTAAAATAAATCCGCCTAAATCTAATGGAATCTACAAGCTAGATTCTAGGTAAATAAAACAACTCGCCTCATTCCTAAAGGGCTTTGTAATGACAGCTTTGTAGATTCTAGCTTACCTGTCATTACAAAGCTGATTTATCGACATAGCAAGCTAATAGAATCTACTTTTTCTCGGGGCTTGCTGGCGGGCTTTGGCGTTTGTGTTTAGCAGGAGAGCTAGGCTTTTTGGCAGAGCTTTTGGTGGAATTTTTTAGCATAGAGTAAGTCTCTATCCTACGCAAGATTCGCTCAAAGCCTTTAGAATCATTAGCATAGATTCTAGGTGAGTAATCATTGTGGCTTGGTATAGAGCTAATACTCGCTGGAATCACGCTATGCACTAGCACAAAGTCACCTAGCTCATCAACTCTCTTTAGCTCATTGATAAAAGGCTTTTGCAAATAGGCTTCTTGCGCACACGCATCAAAGCGTAAATCCTCTATAAACTCACGCCTTTTGCGAGCATCATCTAGCTTGATGAAACGCGTTTGATAAATCATCGTGTCTTTATCAGCTGGGTTTTTCGCCCCACCATAGATGAAATTCCCTAGGCTATATACGATTTTTTTGCCCTTATACTCTTCTATACCTTGCAAGACATGGGGGTGATGTCCTATCACCATATCCGCGCCAGCATCAATAGTAAAGTGCGCGAGCTCTCTTTGCGCTGCATTTGGGTAGTGCTGTCGCTCTTCTCCCCAATGAAAAGTAAAAATAACAATATCCGCACCCTGCTCTTTGAGCAGTTTAATCTCTTTTGCCACTTGGGATTTAATGCCTAAATTCCAGCCCCTATGTCCAGCTAGTCCAAAGTTTATGCCATTAATCTTATAAATATGCACAATACCCTCACCAAAGACAGCAAGACCTTGCGCACGCAAATGCTTAATCGTATCTTCAAACCCCTCTTTACCATAATCGCGCGAGTGGTTGTTGGCAATATTCATCGCTTCAAAGCCGGCAGTAGTTAGAATCTCGGCATATTTTGAGGCACCCTTGAAAGAAAATGGCTTGTCAAAGGCGTTTTTCAAGGACTTATCACTAAGCACACCCTCCATATTTCCAATGCTTAAATCATCGCTCTCTAGCACTTCGCGCACCCCAAGGGAAAAATACCCCAAATCCTCGCTAACTTCGGCAAACTTGGCATTAAATGTCGCCCCAGAACTACCCTTATAATCTCCTAGCACATTATCCCCCACAAAGCTTAGCAACGCCTGTGGCTCAATATGTGGCACGCACGCTTGTGATGTGGTTAGGAAGATTTTCTTACTCCCTAGACTAAGATCTTGTGGCTGCAAATGCGTAGGAACATCATCATACTTGGGAGCACAAGCACTAATATATGCCGCTATACTCATAAGCGCGCACACTAGAAAGCTTGAGCGCAAAGCCCTAGATCTAATGCGTATTAAAAGTGATGATAAAAGGGCGTTATACCACATGCTACTTTTTCATAATCTCTAGCGCGCGTAAAAAGCTTAGCGATTCTAGCTGCATGCCTGTAGCCATATTTTTAAGCGTAAAAGTATGGCTTATAAACTCATTTTCCCCGATGATTAGGCAGTATTCGTGCCCTTTGTTATTGGCATAAGCAAGCTGCTTTCTAAGCTTTTGTGCTTCGGGATAGACTTCTGTGTAGATTCCACTGCGACGCAAGGACTCTGCAACTTTATGCGCAAAGCCTAGATAAGAACTATCCATACACGCAATAAGGGTGCGCGCACTTGTACTTCTACCCTGCAATAACCCTAACTCCTCTAATGCCGCTAGCAATCGATCTAGCCCAATGCTCGCCCCCACACCGCTTAATGACTCTTTAGAAAAAGATTTTGTGAGATTATCATACCGCCCACCAGAGCAGACACTACCGATATTTTTAAGTCGATTTAGTGTAGTTTCATATACAATGCCTGTGTAGTAACCAAGCCCCCTAGCAATGGAGAAATCTACGCGACATCTTGACTGATCCATCTCAAGATCTTTGATGATAGAAAACATTTCTTCAAGCTCTTCTAGTCCCTTTTTTAGCTCATCATTCCACACTTTCATATATGCCACAGAGTCTAAAAACTCATCAATAGCAATGGTCTGTCGCATTGTAATAATGCTTAGCACTTCGCTAATCTCACTAGAATCCACAAGCTCTTCTAGCTCCTTTGCCACGCCTTCTTGCCCAATTTTTTCTAGCTTATCAATGGTACGCAAAAATCGCTCAATTTCTGTGATACCAAAGTGCTTACAAATCCCATTTAGGATACTTCTGTGATTGACCCAAATGGTAAAGTCATCGATATTTAGTGTAGCTAGAGAAGCATAAATGACTTGGATAATCTCCGCATCACAAGCGATAGAGTCACTCCCAATGAAGTCAAAATCACATTGCGTAAATTCCCTATATCTACCTCTCTGCGCTCTCTCTCCACGGAAGACATTCCCAATAGCGAAGCGTTTAAATGGCAAATCAAGTTCGTTTCTATACTGCGAGATGAAGCGCGCTAAAGGCACGGTTTGATCAAAACGCAAAACGACATCGCGCCCGCCGTGATCCTTGAAGCGATAAAGCTCTTTTTGTATCTCATCACTCCCGTGTTTGACCAAAATATCTGCATACTCTAAATGCGGAGTCTCTATGGGTGCAAAGCCAAAGCTCTCAAACACACAAGAGAGCTTTTGCAAAAGTTTCTCCTTTGCCATTGCTTCTTTAGGAAGACGATCGCGGAAGCCACTAAGCGTGCGCGGAACGATAAGCGATGTATCTGCCATATACTACTCCAAGCCAGAATCTAAAAGCTCGATATTACAACAAAGTTGCTAAAATTATCATTTAGCTAGGCACTAGCCCACAAGCCACAAAGGAGACCCTATAGAGCCTACAATCCCAAGCCCCATAATCATTATGCGTCTGCCAAATTGGCTAGGTGATGGCGTGATGAGCACACCTTGTATTGAGTTGCTCTTAACGCACTTTCCTAATGCGAGACTCTGCTTAATCGCACCTAAGAGTATCCTAGAGCTTTTTAGCGCGGATTCTCGCATATATGCCTGCTTTGAAGATACTACAAAGCAATCCAAAAACCGCCTAAAAGCCACTTGGCAGCTAGGGCGTGCAATTAGATCTAAGCTAGAATGTAAAGGTGGCATAGATATAGCCATCACACTTACTAATCACTTTTATAGCGCACTTTTGCTCTATGCCTGTGGATCTAGAGTGCGCATAGGCTATAAGCGGGGTATTGGGAATATGCTCTTAACCCATAAGCTAGCTAAAGAAAGGGAGCTTCATCAAGTAGAGAGCTATGTGCGCTTGCTTGATTTGCTCCCACAAACAAAATCCAAAAAGCTAGATTCTAGCCTAAAGGCTACGATCCCATCGTTGCGACTTTGCGTAGCACCTAAGCAGATTGTAGAATCTAAGCCCTTGCGCATAGGGCTAAATCCGGGAGCAGCCTATGGAAGTGCTAAATGCTGGGACAAGGAGCATTATGCGCGAGTGGGAGCGCACTTTGTGGCTTTAGGGGCGGAAGTGGTGATATATGGGGTGGAAGCGGATAGGAAGCTGGCAGAAGAGATTATTGCTTCAATAGATTCAGCCTTGGGTGAGCAATGTGGCAGTGTTGTGGATTTTGTGGAAGGCACGACCACCAAAGTTGCTAACCTTTGCCACAAAGCGCAAAGTCCTCACAGCTCCACTGCAAATCCTAGAATCCTTGAAGAAAAAAGCCAAGCACAGGGCAAAAACCAAACCACACTAGAATCTAAAAAGTTAGATTCTAGCTTTTTAGCATCATTGCAAGCCACAACCAAGCAAAAGCCAACACTAGCACCCACCATAATCAATGCTTGCGGACAAACAACTATTCCCACTCTTCTCCAAGAGCTACAAGCCTTAGATCTCTTCATTACCAATGATAGTGGCTCTATGCACATCGCAACAGCCCTAGAAGTACCTATGGTGGCAATATTTGGTCCTACAAATATGACTGAAACTGCGCCATGGCAGGCTAAAAACTGCATTTTGCTAAATCTCAAGCTACCCTGTGCGCCGTGTAAAAAGCGTGTGTGCCCACTAGGACATCACAAGTGTATGAAAGACTTGCACCCAGAAATAGTTCTCCAAGCTGCTCACAAGCTCCTAGACACTCATCAAGCCTCTAGCAATCAAGCCCAAACCCTAGATTAAGGAGAATCTATGCTGATTGATTTTGCCCATCAAGGAGCTTTGACCAAATATCGTATCCTTAGTAATACTATAACCCCGCGCCCTATCGCGTGGATCAGCACCATTAGCCAAAGTGGCACAAGCAATCTAGCTCCCTTTAGTTTTTTTAGCGTGATAAGCTCTAATCCTACAATTTTTAGCCTGTGCATTGGTACAAAGTCTAATGGCGAGCATAAAGACACCTTGCGCAATCTCCTAGATACAAAAAAAGCTACGATCAATCTAATAATGGTAGATTTGCTCCCCCAGCTAGAGCAAAGCTCCCAAGAACTACCCTATGACACAAGCGAGGCAAGTACATTTGCCATTAACTTGCAAGCTGTGCATACGCAGTATCCACCCATAGTCCAAGATGTCAAAGTAGCATATTTTTGCGATTTAGTAGAGATAAAGAGCTTTGGTGGAAGCGATACAAGCGTGTTTTTAGAAGCAAAGGAGTGCTTCATTGATGATGTGATTTATAGAGAAGATCTACTATTTTTGCCCCCGCATTTAGGGCGTGTGGGGAAGTATTATCTGCAAGTAAGCGAGCTAATAGACCCCAACAAGCCCTAAGTAATAACAATGGCAAAGCTGCTTTGACAAGCCACGCCACTTACCCAAATAAGTGCACAAACTAGCCAACACCTAGCAAACCTAAATCCCTGTGCTACTTCACGGCAATAAATGTCGCAAAATTCACCCACTTAAACAATACTTCCACACTAGCAAACCCAGCCTCCTTAAGTAAGGCAAGATTTTCCTCTAAGCTATAGGGCACAAGCACATTTTCTAAGGCTTCTCTTTTGGCAGAAATCTCACTTTTGGTGTAGCCATTATGAGCTTTGTATTGGTGGTAGTAGGAGATCATTTGCGCATCAAGGCTTGGATTGTGGCTTATGGTCTTTTCACTAAGGATTAGCACGCCACTAGATTCTAGGGCATTATGGAGTGTGGCAAGAAGCCTTGCGCGCAGAGGTGGGCGGATAAACTGCAAGGTATAGTTAGCGATAAAGCCTTGCGCACTTTGGTAGGGGAAATCCATAATATCTGCACAAATGAAGCTAATTGCTGCATTATATGCCCTAGCCTTTCGGCGGGCTTGATCAATCATCGCTTGAGAGCTATCTAGCCCGATTAGCTCGCCACTTACTTGCTCGCTTAGTGCTAGCAGGGTGTTGCCCGTAGAGCAACCTAGATCATAGATTCTACCCTGTTTAACAAAGGTAGATAAAAAGTCTATACAGAGCTTTTGGGTATCTTTGTAGTAGGGGATTGATCGAGCAAGCATATCATCAAAGACACTTGCGACTTCTTCGTTAAAGACAAATTTATGCTGTTTTTTGCTTTGAAATATCTTATCTTTTGCCATCTTGCGCTCCAAAAGTTGCGATTATAGCAAGTAAGCTCTATGTGGTAATTTAATATCACACGAGTTTTAAGTATAATATGCCTTTTAGATTCTACACAAGGCTTCATTATGCAGTTTATGGCAAATTTTAAATGCAACCACACCGCGCGCTCTGTGCAAGAATATTTCACTACTTTACACACGCTTGGGTTCTCGCAAGAATTCTTGCGCAAGCACGAGCTGGTGTTTTTCCCACAAGCCCTAAGTCTTCAAACTGCTAAAGACTTCGCCCCTTGGGCAGAAATTGGCGCACAAAATGCCTACCCCGCCTTTAATGGAGCTTTCACAGGAGAAATTGGCGCACAAGCCCTAGAGTCTATGAGCGTGCGCACTATACTTATTGGGCATAGTGAGCGGCGAAGCTTGCTCAATGAATCTCAAGAATTTATCGCAAGGAAGTTTGCATTTTTCGCTAAGCTTGGGTTTTTCATCGTGTATTGCGTAGGGGAGCCTTTAGGCGTACGACAACAGGGAGAAAAAGCAGTGCAAGACTATCTGCAAGCACAATTTGCAAACATAGATTTAGAAGCTACACGCGTAAGTGTGGCATATGAGCCCATTTGGGCAATTGGCACAGGCAGAAGTGCTAGTGTGCGAGAAATCGCTCAAACCCACACATTTTTACGCACATTAACACAAAGTCCGCTTCTTTATGGTGGTAGCGTCAATGCTGATAATGTTAGAGAGATTCTCACAATCTCCAATGTTAATGGCGTGCTAGTAGGTAGCGCATCGCTAGATGCCAAAAGCTTCCATACAATCACACAAAACGCACTTTTATGATCTCTAGATATTAATTAAGGAGTAGTATGCAACCTCTTTTTCTCTCTTCTATCATCGATATGCTCGGTATCACAAGCCCGATTACAAGAGATTTTCAAATATCTTCCTTAACGCCCCTAGAACACGGAACAAAAGACGATATAAGCTATATCGATCAGCCCAAATACTTCGCTTCTCTACCTAGCTCACAAGTAGGCGCTGTGCTTGTGCGAGAGCGCGACTACCTAGCGCATAAAGAGCTTTTCCCACCCCATACACAAGCCTTATTTGTCCAAAATCCACACCTAGCTTTTGCCAAACTCTCTCAATGCTTCGCTCAAAGTGAGTTCGCCAACCCTTTAGAGCCCACACTCTATGACCCAAGCAAGCCCACAGGCTCCCAAAGCGCGCACATCCACCCAAGCGCGCAAATTATGCAAGGGGTGCATATTGGTGCTAATGTGCATATTGGTGCTAGAAGCTGCATAATGCCCGGTGTTGTGCTAAGTGATGAGGTGCGCATCGGCGATGATTGTAAAATCTATCCAAATGTCGTTATCTATCGCCAGAGCATTATAGGTAATCGTGTCAATATCCACGCGGGTAGCATAATTGGTAGCGATGGCTTTGGCTATGCGCATACAGATTCTGGGGAGCATTGCAAAATCGAGCATAATGGCATTGTAGAAATCGGTGATGATGTAGAGATCGGCGCAAGCGTTACTATTGATCGTGCAGTATTTGGGACAACGATGATTAAGCGCGGTAGCAAAATCGACAATCTTGTGCAAATTGGGCATAACTGCGTAATTGGCGAGCATTCATTGCTTGTCTCACAAGTGGGGCTTGCTGGCTCCACAACCACTGGGCGCAATGTCGTAATGGGTGGGCAAGCAGGCACAGGGGGACATATACACATTGGCGATTTTGTGCAAGTGGCGGGGCGTGGAGCTGTGGGAAAAAACTTGCCCCCAAACACTAAATGGGGCGGACACCCACTAATGCCACTTGATGAGTGGATGAAATTCTATGTTTCACTAAGAAGAATGCTGAAAAAGTCTTAGATTCTAGCTACAATCTAGCCTATATTAGGATCCGCTATATTCTAGCTTGCTTGTCTTAGTAGTCCATCACACAAGCGTAGATTCTTATGGATTCTAAAGAAACATCAGCTTACTCGTTTTCCAAGGCAATTTTGCTACGCCTGTTTTCTTAGCAATCCACATCCTTGTCTTTCTGATCATTATGAAGTTTGCTCCGCAAATCGTAGCAAGAGTATAGAGCCCACTCCCCTAGATTCTAGCATTGCTTGAGATAAGTTTTCTTCAAGGAGAGAGTAGGGGCTTGAGTTTGCAAGAACTCTCCTACCACTTATTTGTTTCTTCACACGCACATTGTGCTTGATCAATAAACTCCTATCATAGAATCTATCAACGACAAAAATAAGTAGGACTAGTAAAGAGTCAAACTCTTTACTACTTCTTCAGCGCGATGGCTTCTTTCACCAAATCATCGCCGGTATTAAACGCCTTAGCATTCATCGAATAACCACGCTGATATAAGATAAGATTTGTGAGTGCATTACCCACATCGACATTGCTTGTCTCTAGGTATTTATGCTTGATTTGTCCAAACTTTAGATTCCCCTCGTTGTTCCAGCCTAAGATTGGATTCCCACTTAGGATTCTGTTTTCCCCACCTAGCGCGTTTGTCCCTAGGCTATAGACATTATCACCCATTTTCTTAAGCCCTTGATCATTGACAAATGCCACAACGCCAAGACGCCCCATAGGCTCACTCACACCATTACTGAAGGCTAGAAAAATAATGCCATTTTCATCAATTCTAATATCCTTGAGCGAGCCTTCTGCTTTGCCATCTTGACTTGCTTCAAGCATCTTAGAATCCTCATAAGGCAGATTCCTTGAAGTGTATTTATCGCTACCCACGATTGAATAGGTGATTTTGGAGTCTTTGAAGTCAATCTCCATAGGTGCGGACTCTGGCTTGCCATCTTTGTCGAATGTTAGCTCTTGCGTTATAGACTCTTTGCTTATCATAAACTCGCCATTAAAGTCATAGACCGCACTTTGCACAAGCCATTTTTGCGGGATTGGTGGCGTGCCTGTGGGATCGCCCGCATCAATTAGATAATACTCACTTTTTAGCAAAAACTTCGCGCCATCTTCATCATAAATATCAAGCGAAGTGGTGTAGGTGGCGATTTTTAAGTCCTTGGACTGCAGCTGTTCATCTTGAGCGAGCGGGACAGCAGAAGTGTTAATACCTATGCGATTAGAGAGTGCGCCACCAATTGTTACTTCTAGTGTTTGATTTTGGGGGTTTTTAACATTAAAGGCTAGATTCCCGCGCGCCCCAAGTGTTGGGCTAAGCTCTAACCCGCTTTTTTTAAAAAGCTCCATAAGATCGCCTATAGTACGAAACTCATTAGCACTCGCTCCGCCACTTCCATAAGTAAAGCGTAGGTTCTCTTCACTCTGACTGCCTTCTTCCCCCTTTTTGATTGTGATGATAATATCCCTAAATGCGCGTGGGTCAAACGGCTGCCCATCATCATCAGCAAAAGAGGCGACATCTTGGCTTTTCACACGCGACTCATCAATCACACCATTTGGCACGAGAAACTCCTGCGCACTTTTAAAGTTAGATTTTGCATTGAGATTGACAGCCACATCGACCTTGGTTGTTACCACTGGGTGGAATTTAAGCTCTTGGGGGATTTGCAGTGGCTGCATTTGCCCGCTTGGTAGCGTAGAGAGGTCTTGCTCGCTAGCACTTGAAGTAAAGATCCCATTGCTAATTTTACTGAGATTGACCCCATAGACATACTGCCCACTAGAAGTTACCAAATACCCATCAGAGTCGCGATTGAAGCTACCATTGCGCGTGAAAAATATAGGCTGGGGCATTTCATAACCATCTTCTTTGACTGCAAAGCTTCCATCTTGCTTCTCCCCCACAACAAACCAACCTTTCCCCATATAGGCGACATCAAACTGCCCATCGCTTGGGTGGTAGTTGCCGTTTTTTGTAGAAATAGCATTGCTTGCACCTGTGGCTCCATAGGAGCGGTCGTTGTTGGTGATGGTGTTGGAGTTTAACGCGTCCATTTGTGCGCTAAAGAGATTCTTAAACTCTGGGACATTTTCTTTAAAACCATTGGTATTGACATTAGCGATATTGTTTGCAATAGAGTCTAGCCCAAATTGGTGGGTTTTCATACCGCTATAAGAGTTTAAAATCGTATCATTCATAGCCACGGGTGTCTCCTTACATCCTGCTCTTATGCTCTATCGCACAAGCTCTTTATCTTTGTCATAAAACTCAAGTGCAGCACTAAGTGGCAAAATTAGCTCGCCCATACGGATAAGCGGCTTACCTTTGTCAAATAGCACACTTTGGATCTCACCTCGCCCCACGCGCGTGGTTAGGTAGTGGTTGGTTTTTGGATCAAGATTGTATTCTGCTTCCACGGAGTATGTGCCAGAGTTCATTTGCTCACCCCTATCATTAAGCCCATCCCAAGCAAAATCCAAATACCCACCTTGCCCGTTTTTATCATCAAGTGAGATTGTGCGCACAAGCTGCTTGGACTCATCAAAGATCTGTACCACTGCCTTGCCTTTGCTTGTATCAATGGGGCGGTCAAAAAAGAGTGAAAAATGCACTTTGCCCTCCCCTGTGTAATTCACACCACTTACATCAGTTTCTGCGATCTTGCCCACCATTGCCACACTTTGGAACGCCGAGCTTTGAGCCATTTGCCCCGCTGCTTCAATGCTACTATCCACACCTTCACCTAGCTTATCCATAGTCTCTTTAAGCGTGGTTTGAAAGTTTTTAAACTCATTATTTGTCTCTTGCATAACTTTCATAGAATCCACCATTTCTTTCATCGCCTTTTTGTTTTCTTCTTGCATTTCCACTTGGGTTAGCTGGGCAGTTTGGGTAATGATCTTCTCTGTCTCCATAGGCGCAGTTGGGTCTTGATTTTTAAGCTGCTCTAAAAAGAGTTTCATAAAGGCATCTTTATCCAATCCATTGGCGATTTTGGGAGATTTTTCTTGCGTTTTTTTAATCTGCTCTGCTTGCTTTGCCCCTGTAACCTCTGCTAAATCTAGTGCCATAATGTCTCCTCCTTACTTCCTTGTTAGATTCTACGCATACAGCGGTAGGGTGATTTCCATACTAGGCTCGCTAGAATCCTTAGCCATATACTCAAGCCCAGATTCTAAAGTGCCTTGCGCATCGTTCTTGCTGGATTGATCACCATTTTGACTACCACTGCCAAAGCCCCCGCTACTAGAATCTTGCGAGAAGCTTAGATCAATGCCATCAAAGCCCTGAGCGATAAGACTTTGGCGCAGATCTAGCTGATTTTGCGCAAAGAGCGTAATCGCTTGGGGATTAGAGATGACGCTTATATGCAAGTTATTGCCTCTTTGCGTGATGGTTAGCTCAATATTGCCTAGCTCTTTTGGATTAAGCTCTAAGGAAATCTTATTCATCGGAGGCTTGAATTTTTTCACTTCTTGGTCAAACTGATTGACAAATGAAGTGATCATTTCTCTCACTTGCGGTTTGCTTAGCTCTTGCTTCATAGCACTTGCTCCAAGAGTCGCACTTGTGGCAAGCTTAGATTCTAGCTTGGATTCTGTCTTTTGCTCGGCTTGGGCTTGCTTAGCGGATTTAGGGGACTTTTCTTGCAGATTTTCTAGCTCAAGCTCCTTTGGCAAATCCATCTCCCCTAGCTCTAGCTCTCTCTCCACTGCGCGCGCTAACTCCTTTGGTGCGCTAGATTCTAGCTCGGCACGAAGTGGGCTAGCATCTTTGCTAGATTCTGTGCTAGCTATTTGAGCTGCTTGGAGTGCTTTTGCCTTTGCGCGTGGGGCTTGCTCCTTTGGATCTTTGCTAGATTTTTGAGACTCTTTTAGTGCTTCTTGTGCGCTTTGCACCAAAGCTGGGGCAGCCACAGCTGTAGCTGTGCTTGCAAGCCTTTGAGCTGGCTGGCTTGGGCTAGTGGGCTGGACTAAAGACTTTGGACCCTCAATCTTACTAGCAAAAAGCTCGGCTTTAATCTGCTCTAAATCTAACTCCTTGCCTGCGATAATATCCTTTTGTATCTGCTCAAAGACTCGCTCTTGCCGCTCATTTTTCAGCCTAGATTCTGTGATGTTTTTAGGCAAGGTTTTGCCACGATTGATGATGGCAATTTTCTCTGTTTTGTTCTCGATAGCGTATTCTACACGATTAGTCTTATTGCTCCTGCGCGTCGCGGCATCAAGAGCATTTGCCGCGCTAATCATAGAAAAAAGCGGGCGCAAGCTCTGCTCATCTTGCTTGTCAAAAAACTGCCTAATCCCATCACTACTTGGACTCATTTGGCGCATACCCGTGCGCGCTTGCACGGAGTTTTTAAACTCATCTTCTCGCTGGGAGAACTCCACTTTACCCGGATTTAGTCCCAAATCTTTCGCCTTTTCTACCACATCGCCTAGCGTTGGCTTAGCTAGGGTATTTGCTGGCGCGACTTTTGGGGCACTATCTTGCAAGGGTGCATTAGTAGGAGCAGTAGGAGTGCTAGGCGTGCTAGACTTTGCAGGGCTTGAGCTTTGGGCTACTTCTTGTGCGCCAGCGACTAGCGCGCTAGCTTGCAGGGCTTGCTGGATCGCATTGGACTCTGGCACAGACTCAGCAATGCCACTAGAATCTAACTTCGCGCTAGATTCTACTTGTGTGCCACTTATTTTGGGCTGTGGGCTTGATTCTGCTTTGGTAACATTTTGCGTGATTTTGGAGAGAAAGCTCTCTTGTGGCTCAAGCTTTGCCATATCATTTAAGCTCTTTTTCTGCTGGGGAGCTTGATTAGAATCTAGGGCAGGAGATAGCACGCTATCTTGGCTTGAGATTGGGCTTGAGCTAGTACTTTGCTTTGGTGCGCCAGACTCTAAGGCTTGGGCTAGCATTTGGGGGGCTTCTTTGCTCGCGCCTAATGGCTCACCTATTTTAGCTTGGGCTGGCTGGGTAGGAGCAGATGTGCTGGGCTTAATGGCAGCGCTAGGGAGTGCAGTAGAAGCGCTTAGGCTATCTGGCTTAGTGCTAGCTTGTGTGCTGATGGGCTCTTGAGTGAGCTTTTTTGCGACTTGTAGATTTGGCGCGCCATCTTTGGCTTTTGTCATAGAAACAGGAGTGTGCGCTTGCTCTTGTAGTGATTTTTCAAGCACGCTTTTAAAATCTGGCACATTCCCTACACCACCCTTGCTACCAGACTTTGCCTTTGGGGAATCTGTGGGAAATGGGGGTGTTTTGACAGCTTCGATGTGATTTACTTGCTCTAGCACGATTGTTCCTTCGCTTCAAATTTCTCAAATCAAAGCAAAAAAAGTTCCATAATTACAAGCCTGTGCTTAAGCTAGAATCTAGTGAAAAACACAAAAGTAGATTCTGTGGATTCTAAGAACATCGGCTAAAGCCGAGCGGTTTTGCTTGTTTTCTAAAGAAACTTCGCTTCGCTCGTTTTCTAAAGAAACTTCGCTTTGCTTGTTTTCTAAAGAAATCTCGTTTTTAAGGTAAGTTTAAATTAGGATACTTGTGGCAGGATTGGAGAGCCAATATGTCGCAAGCACCAAGTCCAAGAGATATACAACAAACAGCTACCACAACCCTAGAAAAACAAATCCGATTTCTTGATGTGCAAGAATACACGCAAACCTACTTTGAGCAGCGCAAGAATCCAAAAATATTTTTGTTTTATCTCTATCTTGTCAATATCCATCTTTATCGCGAAAATAAAAAAATATATTTCAATATCCAAGAAGCGACCTATAAATACGATGTGAGCGACAAGACCATAAAGATTTGGCTCAAAGAGCTTGAAGCCTTACAGCTCATCAAATTCAATTTTAGAAAAAATCAATTATTCTTCTTGCAAGTGTTAGATTATCGGCAATCAAAGATTTTTTATACCCAGCAAGAAAATACACAGACCGATCACTCAAATACAGATACATCAACAGATACATCGATTGCACATTATCCAAATCGTTTCTTCAAAGACATTCAACTTATATTACGAAATATTGCAAAAGAGTCAAATAAAGAGTCCAAAGTGTTTGCATTCCACAATGATTTGTGGATTCTAAAAGAGCAGAAGTCAAAAGCGTGCTTGGACAACAAAAGTATCGCCCTTGAGTTTCAAAGCTTAACAGATACAAACATAAGCATAACTCTGCCTTATTGGTTTATAGCTCAAACAATCAATCAAACACCACCTCCAATCACAAATCCATACCACCAAAATATTTTCAAAAGTCAAATTAAAAGAGCTCTTAATCAGCTTGAATATCAAGGAGAGTATTATGAAAAAATTGCCTAAAGTATTTATCCCAATAATCATAATGGTTTTAATGCCAGAGCTTGCAAGTGCAGCGGATCTGCCCACTATGGTTACTAAAATTTACCAGCAAGTTAAAACCTATCTCATACCGATTGCAACCATCGTGTTTGTAGGGCTTGGAATCTACTTTGTAAAAAACCTAGATAGATGGAAAGAAATCGCCGTATATGCTATATCAATTGTGTTTGCTCTATTGATATTGATGAATGCTGACACTATTGCAAATTGGTTTGCAAACAACTAATGATAATTATTAGCATCTCACAAACAGACAATATCCGCGAGCTAACCAAGAAAGAGAAATTTCTGCGTTTAAACATTAAGTCGTGGGCTATTTCAGTTATTGGGTCTCTAGCTACAAATGGATACTTGGGGATTTATAGTATCCATATCTTTGTAGGGGTATTGTTGTTTTTCTACATCATTGAGTTCTTTGATGATGATATTGTGGATATTGCGCTAGCAAACTTACAGCTAAAAACAGGGATTCCACAATACTACGCCTGAAAGGAATATTATGAACCAATCTTACGCAAGATTTAAAAGAATATCGTATCAGATCATAGTTATGGTCGTAATAGCAGGGATTATTGGCATATTCTATGGTATTGCCTTACATCAAAATCTAAAAGAATCCAACAAACCAAAAAGTGTCGAACTAGACAAGCACCAAATCCAAGAAAATACACGAAAATAGCTATGAATCTAACAGAAAAGCTAAAGAGATTTGTTTATAACACAATGTTTGAGACATTGCCAAACCAATACTCATTGTGTGAAGAAAACAATATTCTTGGCTTGTTTGATGAGTATTATCTACTTACTAAAACAGAAAATTTTGTAGCTGGCATAGAGATAAGTGGCACAAATTACAATTCTGCCACAAATAATGATATTTTAGAGTTGGCGATCACGCGTGTCAATGCGCTTAATGCGCTTAATGATGATTTGGAATTACGCATTGTCGCAAAACGGCGAGAGTTTTTCTACAATAAATCTTACGATATTCACAATGAGTATGCTTCTACAATCATCAATGAGTGGGAGAGTAGGGAAAGAGTTTTTACAAATTCTTACTACTTGATACTTGAGACACGAAATAAAGGCGCAAAAGGCTTTTTTGAAAAGAAAAAGCTCGAGATGACTACTTCAATCAACGAAGATAATAAAAACAATATCACTTATACCAGCAAGATTGTAGCCCTAAAGGCTGTAATTGAGCGATTTTTGCAAACATTGAGTATTTTTAAGCCAAAGCAGTTAAGTTCCACGCAACTTTTGCAGCTTTATGCAGAATACATCAATGGCACTTTTATCCCAATCACAGCTCCCAACGGAATCCTAAGTGATAGTTATATCAATAGCAACATCTACTTCAAAAAAGACTATTTTATCCAAGACTTCAACGGCTTAGAGACTTACAATCGCTTCATTGGCGTTAAAGCTTATGATAATGAAAAGATTACAAGTATTCCAATGTCTGTGATTTTGCATAGTGATATTGAGCTTGATGTCTATCTAAGCATAGAGCCAATAGCCAAAGAAAAAGCGCAAAGCAAAATCAAATCAAAACTAAAACTAGCACCACAAATCATAAAACATCAGCTTATAGAACTTAAGGAGATGATTGACTCTGATAGATTGCTTATGCAGCATTTTAGTTATTGCATACTTGTGAAAGCCAAAAACAAAGAAGAGCTCAATAGCAATACACAAGAAATACTAAATGAACTAAAAAACGCCGGCATTATCGCAGTTGTTGAAACACTTAACCTACAATCTACATTTTTTAGCATATTCCCAAATAAAGCCTTTTTGAATGCTAGAAGAAGATTGCATACTAGCAAAACAATCTCCACAATGATTTTATTTGAAAAAGAATATTTGGGAAAAACAAAAAACAGCTGGGGAGACACACCTGTTGCAGTCTTTAAAAATCAATCAATGAGCCCATATTTCTTTAATTTTCACGCTGATGATAGTGAAAATGTCGTAGGACATACAATGATTATAGGCGGCACAGGTGCTGGCAAAACGACACTGCTCTCATTTTTAATGGCAAATCTTTTTAAATATGACATAGACATTTTAGCTCTCGATAGAATCAACGGACTATTTGCTGTAACAGAATTTTTAAACGGGGAATACAATCACGGAGAAAATTTCTATATCAACCCCTTTACACTGCCCTATGATACGGAAAATATCACATTTTTAAGCAGTTGGCTTGCTACAATGATAGGCGTTAATATCGAAGCAAGAACAGCAGATGAAGCAGAGAAGCTAAAAGCCATTGAAAAGGTAGTGCAGGACTTATATCATAACCTAATACCACAAAATGTTCTTTTTTCCCTTAAAGATATTGCTGAAAACATCGTTAAAACAGGCGATGAGCATATCAACACGCAATTAGAAAGGTATTTGCAAAATCCTTTATTTAACAATAAAAAAGATTCTTTGCAGTTTGACAAAAAGCTGACTACTCTCAATATGGACTTTATCATTGATAACGATAAAGATGCTTCACTTATTGCACAATATCTATTCCACAAGATGATTTACAATGCTAAAAATAATAATAAAGGCTTTTTTATCTTTATTGATGAATTTAAATCCTATCTAGCAAATGAATCGTTTAATGATCGCATAAATCTAACTCTTACACAAGCAAGAAAGGTAAATGGTGTGCTAGCAATGGCATTCCAAGATATGCACCAGCTAGATGGTGTTAAAAATGCACAAAGCTTTATAAGAAACCTTGCACATATCATCATTTTCCCCACAAAAGATTTAGAAGTATTTGACACTTACAATATCCACTTAGCCGAAAATGAAAGAAACTTTTTGTTGCATACAGGACAAAACGAGAGAAAAATCCTTATTAAAAACCTTATTACCAATCAAAGCAATATTATTGATGTCAATCTCTCCAAGCTTGGCAAATACCTTAAAGTATTAAGCTCTGATTCTAAGGTAGTGCAAACAATTAAAAAGCTTCAAATAACAAGCCCGATATGGAAAGAAGAGTTTTTAAATGGTTAATATCTACAATTTCATAATGGGATTATTTATGGATATTACCGATAAATTCATCGGCAATATTATTCCAGCACTAGCTCAAGCCCTGCACTTAACACCATTGCTAAACTTTATATTTATGCTACTTATTTTGATATTTGTTGCAAAAAAAATCCAAGAGGGAGACTTCATCACTTGGAAAACAATATCCCAGCTGCTTATATTTATCATTTATCTTTCATTTTTTAATTGGGTAGCAAATAATCCCACAACCTATATGAACTATTTTGGAAGCTTGATAAATTATCCAGCAGATACAATCACAAACTATATTGTCAAAGCAACACAAGGAATGGGGGTTGCACCAAATTCTAGCGACTTTAAGGGTGGAATTGATTGGCTTATACAACAATCGTTTGAAACTGCTGTAAAAGTTATTGAATCAAGTGTGCCAAAAATCAGCCTATTTAGTGGCTGGCAAGGCTCTTTGGCTGTGTTGTTTTGTGCTGGAGTATTTTTTATCATCACTGCAATTTTTATTATTGTTATTTTACTTATCATCATTGTTGCAAATATACAAATTACAATCTGGAAAGGACTAGGCGTATTATTTGTGATTTTGATGTTTTTTCCACAAACAAGGCAAATGGTAAGCAAATATATTCTTATGCTAATAGGGCTAACGATGTATAAGCCAATGCTAATGATCGTTGTTTTTTTTAACTACCAAATCAATCAGTTTGTCATCACCAACCTACCACCTGAAACAGCATTTAATGGAAGCTACGGAGATTACATTACAACACAGGCTGGCAATACAATGAGCCTTATTGGCTATTTAGGATTAGCGGTTGTGGGGGTATTTATCTCCACCTATCTTGTGAAGCAAGTGCCTGATTTTATTAACAACATTATTGGAGCTGGTGGGGGCGTAGGAAAAGCTATTAGCAATATGAGTGAGCAAGCGATGGCAAAAGTTGGTGGATTGGCAGCTGGAGCAGCATTTGGGCTTGGTGGTGGAGCTGCTGCAAAAATGGCATATCAAGGATCTGGTGGCGGTATTGGCGGCTTGGTGTCTGGGGCTACAGCTGCACTAACGGGCGGTGCTACAAGTGCGCTCAAAGGCACAAAAGGTGGCGAGAAACTCAATGATTTACTCAATCAATCAAAAGCCGGAAGCGTGGCTAATAATGCCGTATCTAAAGGTATAGAAACAGGATCAACAGCTATCAAAAATCTATCTAACAAATATATCGGAAAATCGCAGTAGGGAGACTCTATGAAACACGAACAGCGCGGAATTTGCAATGTAACTTTTGGAGATGATAAAGCCACGCCAATCTTTAGGGATATTGAAACAATAGAAGATGTTGTGATCGAATACATTGCAATGTATGTCAAAGGTTACCACTCCACAAGGAAAGACAGGGGGTTTGGTGCAGAGCACATTAAGTTGCACCTAGAAAAAGGCTCTCAAGGTGAAATTACCATAGAAGAGCTTATCAACATAGGTAATTCTTTAAGGGAATATCTAAAACACTTCAAAGAGCCTTTTATAGATACCAAGGGCGCAAAAATCTATGAGTGGGAAAATGCCGAGAAAATAAGGTTTAGAGTTATAGCAGATACAATGAGAGAGAGCAAAGGAGAGGGCGACAACTGCCACTCATCCCCCTTTGCTGATGTAATTATAACATTCTACTCTGACAGGAATCTTAACAAGCAAATGGAGTTTAAGAATCCGCAAGTTGCTGCGCACTACAAAAAATCCGCTGCTCTCACTAGAGAAAAACAATTAACACCAAACAA
>NZ_JAFVUX010000034.1 GCF_017502485.1 Helicobacter sp.
CCTTTGATTTTGGCATAGAAATCTGGCATTTCAAAGCTTGATTTTTGTGCAAGCACTTCACCTAGATCTTCTACACTATTGTAAGCATTGCCACGATAGAGTATCCCTAGAGATAGCTCTGCTTTATAGCTGCCATCAAACGCGCCAGCTAATTTATCAGATCTCACATTATAGCCATAGCCAGCAAGTCGGCGTGTGGCATTCCAAGCTATATTGGCTCTAAGCTCTAATGCAAGTCTATCTGTAATCATTATCCTATGAAATGCCCCTACACCAAGAAAAAGCCCAAAATCCCTAAATCTCCCACGATTATTTTCAAAGCCTACATCGTATAAATCTGTAGAAAATGACATATACAAAAATGTAGGCTTCTCTAATGAGCCAAGATTAGTCCCAGCATTGATCGTAACAAGAGCAAACCAATTTCTATCGCTGATACTTTCATAATTACCACTTGCACTTGCTATGCCACTCATTGACGAGCCACCAACTCCAGCAGATAGCTCTCCACCTAGATAGAACCATCTCCAATATAAATCTTCTTGCAAAGTGAGAAACCCACCACCATTGTGCGTGCCAACACGCGGCGAGTTTAAATGTGTATAGTAGCCACCAAGCCCTATACGAGAATCTTGGCAGCGAACTCCATAATGACACTTATAAGCCAAAGCAAAATTACAGAGCAAAATAGTAAGTAGAAATACTCTTATCATTAGAAATCCATTTCACCTGATGTTTCAAATCCAAATTCTTGGTCAAAAATTGCATTAAGACCCAAGGTAATTCCAAATATAATCAAAGATGTCAGCCAAAACTCCCCTTGTGTTTCTTGCATTTCTTCTTCAGAAAGAGCAGTAATTTGTGCGGATTCTTGTGAGCCAAAGAGTGCTTGTGTGTCTCATCTGCTTCTAGTGTGGAAGTTTGCGCAGATAAAGTGCCTAGACCAAATATTCCTAAAGCTAAAATAACACAAAATAACCTTTTCATAGAGACTCCTTTGAAATATAATGAGTATCTATTGTAACAACCGTATGTAAAAACAAATGGCGTCTATTATAAAGATAATATAAAGTAAAGGTAAATGATTAAAAAGAAGAGTGGTGGCTCGAGGCGGAATCGAACCACCGACACGGAGATTTTCAGTCTCCTGCTCTACCGACTGAGCTATCGAGCCATAGGCAAAATGAAGTGAATTTGGATTCTGCCTTACTTTGATTAAAAATCCGCTTAAATTATGGGAATAATAAGGACTTTTAGCATATAATTTATATATTTTACTTAAGGATTTGCTATTGAAATTGATTTCTTGGAATGTCAATGGGCTAAGAGCGTGTATGAATAAGGGCTTTATGGAGTTTTTTAACGCTGTAAATGCAGATGTGTTTTGTATCCAAGAATCCAAAATGCACAGAGATCAAGCAGAATTTGACTTCAGCGGATATTATGAGTATTGGAACAGCGCAGAGAAGAAGGGCTACTCTGGTGTGGCAATTTTTAGCAAGCAAGAGCCTTTAAGCGTGGGCTATGATATGGGGATCGCCCACCACGACAAAGAGGGGCGCATTATCACCGCAGAATATAGCGATTTTTATCTTGTCAATGTCTATACGCCAAATTCTAAAAGGGAGCTAGAACGCCTAGAATACAGAATGGAGTGGGAAGATGACTTTCGCGCGTTTTTAAAAGTCCTAGAATTTAAAAAACCTGTAATTGTCTGCGGTGATCTCAATGTCGCGCATAAAGAGATTGATTTAAAAAACCCAAAAACAAACCGCAGAAACGCAGGCTTTACCGATGAAGAAAGAGAGAAAATAAGCACACTATTAGATTCTGGCTTCACAGATACTTACCGCCATTTTTACCCTGATAAAGAAGGGGCTTACACTTGGTGGAGTTATATGGGCAAAGCTAGAGCAAATAACACAGGGTGGCGAATTGATTATTTTCTCTGCTCTAAAATCTTAGATTCTAGATTAAAAAGTGCTAGTATTTACCCTGAGATTTTAGGGAGTGATCACTGCCCGGTGGGAATAGAAATATTATAACTATCTGCGTATAAAACTCCAAATAAGAGCGATAAACCAGCCAAGCACACTCCAACCAAAAAATACATTAGTAATAAGGATTAAAAATCTATCTCTATGATGAGAAAATATCGCAATTAAACTTGGCAAAAAATAAATAAATATACTAGCGACAATAATAAGGACAAAAGTACCTAAATACCAGTAATCAACGCTACTCGTGAGAATCTCCACACCATCGATAATAATCAACCGATCTTTTTCAAACATCTAGTTTATATCACACATCAAGATTTTTAACATCTTTTGCGTGAAGTTGGATATATTCTCTTCTAGGCTCTACTTCATCACCCATAAAAAGCGTAAAAATCCTATCGGCTTCTTCTTCATCTGGTAATGTTACACGCAAAAGTGTGCGATTGCTTGGGATCATTGTAGTTTCTTGTAGTTGTTCTGGGTCCATTTCGCCTAGACCTTTATATCGCTGCATATCATAGCTTTTTTTTGTAGATTCTTCTATCTCTTCTAAGACTTTTATGATATTTTTTCCCTCTAAAAATACTAAATCTCTCTCTTGAATCTTTGCATAGATTTCACACGCTTCTTTAAAAAAATTATTGACAAAAAGACTTTCATCTACAGTGATTTCTGCAAGTCCTGTTGGAGTTTGGACATAGAGTATAAGAAGCTCTTGTGTAATCGTTTTGTTTAAAATATTACACTCAATTGTCGGTAAGAATTTTTCAATCTCTGCAAACATCTGAGCAAAATCAAGATCCCTAACATTTGGATTCTCTATCAAAAATCGCACAATATCAACCATTGCATAGCGTTTTTCAAGCTCTTTTAATATTAGGCGATATTGTGCGATTTTTTTCAATATTTCGATTAATTCTTTTTCACCAATGCCCTCAAATGTGAAATTCTCTATCCCATTTTCTATAAGAAATTCACTTAATGCTCTATCATCTTTGAGATACAACTCTTTATTTTTATTCTTTTTTAGTTGCAAACAATAAAGTGGTGGCTGGGCGATATAAATATGTCCATTTTGAATAAGTGGTTTAAGATAGCGATAGAAAAATGTCATAAGTAGTGTTTGGATATGACTACCATCAACATCAGCATCAGTCATAATGATGATTTTATGATAGCGTAATCGATCAAGATTAAAATCCTCTCCAATACCGCAGCCAAAGGCTGTTATCATATTTTTAATCTCTTCACTTTTTAAAATTTTATCAAGCCGTGATTTTTCGACATTAAGAATCTTTCCTCGTAAAGGTAGTATCGCTTGATAAAGTCTATCTCTAGCCTGTTTAGCAGAACCACCAGCAGAATCCCCTTCTACAAGATATATTTCAGATTCTATTGGATCTTTACTTTGGCAGTCAGCAAGCTTTCCGGGCAATGTCCCTACAGAGAAATTTTCTTTTTTCCTTGTGAGCTCGCGCGCCTTTTTTGCTGCTTCTCTCCCTCTTGCTGCTAGTAATGCCTTTTGCATAATAGCTTTTGCATCATTTGGATTTTCTTCAAAATACTTACTTAATCGCTCTGTTGTAAGCTTTTGGATAATTGGCTTGATAAAAGAACTTCCTAATTTACCCTTAGTTTGCCCTTCAAACTGTGGATCAATAATGCGTGTAGAAATAATTGCTATAAGTCCCTCACGCACATCATCGCCTGTTACTTTTATATCTTTTTCACGAGCATTTGCATTTGCTTCAATATAATTCATAATAACACGACTAAGTCCCGCTCTAAAGCCTGCTTCGTGTGTTCCTCCATCTGGTGTGCGGATATTATTTACAAAACTTAAGACATTTTCATCAAATCCCTCATTATAAACAAGTGCAATCTCCATTTCTGTTTCTTGATCTGCGCCTTTGAAATAAATTGTTGAAACAATAGGTGGGCGTTTATTAATATCTTGGATAAATTGCATTAATCCATTTTCGAAGTGATAAGACTCTCTAAAACCATTTCTTTCATCGATAAAATTAATAGTTAGATTCTGGTTTAGATATGCCATCTCTTTAAATCTACGTGTTAAAATATCTTTATCAAATTCAGTCACTTCCATAATGCTATCATCAGGAAAAAATTCGATAATTGTGCCATTTTTATTCGTTTTACCGATGATTTCTAGCTCTGAAGTAGGAATCCCAGCGGTAAATTCTTGGCGGTAAATATTGCCATTTTTATGGATAGTCATAATGAGCTTTTTAGATAGAGCATTAACAACAGACACTCCAACTCCGTGCAAACCTCCAGAAGCTTTATAGACCTCATTATCAAATTTTCCTCCAGCGTGTAGCACAGTAAGTACCACTGTGGCAGTAGGGATATTTTCTGTAGGATGTATATCTACTGGAATCCCCCTACCATTATCTTCTATAATTGCACTACCTTCGTGAGTGAGTGTAATACTAATTTGGTTACAAAACCCAGCCATTGCTTCATCGACAGAATTATCAACGACTTCATATACCATATGGTGTAAACCATTGATATTTGTACTACCAATATACATACCTGGGCGTTTCCGGACAGCTTCAAGTCCCTTTAAAACTTTGATATTTTGTCCGGTATAAGATGGTGTTTTATTTTCTTGCATTTTATTCCTTTATTAGCATAACACAGGCATCACAATTGTAGAGTATTTATCATCTTTTAACATAAATGGCATATTGCTATCGTTGATAAAAATTTCAAATTCATTGTTTGTAACGAAACCTAAGAAGTCAAGTACATAACGAGAATTCATACCAAGTGTAATAGATTCTGTAATATTAAGTGCAATCTTTATTGGAGTTTTTGCGGATTCTGAGCTTTCAGAATTCATTGTTTCAAATATCAAGCCACTAGAATCTAATGTGATCTTAACATTTGTAGAAAGCGAGTTTGTTTTCTTAATAGCTTTTATGACATCTTCTTTTGGTAGTTTGGACTGGATTTTAAACTCTCTTGGGATAATTTTTTCGTAGTCTGGATATTTTCCACTTATAAGTTTTGTGGAAAAAGTGTAGTTTTGTGATTTGATGAAAAGCATTGTAGGATCATTATCCTGCCTTTTGTTAATATAGATTTCAAACTCATCGTAAAAAAGTTTAGAAATTTCCATAATAGCACGCCTAGGGATAATGATAGAAAGCTGTGTGCCTACTGATTGAGTATTTTGACGAATAATTGCGAGTCTTCTTGTATCTGTGCCTACAAAATTACAATGGTAATCTTTCACATCAAGTAAAATTCCAGTAAGTTCTACGCGTAGAGTGTCTGCTTTCGTCGCATCTGTAGCTACGGCTACTTTTTTGATAGATTCTATGAAATCTATTGGGTTTAGGTTAATTTTTGTGTCTAATTCACTAATTTCTGGAAATTTCGTTGCATCGTTGAATTCTTTAGCATTAAATGTTGGAAGTTTAAAGTCATCATCTCCTTGGTAGATGGAGATTTGTACATCTTTTGTTTCTAAGGTAATTTCTCCGTCATCTAGTGGCTTGATAATGGAGAGTATTTTTTTCCCTTCTATTGTAGCTACACCATCTTCGATTTTTTGGATAATGTCGATTTTTGATTGGATAGAGATTTCATAATCTGTGGCTTTTAGTAAGAGCTTGTTATCCAAAGTTTCTAGATATATATGTGAAGTTATTTGTGAAGAGTCCTTTTTGTCAAGGAAAGATTGGAAGTTACTTAGCACGATTTCGAAGTTGCTTTTGTTTAAAGTGATTTTCATTTTATCTCCTTCTAAAGGTTTTTAGTAGTAATAGTAGGGATTGTGAAAAAGTGAAAATCGTCTCTATAACCACTAGAAACAAAAATTCAGGTCGTCAAGATGGCTTTAGGGATATTCACTTGATTAGCCATATTTTAGCAAAATCTAGCTAAATTTAGAGATTTTTTTCGTTTAGGATTTTTGCTTTTAGATTTTGTGTGAGTAATTTAAGATCTTTATCTTGCTCGATTTTTTTGGTGATTTGAGTGAAAGCTTTTGAAATCGCACTATGGTCTTTCATATTGAGTTTTTGTGCGAGCATACTCATAGAATCTATGCTTGAGAGAATTCTTGTAAAATATATGACCAAATGTCTAGCTTGGACAATTTGAGGTTTGCGGGATTTGGAGATTATTTCACTTGGTTTGATATTAAGCTCTTTGGCAATTGTTTCTATGATTTTTTCTAGGTTGATTTCTTCGTTTGATTCTTTTTGGATTTCTTTTATCACATTTTTTGCCATAGCGATACTGAAGGGTTGATTTGTCATTGAGTGATGGAAGCTTAGTTTTAAGATAATACTTTCGATTTGTCGGACATTTTCGTTGATATTTTCAGCGAGAAAGTTGATAATGTCTTTTTCCATATCAATTTGATTATCTCGGCATTTTTGTTCGATTATGCGGATTTTTGTCTCAATTTCTGGAGGTTGGATTTCCATCATCATCCCACCTTCAAATCTTGAACGGAGTCTGTCCTCTAGCCCTTGGATTTGCTTAGGGAGTTTATCGCTTGTCATTACAATTTGTTTTTGGGTTTTGTGTAGTGCTTCAAAAGTGTTAAAAAACTCTTCTTGCAAACCTCCTTTACCACCAAGGAACTGCACATCATCGATAAGCAGGTAGTCGCAGTTTCTATACTTATCTCTAAAAGTGTCCATAGTGTGCTGTCGTAAGTGTTTTTGCCATTCGTTTAAAAATTCTTCAGTGGTAATATAAATAACATTTTTGTTGTGTTCGATGGCAGTATTTCCTATGGCACAGAGTAAATGTGTTTTTCCAAGTCCTGTGTGCCCATATAAAAGCACTGGATTATAGGACTTAGCTTGATGTTTAGCGACAGATTTTGCAATGATAAGTGCGGATTTATTACTATTGCCCTCGACAAAGTTATCAAAAGTTTGCTGAGAGTTGAGAAAGATTTGGTCTTGGGACTTTTGTATTTTTTGTCTAGAGTTTTTCACATTCTGTTTATCTTTAGCGATGATAATCTTAATATCTGTCTTGGTTTTTGTATGGATCTCAAAGGTATGAGAAATAGTTTCTATGTATTTACTTTTAATCCACTTTTCTATATATGGATTTGGGACAATAAATACTGCTAAATTGCTTTTGGAGGCGTTCTCATCGTATTTCATCAGCGAGATATAAGCATCAAATTCATATTGAGAAATTTCCTCTTTTAGTGTTATTAGCACTTCGTCCCAAATCATTTCCACTCCTTAAAATAGCAGTAAAAGTTTTTCACAGATGTGAAAAATATGTGAAAAATATGTGAAAAACTTTTTATCTTTACATATTTTTTTTACAATTACACCCTATTTGAATGCACTAAGGTAAAGATGTACTATGGCAATGTGCTGTGTGTAAAGTTTAGAATAGCACACTACTGCTAAGCTTTTTATAATCTTAAATAGGTATTAGATTTTAGCAGACTCAATATGTAAAAAAAATAAAATGAGTGATATATGAAAATTTTGGGCATTGATCCTGGTAGTAGGAATTGTGGCTACGCCATAGTAGAATCCACTTCCAACTTACGACTTATAGAAGCGGGGTTTATCAAAATCACAGCTAGAGATTTACAAAGCCAGATTCTAGAGTTTGTTGAGGGGATTGACTTAATATTACAAAATCATAAGATAGATTCTGTAGCAATGGAGGGGATTTTCTATGCTTATAATCCACAGAGCGTTTTAAAGCTTGCACAAATGCGAGGAGCAATTAGTTTAAAAATCTTACAAGAGTTAGGCAATTTTGCAGAATATACACCATTACAAGTGAAAAAGATTATCACAGGTAAAGCCAAAGCTGATAAGACACAAGTTGCCTTTATGGTGAGACAGATTCTAGGGATTAAGCAAGATATAAAGCCACTCGATATTACAGATGCAATAGCCATAGCTATAACCCACGCGCGTACTTTGAGAGTTCAGTTAAAGAATCTCAAATCATAAGAATGTATGCAGAGTGTTTGCCTTTTTCATCCACTCTATGAGTGCGTCCCATTCATCTTCTTGGACAAGTTTTTTGGCATAAAGCATCTCTTTTTCAAAGTGATTGATTGCTTCTAGAAGATTGTGTTTATTGTGTTTAAAAACATCGCGCCACATTATCGGCGAGCTTTTGGCAAGGCGACTCATACCCTTAAACCCACCACCAATGAGTGCTAAGATATTTTGAGGCTCTTCTTGTGCTAGGACAGCGTTGGCTAATGCAAAGGAGATGATATGAGGTAAATGTGAAATAAAAGCTACATGTCTATCGTGATCAAGTGCGGACATAACGATAATTCTCATACCAATGGCGATGAAAATCTGCTTTGCTAAAGCGATTTGGTATTCTCCGCTTTGCTCAATGTCTGTTAGGATTACAATTTTATTGTGAAAAAGTCCTTGTTCTGCGGCATTTGGTCCGTAATTTTCTGTCCCACTCATAGGATGCGCTGCAATAAAGTTTTTCCTAGTAACTTGAGGGATAGAGTCTAGAATCTTCTTTTTTGCGCCACCTAAGTCGATGATTGTGGTTGTGGGTGAATGGGGTGTAAGCTTTTGTAGTGTAGTAATAATCCCATCTAAAGGTGTAGCGATAAAGATCACATCACACTCTTGTATTTGATCAAATTCTACACATTCATCGACAAGCCCGAGCGACAAAGCTTGCCTAGAGTGTAAGGCACTTGTATCAAATCCTAAAATTCTCTTAAAAATCTTGCTCTCTCGCAAGGCAAGTCCCATACTACCGCCAATAAGTCCTAGCCCTATAATCCCAGCTTGCATACTAACCCTTAAAGATATAGAAATAGCTACAATTATAACAAAATCTACCAAGCTCTAAATATCTTAATATTAAAACGCCACACCAGCACTAAATCCAAGGTAGTTATATCCTATATTTGGTCGCTCTAAATTTCCATTTGAATAGTGCTTAATGATACATTCATAAAATATAGTAGTTTTATGAGTAAGTCGGTGGTAAAATCCTACAAAGATTCTCTCGCCAAAGCTAAAGCTACTGCCGATTCTCCCATCATCTCCTTCATTTGATCGTATATAAATCCCTATGCCAACACCTGTGTATAGGGATTTATATATCGGCAGGATAATATCTTGCGCTGTTCCAAAGATGATTTGCCGCTTTATATGGTAGTTAATGGGTAAAAATGCTTCTAACTCAAGGCTGATTCTGCCATTGATACGAAAGAATGTATTAGGTTGAGCATAGTAGAATCCAAGTGCATAGATATTGGTAAAGCTCTTTTTATTAAAATCTGCATAAATACCCAAAGCAAGGCTATTATCATAAGTGGTAAAAACAGGCTTCGTAGAATCTAGTCCAAAAAGTTGATATACAAAGAGCGAGCTAAAAATTAAAGCTTGTAGAATCTGTTGGGGGGGGGGCAAATATACTCGCATAAAAGCTCATTTTATAACCTATAGTGAAGTAGAATCTAAATTCAGTGAAATGGTGTGCTCGGAGGGATTCAAACCCCCGACCTACAGGACCGCAACCTGTTGCTCTATTCAGCTGAGCTACGAGCACGCATACCTTAAGTGAATGTAGAAAGCGGATTCTATCAAAAGTGTTTTTAAAACTAATTTAAATTGTGATAGAATACGCGCGCCTTAGGGCTAAAACAAACGAAAGTAGGTGATACATAATGCCTGGCATAAAAGTCAAAGAAAGCGAGTCTTTCGATGAAGCGTATAGAAAGTTTAAAAAGCAAACAGACCGGAATCTAGTCGTTACAGAGTGTCGCGCTAGAAGGTTTTTTGAAAGTAAAACAGAAAAGCGCAAGAAACAAAAGATAAACGCTAAGAAGAAAATGCTTAAACGACTTTATATGTTGAGACGCTATGAGTCAAGACTATAATCTCCGCTCGCAATTGAGCGGGATGTTGTAAATTTAGATTCTTACCTATCCATTTTTCTAACAGCAGCGATTTACTCCGCCGTTATATCGAGCTTCAAGGGCTTCTTTGAAAAATTCTTTTTGTGATTTTATTTCTCTATTAGGGTGTTTTGTACGCATATGCTCGACATATTTATCATAGCTTGGCATCCCCACAAGCAAGTGAAAAAATCTATCACTTCTCTTATATAAAATTCGCACCCTGCTCCACACACGAGTAAAAGTACTCTCCTTTTTCACTAGCATAGGTGGGTAGAATCTAGCTTCACCCACGCAAGCTTGCGTGGGTGAAGATTTTGGAGTTATATCTTGCATTAAAGATCCTTGAGGCTATACAAACTTAATGTGCTTATATAGAGAAATTCTTGCTTTCTTGATAGGGTTCTTCTTTAAGTGGGAATTTTTCTCCCTTACCAATTGCTGTGAGATAGCAGATTCTAAAACAAGAACCTATTACCACAAGTGTTACGAATATAAAAAATGCACAAAGAATTGCATCTAAAGTGTGGTTATGGATAAGTATGTCAGCTTTGCTAACGACTGCTTGCCATTCTGTAAGAGTTTTACCCTCAAGCATTGTGTTTGCATCAGCACCCATTTCTTGAAGCTTGGTGATGAAATTTAGAGCCTTTTCTTTTAAAGCGACTTGATTTTGTGCTGTGGCTACATGGCTTACTGCATCATGTACGCGTTCGCCATTTGCTGGGAGAAGCTTTTGAATTGCTGCATAAAGTGTCGTTAGAAGTACCCACGCCGCAGGGATAATAGTGATCCAGCTGTATCGAGCTTTTCCCATTTTGAAAAGTACGACTGTACCAAGTAGGAGCGCGATCCCTGCTAGCATTTGGTTGCTCGTGCCAAAGAGCGGCCATAGTGTGAATATCCCACCTTGTGGATCGATAACACCTTGATAGAGTAGATACCCCCAGCCAGCCACACAAATCGCAGAAGCTACCACACCCCATAAAACAGATTGTGTGTTTGCTATAGGTTTATAGACACTACCTAGCACATCTTGGATAAGGAATCGCCCAGAGCGAGTCCCCGCATCAACAGCTGTCAAAATAAAGAGTGCTTCAAATAAAATCGCGAAGTGATACCAAAATGCCATAGATTCTGGTCCACCAGCGATTTGGTGTAGAATTTGCGTGAGTCCCACGGCGAATGTCGGTGCACCACCTGTTTTAGCTACTAGTGTTGGCTCGCCTACAGCTTTTGTAGTCTCTTCTATCATTGCCACAAAATGCCCATTTGTAAGCATCTCAGATCGTAAGACAAACCCGCCATTTTGTAAAATCGCTTTCACGCTTTGCTCAATTGTCCCCATATCCGCGCTTCTAGCACTTGCTGCTGCTGGATCAAGTAGGGCAAGTGGGGAATTTATCGTAAAGTAAAGCCCCGGCTCCAAAATACAAGCAGCAATAAGAGCCATAACACCTACAAAAGACTCCATAAGCATAGAGCCATAGCCGATAGGACGCGCGTGAGTTTCTTTCTCTACCATTTTTGGAGTCGTGCCACTAGAGATAAGTCCGTGGAATCCACTTATAGCCCCACAAGCAATAGTGATAAATAGGAATGGGAAAATTGAGCCAGCAAAAACCGGTCCTGTGCCATCGATAAATGTAGTAACCTTTTGCATTTGCAAAGTAGGACTGACAAGTAGTATCCCTATGGCCATTGCTACGATTACACCGATTTTCAAAAATGTGCTTAAGTAATCTCTGGGGGCAAGTAGCAACCACACGGGCAAGATTGAAGCGATAAAACCATAGCCTATAATGATAAGTGAAAGGGTAGTTTTCTCTAACAAAAATACATTGTGCCAAGGGTGGGCAGGATCTGTTAGAGCTTGTCCATAGTAAAGAGCAGCAAGAAGCAAGATAAAGCCAATTACACTAACTTCACCCACACGACCGGGACGCAAATAGCGCATATAGATCCCCATAAATACAGCGATAGGGATAGTCATAGCGATTGTGAAAAGTCCCCAGGGAGAATCAGCCAGTGCATTGACAACAACCATCGCCAAAATCGCCACGAGAATAAGCATAATAAAAAATATCCCTAGCATCGCAATGGTGCCAGTCACTTTGCCCATTTCTTCTTTGATAATCTCACCTAGGGAGCGACCATTTCTACGCATAGAGATGAAAAGCACGGTAAAGTCATGCACTGCACCAGCAAGTACAACCCCTATAAGTAGCCAGATCATACTAGGTAAGTAACCCATTTGCGCTGCGAGAATAGGACCGACAAGCGGACCAGCTCCAGCAATCGCAGCGAAATGATGACCAAAAAGCACGACTTTATTTGTAGGGACGAAGTCTTTCCCATCATTATTGATAAGCGCGGGTGTCGCGCGATTGTCATCAAGCTCGAAGACTTTTTCTGCTATGTATTTGCTATAAAAGCGATAACCAATCATATAAATACATACAGAAGCTATCACGAGCCAAGTCGCGCTGACTTCTTCACCGGTGTTAAGTGCTAGCATACCAAAGTAGAATGCCCCCACCACAGCTACAAGCACCCAAACTAGATTCTTGATTATCAAGATCATTATTGCTCCTTTATAGATTTCTAGCCATTATAATAAGCGGTGAGATGTAAATCGTAGCATTTTCTACCAAAATCCCAAGCAAAAGTAAAAAACTAGCTAAAAAGTAACAAAAGCACCAAATAAGCATAGAGATTTGTAACATCGCTTAATGATCGCTAGAATCTACTAAGCTTTAGTGTAATAATAAGCCCCTAAAACACATACCTTACCCCTAGGTTTGCTGTTAGGTTAATATCCTTATAGCTTAGTCCTATTTTTGTCCCTAAAGCAAAATTGACAAATGTTTGTTTGCCTAGTAGCACTTCTCCACCTGCTGTACCTAGTAGA
>NZ_JAFVUX010000035.1 GCF_017502485.1 Helicobacter sp.
CTTATGGCTTCTCTCTCATCGCTTTCCAAAGATACTACTCCTGTATTCATTAGAGCTAGTGCCTGCTCTTTTGTAAGTGTTTGCTCCATTGTTTAATCCTTAGTCTATTTAGATTCTATTTAGGCTTATGCCAAACTTTTCGCAGTATAATCAAAAAAAAGCTTAAGGCTTGGTGAGTATTGCCCTATGTCATCTTTGCTCCTTTAGACTTGAGATGTGATATTGTAGAGCTAAAAACTGCCCAAAATATCGTAAATATGGTATTTAATGAGCTTTTTACACCTTAAAATATGATTTGCTTAATTGTTTCTGCCTTATTGAGTGATTCAATTCGGCTGAGATACAACTTTGCAATGGAAATAAGTCATTATTCCTAATATATGTAAAGTAATTATTTAATCTAAAAAATAGAAAAATAAAAAGGAGTCTAACAATTGAACACAAAGAAACTAACACTAACGATACAAGGGCAGCACGAGGATTTTCAAGGTGCATATTGTATGTGGATTAAAAGTGTCAAAGGCTTTAATCCCACTAAGCATTGCATTAAATGCTTTGATGGCAAATATATAAACATCAAGCCTACGCACCTCACACAGCCATTTAAGACAAACACGCCCTACACTTTTGCACTTGATAACTCCCCCAAACTTACATCGCATCTAATCAATGGCGAGATTCTGCACTACTTTTGCATTGTCGCACAGCCTTATAATTGAAGTCTCAATATCCACGCGGGCTTTATCTACTCACAAGGCGATATAATCGAGCGCACATTCAAAGAGCAGAAAATCACCATAGAAAATGCCAAAGAGATTTACTTCGATGATAGCGTGGTGAGAGAAAAGTATTCCCACTTGCCAAAAGAATTTACCACTTGTAGAAACTTCCACTTTGGCGCGTATTATTATGGCTAGATTCTAGCTTGCAAGCAGGCTTTAGGACTTGTGCACAAGCTAGAATCTAAGCGCACTTGCTTATCTTCACGCCACAGGTAGAGCAAGGCTTGTGATAAAGCTACGCATAGGCTTTTCATATTGGCAGCTCGCGCAAGCCCCTTGCTTTTGCCCATCAGGTGTAAGTGCTTGGCGCATAGCGATAAGCTTGTCGCTCATAAATAAATCAAAGAGATCTTGCTTGGCAATATCGCCTAGAATATAGCTCTTATGCGCCTTTACATCGCTTCGCAAGTTGCAGCAGGGCATAGCCAAGCCATTATAGTCTATATACATATCCATAAGCGGATAGTAGCAGCCCTTTGTGCGCATGCTCTGGCTTCTCTGCTTGATTGGCTCAATCACCCCGCCCCTATCACTACCGCTTAAGGCTGGATTCCAGCTGCGGTAAAACACTTGCATTTTCTCATACGCAAAGCTCACTCCGTATTCTTGCGGCGTATCGATATAAGTGATATACGATAGCCCTAGCTTCTTGCCCATTTTTGCCATAGCGGGCTTGATGTAGGAATCCACATCAAAGGGCTCATTTTTTGTGCCGTAGTAGCTCATTAGCAAAAAGCTAGCCCCAGCATCTGCTAGCGCGTCTAAATACTCTCTGTTTAGATAATCCCCATTGCTAAAAATCCCTAGAGTCGCCTTGGGTAGCTTGGATCTAGCTTGGTGCAGGCGTTTTAGGATAAGCTCTTTGTTTGCTAGAGTTTCATTGAATCTATGGAAATTAAGCATTCCAGCGTAGTTGATCTCTGCGAGATTATTGATACACTTGAGAAATAGCTCTTCTTGCAGCTCGATGTTTTTAGACTTTCTATCGATGATGGAGTTTGGGCAAAACCAGCAAGTGCGATTGCAAAAGCTAGAAATCTCAATTTCTATCAGCTTTAGATTCTGGGCTAGAAGCTGCTTTTTGCGCGCTCTATCAGTAGTGGGCGTAGTGAGTGCGATATAGCGATTAAGCGTGTTTAGAGCATCGCTAGCCCTAGAATCTAGCTTGGCAGTATCTTTAGCGCTTTTAGCAAGCTTGGTGCGATAGTAGTGCCGCGCTCTAAAAGGGATTAGGGGCTTAATAGTTTGCTTAAAAGCGTGTAGACTCATAGACTTCCTTATATATTAATGGTATCGCGCTAGGTGGTTTAGGTGGTGGGCGCGTTTGCGATTGTATGTTTTTTTTTTTTTTTGTAAAGAGCTTAAAGTGGCGGAGCATTGAGTCTAACCATAAACTTGGGGTTGTGGGGGTATTATGCAAAGGAGTCTTATTATGGGTGTAATATTTCATAGAAACATTAGAAAATCCGTGCTACAATCCCGCCCGTTTCAAGCAATATTGGCAAAATAAGGTATTTCATCAAGTAATTATCAATCATAGAACTATCAGCAGGAATTTATCTATCGCTTTATGAAGCGGATTTGGAGTAATGATGAGAATCTACCTTGATAACAACGCGACCACAATGGTTGACCTTAAAGTAAAAGAAGCAATGGAGCCCTTTTTCTGCGAGCATTATGGGAATCCAAATAGCCTGCATAAATACGGCACAGAAACACACCCAGCAATCGCCGATGCATTTGAGAAGCTCTATGCTGGTATCAATGCGCGCGATGAAGATGATGTCATCATCACAAGCTGCGCCACAGAGAGTAACAATTGGGTGCTTAAAGGCGTGTATTTTGACAAAATTAGAAATGGGGAGAAAAGCCACATTATCACCACAGAAGTAGAACACCCAGCCGTGGGGGCTACTTGCGACTTTTTGGAAAGTTTAGGGGTGAAAATCACGCGCCTAAAAGTCAATAAACACGGCGCGATCTATGCAGATGATGTGCGAAAGGCTATCACTGATAAGACTGCGCTTGTGAGTGTAATGTGGGCAAACAACGAAACTGGTGCGATTTTCCCCATAGAAGAGATCGGTGAGATTTGTAAGGAAAAGGGTGTGCTTTTCCACACTGATGCAGTGCAGGCAATTGGCAAAATTCCTGTGTGTGTGCAAAGTGCGAATGTAGATTTCCTAAGCTTTAGCGCGCACAAATTTCACGGACCAAAGGGTATTGGTGGGCTTTACATTAGAAAGGGCGTGGAGCTTACCCCACTTTTACACGGCGGAGAGCATATGAGAGGGCGACGATCCGGCACACTTAATGTACCTTATATCGTGGGTATGGGAGAAGCTATGCGGCTTGCAGTAGAGTATTTAGACTATGAAAATAGCTATGTGAAAAATCTGCGCGATACGCTAGAGTCTAAGTTGCTTGAGCTAGATGATGTGCAAGTCATCGGCGATATTACCCACCGTGTGCCAAATACGATTCTAATAAGTGTGAAAGGCATTGAAGGAGAGGCAATGCTGTGGGATTTAAACAAAGCTGGCATTGCCGCTTCGACGGGTAGTGCGTGTGCAAGTGAAGACCTAGAGGCAAACCCCATTATGGTGGCTGTGGGCGCGGATAAAGAGCTAGCGCACACGGCTATTAGAATCTCGCTAAGCCGATACAACACGCAAGCAGAGATAGACTATACTTATGAGGCGTTTAAGAAGGCGGTGGAGAGACTTAGGGCAATTTCCAGTAGCTATGGGAGCTAACTACTCTCTTTAGCACTACACAATAAGGCGCAACAAGGAGTGTGAAATGTTGATAGAAAGTGGTTTTAATCCTACAAATACTTCTTTTCTTATGCTATGCTCACTGCTAGTGTTACTCATGACACCATCTCTAGCTATGTTTTATGCTGGAATGGTTAAATCAAAAAACACGCTTAATACCATCATGAATTGCTTCATAGGCTTTGGAGTAATTTCATTGCAATGGATAGTGATTGGATACACACTTAGCTTTGGAGCAGATTCTGGCTTAGGAATTATTGGGAATTTAGATCATGTATTTTTAGCACATATTGATGGTGTCAACGATAATGGCATCCCACATATTTTATTCATAGTGTTTCAAATGATGTTTGCTTTGATTGCGGCAGCAATCATCACAGGCTCTCTTGTAGGACGCATAAAGCTTGGTGTTCTTGTAGTATTTCTTATTTTTTGGAGCACATTGGTTTATGATGTGTTGGCACATATGATTTGGAGCAAAGAGGGGTTTTTGCTTGTGCGTGGAGGATTAGATTTCGCTGGTGGGGGTGTTGTCCATATTAGCTCTGGTATAGCAGGATTAGTTGGTGCTCTTATTGTGGGTGCTAGGAAAGATAATACATCCTATACGCAAGGGGGAGCACATTCCGTCCCATATGCGTTTTTAGGTGCGGTGTTGCTTTTTATTGGCTGGCTAGGATTTAACTCCGGTAGTGCTGGAAGTGTGGATTATGTGGCTGTAAATGCTTTTGTGGTGAGTGTTATTTCTGCGGCAAGCGGTTATTTTATGTGGATTTTGCTTGAATGGGTAATTCATAGACGACCGACAATTTTAGGCTCATTGAGTGGTCTTGTCGCGGGACTTGTAAGCGTTACTCCCGGCTGTGGTTTTGTAAGTCTTAGCTCAAGTATAATCATCGGTGCCATAGGGGCATTGATTTGCTATCTTGGCTTAAGCTTTATTAAGGATAAATTGCGCTTTGATGATTCACTAGATGCTTTTTCTTTGCATGGTATTGGTGGTATTTGGGGTGGTGTTGCCACAGGACTTTTTGCAAGTGGCGCAGTCAATCCAGTCGTAATAACAGAGGGTGGATTAGGGGAAGGCTTGTTTATTAGTGGTGAGTTTGAGTTGCTCTTAGAGCAACTTTATGCAATTGTGATTTGTATCGCATTATCTGCCATAACTAGCTATGTAATTTTTAAAGTGATAAGCATTTTTACAGATTTGCGTGTGAGTGAAGAAATAGAAATGCAAGGTTTAGATTCTAAGCTGCATGGAGAAAATGCCTACAATCCATAATTAATATACGCAATACAAAGGAATAAAAATGGGAAAAAATGATCTAATCGGTGGTGCGTTATGGGATGCGTATTCAAACAAAGTAAGTGAGAGAATGGACAACCCCACGCATTTAGGCGTTTTGACACAAAAAGACGCTGATGAAAAGGGTGCGAAACTCATCGTAGCGGACTATGGCGCAGAATCTTGTGGTGATGCGGTGCGGCTGTATTGGCTTGTGGATTCTAATGATACAATCATAGACGCAAAATTTAAGAGTTTTGGCTGTGGGGCGGCGATCGCATGTAGTGATATGATGGTGGAACTATGTCTTGGCAAAAAGGTGCAAGATGCGGTAAAAATCACAAACCTTGATGTAGAACACGCCTTGCGTGATGACCCAGACACCCCAGCAGTCCCGGGGCAGAAAATGCACTGCTCTGTTATGGCGTATGATGTGATTAAAAAAGCGGCGGGAATCTATCTAGGCAAGGATGCAGCGGACTTTGAGAGTGAAATCATCGTGTGTGAATGCGCACGCGTTAGCCTATCTACCATTAAAGAGGTGATAAGGCTAAATGATTTAAAAAGTGTAGAAGATATCACAAACTACACCAAAGCAGGGGCTTTTTGCAAAAGCTGCATAAAACCGGGTGGACACGAGGAAAGGGAGTATTACTTGGTAGATATACTTGCGCAAGTAAGGGCGGAAATGGATAAAGAATCTGTGAAAAAGGCTGCGGATAAAGGTGAGAACGCTGACTTTGCTGAGATGACCATCGCCCAAAAGGTGCGCGCTATTGATAAAGTCATTGATGCAAATATCCGCCCTATGCTTATGATGGACGGGGGCGATATGGAGATTTTAGATATTAAAGATACAAGTGATGGATTTATCGATGTGTATATCCGCTATCTTGGGGCGTGTAATGGCTGTGCAAGTGGGGCAACAGGCACATTGTATGCCATAGAATCTGTCTTGCAAGAAAGCTTGCACCCAAATATCCGCGTGCTACCCATCTAAGCTAGAATCTAGCTAGAGGGGGCTTAACACTGCTTTAAAATCTCTTGTATTTCTTTGCTGTAAGCTACTTGAGGCATTTCTTCAATATAGGAGAATGCCACCTGCTTGAATCCATAGTGAATGAGATCTTTTAGAAATTGATAGAAGTCATCGCGCTCGGTGAAGATGATTTTAGTGCTAAAGATAAGATTTTCAAACACCTCTTTAAAGCCTTTTGTCTCACATAGCTTGACGAAGTCTTTATACGCTATGCCATTTAGCTGCTCGGATTCTAGAGAGTCTTCTCTCTCCACGGCTTTGGAAATGTGGTTTAAGCTCGCATCAAACTCGCGCAAGATGTCAAGCATTTGTGTCTGTATCGTATCTTGTTGCGCACGCGGGGCAGAAGCTAGTAGGATTTGGTAAAGCTCGGTGAAAATCTCAGCTTTCTTGGGGAAGTCTTGCGCAATATCAGCGATTAGCACGCCTATGCGCGCGCTTTTATCACTAGAATCTAGCAGCAATGCCAAGCCAAAGCAACGCGCCGCTAGAGCAAAGTCTCTTGCTGCTAAAGCCCGATAACCCTTGGTGATCAGCCGCTTTTTGCGTGGGTTGTATGATGGGTAAGGTGGGATTGTGGTCATACTCTACCTTTATCGAACTTCTATCACTTCCATATCTGGGTGTATATCGCGCTTGAGCTGCTGCTCTACACCGCGCTTTAGCGTGATGTGCGAAGCTGAGCAGCCTTGGCAAGCTCCAAGCAAGCGCACATAAACTTTGCCACCTTTAATTTCTTGTAGCTTGATGTCGCCAGAATCTCGCAAAAGATGCGGGCGCACCTTTTCTAATGACCGCTGCACAGGCTCATAAAGCTCACCATCGCTAAAGGGTAGCATCACACTCCTTGTAAAGTTTAAATTGAATATGTGTTTATAACTGGGTTTGTTAAACAATGCAAGCTAAACCAGAATCCAAAGGGGTAGAATCTAGCTTTGTCTCCGTCTTTGCTAGAGCAAACCGAAGCAAAGCGTAGCTTCTTTAGCAAACAAGCGAAATTTTTTAGAAAATCTCGCAATGATAAAACATCGCTAGAATCAACTTTTGCTTGCCACTCGCAAGCAAATGCGCTAGCTTACGAGTGGCAGTCCATAGCTTTCGTGCTAACAAAAAGCAGTGCTAGAATCTAGCCTATAAAGTCTTTGAAAAATTCTTCTTTGAAAAATTTCTCTGCCTCTGCGGTGCGACCTTTAATGCGATTCTTATCAAAGCCATCGGTGTTAAATCTCTTCACGCAATCAAGCTTAGATTTTTCATAAATGGGCTTTTTACTCATTAAATCCTTATCTTTTGCCTCCCCATTTAGCGTCTTTTCAAGTGATAGGAGATTGCCGTATTGATCACAATACCTATCAAAATCCTCTTTGCTATCAAATCCATATTGCACAAAGCCATTAGCACTATCTTTTAGGGCTTGCGGGAGAATATGCTCTATCTCTAATGATAATTCTTTTTTCACAATTAAACTCCCAAATGTAGCCATTGTCGCATTATGACAATGTTGTTTAAAAAACAAATAGTGGAATATCCGCTTATAAGCAAAGCTATTTTGCACAAACCGGCTTATAGGACCATTTATATCGACATTGCCACCTCTGCACGATCGTATTGCCCTTTGCTTTAGACTCTCTATGCGATCTTTTATATCCTTTGCGTTATCAAATAGCTCTTCTCGCAGTCCATACGCCGTAGCCTCTGCTCCGTTAAACTTTAGCAAGGCGCAATCTACTTTCGCTAGAAAATCTATCATTTCCCTACTTAGCTCGCCCAACATCTCTAAGCGTATAAATGTAGGGTAAAGCAAGGAGTTTAGATTCTCCAAAAACATACACTCAAACATCGCCTCATCAGTCTCTATGCGATCAAGTATGCGCTCTGTAGCGGTAAAAAACTCTGCCAAATCCTTTGCATAGGCGCGCAAAAACTCCTTGAGATCTGCAGAATCGCTTGTAGCACGAGCTTTTAGCTCTTGTTTAATCTTGTCATAGGATGTTTCTGTGGAGTCTCTATAATGCGGCTTTTCCGCAATGGTTTAAAGTTAGCACTTCCTATGTGGTAGCGCACCATATCGCCATCTTTGAAGCTTGTCCCACCGATTGCGGAGCTGTATTTATGATCCCTAATTGCTTGCGATTTGCAAAAAATGTCCCCAAAATGCCCATTTATCTCATCATCAAGCCCATTTTCTCCACCTTTACAATAGCGATTAGAATAGTAAATCAACAGGGATTTAAGCTTATCAAGTATATTTAGCTGCACACCCCTGTCATTGACACTTTGGAATGTGCGGATAGCCTGCCCAGCACTATTTCTTTCAATACAAGCATTTTCATTTTTAGTAGCGTGGTGATATAGGTGTCTATGTCATTTTCGCCAAGACTCCCAACCTTATTCACAATAGCTCTAAATACATCACAGAGATTTTTCTGCCCTTGTGTAGTGGCTTCTATCCTATCAATTTCATTAGAATCACTTACACCCACTTTCTCAAGCAAGCTATCAAATACTTTTTTATTTGCTTCAATGACTTGGAATCTAAGCTTGCCTCCTTTGATGAGATATTGCGGCTTTAGCTCATCTTTCTCTGCCTCTGTCGATCTCTCAATAAGCGCAGTAAGCAGCATAAATATCGTAGTCATTCGCTGCTGCCCATCGATTAGGTCATGCTCATTATCGCTGCCATTACTTCCGTGCGGGGCGATAACAATCGTGCCTAAGAAATGCCCATCAGGCTTGCTAGATTCTTTGGCGATCTCAACGCTCTCTTTCAAATCTTCCCAGAGATCGTTAAACTGATCGCACCCCCACGCATAGTCGCGCTGATAGTTTGGGATATGAAATCGGTGGTGAGTTTGTAGCACATTCCCTAAGGTTGTATTATCGCTCATTGTTGCTCCTTTACATTAAGATTGCCTAGCAGTATTTCAAGTTTTTCACTTTGCTACTTTCTACCTGATCTTGTGTCATTACGCACCTTTGTGATTGCTAGCTTGCTAATTACGATTAGTTTCTTAAATAATTTATAAAACGACTTATTGTCATAGTTAGCTTTGAGAGTTTGCCTTTAAATGCCAAAAATTTAAAGGCAAAGCATTATGAAATACACCCAAAGAGACAAAGCCAGAATCCTGCGCATAACCACCTGCACACTCCAGCGGTGGAAGACGACCAAGCCGGAGCTTTACGCGATCATTGAAGCAGGCTTTACAATGCGCGAGAATCTAGCAAGCCAAGAGCTCTACCACCAAGAGATCCTAGAGCTTATCAAGTCTATCGATCCAAACTCCACCCACTCACTCAAGTAGCCCTATAAGCACCCTGCACCCAAACGCTTTAGCCCCTAGATTCTACCCAGCTTGCGCACTTAAGCCCCCTTGTGCTACAATCGCCCCCATAGTAGCCCACTATAAGCATAAATCAAGTAGCAAGTAATCCACTAGCTAGAATCTAGGACTTAAGATGATTGATCGGCGCGTGCTAATCCACTTTGACATACTGCTCCCCATTCTTGTGGTCCCCATCGTGCTGCTCTCATACCTGCTCATCGGCGAAGCAAGCCCTAGCCAGAATTTCCGCCAGAGTATTTATATCCTTATCGGACTTTGTGCCTTTATGGTAGCATTCTTCATCCCTGTGCGACAGCTTAATAAATCGGTAGTGATTTTCTACTGGATTTGTATCGTGCTGCTAATCCTTGTGTATTTCATCGGTACCAAGCAGCTAGGCGCGCAGAGATGGATCACCATAGGGGCACTTTCTATCCAGCCAAGCGAGCCTGTGAAAATCGCTATTATCTTGCTTCTAGGGCTTCATATCCACAACAACCCTCCACCGCCAAATGGCTATGGGCTAAAGCAGTTTGCTATCCTTAGTGGCTATATCCTACTCCCCTTTGTGCTAATCCTAAAACAGCCTGACCTAGGCACTGCACTTGTGGTACTTTTTGTGGGATTTGGGATGCTATTTTTAATCGGGGTTAATTACAAAATTTGGGTCACTCTCATCATCTCCACACTTGTAGCTTCTCCGCTCATTTATGGCTCGCTCAAAGACTATCAAAAAAAGCGTATCCACGACTTCATCGCTGAAAAACCCAGCTACCATGTCCAGCAGAGTATCATCACCATAGGCTCCGGTGGCTTACTAGGGAAAAAGAAAGAATATTCCACACAAACCCAGCTAAAGTTTCTCCCCATTGCCACAAGTGATTTTATCTTCGCGTATTTTTTGGAGCGACATGGGTTTGTGGGTGCAATTTTTCTACTTGGGCTTTATATCTTTCTCATTTTACATATCTTGTCCTTTTCGCTCATTGATATTAAAGACTATCGCCTACGGGTGATGGCTTGCTCCGTGGCATTGCTGTTGTTTTTCTATGTGGCGGTAAATATCAGTATGACTATTGGGCTTGCCCCCGTGGTGGGGATACCTCTGCCACTTTTTAGCTATGGTGGGAGCAGCTTTATCACCTTTATGATACTTTTTGGTCTGCTAGAAAACCTGCTTGCCTTTAGATTTAATTTCAGTTATAATGCCAATCCTTTCAAGGCGATTTTACGCTCCCCTAAATACCGATAACGCGGATCTTTAGCTCAGCTGGTCAGAGCACTCGGCTCATAACCGATTGGTCGTAGGTTCAAGTCCTACAAGATCCACCACTTTATATACCTAGTAGCTTTGTGTGATTTTGTTATTAAAGATTGTTTATGCGCACACTTCCGCTTATGCGTGGGCTTCCAGCAAGGGGGAGATCTCATAGATACACGCACATAATCTGCAAGCCTAGACTCTTTGCACCTTAATAGTAAGCACGCTAATTAAACGCTAAGCATAAGGCTAGGAGATCCACAGCCTTGTAGACAAGCTACACAAAAGCTCTTTGATTAGAAGAGCCTTGCGACTTACTTGAAAGAGTGAAATCTAATCTTAAAGTTTGAAATGATCTACCCTAAGAATACCCCCATATCATCGCCTACATCACCCAACAACCAACCTTATGATACCCCAAATCTCACTAAAATCAGTGTGAAAGGCCTAAGCTAGATTGAAGCTGTGGATAAGCCAAATCCTAGAGTCTAAAGAATCCTATATTTTCTTTTAGCGTTGTGGAGATTTTGGAGAGTTCAGCGATTGCGGTGCGGCTTTTTTCCATAAGGACATTGGTGTCATTAGATATTTGCACCATCTCTTGCATTCTCTGCTCTAAACTCACTACGCTTTCTTCTTGCTCGTTGCTTTGTGTGCTGACACTTTGGGCTTTTGCTAGAGAGTCTGTAGCTTGCACTTCGATTTCATCAAGCAGTGCTGAAGTCTGCTCGGCTAGCTCGATACTTTTTTGCGCGCGTGGGACAGCTTGGCTCATAGAGTTTGAGACGCGCTTGATCTCATCTTGTATATGTTTGATGATTGTAGAAATTTGTGCGGTGGATTCTTGTGTGCGCTCTGCAAGCTTACGCACTTCATCTGCCACCACAGCAAATCCCCGTCCGTGCTCTCCAGCTCTTGCTGCTTCTATGGCAGCATTTAGGGCAAGGAGATTTGTTTGATCGGCGATTTCTGCGATTAAGTTTGTGCTAGAGCTAATTTCATTAGACTGCTTCTCTAGCTCAAGTATCTGCCCTGCTGAAGTATTGACCATTTGTGTTACTTCATCAATGGTAGCTTGCGTATCTGCCATTGCCTCCTTGCCCTTTTTGGCAGATTCTAGTGTCTTGGCGGAGTTTTCTTCTGTTTGCTTAGCGATCTCTGTGATTTGTGTAATCCCTTGCGCGATTTTAGCAATCTGTGTAGCACTTGACTTTGCTGTGTCGCTTTGGGTCATTGATGCTTTTTGAGAGTTGGCATTGGCTTCTTCTACTGACTTGGTATTTGTGAAGATTTCTTGCGCACTTGTTAGGATCTCGCTTACAATGCTTTTAAGCTTTGCTTGCATATTAGCAATGTCTTTTAACATAGAGTTTTCTGGTGCGTTAATGGACTCTTGCAGATTACCGCTAGCGATAAGCCGCACGATCCCAGAAGCGACATTTGGCTCACCACCTAAGATTTTAGACAAATAGCGTATGATGAAAAACGCTATCCCTACACTAAGCACGATTGATAGCACAACACTTATGATAAAGACTATTTTAGACATCGCTACTACATCGGCTACAAGGGGGGTTATGGTTTGGTTTTTGCTCTCTTCTAGATTGATAAACTCATTAATCACTCCAAGCCAGCTTACAAACATTGGGCGCACTTCTTGCAATCTAGCAAGGGCTGCTTGATCTTGGCTAGATTTTCGCAGATTAATAATCTCATCAATAAGTGGTAGTGCCTTGGTGTTAATGGCATCAATGCGCGATAAGATTTCCTTTTCTTGAGAGTCTAGTCCGTTGTTTGATTCAAACATCTTCGCCATTAGATCTCTTGCTCGCGCGTAGTTAGATTCTAGGGTTTTGATCTCTTTAATGATAGATTCTAAGGAGCCCTTACTTTGTGGCGCGTAGAGCACAACATCGCGGATAGCGATAGAGCGGTCATGCACACTTCCGCGGAAGTCAATCGCCACACGCTGCTTGACAGAATTAATATTGTTGATTTCCTTAAGATTATCATCAATAAAACCAATACGCATAATGGCATATACACAAAGCCCTAAAATAATTACACCAAAAATAGCATACCCTATGCCCAAGATCACATAGACGCTTACACGATTTTTATTCATTTTTTCACCTTTTTCTAAAATTTAAAGGTATTATATTTGCCCTTTAATAATATTTTTTATCATTTACAAAAAATTTCTAATTCCACAATCAAGCCCCCAGCTTCACTCTAGCCCCTAAAACACATACCTTACCCCTAGGTTTGCTGTTAGGTTAATATCCTTATAGCTTAGTCCTATTTTTGTCCCTAAAGCAAAATTGACAAATGTTTGTTTGCCTAGTAGCACTTCTCCACCTGCTGTACCTAGTAGA
>NZ_JAFVUX010000036.1 GCF_017502485.1 Helicobacter sp.
GATTCTATAAGGACTCTAGTCTCATCCGTGCTGCCATCATCAGCAATGATCACTTCTGCTGGGAGCGGAGAGAGATCGCGCACAGAGTCTAACACTAAAGCCAAGCGATCTGGGGAGTTGTAAGTAGTGATGACAAGAGAAGCACCTAGAGTGGTACTTGCTAGATTCTCGTTCGCCAGCATAGTTGAAATTATTTAAAAGTCGTCCCACCATCGATAACTATCGTCTGTCCAGTAAGCCAGCCACTTTGCGCAGAGTCACATAAGAAATATGCTGCACCTGCTAAATCCTCTGGCGCACCCATACGATTAAGCGGGGATTGCTCTTCAACTTTTGCTCGCACTTCCGCATAATCCGGGAAAGCGCGTAATGCGTCTGTATCAATTGGTCCTCCACTCACAGCATTGACGCGTATCCCCCACTCACCAAGCTCAGCAGCTGCGTATTTGACCATTGTTTCTACCGCATTTTTACAATTCCCATGCCCTGCATAGTTTGGCATATAGACAAGATTACCCGTAGAGCTTAGAGAGATGATAGAACCGCCGCCCACTTCTTTCATACGCTTTGCTGCCTCTTGCGCACCTACAACAAAAGCCAACACCGTGGCAGTGTAGATGTTGTTGAGTCCCCTAGGACGCAAACGCATAAAAGGTCCAAACCCACCAGCTACACTTTTGCCATAAATAATGGCATTACTTACAAAAAAATCCACACGAGAAAAATCAGCATCAATCTTGCTAAAAAGCTCACTATACTGCTCTGGTTCTAGCACATTTAGTGGGTAGTAACAAGCTTTAATACCATAGCTAGATTCCACATCTTTGGCAATTTTATCTGCTTCTTCTTCGTTTTTATTGTATGTGAAAGCTACATTAACGCCATTTTGTGCGAATTTATACAAGATCGCCTTGCCGATACCACGCGTAGCACCGCTTATGACAAGTGTTTTACCCCGCATAGATTGATTAGAGCCTTGAGCTTGTGTCATTGTTTCACCTCATAGTGTTGTAATGTCTGCTCGATGTAGCGTAGATTTTCTACGCTTGGAGCAAGCAACGGCAACCGATACTCTAGGCTTGATATAAGCCCTGATAGATACATCGCTGCTTTAATAGGGATAGGATTGCTCTCGCAAAACAAAGCGCAATTTATAGCATAAAGTTCATTATTTATAGCTTTGGATTCTTTAAAGTTTCGCTCCAAGGCTAGATGCGTGAGCGAGGAAATTTTATCTGGCAAAAGATTGCCTGTGACAGAGATCACGCCTTTTCCGCCATTAGCAAGTATAGGGTAGTTAATGGCATCTTCTCCGCTAAATATCGCAAAATCTTTGGCAAGTGTATTTAGCTCAACTATGCGCTCCATAGAGCCACTAGCTTCTTTAATGGCAATGATATTTGACACATCTTTATAGAGTCGTATCGCCGTGATTGGCTCGATATTTACCCCTGTGCGCGAGGGGACATTATAGAGCATAAGGGGGATTTCCACAGATTCTGCTACGGCTTTGTAGTGCTGATATAGTCCTTCTTGAGTGGGTTTATTGTAATAAGGACTTACACACAAAATCCCATCCGCACCACATTTTTGCGCAAAGCGTGCTAAATCTATGGCTTCGGCGGTGGCATTGCTCCCAGCTCCTGCTAGCACCTTTGTGCCACTATTTTTACAGACGCTAACAGCGATTTCTATGCACTCCATATGCTCCTTATGTGAGAGCGTAGCAGACTCTCCTGTGGTACCAACAGGCACACACGCATCCATTCCATAACGAATCTGCCGCTCAATGAGAGAGATGAAGCACTCCGTATCAATCTTGCCATTTTTAAAGGGGGTAATAAGCGCGCTCATCGCGCCACTTGGCATTTGATCTGCGTAGGACATACTCACTCCTTGTTATCATATTTCTTTTTTATCGCATAAAATAGCCACACTTAGTGTGTCATCCAAGAAATAATGTTGCGCCACACGCGTGAGATCCGCTAAAGTTAGCTTGCTAAACTCTTCTTCATAGCGCAAAAGCGGACCTAAATCTTCACGCACCAAAAATGCCCCAAACAGCCCAGCCACAGAGCTTGAATTCTCTAGTGAATTCACAAATCTTGCCTGCATATTGCGCTTGGCAGTATCTAGCTCTTTTTGCGTGATCTGTCCCTGCTTCACACGCTCCAAAATAGCCAGAATCTCCTTTTGCAAAGTTTTTGCCTGCACTTTTTCATTCCCCGCTGCCATAATCATAAACAATCCGGAGTCCTTCAGCCCCATAGCCGAAGCAGACACCTTACTAGCAAGATTGCGCTTATCTACTAGCTCACTGTCAAGTAAGGCGGATTTCCCACCACTCAACACTTCTGCAAGCGCAGAGAGCGCAACTTGATCAGTATAAGAAAAATCTGGAATCTTATAGCCCATAATGAGCCACTCAATTTTAGTACGCTTTTTGACAATCACTTCGCGGTAGCCATCTTGCTCTGGCTCTTGAATGCGGACTTTCGGGATAACCCTTGTAGCAGTGATCGCACCAAAATGTTTGCTCGCAGAAACAAAAACCCTTTGAGGATCAATATCACCTGCTACAACAACAATAGCATTATTTGGCTGGTAATAGCTATCATAAAAATCTCTAATGTCTTCAATCTTCCAATTTAAAATATCGCCCATAAATCCAATAGGTGTCCAGTGGTAAGAATGGTGCAAAAATGCGGTGTTAAAAAAGCGGAAATACAAATACCCAAGCGGAGAATTATCTGTGCGCCACCGTCTTTCTTCTGCGACTACCTGTCGCTCTGGTTGGAACTCTTCATCTTTTAGCGAGAGATTTCGCATAAGTTCGGCAAAAAGCTCTAAAGAAGTATCAATATGCTCCGCACTTGATTTGATAAAATAACGCGTGTAGTCAAAACTTGTAAGGGCATTATTCACACCTCCAAAGCCTTTAACAATTTTATCAAACTCCCCTGCTTGAAGGTTTTTAGTCGATTTGAAGCTTAAATGCTCAAGCATATGTGCTATGCCACTCTTACCTAAAGTCTCGTTCCTAGAACCTACTTTATAGAAAATATCTGTCTCAATCACACCGCTACCATTATCCAAAGGGATAACAACAATCTGCAAGCCATTATCCAAAGTTTTCTGCTCATATTTTGGCAACACGCTCTTGCCCAAGCTTACACTCATCAACACTCCTAATAACAATACAAATCGCATACTACAAATCCACGCCAATTGCCTGCGTGATGGAGTCAAACCCATCAGCTTTAAGTAGGGCAACAAGCTCTTGACTCATCTTCGCACAAAGACTTGGACCATGATAGACAAGCCCTGTATAAACCTGCACGAGTGAAGCTCCAAGCCTGATCCTGCTATATGCTTCCTCAGCATTAGCGACCCCACCTACGCTAATAAGTATCGCGTCTTTGTGGGTTTTGTGTAAAGATTTTGCCAAAGCAGCAAACATCTCCCTGCTCTTCTCACACAAAGCAGCCCCACTAATACCGCCGTGCTTAGGATTAGCGATCAATGAGATATCTGTGGTCGTATTTGTCGCGATAATCCCACTTGCACCAGAATCTAACGCCCTAGCACACACGCTTATGGCAGAATCTATATCCATATCTGGAGCAATTTTTAAAAATAGGGGCTTTTGTGTCTTTTGACGCGCTATAGTGAAAAGATATTCTACAAACTTTTCATTCTGTAAATCTCGCAAATTTGGGGTATTTGGTGAGGAAAGATTGAAAGTATAATAGTCTCCTACATCCAATACATCTTCTAGAGTTTTTTGGTAATTTAGTGTGGCGTCTTCTTCATTGATTTCTTTATTTTTACCAATATTTATGCCAATTGGAACACAAAATGGGTAGAGCTTCTTAAGCCTTGTAGCAAACGCAACACTACCTAGATTATTAAACCCCATAGCATTCTGCAAGCTTTCTTCACTCTCGTGGCGAAAAAGCCTTGGCTTTGGATTTCCACTTTGTGGGATTTTAGTAATTGTCCCAAGCTCCAAATACCCAAAACCGAGTCCCGCAAGAGGCTTCACGCACAAAGCATCTTTATCAAAACCAGCCGCCAAGCCGATAGGATTATAAAACCGCAAGCCCAAAATTTCTTGAGCAAGACTTTCATCGATATAGCCGCCAATGCGCAACAATATATCATCGCCAAACGGCAAAGCGCGTAAAGCATACAAAGACTTTTGCGAAAAGCGGTGCACATTCTCTGCATCAAATTTAAACAATAGCGGCTTTAATCGTTGATAAATTTCCATATATACTCCTTGCTACTTGACTTCATCATAATGCGAAGCAGCCAAATGTTGATAATGCAAGGCTGACGATAAGCATTGAGCTATCTCATCATCTCGCAAAGTACGGATAAAGCGCGCAGGGTTGCCTAAGATTAAGCTTCTAGAGGGAAATTTCTTTCCTTGTGTAACAACACTTCCAGCCCCCACAATACTCTGCTCGCCTATTTCTGCCATATCCATAATAATCGTACCCATACCGATAATACACTCCGCGTGGATATGGCAAGCGTGGATTATGCAATTATGCCCGATGGTAACATTTTCATCAATAATTGTGCTACCATCAAAGTCCTGTGTAGCATAGCCAATGTGGATAGTGCTATTATCTTGGATATTGCTTCCATCACCGATATAGATTCTAGCACCATCTGCGCGGATGACACTTCCATACCACACACTAGCTTTTTCGCCGATATACACTTCACCGATAATCGTAGTCTGCGGTAGGATTATGGCACTTGTAGCGATTTTTGGGGTGTGTCCATTAAAGCTAGCAATCATTATGATTCTCCTATCATTCTCTGTAATAATTTTTTAGCCTTAGCTTTAGACTCCTTTTTGTTGGAGCTGTGGATTTCATTGACATAGCATTCATAGACTATTTGTGAAGAAATTGGATTATCCTTAGGGGTTGGGATCTTGCGATACTCGCCATCGCTTAATAGCTCGTGGGCTTGTGTGTTATCGCTGAGTTGGATTGTAAGAATCTCTATGAGCCTATCGGCAATAACTTTGTTTGTCGCTGGAGTGAGTAACTCCACGCGTCTCTCAAGATTTCTAGGCATAAGATCCGCACTAGAGAAAAACACCCTTTCTTTAGCGTGAGCGAAATAGTAAATTCTAGCGTGTTCCAAATATTTGCCGATTATTGAATACACGCGGATATTTTCACTCATACCCTTAACCCCAGGACGCAAGCAACACACACCACGGACAATAAGATCAATTTGCACGCCAGCCTTTGAAGCCTCATAGAGTGCTAGTATCACATCAGTATCAACAATAGCATTTGCCTTAAGAATAATGCGCCCTTCTGCACCAAAGCTAGATTCTAGTTTGATAAGCTCTAAAAGCTTTGACTTAATCTGCGTAGGTGCTACACACAAAGTATCAAGCTCGGTTTTATGTGAGCTACCGGTGGATAGTGAGTGGAAAAGTTTAACGACATCATTACTAATTGCTTGATTGCTTGTAAAAAGGCTTATGTCTGTGTAGATTTTAGCCGAAGCGGTGTTGTAGTTCCCTGTACTTAAATGCACATATTCTGTAAGTTTATCGCCGACTTTTTTGATCACAAGTGCGACTTTAGCATGGACTTTGAGCCCGGGGACACCATAGATGACATGTGCTCCGGCAGATTCTAGCGCGCGCGCCCAATGCAGGTTGTTCTCCTCATCAAAGCGAGCCTTAAGCTCAACAAGCACGGTTACTTGCTTTTCTTCTGCTGCTTGGATAAGTGCCTTTACTATGGGAGAGTTTTTCCCCACGCGATAGAGTGTCATACGAATGGAGAGCACATCTTTATCCTTAGTAGCAGTGGTGATAAAATCTACCACCGGGTCAAAGCTCTCATAAGGATGAAATGCGATAATATCGCTAGATTCTATGGTGTCTAAAATATTACATTCAGGGTCGATAGGGGGTAGAGTCTTAGGCACAAACGGCGTAGAACCCAAATGCGCAAAATCCTTCGCCAAAACAAGCTCCCACATCGAACCAAGATTAAGCAAAATCGAGTAAGAATACACATCTTCAGGCACGACTTCTACTTGCTTTTGAACAAACTCTTTAAGCTCTGATTTGCCATCTCCTATCTCTAGGCGAGTGATCTCTCCCCTTCTCCTAGCGCGCAAGCCCTCACTCATTAACTGCATAAAGTCATCTGCTTCATCTTCTTCTATCTCAAAATCCGCATTACGCGTAACGCGAAATGGCACATAATGCTCCAAACTATATCCTAAGAAAAGCTCCGCTGCAAACTCCCCTACAATCGTCTCTACCGGCACAAACACGCCCTTATCAATGGCAACAAATCGCTTCAGTACCCGCGGAATCCGCACGATACCAAACTTCATCTCCTTTGTCTCATTGTGGCGAAGCTCAATAGCTATACCAAAGCTTAAGTTATTTAAATGTGGAAAAGGGTGAGTAGAATCCACTACAATTGGCACAATCACTGGATACAAATAACGCAAGAAATACTCCCTTAGCTGTGCCTTTTGCGCTTTGTTTAGCTCGCTAAATACCTTAACCTTTAAACCCTCTTTATCTAGCCCTGCTTGTATCTCACTAAAAAGCTCTTGCACTTGGGATTTCTCTGTGTGCAAATACTCGCGGATATGAGCAAGCTGCTGCGCAGAAGTGAGCTTATCAGCACCAATTTCACTAATCCCACTTGCATAAAGCTTTTTAAGCCCAGCTACACGGATCATATAAAACTCATCTAAATTGGTACCATAAATAGCCAAAAACTTTAGTCGATCAAGCAAAGGGGTTTTCGTGCTTCTAGCCTCATTGAGCACACGCGTATTAAACCGCAACCATGAGAGCTCTCTATTGAAAAACATTGTATCAACTATCTCCATAACTCCTCCTTCCTTGTAGCTTTATCCTTAGGGTATGTGGCTATTGTATCTTAAAATCCCCAAATAAACCTAGCTAGAATCTACGCTTAGATTCTAGTAACAACCCCTAGTAACAACCCCATCAGCCAACGCTAGAATCTAAATAGAAAAATCATACATACACAAGCTTACAACAAACGAATATCCGCTAAACACAGGATCACCATAATTGCGCGCATCAACTCCACGCAAAATAACAAGCGGATAGGAGTAACTACCCTCAAGCTTTAGTCCAAAACCTCTTACAAGATTGACAAAAATACCAGCATTAAAACTTGCACCGTGGATATTGTATTGCTTAATATCATTGGGGAATTTTATATGCTGCATACCCCAGCTAATCCCTACACTTGGAATCACATACCGCGCCACAAGATAGGAAGTACGCACACCAAAACTAAGTGAATAATCTTGCGCAGCCACGCCATTGATATAGCCCCCTAGCATAAAGTTATGCCAATGCACCCCACGCTCCAGTCCGAAAAATACCCCGTGCGCTATTTGACTAAAATCTCTATCCACACGCGAATTTGACACCCCATCAATCAAGCTTACTTGCTGGGCTTTGATATGGCTTTGTGAATACCCTATGGAAAAAGACCCATACGATCGCTTGCTAACTGCTATAGGCTGATAGAGAGAAAACTTCTTTGCGCTACTAACACTAGAATCTAAAGTAGGCTCAATAGAGCCAAGCGCACTTTGACTAGACTCATCTTGTAAAGTAGGCTGCGTAGAAAAACCGGACTTAGGAAAAGCTTGCGCGCTAGATTCTAGACATAATAGCAACACCGCACATATAAGAGAGAGTACTTTCATCAACCTTCCTAACATGATCAGTCTAATGTTTTAAGAATCCTGCACAACACCATAACAAACTCTTCAAAGCTCCCAATATCAAGACGCTCTTGTGTAGAGTGCGGAGAGAGAATCGTAGGACCTATACTTGCCATAAGCACAGGCTCTAAGCCCATTTGCGCAAACCGCTTCTGCAAGATCCCACATTCAAGTCCCGCGTGGATCTCACTAATCTCTGTGTGTCGCCATTCAAATGCTCGAATAATATGCTGTAAAATTGGATGATTATCTGCAAGCTGTCTTTGCCACGGCGCATAAAAGCCACTTATTGTAGCAGGTTTTTGACAAAATCGCCCAGAAATCTCAAGGATAGAAGCGCAGATAGATTCTAGGAGATCATCTTTGTTCGCACGCGCTTTTAGACTGAAGTCTATATGTTGCTTGTGCGTGCGTGCTTGTGCGATATTAAGCGAGCTTAGGACAATATGCTTATCTCGCTCCCATATACCTTGCCTAAGCTCACCCACAAAGCGTGCTAGAGCTGAAAGCTCATAGCCTAGCACCTGGGCTTTGGCATTAGAGTTTCCTGTGATCCTTACTACAAAGCCCTCATACTCGCTAACATACACACGCCACACCACATTGGAATCTAAACTAGATTCTCTCTCAATGCGATAAATAGTGGGACCTATATGTGCCATAGATTCAAGCATGTGCATACACTGTATGAAGTCACGCGCAGTTTCTCGCGTGCTAAAAGCTACTTGAGCTCTAAGTCCCACAGCTATGGAGTTTGACTTCTCTCCAGCTAGTAAATTTGTGAGTATTAGCCCACTTTCTTTACTTACATACTCACTAATCAGGCTAAATACTGCAAAAAACTCCACCAAGCTTGATTTGATATTTTTATGTATATCTACACCACTATGCCCACCACTAAAGCCAAAACTCTCAATACAAATACTACCCCACACAATATGGGGCATAGCAACAACAGAACAAAGCGCGTCAAACCCCCCGGCGCATCCTACAATCACTTCGCCAAACACTTCGCTATCAAGATTGAGTAAAAATGGTGCTTGTATAGGCATAGCAAGCGCGTTTGCTCCGCAAAGCCCCACCTCTTCATCATTAGTAAAAAGTACTTCAAAATTACTAAACCCACGCTCCATACACCACAAAATAGCCGCAATTGCCGCGCCATTATCCGCCCCAAGTGAAGAGTCTTTAGCGCGCAAGAATTGTCCATCCTGCACAAGCTCTAATGCCCTATCTTCCCCAGCAGCCCCCACACCTACCATATCATAGTGCGCTTGCAAACACACTTTAGGACGCGCTTGCAAGGTAGAATCTAGCGCGAAGCTAGACTTGATCGCATAAATATTGCCTGCTTCATCTACTTTACTCCTAAAGCCTAGCCGCTCACATTCCGCACATAAAAACTCACGCATAACCTGCGTATGGTAAGAGCGATGGGGGATACTACAAAGCTTATAGAAATACTCTAGTGCGCTCATGGCTTCTCCATGAGTACTTGTATTGGTAACTTTTGCTTGCTAAACTCAACAATTTTGCCGTGATACCTAGCATAAATCTGCGCAAGTGGCATTGTGGGATAGAGATTTTCAAGCTCCCTAGAAGGCATAGCCATAAACCACCTTTGCACATCTTCATAGCTCTCCATCTCCCAACCAAAAGCAGCCAGTAGCCTAACACTATAACTATCCACCACCATAATCTCCCTACCACACGCATAATTTAGTATAGAATCTGCACTTTCAAAGCCTATCCCCTTGCGTGCCAAGAGCCACTCTCTGCTAACTCCTTGTTGAAAACTTGCGAAGTCGCCAAAGTCTTCTATAATCGCTTGTGCTAGTGCAATGATTCTTGCACTTTTTTGCCGATAAAGCCCGCTTGGAGCAATGTAATGCTCAATAGAATCTACTTTTGCAAGATGATGCAAGCTTGCATTATCATCTGCTAGCAAAACCCCAGCATTTTTCAAATTTGTCAAAGAGAGCTTGACTTTTTCCCACTTGGTATTTTGCGTAAGGATCGCCCCTATAACAACCTCAAAGCCCAAAGCCCCATCCCACCACCAATCACCCAAACCATCGAGCAAATGCAAATCTTTAAGCCGAGCAAGTAGTTCTATACTATTTATATCCACGCTTAGCAACCTTAGTAGTTTTGGGCATTGTAGCAGAAATTTAAGCCCCAAAAGTGTAGAATATTGCATTTACAGGGCGGAGAAATGCGTGCAAATCGATGAAATCTTGCTTGAGCGATGCTTAGATAAAGCGTGGGAGTATCAAACACTAACCCTGCCAAACCCTGCCGTCGCTGCTATGGTTTATGATGAAAGTGGAGAAATCTTAAGCCTAGAGTCTCACCAGAAAGCTGGATTACCTCACGCTGAAGTTTTAGCAGTTTTTTGGGCTTATGCTAGGATATATGCACAAAAGAATCAAATAAAGCTAGATTCTAGTCGCGTGATTTTGCTCCAAGCACTCGCTCCGCTATGGCAAAGCTTCCAAGCAAGCCATCAAGAATTTGCACACCTAGCCCTAGAAGACCTGCCCTTCCACTCTCAAGCAATCCACGCTTTCATTAGCACCCACCACAACGGATTCTTCCAAGATAAGGTACTCCTGCTTACCCTAGAGCCCTGCAATCACTTTGGCAAAACCCCTCCTTGTGCGCAGCTTATCGCACAAATCTGCCCCAAAAAGGTATGCATACTTGCGCGTGATATGTGGGGAGAGAGTTCCAATGGTAGCAAGCTACTACAACAAGCAGGCATAGCAGTAGAATTTATCGCAAATAAGTCTCTGCAAAAACGCGCGCAAGATCTGCTCTATCCATTCCTACACTTGAGAGAATACGGGCAATTTGTCGTATTTAAGCTCGCCTCTAGGCTTGATGGTAGCTATAAAAATGGACAAATTTCTGGAGATTTATCACGAATTTTTACGCACAATCAGCGCACTATAGCCCAAAGTATCATCATCTCTGGAGCAACCGCACGCAGCGATAGACCAAGGCTTGACACCCGCTATGCTATCTCTCCATACGCCAATGTGCGCGTGCCAGATGTGGGCATTTTTACGCACAAGGATATTGATACAAGTATCCCATTTTTTCATATAGGTTCTAGGTCAGTGCGCACTTATGATGATACAACCCTACAAGATCTACCTAAAGGCTTCCATATTATAGAGGGAAGCTTGCAGCTCTTTACCCATATCTGCTCTTTACTCAGAACCCCCCCACTCTTGCTTTTGCATCTCTCTACAACCACCAAGACCCAACAATCACCCCACTCGCTAACCCAAGGCTTGAGTAATATGTCCTTTAGGATTCTCCATACAACCAAGCTTGATAAAGATCTGCTTTTATGGCTAAAGCTCTAAGATTCTACCAGCTAGCCGATGGCTATGCCTATAATAGCGATAGCTTATTGCTACTTGATTTTGCTGCACAATTTTGCAAAAACACGCCAAAAAATATCCTAGATATGGGGGCTGGGTGTGGGATTTTAGGCATTATGTGTGCGCACTATTTCCGTGCCCAAGTAGTTGCCATAGAATGCCAGCCCAAAGTCGCCCTGCTTGCTGCTATCAATGCCAAAACCGCCCCATTTAACATCTCCACAAATAGCGAGCTAAGCAAGCCTAAAGGCTACTGCCAAGTACTCTGTGCAGACTTTTTAGATAAAGCCACACCACGGCACGCATTAAACCTACTTGAGACAATGCCTAGCCAAGAGAATCTAGCCCAAGCCCATAGAATCCACCCACACACGCCAAAGCCAAAATCTAGCCCAAAGTTTGACCTACTGCTATCAAACCCTCCTTTTTACCACGATGGTACGCTTAAGTCTACCAACGAGTTTCTACGCCAAGCGCGCTATGAGAGCCAGCTCCCCTTGCAAGCGTGGATACACCAGAGTAAAAAACTCTTAACCCCTCGTGGTGCGCTAGTGTTTTGCTTCCAAGCAAGTGAGATAGCACGCGTGCTAGAAGCCCTAAAGCAAGAAAGCTTTACTTGTGAAACCCTGCGCCTAGTCTATCCGCTACAATCCAAGCACGCAAAGCTCGCGCTTATTTACGCACGGCTAGATTCTAAAGCAAAGCTCTGTATAGAACCACCTCTTTTCACACATAATTCCAGCATGCAAACTGACTTCACGCAAGAAGTCACCCAAATCTATGCTACCTATCGCACACATAGTATCAAAGTCTATGCGCAAGACATAGTGGATTTTAGCCTTATAGATAAATGTAGAGACATTTTGACATTTGCCACCTAGAGCCACACCCTAACTCATATCAATCAGCTTCTCTTAGGCTTGCGTTGGTTTTTTCCTGTGCTTCTAGGAGTCGCTTGGCTTCGCTATTAAGCATAAACTCTTCGTCATAAGCTTTTTGGATCACAGAGCGCACGATTTGCAACTTTGAAGCATTGGCTTCATCGGGTAGCATATCAAGCACAATCCCATAAAGCTGGATATTATGTATGATTTCTTCAAACATCTTATTTCGTGCTTTTATATAAAGCTCTTCATCAGCCATATAGCGTGCGATTTCTAGCTGCGCACGCTCAAAGATAATATGCGCCATAGTATTAAGTCGCACACGCTCTTGGATAATCTCGCGTGCCCTTTCTAGCTGCTGCTCTAGGGTGCTGCGCCCCATATACACTAGCACGCTTACAATCAAAATAAGCGCATCAATATCTGCTCCAAGTGATCGCGTCTTCCAGCGGATAATAATAGTCTCTACAAACGAAAACTTCCTATACTCTACCCCGGCTTTCACACTCATATCTCGATCCTTTTATGCACATTAAGCGCGGCTGGGGCTTGGGTAGTTGGCATCATCTCTAAACGATTGATATTGATATGCTCTGGCAAATACGCCACAAAGCACACCGCTTGAGCCACATCTTCTGGACTAAGGGGCGTAGTACCCTGATAGACAGAATCCGCGCGCGCCTTATCGCCTTTAAAACGCACAAGGGAAAACTCACTCCCACCGGCTAATCCGGGCTCAATATCGCTTACACGGATATTTTTGTCATACAAATCCGCGCGTAAATTTAGACTAAATTGCTTCACAAATGCCTTGCTTGCGCCATAAACACTGCTACCCGGATATGGATAGCTCCCAGCAATTGAACCCATATTGATGATATGCCCCTTTCCGCGTGCGACCATAGCGGGCAAGACTCTATGCGTAAGCCGCACCAATGCCACAACATTAACATCAATCATCTGCTCCCAATCTTCTATCTTACACGCATTTGCAGATTCTAGTCCAAGAGCTAGCCCAGCATTATTTACAAGCACATCAATTCCGCTAAGCTCACTTTCGCCATCACCCCCTAGCCCAAAGCTCTTAAGCGCGCTAGCGATCCCCTTACTCAAAGCACAAATATCCACAACATCACAAGCGACAATCGCGCAAGATTCTGCCCCAAGCTCTCGCTGTAGGTCTAATAGCTCCTGCTCTCTGCGCGCAGTAGCGATGACCTTTGCCCCCCTAGCTCCAAAGGTGCGCGCACACGCCCTACCAAATCCAGATGATGCCCCAGTAATTACCACGACCATAGCAACTCCTTAAGCGACATTTGCTTGCAATAGGTGATTATTATAGGTGCTTTTGGCATAGCTTTTGCTTAATGCTTAGCCACTATCACACTTAAGGAGTTGCTATGACATATCAAATAAAAGCCCCTATTTTGGGATTTGAGCATATTACAAGTGTGGAGCTTACAAGGCTGGATGAGTATTTTGCCAAAATCGCAAGTGATGACAAAAGTCTTGAAATGATGCTGGTTAATCCCTACTCTTTGCGTGAGTATAGCTTCACAATCCCACGCTATATAGAAATGCTCCTAGGGCTTGATAGGGACTCTAGCGTGCTGGTATATTGCATTGTCATATTACAAAGAAATTTAGAAGAATCGATGGTGAATTTCCTAGCACCGCTCATTTTTAATACCAAAGACAAAGTCGCTGGGCAAGTCGCACTCTCTATGATGGACTATCCAGATTTTGGCTTCAAAGATACGCTAAAATCCTTTCTCCAAAAAGGTGCTTAAAGCGTGTATAAGAGATTTTTATAATGATTGTTATCACAGGTGGTGGCACAGGCGGACATCTAGCTATAGCTAGGGCATTGGCACAAGAGCTACACAAACGCAAGATCCCAGCCATTTATATCGGCTCGCTCTATGGGCAAGATCAGATGTGGTTTGGGCAAAGGCTAGAATCTAACGAGCTAGATTCTAGCTCGACTGGCAAAAGCGGAGAACTTTTCCAAGAATGCTACTTTCTAAATACTTCTGGAGTAGTGAATAAAAAAGGCTTCAAGAAGCTCGCTAGCATTTATGCCCAGCTACGAGCAGTGTGGGGCGTGCGCAAAATCTTTGCCAAGCATGGAGTGCAAGCAGTCATTAGTGTGGGAGGCTTTAGCGCAGGACCTGCGAGCCTAGCAGCCATTATGCTTAAAAAGCCTCTCTTTATCCACGAGCAAAATGCCATCCAAGGTAGGCTAAACTCCTTGCTAGCTCCCTTTGCCAAGGCAGTGTTTAACTCATTCCATCCGCCATTCCCACCCTATCCCATCAAACAAGAAGCCCTACAAAGACGCAGAATCCGCACAAAGTTTCAAAGCATTATCTTTATCGGTGGCTCACAAGGCGCAAAAGCAATCAATGATCTAGCACTACAAGTTGCGCCAAAACTACTAGCAAGGGGGATACACATTATCCACCAATGTGGAGAGAGAGATTTGGATCGAGTTAGACAAGTCTATATGGAGCTAGATTCTAGCTTGTTAGATGCTAGGGAGAGTGTCTCACTAGCATCTAGTAGTGTGCAATACCCTAGCACCACACCTAGACTCACACTTTTTGGCTTTGACAAAGACCTAATAAAGCATTTAGCCAAAGCGGATATTTGCATAGCGCGCGCTGGAGCTTCAAGTATTTGGGAGAATGTTGCTCTATCTTTGCCTACCATCTATATCCCCTACCCCTACGCTGCCAACAATCACCAATACCACAACGCTAGCTATTTCACACGCCAAGGACTTGGACTAATGATCACTGAGCAAGAGTTGCATAAGCTAGAGGCTAACCCAAAAGAGTCTCTAGAATCTACGCTAGATTTAGCGAAGTTTTTTGCATTACTTTCCCAACTAGAAAGCAATCTTACAGAAATTTCTACCGCCCTAAGCCAAGTAATCACCACAAATGGTGCAGAGTCTATCACCACAGACATTATGCAAGCCTTAGCGCGCAAGTAAACATATAAGGGCGTGCGACTTAAGCGGGCGTTGTAGAAAAATTTGCTATAACTACCCGAAAGCAAGGCTGGTGGCTATGGGATATTCTTAAAGAAAGGTGAGTGATGATAAAAGTAGGGATTTTAGGATCAAGTGGCTATACAGCAAATGAACTTGTGCGCATACTGCTAGGGCATAAAGAAGTAGAAATTGTTTGGCTAGGCTCACAAAGCCAAATCGATAAGCCCTACCACCAAAGCTACCAAAACTTCTTCCAAATCTTTCCACTCTCTTGTGTCGATACAAGTGAGCTAGAATCTATGTGTAAGCAAATTGACGTGCTGTTTTGTGCTACACCACATAACTTTTGTGCCAATATCCTTACTCCAAAAATCCTAGAATCCACAAAAGTCATCGATCTAAGCGCAGATTTCCGCCTGCGTGATGTGGAGATTTTCGTTGCACATTACCACACCAAGCACGCCAATCCAACTCTCCTAGCACAAAGTGTCTATGGACTTTGCGAGCTCTATAGAGTGCAGGTCAAATCTGCACGCCTTGTGGCAAACCCGGGCTGTTACCCTACTTGTAGCATTCTCTCACTCGCCCCTTTGCTTTTCCATAAGCTTATCGCCCTAGATAGCATCATCATCGATGCAAAGTCGGGTACTTCAGGGGCGGGGCGTGGGGCTACTTTGGATAGTTTGTTTTGCGAAGTGAATGAAAACTTCAAGGCATATAGCATCACCACTCATCGCCACACTCCAGAGATAGAGCAGGCTTTAAGCGAGATTGCCAAGGAGCCAATTGCCCTAAGCTTCACACCCCACCTTGTGCCGATGAGTCGTGGAATACTCGCTACAAGCTATGCGCGCCTACTTGTTAATATAGATTCTAGTGAGCTACACCAAATCTATAAAGACTTTTATAAAGACGAATATTTCGTGCGCGTGTTAGATCACGGACTTAGTGCGCAGACAAGGTGGGTTAAGGGGAGCAATTTTATCGACATAGCTCCCTATATCGACACGCGCACCAAGTCTGTCATCATTACCGCTTGCATTGATAATCTCATCAAAGGTGCAAGCGGACAGGCTGTGCAAAATATGAACATTATGTGTGGGCTTAGAGAATCTAGCGCGCTTGAGTGTACGCCGATGTTCCCATAAGGTAGTTAGATGAGTATCCCAGCAAATCTCCTTATCCGTCCTATGCATATTGATGACTATGAGCAAGTTGCCACGCTGTGGCAGCATATTGATGGATTCTATATCCGTAGCATTGATGACTCTAAAGATGGTATTGCGCGCTTTCTTACGCGTAATCCCAACACCAGTGTAGTTGCCGTGCTAAGAGATTATGAGTCTAACACGGAGCGTGTAATTGGTAGCATTTTATGCGGACACGATGGGCGATATGGCAGTCTCTACCATGTATGCGTGCATAAAGACTTCCGCCAAATGGGCATAGGCTCGCAAATGGTAGAAGCCACTCTAAACGCGCTTAAAAAAGAGCAAATCTCTAGCATTTCTCTCATCGCCTTTAGTGAAAACACCATCGGTAATGCCTTTTGGAAAAAGCAAGGCTGGGATAGCAAGCCAAATGTTAATCGCTATGAATTTAGCCTGAATCCAGCCAACATCTCTCGCAAAATCCAAGATCCTAACCCCAAATCATAGGAGTCCAAATGCCAAAATCTCTCAAAACACCCACACAAAAACTACTAAAAGCCACCGCTAAAGCTACCCTAGCTAAAGCCACAGCAAAGCCACAAGAGCCAAATAGCGCCACAAGAACTAAGCTAGAATCTATAAAGATCCTAAAAAGTGGGCTAAATGCTGTACCAAGCTTCCAATATAGTGGTGTGCAGGCGCAGATCAAATACAAAAAGCGCACCGATATGAGCCTGATTTTTAGCCCCTATCCTTGCGTGGGAGCGGGAGTTTTCACGACTAATAAGGTGCGTGCTGCGTGCGTCGAGTATGATGAAACCGTATTGAAATCCAAGCAACCTATCCACGCTATCATCGCGAACGCCGGTAATGCCAATGCCTGCACAGGCGCGCAAGGTGAAAGGGCGTGTAAAGAGAGTGCGATCGTTGCTGGGACGATACTAGGGGTAGAATCTAGCAGCGTGCTACTCGCTTCCACAGGCGTTATAGGCGTGCAACTACCACTTGATAGAATCAAAAAGGGTATAAACCTCCTAGCTCAAAGCAAATCTAGCAGCAGAGTAAGTGCCAAAGCCGCAGCACAGGGGATTATGACAACAGACTTATTTGCAAAAGAAGCGGCAGTAGAGTTTATCTCCTCTAATGGTAAGCGCGTGCGACTAGCTGGGATCGCTAAGGGTAGCGGTATGATCCATCCAAATATGGCGACAATGCTATGTTTTATCATCACAGATTGCGCCATTAGCCAAAAGCTCTTGCAAAAAGCATTACAAAAAGATGTCAAAGACTCTTTTAATATGATTAGTATTGATGGCGATACTTCCACGAATGATATGACTCTAGTGCTTGCTAATGCAAGGGCACGAAATACGCCCATTATTTCACAAAACGATAGCGATTACACACTTTTTACTAAAGCTCTCTCTCTGCTCACCGCAACGCTTGCGCGTAAAATCGCACGCGATGGTGAGGGCGCGACAAAACTCCTTGTCTCCCACTGCCTTAATGCCAAAAGTAAAAAAGATGCGCGTAAAATCGCAAAATCTGTGATCGCATCAAGCCTTGTAAAGGCCGCGATGTTTGGTAATGACGCAAATTGGGGGCGGATTTTATGCGCGGTGGGGTATAGTGGGGGAGACTTTGACCCCAAAGTTGTTGATGTAAAGCTGGCAAGCAATGCTGGGGAGATAGAGATTATGCGTAGTGGTAATGCCCAAATTATTGATGAGAAGTTTGCCAAAAAACTCTTACAAAAAGATGAGATACACATATTTATCGACTGTAAAAGTGGTAAAAAAAGCGCGCAAGCATATGGCTGTGATCTAAGCTATGACTATGTAAGAATCAATGCTGATTATCGCTCATAGCTCTTAGGAGCTTGGACACACGCTCAAGCGTGCTACACAATCTCAAACCTTACACCTAGAATCCACTTTATCACCATTAACTCTAAGACTTACAATAAAGCAAAAATATCTGCAATATCAATTTCAAAGGCTTTAGCGATTTTATAGCAATGCTCTAGCTTGAAGTGCTTGCCATAGTGGCAGCTCTCACAATTGGAGCAGAACGCCACTGACTTAATGCCAATTTCAAGGGCTAGATCAAGCTGGGAGACCCACGCTTCTCACGCAGGATTCTAATATTAGCAGATACGCGTTTGTAAAACTCGCTAATCTCCTCTTGCGTGGCGTTGCCGTAAAGCTTTTGTATCACTCAAAGTCCCTTGTAGCCGTGGCTAATATCTATCCTATAAGATTATTTACAGAGATACAATCCGCTTTTATATATCCTATTGTTTGGTTGTGTGGATTTGTAACTTTTGGCACGGGCATTGTATTTGCCATTATTTGGGCTTGGATTTCTATCACACAAAAAGTCAATAAAGAGCGACATCACAAATGCTTAATACAGTGGCGGCGGATAGCATAGGTGTGCAAAGAAACTTTAGTGAGATGAAAAAAGAGCATTTTGCTCAATCAAAAGATAGTGAAAACTAATTTTTACAAAGAGTATGAAAAGAATCCCTATGTCTTACACTTATCTTCATCTAGCACAAGAAGTTTTACACGATTCTACTACGCCTTTGCAACTTGGGCAAATATGGAATCTAGCTAAGCAAAAGGCTTAGATAAAAAACTAAAGCTAGAGAGTGAAAACCCCATAAAACAAGCCTTATCAGTTGCTTTGCACTCACCAACAAGGTGTGAAGCCTACAATATTTTGCATTTTCAAAGTCCCCCACACTCTTTGGTATCATAGGCAAACACGAAGCCATAATCCCAGAAGTTACAAACGACCTACAAGAAAATGAGAGCGATAAAACAAGTAAAGAGCAGCTTGAGCGCTCTCTCCACCCGTTATTTGTGAAATTTGCTAGAGATGGGCTTGGTCTCTTTTGCAAAACAATTTTCCACGAGAAAAGTCAAAAGCGTGAGAAAGGTATAAATGGGTGGATTCACCCTGATATTGTGGGCGTTAAATTTAGTATCCAAGACTTTAAAGAAAGCAAATGCTAAAGAGAGATATTAGAGTTTATCCATACATTCAATTACCCAAAAATAGAGCTTTACTCATTTGAGTTAAAAGTAGAGATAAAATCACCTGATTTGAAAAAGATATATTTCCAAGCGGTGTCAAACTGCTTGCATTTGGGCAAGCAACTCTCTAGGAGATATCTTATAGGTCTCCTCCTGTCCCTGTTGGCACTGCTACACTGCACTCTGCCACCATCTTTATGCCATTTTGCGTAACTACACTCCCAAAGCTATGCTAGCCCTTACTCCTGCCATACTTTGATCTCCTTAGGCGGTGTGAAAAACACCAGATCATCAGCATAAGCCCTATTGAAACGCATAAGTGGGTCGCCTTTGGGTAGGGATCTGATCATAGATTTTGGACAAACGCACTGATAGGCTTAATCTCTCTAGCAAACCCCATTGCTTTCCCCATACACTCTGCGCCTTTAATCTGCTTTGCATTTAGGAATATAATCATTGTTAGTGAGAGTGGGAAAATAAAGTCATTTTTGCCTAGTTTATGAAGCTTTGTCGTACTTTGCTTGGGCTTATCTCGTGCTACTGCCCCTTGCCTAAAATGCTTGGCATATAACAAAGGTTTTTATCATCACCATCTAATTAGCTCATCTGACTTAGACCAAAGCGTCCAAATCCAAAAGGGCACTTTGCTATCAGCTAAATCTTCACTTCTCGTCACTTTGCCGGGAACCACAGTTACACTATAAAACGCTCCTTGGCAAACTCTAAAAAATACCGCACGCCAAGCTGTGCCTTTATCTCACTACTCATCGCGTGTAGGATTGATTGTATCGCTACTTTTCTTTTATACTCACTAGAATCTATCTCACATAAGCGCATAATATGCGTGGCTTTTTCCACATACTCCGCCACGCTAAATGCGCTAGTCTCCCTAGCAAACCCCAAAGCAAGCTCCCTATAGCTAGCAAAATCGCTAAAAAGCCCAGAATCTAACGCGTGTACTAGCTCCATAGTAGAATCTAGCTTTATAGATTCTAGTTGCCCCACCTTTGTATCGCTATTTTTCACACATTTGCACTCATCAATAATCATCTCTATTATCTCTTGCGTGCTAGCAAGTTGCTCTCCTAAAATAGATCCTAACTCTTTTGCTGAGATAGTGTAATAGCGTAGCGCAAGCCCACGCCCCTTTGCCACATACTCAATTCTACTCTCACCTTGCTCCATAGGAAAGCTATCTGCCCAAAAGTCCAAAATATGCCCATACACTGCGCTATCAACATAACCACTAAAGAAAAAGCGCGAAAGTAGTTGTGGGTTTATTTGTGAGATTTTTTGCTTAATTTCCCTTTCATTACCAAGTCCACAAGCTAAAAACCTCCAGTTACTATTATTCTCAAGTAGAGTGCAAACTGCTTCCAAATACGACAGAGAATCAATCTTTACTAGGCGTCCAATCACACCAAAGAGATACAAAGGCTGCTTCATACTAGGATCCACATAGCAAGCGCGCGTATTGGTAACTAGCTCCTGCGGGACATTGGGATTATAAAAGCCCCTATCCATTTGCACTGGAACTCCACAGAAGCCAAAGCCATTATGTATGATATACTTTTGATTGTTGCAAATATGTGTTAAGCGTGCATCAATCTCGCTAATATCATAGACAAAATTCCCGTGCGTCCAAAATACCTGCACCCTAGCACACCTACTTGCAAGCAAGAAATCACTGATCCCATAGCCATTATTTGGACTAATGAGCATAGCCACGCCATCTTTATGCATAATCTCGCGCAATGCTAAGGCTTTTTGTAAGTGAGAGTTGTAGAACCCAGCTTTATTAAAACTAAGTCCCATATCGACAGTTTCTATACCAAGGACAGCAAACTTAGCGATAACTTCTGGATCATTTTCTGACTTTTCTACAAGACTCATACAATAGATTTTAATTTCATAGTTTTGCTTGAACTCCGCATTTGCAAGGAGATTTTTTATCAAGCTATATTCGACCTTGAAAGGAGAGTTTTCTACAAATCTATCCCGTAAAATTCCAATGATTTTGCGACATTTGCTACTCGTACTTGTAGAATCTAGCCTAGGCAAATTGGGCAAAAATTTTGTAGCAAATTCCCTATAAATAGGGGTAGCGTATTGAGAAATCTCGGTATTAAACCCCTGCCACTGCTCTTGCTTGCTAAAGCTATTGCCACAAATGTGGTAGATAAAAAACTGCATATACAAAGCAAGATCCAGCCACTGCGCAAGGGTAGGGGGCACATCAGCACTATCATCAATACCACGCAATGCCTGTGCTACTTGCTTTAGTGCGGTATAAAATTGCTCCCGCCACACAGGATACAGACATAGCCATTCGCGATTATTGAAGAGATTTTTTGCATTCCACAAAATATGTAGCTGCCAATTACAAATATTGCGCACTAAAAGTGGTGCTTGTAGGCTTACTTGGGCTTGCATATATGCGCTCTCAACTGCTGGCTTTACATACGCAAACCCAACATCTGCTATGGAAAAAAGCTCAAGCAAAAATTCTCCACAGCGTCCAGCCGATATGCCATCAATAGAAACACATACAATACGCGAGAGAAAAAACATCACCCCATCTAAACTTTTTTCATCTACTTTATGGTATTTATCAATATTTATATTAAAAAAACTTAGATTCTGGCTTGATGGGTTTGCTAGCACTCTAGCAATTGCACCCAACTCTATAAGCATAATATGCTCTTCTTGGCTAAGCTGTGTCTCTAAAAGTTTTTGCGCAGATTCTATAAACGGAGTGAATCTCTCATCGGCTTCAAGAGTGCTTGGCGCAATAAATGCAAGATACAAAAACACACAATCAAGTATGTCCCCTTGCTCAAAAATCCCCAAAATCTTCGTGCGAAAGCTCTCAAACAATCTCTCATAAATAAGTTGATATGAGACAATATCAGCGCGTTCTAAAGGCTCGGTTTTTAGCAAATATGAAACTACACTTAATAAAAGTGCGCGAAGCTCTTGTTTCGTATGAGCATTTTCTATCAAGTCTAGGAATCTAAGATGTGGAGTTTCTGTCATTATCTATCTATGGGACTAGTAATGATTGCGGGGCGCTTGACTGCACAGGAAAAGCCGTATCAATCAACCACAAATACCCAAGCCTTGAACGCTGTGCATAGGGCTTAATCTCCGCAGAAATATAGCCAAAGTCGCGATTCACTCCCACCACTTCACCCACGGAAATCCCCTCAATAAAAATCCCATCAAGTCCGCTTGTTACTACCTGATCACCGATATTGACCTTTTTCCAAGATGGGATAAAGTCTGCAGTGATATACCGATAATCTATCTCGCTGGAATGCACTATTGCAGGAATTTTCTCATCACCTATAAAGACACTATAACTACTTTTTCTCTCTCCATTTAAAAGCCCCATTAGTTTATTGTCATAAATAACTGCAATGCCTAATGCCTTATTGTCTTGCACAAGTCCAAATATCCTATCTTCTGGATAATTACTGACATCAAAGTGTATCCACACGCGGTTAGAATCCCCCATGCTCACATAAGAATACGCACGCGCGGGAAAAAATCTCGTATCATTAGCAAAAGCTTGCTGTGTGTCAAAAACAGAAAGCGCATCAAGTTCGTTTTGTGTGTGTTCAAGCTCAAGCTCAAGTCTTTCGTAATTCTTTAGCTTCTCTTCATAATACTCAATGGTCTTTGCTTGGGTAATGTATTTGTTATAAGAAAGTGTGATACCATCTTTTATATTAAGGATAAAAATCTTTACACTATCCCCAACTAACCCAATATATCTCTGTAAAAAACTGCTAGAATCTATGGCGATAAACAAAACCGCCACTAGCACAACAACAATCGTCAAGGATTGATAGCGCATTATTCGTAACGACTAGTATTGTGCAATATATCGAGCTCTTCTATAGCTTTTCCTGTGCCTTTTCCCACAGCCAATAATGGCTCATCCCCTATAAATACAGGAAGTTTCACAGTATCAGACAAATACCTATCAAGCCCTCTAATAAGCGCGCCACCACCGGTAAGTGTCAAGCCATTTTCTACCAAATCACCCGCCAAATCTGCAGGAACAGCTTCTATGACACTTTTCACCGCGCTACTAATTTCTCGTAGTTGATCTTTTATCGCTTCTCGTATATCTTCACTTGTAAGTTCAATGGTATTTAGTAGCCCGCTCACCTGATCGCGTCCCTTAATCTGCATAGAAAGTGGGGTATCCAAAGGTGCTGCCGCACCGATTTTTATTTTGATTTCCTCTCCCGCACGCTCACCTATTAAGAGATTATAATGCTTGCGTACATAATTGACAATTGCCATATCAAGCTTATCTCCTGCTACGCGAATAGACTTGGATATAACAAGCCCACCAAGAGAAATAACACCTATCTCTGTCGTCCCACCACCAATATCAACAATCAAGCTCCCCTGTGGTTCTTTAATAGGTAATCCTGCACCAATGGCTGCTGCCATTGGCTCTTCTATAAGATAAACTTCCCTGGCACCTGCGCTCATAGCAGATTCCTTCACAGCTTTGCGCTCAACACCTGTGAGCCCGTAAGGCACACACACCATAATACGAGGGCGAATAAGTGATTTACGATTATGAGCTTTTTCAATAAAATAGCGAATCATTTTTTCTGTTACATCAAAATCTGCGATCACGCCATCTTTCATCGGACGAATAGCTTGGATACCACTTGGAGTTTTCCCAACCATTTCCTTAGCTTCGTGCCCGACTGCTAGAATCTCCCCATCTCTATCATATCGATCCACTCGCACTGCTACGATCGAAGGCTCATTAATAATAATCCCCTGACCTTTTAGCAAAACAATTGTATTTGCCGTCCCCAAATCAATCGCAATATCATGCGAAAACATACCAATAAGCTTATTTAACAACACTTTACGCTCCTTGTGTTTTAGGTGATTCTTTTGATTTCTTAGGCTTGATAATAATGGGCTTTTGTTTATGCTCTACACAATCCTTAGTGATTATGATCTTACAATGACACATTGTAGGCAAATCAAACATAATATCTGTAGCAAAGCTCTCAATGATTGCACGCAAACCACGCGCACCCGTATTCCTAGCGATAGCTAGTTCAGCAATCTTCTCAATAGCCTCTTGCTCGAACTCTAGCACAACATCATCTAATGCAAACAGTTTAGTGTATTGTTTGACTAGAGAGTTTTTAGGCTTGGTGAGAATATCGACCATAGCATCTTTAGTAATAGGTTGTAAAGTCGCTATGATATGTAGTCTCCCTATAAGCTCTGGTATAAGTCCATAACTTACCAAATCATCTGGCTCTACGAGATGCAAAACATCATCTTGCTCACTCTTTGTTTTTTGCACCTGTCCAAACCCTAGCACATTGCTACCCATTCTACGCTTGATAATATCCCCCAATCCATCGAATGCTCCGCCACAAATGAACAGAATATTTGTCGTATCAATTTGTATAAACTCTTGATTTGGGTGCTTTCTGCCACCCTTTGGAGGGATATTAACTATACTGCCCTCAATAATCTTTAGCAACGCCTGTTGCACGCCCTCTCCAGAGACATCACGCGTAATGGAGCGGTTTTCTGAGAGCCTAGAAATTTTATCAATTTCATCGATAAATACGATCCCCATCTGTGCTTTTTTCTCATCATTCCCAGCTGCCTGATAAAGCCTTGTAAGAATATTTTCTACATCTTCCCCTACATAGCCAGCCTCTGTAAGACTTGTTGCATCAGAAATAGCAATTGGCACATCTAAAAATCGCGCCAAAGTTTGTGCCATAAGTGTCTTACCACTACCAGTAGGACCTATCAGCAAGATATTTGATTTTGTGATTTCTATATCATCGCTTGTGTCTGCTGTATTGCTTGTTATGCGCTTGTAGTGATTATACACAGCCACAGAAAACACCTTTTTAGCCTCTTCTTGCCCTACAACATACTCATCAAGCTTAGCCTTCATCTCTCTTGGTGTGGGAATATCGATAGATGTGTGCGACTCATCAGCTAAAGACCCCCTAGAAGTACTCGGCACGCTCTCCATATCCACGCCCGATTGTCGTAACTTCTTGTATAAGCCACCAATGCACGAAGGACAAATCTTCCCACATTGATTTCCCTCGAAGTAGGTGTTCTCTATTTCTTTGCCACAAAAATCACAATACTTTTTCATTCTTTTCCTTTTCGGATCGGAATACCTCTTGATGACTCAAGAACAAAGCGACAAATGTTTGCGATAGATTCTAGCTTCACACTAGAATCTAAAACACTTTGAGCATAATCACGCATAGAAGTTGCAGCAAAGAGTTCTTTATAAAAAGAGCTGATAATATCAATTTCTTCGCTTGTAAATAGCTTGCGCATTCTGTATTTGTTAAGCCCCCTAATCACAGCACGATTGCCCTCTGCCATACAAAATGGTGGGACATCTTGAGAGAGCGCACTTGCTCCAGCAATCATTGCCCCATCACCAATTTTGACAAACTGATGCACGGGGGTCATACCACCGATATTGACATAATCACCAAGCACAATATGCCCACCAAGAGTAGCATTATTTGCAAGAATACAATGGTTGCCAATCACACAATCGTGGGCTATATGCACATATGCCATAAAAAGATTATGGTCCCCTATGATTGTTTTTCCTATGCCACCCTGCGTTCCCGGATTAAACATACAATGCTCACGGATAAGATTATCTGCACCTATGATAAGTTCAACTTCTTCGCCAGCATATTTCAAATCCTGCGGAATTGTTCCAAGCACAGCATAGGGAAAAATCGTTGTGCGTGCACCTACGGTTGTGTTTCCCAATATGGTAACACCATTATAAAGCTTGCAACCAGAATCAATCTTTACAGATTCTCCAATGACACAAAAATCGCCGATTTCCACGCCATCAGCTATCTGCGCACCTTTATGGATAATGGCTGTTCTCGCTATGTTACTTGCCATTACTAGCCTTGCGTCTCTTGACTATCTGCAACCATTGCTTTTAGCTCCGCTTCACACACAAGCTTACCATCGACAAATGCCTTTGCTTCAAGCGACCATACCGCGCCCTTATGTCTCAAAACAGATAGATGGTATTCCAAGCGGTCACCCGGGACCACGGGGACACGGAACTTCACCTTATCAATGGTCATAAAATATACAATCTTATCTTCTGCTGCACGGACATCATCACCAAACATACTCACAAATGCTAGAACACCACCAGCTTGCGCCATACCCTCGATAATCATAACCCCCGGATACACAGGCTTACTAGGAAAATGTCCTAAAAATATTTCTTCATTGATCGTAACATTCTTGTATGCTTTGATATAACCATTAGGAATGGTATCATCGGTATTGCAGACAAGTTCTGTAACTCTGTCCACAAGCAACAAAGGATAGCGATGTGGGAGAATCTTCTTAATATGATTAACATCCATCATTTAGGAAACCTTGACCTTAGAATCTATAGTATTTGACGATATGCGCGTGCGCGTAAAATCAGCAAAATTGCGCCGATTATACACAATATTTTCAAAAATTTTCTTTAATTTGGCAATGCTTTTATGCTGATATAAATTATCTAGCTGAGTTTTATAATAAAGCTATCGTTTGAAATAGCCTTTCATCTTGGAAAACTGACTTAATGTCTATAGTTAGATTCTCACTAATCTCATCAACGATAATTATAGGGTTGATACTCTCGCTACCACAGAGCAAGCTCCGCACAAACAATTCTAATTCATAGTCAATAGGATTGTATAGTAAATCAAGAACTTGCTCATAATGCGTATTAAGTAGTGCATTGAAATCTTTTAGACAGAGAAACACGCTATCGTCTTTTTTAGAAAATCCTATCCATATAGCAGCTTTAGGTGTTATAGTAAACATATTTTTGAAATTGTTTTGTGCCATTATGTGGTGAGAATCCAGCAAGGACTCTAAAGTGACATTTCCCCAAATAATGGTCATATTTTTAGTTGCCCTAGAGTCTGAATGAGCTAAAATGTAGCTATATATCACTTTTTCATTATATGAAACTTTTCCTTGTAAAAGTCGCCACACACGAAGCTTTTTTTGTGTGAGCATATAGCTTTTACCAGCAGATTCTAGTGTATTTCTTAACGCAAAAAAATTTTGTCGCTCTTCTATACTTCCGGGTAATGCTCTGCCACCTAGTTCGCTTATCATCTCAAGACTTAGACGATTTTGTTTCGTTCGTTGCTTGGATAGCGCAAACTGACATCCACAATAGTTTTGACGATAGAGATTATCTCTTTTGGCAAGCTCATTTTGCTTCTGCACACCACCATTTTTACGGACATTAATTTTAATAAAATCGAGTCCATTGCGTTGCGCAATTGCATCACCTTGCTGGTAGAGAGTCTCCTGCTCTTTCATAGGACTTGATAGTAGTGTAGTGGTGAATGTTCGCTCTCCAAGAAGCTTGGCAATTTGTGCGCTTTTTTCTAAACGAACATCAAAACAGATATTACATCTAGCACCTTTTTCTGGCTCATCTTCTCTCCCTCTTACTGAATAAAACCAATTCTCTAGCTCATAATCACCTTCAATGAGCGGGATTTTCAATATCTTACAACTTCTGCGAACATCACTTAGTCGTAGATCATGCTCCGCTTTTGGATGAATATTTGGATTATAAAAAAATCCCACAAAGCTTTCTTTCGGATAAACTTTTTGCAATTCACTTAAAAAATAATGACTATCTACTGAACAACAAATATGAACAAGCATTATATACCCCTATTTTTTCTTTTCATTTTTAACAAATAAAACATATCCAGCGATGCTACCGATAGCAAATATTGCTAAAAATACCAACAATATCCATTCTAATATATCCATTTTATCTCCTTTATTGATTTATAATTTATGTTTCATATGAAACACTTTGTTTTGTCTTTTCTCGTAGTTGTCCGCAAGCAGCCGAAATATCAATACCTTTAGATTCTCGTATAGTTGTAAATAAGCCTTTACTTGTAAGAAAATCTGCAAAAGCTTTGACTTTATCTTCTTCCGGCCGCTGAAATTTCGTGCCACTATGCGGATTAAACAAAATAAGATTAACCTTAGCCTTTATTCCATCAAGTAATTTTAGTAGTTTTTTCGCACTAGCAAGATCATCATTTATATCTTTTATAACAAGATATTCAAACATCACGCGTTTTCTCGTATCAATAGGAAAAGCACGAACTGCATCGATAACACTTTGGATATTGTAAGTTTTATTCATAGGGATAAGCTTTGAGCGTAGAGTATCATCTACAGCGTGGAGTGATATGGCAAGCTGGACACCTAGATTCTGCTTGCCTAGATCATAAATCTTCGGACTAATACCACTTGTGGAAATTGTTTGCCGTTTTGGCGAGATAGAAAGCCCTTCAAGTGTAGATAAAATCCTAATCGCGTGCATAAGATTGTCAAAATTATTCAGTGGTTCCCCCATACCCATATAAACAATATTGACTCTTTTTTCTGGAGCTAAATTATTGTCCTTTTTAAGATTAAGCACCTGCTCGACTATCTCTCCACTTGTCAAATCTCGCACGAACCCACCCTTTGCAGTAGAGCAAAAGGCACAGCCTACCTTGCAGCCAATTTGACTAGAAATGCAAAATGTATATTTCTCCCCTTGAATGATTTTGCCATTTTCATCATATTTTTTATCTCGCATTTTGATAAAAACACTTTCAAATGTATGATTATCTCTAGTTTGAAATAAATATTTTCTCGTGCCATCACAGCTTACTTCTTGTGTGATTAGGTTGAGATTCTGTGTGCTGTATCGTAGCTGCAACATCTCTCTAAAATCTTTTGGGAGATTACTCATCTTAGCAAAGTTTTTTTCATAGCAGACATAGAGCCAATGGTAGAGTTGCTTTGCTTGATAAGGTTTTTTACAGATTTCCTGCAACTCTGTGAGAGAGAGTCCATAAATATTCTTCAAACCATCCGCTTCCAATAAACCAGAATCTATCTTACCACACTCTTGTACTTGTACTAAGTTCATAAAATATTCCCTTGCTGTATAAAGGCTTCCAGCTTTTGTTTGGCAACGGTGTGGTTTGCTATAAAATCTTTTTGCGCATTTGTATCACAATAATTTGTGATACAAAACACTCCATAAGCAGGGATATTAAAATCCTGCGCAACACGCAAAAGCGAAAAAAATTCCATATTCTCCACCATAATACCCACTCCACACATCGCAGCACAAATCCTAGAGTCCATCGTAATATAATTGGAAGAATTTACTATAACATCCCGCAAGCAACGAGCTTTTGCTTGTAATGTTTCTTGTGAAACATTACTCTCTATATAATTATCTAGCGGTGTATAACTACTTCTGAAAATAAAGCTGGATTCTATCTGTGCCGCACGAGTACTCACACATAAAGATAACAATGGTATTTCATAGCAGTATGCTCCAGCAGAGCCGACAAATACTAGCTTCTCCACATATTCTCGCAAACAAAGTCTCATAAGTCCCATACTCGCTTCTATTAATCCCACACCAATAGGTACAGCATAAGAAATAATTTCGCTCCTGCCTGCACATACTATCATCACAACTTCCTACAATCGAACTGATATACCACAATCTCTAAGATAATGTTTAGCATCAACAATGCTAATTTCATTATTATGAAAAATACTCGCTGCCAATGCTGCATCTGCAACATCAAGAGAAAAAATCTCCCCTAAATGCTCTATTTTCCCAGCACCACCAGAAGCAATTATTGGTAAATCACTCACTTCTCGTAAAATTTGTAATGCAGCAATATCATATCCACTCTTTGTGCCATCTGTATCCATACTTGTTAATAAAAACTCCCCAGCACCTTTATCCCTACATATCCTTGCCCAATCAGCAAGCAATACTCCTGTGCGCTCTCTTCCACCTTTGATATAAACTTCATATCCCGCACCCGCACTGCGCACATCAATAGCCACCACCACACATTGCGAGCCAAATCTTTTTGCCGCTTGTTCAATTAAATTTGGATCTGCAATTGCTGCAGAATTAATACTAATCTTATCCGCACCAGCATCTAAAAGCATATACATATCATCTAGAGTTTTTATTCCGCCTCCAATTGTCAAAGGTATATATACTTCCTTTGCAATTTCATGAATGAGTTCAACGATAATTTGACGATGCTCAAATGATGCTGTAATGTCTAAAATCACAAGCTCATCCGCTAAAGAATCATTATAAAATCTAGCTAATTCAACAGGATCCCCCACACTTTTCAAACCAACAAAATTTACCCCTTTTACAACCTGCCCATCTTTTATATCCAAACACGGAATAATTCTTTTTGCAAGATGATTTGCCATCCCACATACTCCTTCATAAACGCATAATTAAAACAGGCAAGTATAATACAAACGGCGATAAATTTTTATAAATCCCAATAATTCTTTAACAATAGTTAATAAAAAAGGATACAATACACCCTAATAATATTTATATTTGCAATGCGAGCTAGCAATGCGAGCGAAAAAATGCTTTGGACAAAATTTTTTAAAAGATCCTTTTATTTTGGAGAAGATTGTCCAAGTGAGTGCCGAACTACTACAAGGTCAAAAACTTATAGAAATCGGTGTTGGCTTGGGTGATTTATCAGAGCGGCTTTTATCTCTTTCTAGTCTTACGACTTATGAAATTGATGCTGATCTGTGTTCTTTTGTTTTGCAGAAGTTTTCATCACGCAAGTTTGCATACCCTTTTTCTTTGGTGAATTGTGATGTACTTTCTATCCCTTTTAGTATAGATTCTAACTCCAGCTTATCAAAGGAAATAGTGAAGCAAACTCTCCGCATAACAAGTGATGACAAAAAAAGTAGAGTAGAATCTAAACAGGGCTGGCTTGCTAGCGAGCCTTATATCCTTGTCTCTAATCTCCCTTATAATATCGCCACTCGTGTCGTGCTGAATCTCTTGCACGATCCACTATGCGAAGGTTTTGTCGTGATGACACAAAAAGAGGTCGCCTTGAAATTCTGTGCAGATAACTTATCAAGTGATTTTTGCGCACTAAGCGTAATCGCACAAAGTGCAGGAGAGACGACACTATTTTTTGATGTTAGCAAAGAGAGTTTTGAACCTGCACCTAAAGTTACTTCATCAGTTTTTACACATAAAAAGTTTAAAGACTTTACCCATATTGAAAGTGACTTTGAATCGATGCTAAAAGTAGCTTTCAGCTCTCCTCGCAAAAAGCTTTATAATAATCTTTTACCAATTTTTCAAAAAATTGAGAAAAAAGACTTATTAGATAAGATTTTCGCACAAGAGTCCATCAATCCAAATGCGCGACCTCATCAAATCAGCACACAAAAGTATCACCATATTTACAACACACTAAAGGATTGTCTATGAATGAGCCAAACAACAAACCAAACCAACAAGATGGAGGACAACAGTCAAAAAGGCGGTTTTTCAACAATCGATTTAAAAAAGGTTACCGACCAAAAGAGCCACATAATTGCGAGCCAGAGCCTTATCAAAAGGACAATTCTCAAAGCGAGCAGCCCAAACGCCAGTGGCCCAATCGCAATAGGCACGAGAATCAAAATGGCGCAAGAGAAGTGCAAGGAGCAAATGAGCGTGGTAATCTTGCATTCCACAAAGATTTAAAAAAAGGTGTAGAAACAAATACTAGAATCCAAAAGAACAGCCTAAACCCTCACAATAAGCTCAATCTCAACACAAAAGCCAGCGTGCGTATCACGCCACTTGGTGGGCTAGGGGAGATTGGAGGTAATATGATGGTAATGGAGACAGAAAAATCCGCCATTATCATCGATGTAGGTATGAGTTTCCCGGAGGAAAATATGCACGGCGTGGATATTTTGATCCCAGATTTTACTTATCTACACACGATAAAAGATAAAATCGCTGGCGTTATCATTACCCACGCACACGAAGATCATATAGGTGCAGTGCCCTATCTCTTTAAAGAATTGCAGTTTTCTCTCTATGGCACACCCCTAGCGCTTGGAATGATTGGAGCGAAATTTGACGAACACGGGCTAAAGAAGTTCCGCCCTATGCTAAAAGTCATTCAAAAGCGTGAGCCTGTGCAAATTGGAGAATTTGAAATAGAGTGGATACATATCACACACTCTATCATTGACTCTTCTGCACTTGCGATTAAAACAGAAGCTGGTATTATCTTCCACACAGGAGACTTTAAAATTGATCACACACCCATTGATAATCTCCCCACAGATTTGCACCGCCTAGCACATTATGGGGAGCAAGGCGTTATGCTACTACTTAGTGATTCTACAAACTCACATAAAAGTGGCTGCACACAAAGTGAAGCTGTCGTTGGACCGACATTTGACTCACTTTTTAAAAGCGCACATGGACGCGTGATAATGAGCACTTTTAGCTCCAATATCCACCGCGTTTATCAGGCTATCACCTATGGGATCAAATATGGGCGTAAAGTTTGTGTTATCGGTCGATCGATGGAAAAAAATATCGACATAGCACGAGAATTAGGCTATATCGATTTGCCAAACTCCATTTTTATCGAAGCGCACGAAGTAGAAAAATACCCTGAAAATGAGATTCTAATCGTTACTACAGGCTCACAAGGTGAGACAATGAGCGCGCTATATCGTATGGCGACAGATGAGCATAGACATGTCAAAATCAAAGCCAGCGATTTAATCATACTCTCTGCCAAAGCAATCCCGGGGAATGAAGGCTCCGTATCAGCGGTGCTAAATTTCTTAATGAAAGCAGGAGCAAGCGTAGCTTACCAAGACTTTAGCGAAATCCATGTTAGTGGGCACGCCGCACAAGAAGAGCAAAAGCTTATGCTACGACTTATTAAGCCTAAGTTCTTTCTCCCTATCCATGGAGAATATAATCATGTTGCTAAGCACAAAGATACTGCTATTAAATGCGGTGTGTTAGAGAAAAATATCTTACTTATGGAAGATGGTGATCAAATTGAGGTCAATCCAAGTTATATGCGCAAAGTTGGCAATGTCAAATCCGGTAAAGTCTTTATCGATAATCAAGCGTGCAAAGAAGTGGATTCTAGCACGATCAAAGATCGCCAAGATCTAGCAGATGCTGGGCTTGTAAGTATGGTCGCTTTCATCTCGCAAAATGAGCAGAAAATTCGCTCCTTAGAAATAGAAATGATAGGCATAGCAAACCAAAAAGAGCAAGATGAGCTACAAAAAGAGCTCCAAGGTGCGCTTGAAATGTCTATCCGCACAATAAAGTCAGAGGTGATTAGCAATAAAAAGCTTTTAGAAGGAGAAATACGAAATCTCACAAGAAAATTACTCTTCAAAAAGCTTAAAAAATATCCTGCGATTTTGCTCCATATTTTCACTGCTTAGGCAAGAATATGAGCCCTACAAAAAACACAACAGAATCTAGTTTAGATTCTGCTCAATACACACAAATTGCACGCGAAATTTTACTTCTAGAAGCAAAAGAACTACAAAACACAGCCCAAAAATGTGCGCACATTACTTGGACTCCCATTGTAGAATCTATCATTAAAGCTACAGATAAAGGTGGCAAGCTTATTGTCTGTGGTGTAGGGAAAAGTGGGCATATTGGCAGTAAAATCGCCGCTACACTTGCTAGCACAGGCACGCCAAGCTTCTTTCTCCATCCCACCGAAGCTCTACACGGTGATCTTGGAATGATAGGAGAAAATGACATAATCCTAGCCATAAGTTATAGCGGAGAGAGCAGCGAGATCCTAGCCATTATGCCTCATCTAAAACGACTTGCAAGCAGTATTATCACAATGAGCAAAGCTCCAGATTCTGCGTTAAGTAAGCTTGGGGATTATTTCCTACCCATTGCCATAGAGCAAGAAGCCTGCCCCATACAAGCTGCCCCAATGAGCTCGACAACACTCACACTAGCCATAGGCGATGCCCTAGCAGCCTGTCTCATACAAGCAAGAAATTTTAGCAAATACGACTTTGGTGCACTGCATCCGGGTGGAAGCTTGGGAAAAGAGCTTTTTGTCAAAATCACAGATCTTATGCAAAGAGACAATCTCCCTATAATCTCCCCGCAAACACCACTAAAAGATGCCATCATCATAATGACGCAAAAGAGGCTTGGAAGCGCACTCATCGCCGAAGATAACACGCTTATAGCAGTGCTAAGCGATGGAGACTTGCGGCGGGCTATGATGAGAAGTGATTTTGACATCAATGCTAATGCAATCACCTACGCTACACAGAATCCAAAAACCTGCCAGAATCCAAATCTCCTAGCCAAAGAAGCCCTAAAAATCATAGAAGCAAACAAAATCCAACTACTTGTTATCACAGATTCTAAAAAGCAGATTCTAGGAGTTTTGCATATCCATACTCTTCTTAGCGAAGGTATCACACCATAAGGAGTAAAAATGTTTGAAAAAATCAATGAAATAATCATTAGAATCGAAGAAATCCGCGATGAAATCCAAATCCTGCTTGGTATGGGGAAAATTAGTTTCGTAGATTATATAATGATCAAACGCGGCTCTATGGATATGCCAGAAGAGCTAAAAATGGCGGTGCTAGAGCAAATCAACGAGCAAGTCGATGCACTAAAAGAGCAAATCGATAAGCTCAATAAAATTAAGCGCGAAATGCTAGTGTTCTAGCCGCTATAAATGCCTATCTAGTATTATTTCATACACCATAGACAAGCTATTATCTAAATGCATAAATACTTGATTTGGCTCTATTTTAGCTCTATCTTTGGGGACAAAAGCAAGAATCCTACCCGGATATTTTGCATCTTCACGCTGATAAAACATCTCTTGGAATTTTTTGTGGCTTATTTTTATGTTGCCAAAGCTTGGGTCTGCAAGATAGACAAAGTCGCTATCCATCCCCTTAAATACACTAAAATGCTCCACTTCACGCACATTAATATGCACAATGACAGGGATTTGCAGCTTTGCTAGATTCTTCATATCAAGTGCCAAGCCTATGGGTGTAAATCCACGCGTTTTAGCATACTCTCCTAAATCATAAAAAGATATAGACACCTTTTTTCGTAGTTGCTCTATACTATGCTCTTGTTTGTTAATATCAATTCCTTTGCCTAATAATATGGATTCTAAAATGCTAAATTCATCTGCTTGATTTACATTATAATAATAAGTCAAAATCGTTGAGAGTGAAGCCGCGCCACAGCTGTAATCATACTTCTGCCTTGTAAGATTCTCATCGCGTAGCTCAAGCCACGATTGTGTAGGATTTGTAAATTCTACTGGCTCGTTATAAATTTGCGCACTAAAAGCAATAGAATGCAAAAAAGCTAGCAGTCCTACGCGCAACATTTGTAGTCCTAAATTCTATAAGAAAGCATTAGCGATAGAGAATTACTAGTATATTGACTTGTAGGCAGAAAATCCGCACTTGCAAAAAGGATAAGCTTGGGCTTGATCTCATAACCAATACCAATCGTGTAGCCTAGAGATGATCCAAGTGGAGCTAATGTAGTGCCATTGACATTATCACTACTTCTATATTGATATTTTATCCCTGCATTTAGCGACACATAAGGATTCACAGCGAAATACACCATGGGATTAAGTATGAAAGATTCTCCGCTATCTAGTGATAATCCTTGCGATTCTTTTTTAAGATTTAAGCGAAAGTTCGCTTGGAGAAGAAACACCACAGGATCTATGGTAAAAAAACTTGTCGCGAAAAACGAATATCCCTTAGCATACTCTAATGTCTTATGCGTAGTAGTGAAATACATCTGCTCTAGTAAATCCACGCTTCCACCAAGCAAAAGTGCTGGATATTTACCCTCTTTTTTAGCTTGTATTAGCACTCCTAGATTCCATAGTCCAAAATCTCCGCGACTACTTGCTATATATCTACTGCTAATCGTATCATTTACACCACTATGCTGCCAAAAGGCATTAATTGTGCTAAATACTTCCACACGCCTATAAATACCATAACGCATATATAAAGAAAAATTTAGATGATCTTGATTTGTGCTTTGCGCACCGACATAGGGCAAGGTTATATGTGTGCCATCTGGCAGCTGCGCCCCTATGGAGCCTAGGTAAGAATCCTTGCGAGCAAGATTGATATAAGAAAATGATGTAATAAGCTTAAATTGCCTACTTTTTGTCAGTATTTCATCGACATTGATAGCCTTTGCACTCATATAAGAGCACAGAATGACAAAAAGCCAAAAAAATCCACAAAAGCTTTTCATCTTCTAATATCTCTTAATTAAACGGCGCATTAAGCCCTATACCAAACTCAAGCATAAGCACGAAATTATTTGCTTCAGGGTGGTGGATTGTCTGTGTATCTAAATAGGGCATAGTAAGGGCATTCATATGATAATACATTCCTTTGATTTTGGCATAGAAATCTGGCATTTCAAAGCTTGATTTTTGTGCAAGCACTTCACCTAGATCTTCTACACTATTGTAAGCATTGCCACGATAGAGTATCCCTAGAGATAGCTCTGCTTTATAGCTGCCATCAAAC
>NZ_JAFVUX010000037.1 GCF_017502485.1 Helicobacter sp.
ATGTTTTATATGGCTTGGTAATTTGATGTTTATGTTTGTTGATTATTGCTGTTTGGAGATATCGTTTTTATCTAGAGCTTTAAACATTGTGTTTATGTATTTGTATAGTTTGCCACATACCAACCCACAAGAAAACACAGCTATACATTTAGTTTGTTGCCTTGAGTATTTTCGCATTTTTATTCGAAGTATTTTATGGATTATTTAGAAATGGTTTGATTCCACTTGATTTACCGCTTTTAAGTAAGTTTGACCACTATATATCACAGGTGGCTAGAATGTTTTCACTACACTTTAATGAAGTGATTATGCTTTATTGTACTCTTTGCCTTTTGTCACCAAAGGATAGCATTAATTCATCGTATGGGTATATTTTTACATATTTTCTTGTATTTTTAGTGTCCAGCTCTATTGGGCATCGGACTTCTTTGTTACTCATCTTGTGTTTGTTTTGGTTTTTCTATTTTTATTCATTGTGGAAATATTATGTTTTTTAATTGGTATGAGTGCTGTGCTTTTACTTCTTCGTATTAAGAGTTTGCTGTTTGTTAGAGAAGATGGGCGTGTGAGAAATTTTTAGTTATCCAGTATATGGGGATTTGTTTTACTATCTTTATTTATATTAGAGAGTGTTTATGGACTCTGTTGATGCGCTACGAGTGTTTTGACGAAATAAATGTCCATTTATATTGATTTTTGCATACAAATACGCCAGGTAATATACACAGATCTGTTAAAAATCCCTTAAATCTTGCGATTACTAGGGTGGATTCTGCTACTTGTGTATCAAACAGAATCTAAACAACAAGTTCAAAGCCTATTGAAGCGATTGAAAAGGAGATTGATACACTCCTATTCATATGTTCATAGTGTTTTCCAAGCAGTATTATAAATATTGATTGTGTGCTTACAAGGTGATAGGGTCAATGGCGTGCTCCAATCTTGAGTACTCTAAATCGCAAATCTTACGCTTTTACATGAAGTTGTTGTAAGAGATTGTCACTATGATAGAGCCTAGTGAGATGGTAAAGAGCCTAGCCTAAGCTGAGCAAAGGGGGAGTATTTCTAATGTTGTGCTAATGCGTGTAGTCCATCTTTTTGCTTCTAAGTACTTTTGTGCTAGCAAAGTTTGGGGGCATTTGTTGGATTTGTTAGGGTTAAATAGTAGTAGAGCACTATGAGCTAGATAGGTTGCCTATTTGTATGGCTAGAGAGTAGGAGATTTAGTGTCGATTGTGTATAGCATACCACACCAATGGAATAGGGATGTGGCATATCGACTGATACTAGGAATCAACGCAAAGGTATCTATGGCACGACTTTGATGGTGCTTGTGAGTTTAGTATTTTGGCATGGTTTGTGTATTTTAACGCACAAAAAACCATTATGTTTATTGAGTTATGAGACACAAGAAAAGCAAGCTTCCCAGCTAGAAAATCTTATAGATATATATATATATATATATGATGAGAAAAAATGCTTATTAACAAACTTATAAAGAAGCCCTTGCAGGTGGTTTAAATAAATCTCAAATGACGTAAAATCTCCGTGATTCAAGAATCTGGGGATTTTTAATCTCACTTATATCAGCATAGAGTCTAACAGTAGAATATTGCGTGGCAATGGCAAACATCAATACCCACAAGATGGCTATGACCCAAGATCACGCAGTTGGTATCAAATCTCTAAGCAATCGCTTAGAGACGAAGTGCTAAGTGAGTCTTGGATACAAAACTCATATAAGATTCCAGTATTTAGCTTTGCTTCCCCGCTTATTAATAATGATAGATTTATTGGCGTGGCAAGTGCAAATATAGCCCTAAAATCGCTTAATACTTATATCCATGCAAAGATGTGAGAATACAAAGCAGACAAAGGGATTGCTATAGACAAAAATGACAATTATGTAAGTCATAGCGATGAGAGCAAGATTCTCCAAAGCGATAAGTTTGTCAAGGTGATAAAAAGTAGTTTCAATGCGATACATTGACTTTTAAGCTAGACTCTAGGCTAGCGTTAGCTTATAAGTGCAATTTGTCGCTCCTAGAATCTGCTTGAGCTATTGTGTGTTTAGCTTATAGCCAACACCGCGTATGGTTTCGATTTTTTTTCCAAAGCTTCCAAGCTTATTTCGCAAGGTATTTATATGCATATCCACAGTGCGCGTTTCCATGCTAGGTGCATAGTCCCACACAAGATCAAGCAACTCTTCTCTAGAGAATGTCCTATCTGGGTTTTTGAGTAGGCAGGCAAGTAGCTCAAATTCTTTTAATGTGGTTTTGATTTCTTGGTTATCGATCGTGATAGTGTGGCGTTTGGGTGATAATGACAGAGAGCCTAGCACTAAGTCTCCAAAATCATCGCTACTACATCGGCGTAGTAATGCACGGATTCTAGCCAATAGTTCTAGAGCACTAAAAGGCTTTGATAGATAATCATCAGCCCCTAAATCAAGTCCTTTAATCTTGTCATACTCGCTACCAAGTGCACTGAGTATGATTACAGGGATATTGCGAGTTTTGCTCCTTTCTCGCAGGCGCTTTAAAATACTTAAGCCATTTTCATTGGGAAGCATTAGGTCAAGAACAATTAACGATGGGAGACTTTGGGCTAGTTGGTTATTGAAATCTAGCGCGTTATCAAAGCCTTTTGCTTCGATATTCTGGCTTGATAGCGCATAGAGCACAAGCTCTAAAATACTACTATCATCTTCTAGGACATATACCATACTTAAGCTCCTTGCCTAGATTCTACCCAAATTTGCCACCAATATAATCTTTTGTGCGCTTGTCTTTTGGGGCATTAAACATTGCATAGGTTGTGTCAAATTCTATTACTTCACCAAGTAAGAAAAATACCGTTTTATCTGAGATTCTAGCGGCTTGTTGCATATTGTGGGTAACGATTACGATGGTGTATTTTTGTTTTAGCTCATTGACTAACTCTTCGATTTTTAGTGTAGAGATTGGGTCTAGAGCGCTTGTGGGTTCATCCATTAGGAGTACTTCCGGATTTACCGCGAGAGCACGAGCGATACATAGTCGTTGCTGTTGTCCACCACTTAGCCCAAGTGCAGATTTTTTCAAGCGGTCTTTGAGCTCTTTCCATAAGGCGGCGCTTTTTAGGCATCGCTCCACTATCTCATCAAGCTCACCTTTTTTCTTTATACCGTGAGTTTTAGGACCAAAGGTGATGTTATCATACACGCTCATAGGGAAAGGATTTGGTTTTTGAAACACCATTCCTACGCGTTTGCGCAAGATATTGACATTATAGTCCTTGTAAATATCTTTGCCCTCAAGCAAGATTTTACCCCCCACTTGACAATCAGTCACCAAGTCATTCATACGATTCAAACAACGCAGGAGACTGGACTTACCACAGCCACTTGGACCAATAAAGGCACTCACTTCATTTTTTAGCAAAGTGAGATTGATATTTTTAAGTGCGTGGAAGTCCCCATAGTGCAGGTTCATATTTTTGAGTGTGAAAATCTCTTTCATCGCGTGCTCCTTGTGTGGATGTGGATGTTATGCTGGCATAGGTGGGCTAAATTTCTTAGCAACAAAGTTGGATAAGAGATTAAGAGCTATGACAACAAGCAAAATTACTACCGCGCTAGCAGCAGCTTCATTGATATAAAGTCCTTCATTAAGTAGCTGATATAAATGCACACTTAGTGTGCGCCCAGAATCCATACTCAATGCTACTTGTGCTACGCTTCCTGATGTATAGAGCAAGGCGGCACTCTCACTAATAATGCGCCCAATAGACAAAATCACCCCCGATAGCACGCCACTTACAGCACAAGGCAGGACAATGCGAAAGAGTACGACAAGCTTTGGTGCACCAAGTCCAAAGCCCGCTTCCTTATAAGTCTCTGGCACACATTTCAGGGATTCTTGTGTATTGCGTAAAATAAGTGGTAGCACCATAATGCTTAGCGTGAAAGCCCCTGCTAACATAGTGAAGGTATTATCAAATATATAAATAACAAACACAATAAACCCAAATAGTCCATACACGATAGACGGGATACCAGCTAGTGTTTCTGAAGCCATATTGATCGTGCTTACAAACCAAGAATCGGGTTTTGCATACTCTTGCAAGTAAATCGCACCTAGAATCGCAATTGGTGCAGAGCATAGTAGAGAGAGCAACACGATAGTGATAGTATTAATGATCGCAGGGAGCATAGAGACATTTTCTGTGGTGTATTTCCACTCAAAAAGGCTTGCGCTCAAATGCGGCAAGCCACTATAAAGGATATAGCCGACAATGAGAGCAAACACAGAGATTGTAGTGGCAATAGCTATGTATAGGCTTGCGCGCAGGGCAAGAGATAATGGGTCTTTATAAGTAGCAATAGTGGCTTGTGTGGTACTCTTTGCAGTATTACTTTGAGATTTTTGCTGGGCTTTAGAGTGCTTGTTTATTGGTTTCGTGGGATTGTTTCTTGCCATATTGTCCCTTAGGTTGTAGAGAATCTAGCAAGGATTATAGACCTACTGTGTAAAAGTCTATTCTCTTCTTGTAAAGTCTTTGTAAAATCTAAAGTGTAATATCCAAAAATCACTAAACATATATTGTGTTTAATAATTTTTGTTAGGATCTCATCTTCAAAATATTCAAACACAAGGTGAGTTTATGAAAAAAACGTTCCTTTTCACTTCAGAGTCTGTAACAGAAGGGCATCCAGATAAAATGGCAGACCAAATCAGTGATGCGGTGCTTGACTACATCATTGAGCGGGATAAAAATGCTCGCGTAGCGTGTGAAACGCTTGTAAGCAATGGTTTTTGCGTTATCGCTGGGGAGCTAAAAACAAGCGTGTATGCCCCTATGCAAGAAATTGCTAGAAAAGTTGTGCAAGAGATTGGCTACACTGATGCGCTTTATGGTTTTGATTATCGCTCTGCTGCTGTGTTAAATGGTATTGGTGAGCAAAGTCCTGATATTAATCAAGGCGTAGATAGAGCTGATGGCGAGATAGGAGCGGGAGACCAAGGGCTTATGTTTGGCTATGCCTGCCGTGAAACTCCCTCCCTTATGCCCCTACCTATTTGGCTATCCCATCGCATTACAGAGGGCTTAGCAGCAAAACGCAAAGATGGCACACTGCCCTTTTTACGCCCAGATGGCAAGTCTCAAGTTACCGTGCGTTACGAAGATGGCAAGCCTGTAAGTATTGACACAATTGTTATCTCAACGCAACATAGCCCAGAGACACAACAAAGCCATTTAAAAGATTCAGTCATTGAAGAAATCGTGCAAAAAGTAATCCCACAGGAATATTTGAACGATAATATCCGCTATTTTGTCAATCCTACCGGTAAGTTTGTCATCGGCGGACCACAGGGCGATGCAGGGCTAACCGGGCGTAAAATCATCGTGGATACTTATGGCGGGAGCTGTCCGCACGGAGGTGGAGCATTTAGCGGAAAAGATCCTAGCAAAGTGGATAGAAGTGCGGCGTATGCGGCTCGCTATGTAGCTAAGAATCTTGTGGCAAGTGGCGTGTGTGATAAGGCAGTGGTGCAGGTAGCCTATGCGATTGGCGTGGTAGAGCCTGTATCGATCCTTGTAGATACGCAAGGCACGGGAAAAGTGGAAGATTCTATACTGACAGAGTGTGTGAAAAAAGTCTTTAGACTAACACCTAAAGGTATTATAGAATCACTTGATTTGCTTCGCCCAATTTATCGCAAAACTGCGGCGTATGGACACTTTGGGCGAGAATTACCAGAGTTTTCTTGGGAAAAAACTGATAAGGTTGAAGCAATTAGGGATTTCTGCGGAGTGAAATAAACATAAGCCCAGCTCCTTTGCTTGTTGGAGCTGGGGCGTTTTTCATCTTTACCTTGCTTTTGCTTCAATACGGTTCCAACTTCCTATAAGACATTATTTCATAGAGCTAAACTTAATCAAATCAATAATCATTTCACTTAATATTTAGCTATGGGTAGTGCTTTGTTATTGCGACACAAATTAGCTAAATACACAAACACAATATGTGTTTGTTACTTTTTGTATCGTTTATATATATGGTTGCCAAGCCCCTTGCTTACGAGAATCTCTGTATAAACACCCACTCTATGGCTAAAAAACAACGAAAAATTAGTTAAAAATATAAAAACACAATATGTATTTATCAAAAAATATCTATAATACCGCTACATTACTACTGAAAGGATGCTTATGAGTCAAATTGTTGGATTCCCACGAATTGGGGAAAATAGAGAGTTAAAAAGAGCATTAGAGAGCTTTTGGGGCGGTAAAATTAACCAAAATGAGTTAGAGAGAGTTGCTAAGGACTTGCGCGCCAAGCATTGGGCACAGCAAAAGGAGCTAGATTATGTGTGTGTCAATGACTTTAGTCTCTATGATAATGTACTAGATCTTGCTTACACGCTTGGGGCAAAGCCTGCTAGATTCCAACATTTAAGTGGATTAGAGGGGTATTTCGCTATGGCTAGAGGGCATAAGGATGGGTTGGCATGCGAGATGACAAAGTGGTTTAATACCAACTATCACTTTGTCGTGCCAGAGCTTAGTAGCAATGATGTTTATAAGGTTGATGCAAGCACAATTATCAATCAATACAAGGAGGCTAAAGCTCTAGGATATAGCCCCAAAATATCTTTGATCGGGATTTTTACCTTTGTCGCATTGAGCAAGATTACACAAGGAGAGTTTGTAGAAGTCTTTAATGCCATTAAAGCTGCGTATTTCACGCTACTTGATGAGCTAGTAAGACTAGATTCTAACCTGCTTATAGAATTTAGCGAGCCAATTTTCACACGCGGGATTGATGAGCGATTTTATGACCTCATTAAGCCCACTTATGATGCAATTGCTAATAAGGGTATTAAAGCAGTGGTTACGACATTTTTTGAGCATAGTAATGAAGCAAGTGAGATTCTTCTAGAATCTAAAATCTATGGGCTTGGGCTTGATTTTATCTATGGGGAGAAAAATAAGCAGATTTTAGCAAAGCTAGCTAAAAGTGATAAAATGCTGCTTGCTGGAGTGATTGATGGTCGCAATATTTGGATAGCTGACCTAAAATCTAAGTTGGCTTTGCTAGAAGAAATCGCCACACATATCCCAAAAGAGCGTATTATCATCTCTTCTTCTTGCTCGCTACTTCATACGCCATTTAGCAAGAGTGCTGAGACAAAAATGGATAGCGAGATTTTATCTTGGCTCTCATTTGGGCTCGATAAAATAGAAGAGTTGCTAACGCTAGACACACTCTTCCGTGCTCCTAATGATAGTGCGTGTAGCAAGCTAGAATCCAATCAAGCTCTAATCGCTACGCGCAAAAGCTCGCAGAAAATCCACGATAGCGCACTTAAAGCTCGTCTAGATTCTAGTATCAAAACTTCACGCGATGAGATCTTTGCCACTCGGATAAAGGCGCAAAGATCGGTACTTGCCTATCCTAATCTAGCTACAACCACCATAGGCTCTTTCCCTCAGACGCAAGAAATCCGTGCCTTGCGCTTAGGCTATAAAAAAGGTGCGATTTCTAAGGAGCAATATGATGATGGCATTAAGGCTTACATTAAAGACTGCATTGCATTCCAAGAAGAGATCGGACTTGATGTGCTAGTGCATGGAGAGCCAGAGCGTAATGATATGGTAGAGTATTTTGGTGAGCAGATGAAAGGCTTTGTCTTTAGCCAAAATGCGTGGGTGCAGAGCTATGGTAGTCGCTGTGTCAAGCCTCCAATTATTTATGGTGATGTCTCACGCCCAAAGGCTATGACAACAGAGTGGATCACCTATGCCCAAAGTCTTACCAAAAAGCTTGTAAAAGGTATGCTAACAGGTCCTGTAACAATTTTAAACTGGAGCTTTGTGCGTGATGATATCCCGCGTGCGCTAGTGTGTAAGCAGATTGCTCTAGGGATTGCTGATGAGATTGATGACTTACAAAAAGCAGGGATAAAAATTATCCAAGTCGATGAAGCAGCGTTTAAAGAGGGCTATCCACTACGCGCCGAAAATATCGCAGCGTATGAGCGATGGGCATTAGAGTGTTTCAAAATCGCGACTGCCAAAGCAGAATCTAGCACACAAATCCACACGCATATGTGTTATAGTGAGTTTAATGACATTATTAAAACCATACAAGCCCTTGATGCTGATGTGATTAGCATTGAAACTGCGCGCAGTGGCAATAAGTTGCTCAAAGTCTTTAAGGAAGTGGGCTATAAGCACGAGATAGGTCCGGGGGTGTATGATATTCATAGTCCTAGAATCCCAAGTGTAAGTGAGTTAGAGGAGCAAATCCGCGCATTGCTTGAAGTCTTGCCAAAAGAGCAGCTATGGATCAATCCAGATTGCGGGCTGAAGACGCGTAAATGGGAAGAGGTCAAACCGAGCTTAGAAAACCTTGTCAAAGCGACAAAGAATGTCCTAGGCTCACTGCAGTAATACATAAGGAGACCTAATGCTAGGGGCGCATTTAGATGGTAAGATTGATAGAGCATTTAGTAAGCTAGAGAGAGGTGAGAGCTTTTTAAGCTTTGAGCTTACGCCATTAGTTGGCGCGCAAGCTTTAGCGCAAGAGTCTCTAAATGTACTTCAATCTTGCACGCTTTTTGATAGCTTTGTCTGCACGGATTCTCCACTAGCGCGCTTTAAGCCCTCATCTGTGCTAAGTAGCATTGCTTTGCAAGAGTCCTTGCAAAAGCCCTGTATCTGCACAATTTCTATGAGAGATAGAAATTCTATTGCACTTTGTGGCGAGATTCTATCGGCAAATGCCTTTAACTTGCGCGCATTTCTAAGCCTAACAGGTGACCCCATTAAGCTTGGCAACACAGAGGCTAAAGCTGTCTTTGAAGATAGCTCCACAAAGCTTAATGCTATTATCAATACTCTAAATGCAGGGCTAGATCTCACAGGTAGCCCACTAAAATCCACGCCTAAGCACATTTATAATTGCAATGTCATAAGCTCCTATGCCATTAACTCCAAGACGATTAAAAGCAAAATGATTAAAAAGATTAAAAGTGCGTTTATAGATTCTAGCTCTAGTTCTCTTAGCGCACTATTTAGTCAGCCTGTCTATAGCCTAGAATCTGCCCATATTCTCCTAGATAGCCTAGAATCTGCCAACCGCACATTAGGGACACGAGTCTCGCTTGTGTTAGGATTTTTCCCTGTTGTAAGCTATAAGAGCGCGGTGTTTTTGCGCGATAAACTTCCGGGGGTCTTTATCCCAGATTCTTGGATTTTACGCTTAGAAAAAGCCCACACAAGCCAGAATCCAAAGAATGAAGAAAGGAAGGTGGGCTTAGAGCTATCGCGTGAGCTTTTTGGGTCTTTGTGCGCAATTCACAATCAATTCCACTTTATGACAAATGGCAGTCTTACCTTAGCGCAAGATGTTTTACTATAATGGTTGCAAACTCCAAGATATAGGATATAAATGGCACATAGCTCAAGGCAGCTTACCATTGGTGTAATATTTATCCAAAATGCTTTGGGTGAGTGTGCTATAGGGATTGAGAGTCTTTATGCACTAAAGCATATTTACTCTTGCAAGCTTATTGTCTTTGCTCAGCCCACTTTGCAAAATCTCTTGCGTGAGTGTGATTTTGTCGATGTAGTAGAGCCTTGCACAAAGCAGGCTATCAATCGCTATTGCTGTGATTATGCTTTGCTTACCAATTCTAAAACCATGCATATTCGCTTCGCACTCTCCACAAATGCCAAGTATATAGTTTGCGCGACAAAGCTTACAAGCTTATTGTCGTGGCGGTGTAAGAGTGTGGCAATTTATATGTGGAAAAAATATTACAACTATGATGAGCGCGAGATCTTACTAGCTTATGCCCGCGCGATCAATCCAAAACTCTATGATGAGAAAATCCCTTTACTTGATCTCACGCAAAGCAAACTCCCTTATGGCAAAAGGCGCGCTCAAGTGGTGCAAGACTATCTTGCCAAAGAGTTTGCACACAAAGGATTAGAATCTAGTAAACCTTGTTATTTAATAATGGTAAATCCTTTCAACAATGCTTGCCCCTACTCGCTAACTACGCAAGGGTTCATCACACTTATTGACAAAATTGCGCAAATCCCAGAATGTATTCCGCTTGTAGTAACTTTTGACAAGGTACATAAAGATTTTATGCAAGAGCTGGAATCTAGCTTAGATTCTACATCGCTTTCTTTCCAACCGCAAAATATTAAAAGTAAGCTTATTGTCTTTTGTAATGATGGTGATCTCTTGCAACTTTGTGCGTGGATCTCTAAATCTAGCTGCGTGATAAGTCCTAGCACAGGCACACTGCACCTAGCTTGCAACCAAAGAGTCCCTACAATCGCCCTCTACCCAGAATATGACATGCGTCGCTGGGCTACGCACAATAAACGCTATGTTATATTACATACGCCAAGGAGTAGCATTACCATCCAAGAAGAACAAAAAGCGATCATGCAGACAATTGAGATGCTACGCACAATGATTAGCAATGGCGAGCTAGAATCTAACACATTAAGAAGTTAGATTCTAGGAGCTTATGTTAAAGAATAGATGGAGTGGGGTGTGCTAAACTTGTGGAGTAGTGGATTACCACGCAGAAAAACGATCGTAATAATAGCTCCTTTGGTCGTTTGCGCGTTGCGAAGCAATCCGTACAAATACATAAAATGTAGATGCTAGCTTATCGCTTTTGGAACTCAAAGAGTCCGGTAACGCCCCAGTTTTTCATATCTGGGATAGATTCTAGGGCAGCCTGATTGCTATATAACTGCCCATCTCTATACTCCATACATAGCCTTGTATCAAGCCCGATAATATAGCTCATTTCTAGGATTTGGCAGTGTTTTAGCGTGTTAATAATTGTCTGTGGGCGATAGACTCTGTGGGCATTGAAGCAGACTTTATCGCACTGCCCAATAGGGACAGATATATACATTTTACCACCAGATTTTAGCACGCGCTCAAAGGATAGTAGAGCTTTCTCCCACCCCATAGGATCGATTGGGTCACCATATCTCCCAAGCCCAAAATGCTCGATACTGCAGAGTGCGGAGATAGATTCTAGGCTAGAATCCGCGATATTTTCTAAATGTGTCGCATCAGCTTGCAGATATTGTAACCCCCCCCCATTAGCAGTTAGAAAGTCTGTGTTTAGGCAGGGTAGGGGGCGAATGTCGATTAAAGTTGTGGGCTGATTGGCACCTAGGAGATGGGCGATAAAGCCCGCAACTGATGAGCCCACATCATAGTGGCGACTGGGCTTTGCGACTGCTACTTTACGCGCACCCCAAATATCTTGGATAAAGTAGTCACTATTAGATTCTACGCCTGCACCATTAGTGGTGTATTTGTCATCGCGACAGATGTAGTCAAACTCTCTGTTAATAGCAAATCTCGTGTCAGTATTTTGTGCGATATAGTTTGCGCGGTCATCTTCTAGCTCGGCTTTGCTCATCCTCTTAGCTGTGATAAATGCAAAGCCCCTAAGGAGAATCTTTGCTAGTGGGCTAGATTCTGGAGCTGGCAAGACGGATTTTAGAGTGGATTTTATGAGAGATGTTAATCGCATTGATGATCCTTTAATCAATATGGAGTAGGGCGCGATTATAGCACAAGAAAGCATTGTCTAGTTTGTGTGTATCTGCTACAATACACACAAAAATCCTAAAGGAGTAGCGATGAAAATTCTTGTCATACAAGGACCAAACTTAAACCTACTAGGACACAGAGATCCTAGAATCTATGGTCCGCTAACTCTTGATCAAATCCACGAAAATATGCGTCTCTTTGCCCAGCAAAATAACATCACCCTAGAATTTTTTCAAAGTAATTTTGAAGGTGAAATGATCGATAGATTACAAGAGTGCGTTGGTGGTGAGTATGATGGTGTACTAATTAACCCAGCTGCCTACTCGCACACTTCTATCGCACTAGCTGATACGATTATGGCGTGTGGTGTACCTGTGGTTGAGGTGCATCTTAGCAATATTTTTGCGCGTGAAGACTTTCGGCAAAAGAGCTATACTGGTGCGGCGTGCGCTGGAGTGATTACAGGCTTTGGCGCGTATGGCTACCACATCGGGCTTATTTCACTTATCCAAATCATTAGCGAAGTCCAAGCTCTCAAAGCGCAAAATCAGCAAACAAATAGCGAAAATAAGTAATGTCATCTAGCAGGCATTTTACGCCTTTAGCGCGTCCGCAGGTATTTTTCACTACTGATGAGAGTGCGCAGTATTTTGAGTGTGGGTATAGTTGCAATCACGCTATTTTGCTTGTGTTAGATTCTAGGAAGGTTTTTTTTACAGACTCTCGCTATACCACCGAGGCTAAAGAGCATCTAGTAAGTGGCACGACGCTGGTGGAGAGTGCCAATCTACTAGCGTCTATGATTGAGCTACTACAAAAAGAGTGTGTGAAATCTCTAGCTTTCGATCCTTTGCAAGTGTGTGTGCAGGAGTATCAAATTTTGCTCACAAAGCTCCCAAAATGCACACTAGAACCACTGTCAAACTTCCACCAGCAACTTAGGATCATTAAGAGTGATGAGCAAGTGGCACTGATTGCCAAATCTCAAGAGCTTAATAAAAAGGCTTATAAACGCTTTGCTAAGATGATAAAAAAGCTTGAGAGTCCAACGGAGCTTCATCTCCACGCCCTAGCGCGCCAAGCTTTGGAGCAAAATGGTAGCTATACCCTAAGTTTTAATCCAATCCTTAGCATCAATGCTAATGCTGCCAAGCCCCACGCCCTGCCATGCAAAGATCGCTTGCGTGATGGAGATTTGCTGCTCTTTGACGCGGGGATTAAATACAAGCGGTATTGCTCAGATCGCACGCGCACTGCGTGCTTTTCACAAGGTGGAATCCACTTTGGAAAAAAGCAGAAATTTAGCGATAAAAAGTTGCAAAAAATCTATGACATCGTGCGAAAAGCCCAAGAGAGTGCGATTATAAACTTGCGCGCTGGAATGAGTGGCAAGCAAATTGACACCCTAGCAAGAGAGATGATTGATAAGGCTGGGTTTGGGAAGTATTTTTCTCATAGCACAGGGCACGGCATAGGGCTTGATATACACGAGTTGCCTAACATTTCTCAAAGAAGTGAGATAATTATTGAAGATGGTATGGTGTTTTCTGTTGAGCCCGGGATTTACTTGCCCGGGCTTTATGGCGTCAGGATAGAAGATTTAGTAGTTGTGCGCAATGGACGTGCAGAGATTCTGTAGTGTTAGTGCCACTGCGTTTGCAAAATAATCTTTACTTCATCGCTATTGAGAAATGAGCCTTTTATCCCATAGTCCTTAATATTAATCTTGCCTGTGAGTATCAAGCGTGGCTCTAGAGCTTGAAAGGTTTTCAAGGCTAGATTCTAGCTCGTGTTAAGTGTTTTGCGTTAGGCTCTGCGCTAGGGTTTTCTAGCTTTTGTGGCTTTTTGTTTTGTTACGCTTGTGGTCTTGAAGCATTTTTTTAAAATCGCTTAGATCTTCTTCTGTGGCGATGATTTCTTTAGGCTCTTTGGGGAGTGGCTTTGTCTCTTGTTTTTTAGATTCTAGTGCGCCCATACCCTCTAGGGCTAAGTCAGCATAGAAGTCGCGTAGCTCGATTTGCAAGCGCTTGTTTTCTAGCTCAAGCTCAGAAATGTGGTTTTTTAAGGTGTGGTTTTCTTTAAACGCTACGCGATATTTTTTATACACATCTTCGCCAAAGAGTTTTTGCGCGGGTTTTGCTTTAGCTATGGAGCCATCTTTTAGGTAGATTTGCACACTCTTTAGGCTACCGGGTAGAATCTGCTTGCGTGATTCTTGGAGATTAAGCTTGGCTTTTTTAGCTTGGGTTATGATTTTTTGCACGCTGATTTCATCGTGGATCTTGGCTAGCTCTTCGCTGGCTTTGCACTTTTTGTTTTCTAGCTCTTTGATTTGCTCTTTTAGTGCGCTCTCTTGTGTGCGCAAGTCCTTTAGCGTAGTTTGCTGGGCAAGAATCTCGTCTTTATAGCTTTGCAATTCTTTTTGCAGGGCTTCTTGCTTACTTTTAATAGCCCCAGCGACTTCCCAGCTCTCTTTGATCTGTTCTAAAGTTAGCTCATCAGCTCGCTTGACAAGGTCTTTTAATAAGTCTTTTGCAAATGGGCTATCCATAGATTCTCCTTAGGCACTTGCTAGATTCTACTCTAGCATTTCTAGGCGCAGAAGCAACATATCTCTGCCCTGTGTGATTTGCACACTCTTACTAGCGCATTTTGGGCAAGTGGCGTAGATCTGCTCCTTTGGCGTGCTAGAAGTGCCACAAGAGCTACACGAAAGTATTATGGGCTGGATTTGTATCTCTAGGTGCGCACGCTTTGCATACACACTTTCTTCTTTAAATGTCTCAAATGCGCTTTGTAGTAATGCACTCTCTATGCCACTATGTTTGCCAATACCCACGACAATCCTTTCTATCTCTCTTGCGCTAGATTCTAGTGCATAGTGATCGCATTGCTCTAGGAGAGCTGTTACGACAGAATATTCGTGCATTGGTAGTCTTTCTTTTTGTATTTGTGTGGATTTTAGCATATTTTAGTGTGCTTGTGAGTTTTGGCAAATGATGAAGTCTGCTATAATATGCCAACTGCTACTTCTTAAGGATACTTTATGCTAGACTCATCTAATACAGCTTCAAGCACACTTTCCCCACGCTATAAAACAAAGCAGATTCTAGTGGGTAATGTCGCCATTGGTGGCGATGCGCCCATATCTGTACAGAGTATGACATTTACAAAGACTAAAGACATACAAGCTACAAAAGAGCAGCTAGATCGCTTGGCTTTGGCTGGAGCAGATATTGTGCGTGTGGCAGTGAGTGATCTTAAAGACGCGCACGCGCTTAAAAACTTGCGCGCAATCTCGCCACTGCCACTCGTCTCTGATATACACTTCCGCTATGAATACGCGCTTATCGCAGCAGAATCTGTGGATTGCATACGCATAAATCCGGGTAATATTGGCTCAAAAGAAAAGATCAAAGCCGTAGCAGATGCGTGCAACGCGCGTAATATTCCTATCCGCATAGGTGTCAATGGTGGCAGCCTAGAGAAGCAGTTTGAAGAGAAGTATGGTGCGACACCAAAGGGTATGGTGGAATCTGCTTTATATAACATCAAGCTTTTAGAGGATTTTGGCTTCACTAATATGAAAATCTCGCTAAAAGCAAGCGATGTGGAGCGTACAATGGCAGCGTATAGAATGCTACGCCCATTGGTGGAGTATCCATTTCACCTAGGGGTTACAGAAGCGGGGACTATGTTCCACTCTACGATTAAATCTTCTATGGCACTTGGTGGGTTGCTTATGGAGGGTATTGGTGATACGATGCGCTGCTCAATCACCGGCGAGCTAGAGCAAGAGATAGCCCTTGCACGCGCGATTTTACGATATAGTGGGCGACAAAAGCAGGGGATTACTATCATCTCCTGTCCTACTTGTGGGCGCATACAAGCGGATTTGGTTAGTATGGTTAAGGAAGTGGAGAAGCGATTGAGTCATATTACAACGCCTTTACAAGTGAGTGTTATGGGCTGCGCAGTGAATGCCTTAGGAGAGGCAAAGCACGCAGATATCGCTATAGCATTTGGACATAAATCGGGAATGATCATTAAAGAGGGAGAAGTCCTACGCAAACTCCCAGAATCTCAGCTGCTAGAATCCTTTGTCGCCGAAGTAGAGCAAATGGCACAAGAGCGTAGTGGCACGGAGTAAGCAGAATCTAATAAGCTAGAATATGCTTGACTGCTAGCTTTTAAGGATAACCCCACTATGCACGATACTATGCAACCTGTAATAAAGCTTTGCAACATTACTAAAACTTATCCTAATGGATTCCAAGCTATTCGCTCACTTTCCCTATCCGTCAATCGTGGCGATATTATGGGGATTATCGGCTACTCAGGTGCTGGGAAATCCACACTCATTCGCTTAATCAACCGCCTAGAAGAACCCACAAGCGGTGAAGTGCGCATTAATGGTGAGAATATTTTAAAGTTAGCGCAATCCACCCTACAAAAGCGACGACAAAAAATTGGAATGATATTCCAGCATTTTAATCTCCTCTCATCGCGCGATGTCTTTGGTAATGTAGCATTTGCCCTTGAGATTGCAGGATGGAAGAAAGAGCAGATAAAAGCGCGCGTGTATGAACTTTTGTCTATTGTGGGTTTGCGCGATAAAGCGCATTTCTACCCTAGCCAGCTAAGTGGCGGACAGAAGCAAAGAGTCGCCATTGCTCGCGCTCTCAGTAATCACCCAGATATTTTGCTCTGTGATGAAGCCACAAGTGCGCTTGATACCAAAAGCACAAAATCTATCCTAGAGCTACTTAAGTCCGTGCAATCTAAGCTTGGGCTTACAATTGTGCTCATTACTCATCAAATCGAGGTTGTGCGCGAGATTTGTAATACAGTGTGCGTGATGAGTAGTGGGGAGATTGTAGAGAGAGGTAGTGTGGAGAAAATCTTTAGCACACCAAGGCACACAATTACCAAGGAGCTTTTATCATATCTCCCAGCAGTAAGTGAGCAAGAAGTACTAGCCCAGAGCAAAAACGCCTATAAGATCTCCTTTATCGGCGAGCATATCAATGAGCCTTTAATGAGCGATGTAATTAAGCGATTTGGGGTGGATATTAATATTTTGGCTGGGAATATTGAGCCTCTTAGTACGATGAAAGTGGGGCATTTATTTGTAGAGTTTGGTGAAGATGAGAGTAAAAATCAGCAGGCTATTGCCTATCTTAAAGACAAAAAGCTGCTTGTTGAGCGATTTATGGGTGACTGATAGCTTTGGAGTGTGGGCAAGAATGAGTAGGGTGCAGACTTTTCTAATACGCTTTGCTACGCTCTTTGCCTGCGCGCTATTGTTGTTACTATGTATTGCGCCATTTTTGCGTGATTGTGCGATGGCGTGTATGGAGATTGGAGAGTGGCTAGATTCTAGCCAAGTTGTTGATAAGTGCTGGGTAGTCCTAGAATCTACTGCTAAGGTATTTGATGGGCTGTGTAGGCAGGGCTTGCAAGTGGGCATTATGGCTATATATGGAGTGGTGGTTGAGTTAGATTCTAGCGCGGCTATGGCTTTGAGCGATCGCATTGCTTACAATTATGACCAAATCTCGCAAGCCACCTATGACACGCTATATATGGTTGCGCTATCTACGCTATTTGCCACAATTTTTGGGCTACCTCTTGGCATAGCACTTAGCGTTACAAGAAGTGGTAGAATCTGTTCGTGCAAGACAATCAATGCGATACTAGGCTCTATTGTTAATGTTGTGCGCTCATTTCCCTTCATTATTCTTATTATTTTACTTCTGCCACTCTCGCGTATACTTGTAGGCACAAGCATTGGCGCGACTGCTGCAGTAATCCCGCTAAGTATCGCAGCAATTCCATTTATCGCTAGGCTTTTTGAAGGTGCGTTTGAAGAAATCGATAAAGGCTTAATAGAGGCTGCACTAAGTATGGGGGCTAGCAAAGTGCGCGTGATGAGAATGATGATAGCAGAAGCCAAGCCCGGACTTATCAATGCTATTACTATTACTATCATTGGGCTTATAGGGTATTCTGCTATGGGTGGTGCTGTGGGGGCTGGTGGGCTTGGTGATGTGGCAATACGACTGGGATTTCAAGCGTATGAGGAAGATGTTTTACTCGTTACTTCCATTGTGATTATTGTGCTTGTGCAGCTTGTGCAAAGCCTAGGTGATGCCTTGGTCGCAAAAGCAAGAAAAATGCGCTAGAATGCCCACTCAATCTTAACTTTTAAGGAGCTGGCGATGAAAATTGTTATATCAAGGTTGCTGGTAGCTATGAGCATAGCCTTGTTTTTTGTGGGATTTGCGTATGCAGAGAAGCTTAAAGTCGGTGCGACTCCTGTGCCTCAAGCACAAATGTTGCGCTTTATCGCCCCTGATTTACAAAAAGCTGGAATCGAGCTTGAGGTCGTGGAATTTACCGATTATGTTCTGCCAAATATCGCACTTAATGAAAAAAGCATTGATGCCAACTTTATGCAACATAGGCCATTTTTAGACAAGATTAGCGCGGATAGGAAGCTTGATTTGGTGAGTGTGGCACAAATCCACATTGAGCCTATCGGTGGGTATTCTAAGCGCATCAAAGATATAAAAGATCTCAAAAATGGTGCGACTATTCTTATCCCAAATGACCCTACAAATGGTGGGCGTGCGCTGATTTTGCTGCATAACAACGGACTCATCAAGCTAAAAGACTCTAACAATCTAAACGCGAAAGAAGCAGACATTATTGATAATCCCAAAAAGCTTAAAATCAAGGCACTTGAAGCAGCTTTGCTACCAAAGACTTTGCAAGATGTAGATTTAGCGGTAATTAACGGAAACTACGCCCTACAAGCAAACCTTACAGCAAAGGATGCGCTGATTATTGAAGACTCTCGCTCACCTTATGCAAATATCATTGTCGTGCGTTCTGGTGATGAAAACAACAAGGCAATATTAGAGCTAAAAAAGGTAATGCAAAGCAAAAAGATGAAAGACTTCATTGAGAAAACTTACAAGGGTGAGGTTATCCCTGCATTTTAGCCAAGTTTTTTACCCAAGCCCTTGGGCTTGGGGTTGTAATTTAAAGACTCTTGAGTCTAAAACACATAAGTGATGTGGCTTTGATTTACTTTGCAAGCCTGCTCTCCAAAAGCTCCAAGCACATACGCTAGATCTAGGATAAGGGCTTGGTCTTGGGTGCTAATCCTTAGAACTCTCTTGTAGCAAGTATTATAAAACACAAATCCAAATCCTAAGACTTTAGCATAGCTTTTGTGGATTGTCACGCGCAATAGCGCAACTTGTGATAACAAAAACACTAATGACAAAATTTAGATTCTAGCTTATCGTCATTGCGAAGCGGAGCAAATCTGTGTGGTAATCCATAGACCCTACCTACCCCCCTGTGCTGGTGGATTGCTTCCACACAATGGATACTGCTTAGACTTATGCAGTTTCTTTAGTAAAATCCAATTTTCTTTACACTAAATCTTTTTCTTATTTGCATCATCTAAGATCGCCTTAGCAATCCCTGATACAC
>NZ_JAFVUX010000038.1 GCF_017502485.1 Helicobacter sp.
CAATCCTTTGACTTCTTTCATACTTATTTGCGCCAATGCACCCTTTATTATCCTAGCGACATTCTTTTATGCCAATACCTTTGCCCTTATGTTTACTTGTGTAGTGTTTATTATCGCCTATACTCTCTCCTACCGCCTGCTTTGTGTAAATAATCCACATAAATAAAATATGCTACAATGTCTCAATACAACACTCACCTATACAAGGTTCTCTATGCTACTCTCTCTCCTAAAAGCAGATGATGCCAAAGCCCTAGAACAGGAGATTTCTAAACGATTTGTGCGAAATATGGAGTATTTCCACAAAACTTCTCCAGAGCTTTTTGACGCGCTAAAAAACGACCCAACTGACTACAATCTCATCATTAATACCCAAGGGATCAATATTATCAATCTCTCAAACAATGAGCTTATCTACCCTGTAGAAAACGGCTACTCACAAATGGTAGCTATCAACGAAAACCTAAGTCTATCACCTTTGAAAAATGATAAATGGCATATCCACTCAAATGGAATCTACCTTGACAAAATGGACACGCAAAAGCTTCCTATCACTGCTGAAGTGTGCAATGGCTTCATCGACTTGCTTTTTACTCACAATGGTGTGAAAGAATACTTTTTAAGCAAGGACTTCTTGCCATCTACTAGTATTTTTGGACTACTTGGGGGGATGTTTTTAGAGTTTTTGCGTGAGCGAGGGGTGTTTTTCCACTCGCTACTAATTTTTGAAGAAAATTTAGATATGTTCCGCATTAGTTGCTATTTTGTGGATTATCCTAAACTTTTTGAGAGTGTAAGTGATGGAGCGTGCTATTTGTTTGTCAAAGATTTGGTCAATCGCTTCTTTATCCGCAATTTTTTTGCTAGGCAGAAAATCACTAATAATTTCTTGCGCCTTGAGCTTAATCTCTATGAGAGTCCTAAAATGGATTCTGCTATGCAGGTCGTCAATGAAGAGTATTTGAGTAATGCACGCGGATGGGGGAGCTTTGAAGATGAGATAATAGGCATACAAAATACCCTAGAAAATCTCCCAAGCAAGAAAAATCGTAATGCCTTTTTGCGCAATCCCAAGCGTATAGATATGCCAATTTGCGTGGTAGGCAATGGTGCAAGCTTAGATTCTAGCTTAGATTTTATCAAAGCAAATCAAGCAAATATGATCATTTTTAGCTGCGGTACAGCAATCACTCCGCTAAAACGCGCAGGCATTGAGCCAGACTTCCAAATAGAAATAGAGCGCATAGACTATCTAGCAGAATATTTACACCCAGTGCTTGATAAGACACCTTTACTCTGTGGTAATATGATAAATCCTAGCGCGCTAAACTTGGCAAATGAATGCTATGTGTTTATGCGTGGGGGCAGTGCTAGTGGCTATATGTTTAAAAGTCCTTATATAATGGAGTTTTGTGCGCCATTTGTGGGAAATGCCGGCTTCGCACTTGCCTGCCAGCTAGGGAGCGAAGTGCTGATGTGCGGGCTTGATTGTGGCTATATTTTAGGCTTTAGCAAGCACGCTAAAGATTCTGCTTATGGCAAAGAAACATCCTTTAGCCTAGAGAATCTCCCTAAAGGCGCAATCCCTGTACGCCCAAATTTTGACCACGAAAATCAAGCGATGCTAGAATCTATGCCAGAAAATTATGCAGTTTATAGTGATTCCATATTCTTGCTTTCTGCTCAAATGCTCTCTCAAGCCATTAAAACCTATAAGCCAAAAACTATCTTAAATCTAGGTATGGGTGCGTATATCGATGGTGCACGCCCCACGCATCCTAGCGAGTTTACCTTGCAGAAGAATAAAAAGTCCAAATACATAAAACTCATCAAAAGCTACTTTACACAAGATTTGCACGCTGTGTTTAGCGACTGCCGTGGGGATTTCTATCTCCAAGAGATAGAAGACTACAAGCAGCAGCTCTCCTCTATGCTTACACGCACTATTAGTAGCAAGCAAGAGCTCTTTGTCTGGGTGGATCAAGTTTTTAGCATTTGTGCAAAAAAGAGTGCTAGTTCGCCATATGTGGGAATTCTCTTTGAGGGCACAATCGCCCACATTTGCCAGAATCTAATGATTGCCTCCTTGCATCTCCCAAACAACAATATCCAAGCATTTTTCAATGATGCACGCACTCTTATTGCGAGTGCGTTAGATAAGATGCTTTTACGCTACAAAATGCTTATATCACGCTACTAGATTCTAGGGCTTAGTAGAATCTATCTCACTCTTGCTGCGCTTTGGGTTTGCCAAGCAAAGCCAGCTTTATACCCAAATCTGCTATAATGCGCACTTCCACTAGAATCTAAAGTAAAGGACGCACAATGGCAATTAGTATGAGCGAGCTTAAAAAGGGCTTGAAAATCGAAATCGATGGAATTCCATATAGAATCGTAGAATACCAACATGTAAAGCCGGGCAAAGGCGCGGCATTTGTGCGCGCGAAAATCAAGTCATTTCTCGATGGCAAAGTAATCGAAAAAACTTTCCACGCTGGTGATAAATGCGAAGAACCAAACATTGTAGAAAAGCCTATGCAATATCTCTACTACGATGGGGAATATTATCAATTTATGGATACAGAGTCTTATGAACAAATCGCGCTTAATGACGATCAAGTAGGCGATGCTAAAAAATGGCTACTAGATGGCTCTAGCGTGCAGGTGCTGCTACATAATAATAAAGCGATTTCTGTGAATGTGGCGCAAATTGTCGAGCTAAAAATCATCGAAACCCCTCCAAACTTCAAGGGCGATACTTCCTCTGCTGGCAAAAAGCCTGCGACTTTAGAGACAGGCGCAGTGGTGCAAATCCCCTTCCATATCTTAGAGGGCGAGAGCATACGCGTCAATACCGAAACAGGCGAATATGTCGAAAAGGTGAAATAACTCCCATAGCCCTAGAATCTAGGGCTATCTCTGCTAGTGATCACAAGCTTTTAAGCGCATAAAGTTTTTTAATAGCTGCTTCCCACATTGACTCAAAATCGCTTCTGGGTGGAATTGAATCCCATAAATATGTAGCTTCTTATGCGCGATAGCCATAATCACGCCCCTTTTGTCATAGGCTATGACTTTGCAATTTTTAGGGCAGTGGCTGACAAAAAGCGAGTGATACAAGCAGATTTTAGGACGCTTTTTAAGCTTGGTGAAAATGGGGGATTTTACATAGTGTAGGGTTTGGATTTTGGCGTGGGTGGGGGTAGAGAGCTTAGAGACTTCCCCACCAAAGGCATAGGCGATACACTGGTGCCCTAGACAAATGCCAAGAATTGGCTTACGCTTTTTAAAATACCTAATCACCTCCACGCTAAAGCGAGCTTCTTTAGGAGAGTTTGGACCCGGAGAAATCACTAGATGAGAAAAGCGCAAAGCTGACAAATCGCTAGCACGCATAAAGGCATCGCTTTGGACAACTTCACAAGCATAGCCAAGCTCCCTAAAATACAGCGCGATTGTGTAAGTGAAAGAATCATAGTTGTCAATGATTAGCACGCGCTTCATAGCTCCACCTTCTTCGCCCCTCGCACAGAGTTGATACAATAAATCGCGCTAGCGTTTTCTAAATCCTTAGCATAGAGTACGCGCTCTTGTATCGCACCCTTTTGGAGTAAAAACTGCCGATACACGCCATTTAGCAGTCCGCTACTAAGGGCTGGCGTGTAGAATCTAACACCTTGTCGCACAACAATATTGCTTCTACTACCCTCACACAGCTCGCCCATCTCATTGAAAAACGCCACATCATAGCAGTGATTCTCTCTCCACAAGTGACTTTGTGTGTCATAAACTGCGCGCAAAGAGCTTTTATGATAGAGCGAGTCGCTCGCACTTTGGAGCGTGGTTGGGCTAAGGAGCAAGCGAGTGCTTGTAGAGTCTTGCAAAGGAGTGGCTTTAGATTCTAGTGTGCCATCTTTATGCAGCACTAGGCGTAAAACTTGCTTAGGCGATGACTTTTGAGCACTTGAATCCCCAAATAGCTCCCTATCAATGCTTAAAAAATCATTACTACAAGTAGATTCTAGCCCATTAAACTTACGCGCAAATGCGCCAATACGCCCGCTCTCAAAGCCAAGCTTCCTAGCAGAATCTAGCAGCCTTTGTAGATGATACTTAAATAGCACAATGCTTTTATCACCTTGCAGTAGCATTGTCTCAAACAAGCAGCACTCTCTAGCGCGCACAATCTGCGTCTTTAGCTCAAGCTCTTGCCACTCTTCTTGCGCACTAGACTCCCAGACAATGCCGCTACCAACACCATAGCAGCAGTTCTCCCCACTCTTATGCAAAGTGCGTATGGCTACGCTAAAGCTCGCGCGCTCCTTATGCACCACGCCAATACTCCCGCAGTAAATCCCCCTATCACGCTTCTCAAGGCTCTCTATAAGCTTCATTGTCTCCTGTTTTGGTGCGCCTGTGATTGAGCCACAAGGAAAGAGTGCGGCAAAAATATCATAGAATCCAACGCGCCTTTTTAGCGTGGCTTGAATAGTAGAGGTCATTTGATAGAGTGTGGGGTAGGACTCTATGCTAAAAAGCTTTACACGCAGGCTTTTTGGCTTGCTAATCCTTGCTAGATCATTGCGAAGCAAATCCACAATCATTAGATTTTCACTTTTGTTTTTCCCATCTTTAGCGAGCTTGCGCTTATTCCCCTTACCTTTTGGCATTGTGCCTTTCATCGGCTTTGTAGTAATGCACCTGCCCTTTAGAGAGAAAAACAGCTCCGGAGAGAGCGAGATAATCGCGCCATTTTCTTCTGGGATAAAGGCTTTATACGCCGTATCCTGCCTAGCGCAAAGCAAGTGAAAAAGCGTGCTAGAATCTAGTTTTGTGCTAAAGACTAGCTCTTGGGTGAGATTTGTCTCATAGCTTCTCCCACAGGCAATAGCATCTTTGACCAAGGCAAAATCGCGCATATAGCGCGCTTCATCAAGGGGACACAGCACACTTGGAGCAAATCGCTCTTGAGATACAAACTCTCTAATAAAGCGTCTCCTGCGCCTAAAGCCATAAAACACACAATAAGGCTTTACACTCTTATAGCTCCAATCGCGCAAATACCGATAGAACTCATACTCCACATAGCCGACAAAAAACAATGTATGCTTGTTAGATTCTACATAGGCGAAAAGCTCTTTGCTCTGCTTTTGACTATATGCCTTTAGCGTTATGGCACAATCATAGTAGCACCACTTACCAACGACGCACTCCATAGCTTAGTGGCAATCAATCATCGCACTATAATTCTTGCCAACATACCTATCGACAATCCCGCTCCAGTGCGCACTTTCTTTGGGCTTGATTTGACGATTTAGCACTTGTGTGTAAGCACTAAGGGGCAAAAACTTATCCTGCAAGGTGATAAGCAGGCTTTGCTTAGGGTTATCGCGCAGGGGCGTGATGGTCAGCATACACTCTTTGATGGTTAGCTTCTTGCTAAGATTGCGGATCGTTAGGTCAAAGTTAAACCCACTTGTATAGACAAAGGGTGCGAAATGCGTGTAGCTCACCTTAATGGGATAGAGAAAATTACGCATAATAAACGCCACCCCAAAGGGAGCAAGCACCAAAATGCACGCCTCTAAGCAAAAGCATAGTGCAAAAATCAAGCGATACCGCCAAAAAATCAGCGAAAAGAAAAACACCAACACAAATACCAAGAAAAACAGCCCAAATACCGCTATTTCTGGTGTTTTGATATGCATAGACGCGCTTGCTATCAATGCCTTAAGCCCGAGAAAATTCTGCGCAAAATCCATAATCACCCTTGCTAAACTACCACTCTTAGGCTAGTGTATTATCTCCATAAAACACAATCATAACATCTGCTAAATGCAATGTAGCTTAGCCCAGCTACCAAGCCACAATCCACAAAGCAAGCAGTAAGGCTACTTGCCGCGCCTAGCCTTCTCCTCTAGCCCACTAAGTCCAAAGCGTCTTTGTAGCTCAGCTAGCACTTGCTCAGGGTGGATATTATAGTAAGCTAGCCCCACAAGGATATGGTAGAGCAAGTCCGCACACTCATAGACAATCTGCGCAGAATCTTTGTCCTTTAGTGCTAGGAGCACCTCACCAGCTTCTTCTATGATCTTTTTGCCAAAGCCATTGACACCCTTTGCATAAAGACTAGCAGTGTAAGAGCTAGATTCTGGCATACTCTTGCGCTCTAAAAGTGTGTGATAAAGCGTATCCATAACGCCATAGACTTGAGAGAGATCGCTAGCACAGATAGAGCTAGAATCTAGTGTGCTAGCGATGCTGGCATCTAGCTTGTGAAAAAAGCAACTTTTATGTCCTGTGTGGCAGGCAACCCCCACTTGCGTAATAGAAAATAGTAGTGCATCATTATCACAATCTAGCGCGATAGATTCTACCTTTTGTGTGTGTCCGCTACGCTCGCCCTTTTTCCAAATACGATTTTTCGAGCGAGAAAAGTAGTGCATATAACCACTCTCTAGCGTAAGCTGCAGTGCCTGTTTATCCATAAAAGCAAGCATTAAGACCTCTTTGGTGCTAGAATCCTGCACAACCGCTGGGATTAGTGGCGATTTATCCCAATCAAGCCTACTAGCTAGCTCACCACTCATCGCTATACGATCTGCCATACCTGCCCTTTAGATTCTAGCTAGTTGCCAGATACTGCGGAGTTTTGCTTAGGATTTTTACTATCTACCCAAATATTTGGCACAGCCCCACCCGGTAGTAAGAAAATCTGCGCATCTTTGTTCTCTTTCAAGGCTTCGTTAAACTTACCCTGTGTTTCAATCTGGCGCAATTGGATTAGCTGGTTATTTAAACTCTGCCCTACAAGTTTATTAGATTCTGCCACAGCACGCGCTTCAATGAGCTTGGCATCAGCTACACCTTGGGCTTTGATTCTATTAGCACGAGCCTCACCCTCTTCTTCTTGCTGTCTACGCTGAGCTTTTTGCCTAGCGTTTTGCACTTCCTCTATCTGCTCTCTTACCTTAGGTGGTAGCACGATCTCACGCAACTCCACAGAGACAAGATTGACTGGGCGATCTTCATACTGCTCAATCTTCTCCCTAATGCCACTGCTAATGAGCTGGGCGATCTCACCGCGCTTACCCGGTAGCTCTTGGGCAGGATAGTTCCCAATGACACTTAGAGCCACATCGCGGATCGCTGGATAGACGATTTTCTCCTGCCACGAAAGCCCCCATTTCTCAATGGTTCTTGGTGCCTTAGTACTATCTAGGACATATTTAACCGTTAGCTCTACAAGCACTTGCAAGCCATCTCTATCCATTGTATCAATGGCGTTGTTGCGGAAGATCCCGCGATTTTTGCCCACCAAAATATCATCTGCACGAGAAAAATTCACCTCACGCACCTTTGTATCCTCAATAATTACACTTTGCACAAATGGGATAAAAAAATGGATTCCAGCTTCAAGCGGCTTTGGATCATAGCGACCCGTAGTTGCTTTAATCCCAGTCTCCCCAGAATTTACGATGACAAAAGGACGAGCCATAAAAAAGAGTACCCCAAGCACTATGACCACAAGCACTATGGTGATAAGCCTGCTACTTGCTAGATTTGGAGGGATACTAAAACCCTGTCCAAATGGATCACGCGGCGCACCTCTATCATCTCTCCTGCCATTGTCTTGCCTACGATTATCCCTACTCTCATTATCGCTATTTTTGGGTGGAGTTTGGTTCTTCTTACGCAAATGCTCATTTAAATCTATTGGCATAGTAATCCTTTCATCTCATTGATCAACAAATGTTAAGAATCCGGCATATTTTGGATTCTGCTCTTTTTTGCCACTCACTAAATCGTGGAACTGCGCTTGCAGAGCTTTGGTGATTTCTCCAGTTCCACCAGCACCAATTGTGTAAAAATCTACCTCTCTAATGGGTGTGATCTCAGCAGCAGTCCCGGTGAAAAACGCCTCATCAGCCACATACAGCTCATCGCGCGTGATATGACGCTCTAGCACTTCTAACCCCAAATCTTTGGCAAGCTCAATAGTCGTAGCTTGTGTGATAGACTCTAGCGTGTAATCGTGTGGTGGAGTGATTAGCCTGCCATCTCGCACGACAAAAATACACTCCCCACTTCCTTCAGCGACAAAGCCCTGCTCATCAAGTAGCAGTGCCTCATCACAGCCACAAGCTAGCGCTTCGTATTTTGCCATTTGGGAGTTGAGGTAGTTTGCAGCAGCCTTTGCTTTGCCCATAGTAGATCGAATAGGATTACGCGCAAAGGAGCTAGTTTTGACCTTTATGCCATTGTTTATGCCATCTTCGCCAAGATACGCACCCCATTCCCACGCGGCAATAATTGTCTCCACAGGGGCATTGATATGTGCCACTCCCATAACCCCATAACCTAAATACACAAGCGGGCGGATATAGACATTACCAGAAAAGTCCGCGCGGTTTGCTTTAAGCAACTCAATATGCGCAGATTCTAGCTCTTCTAGAGTGTAAGGACACGCAAGCCTCAAGATCTTGCACGAGCGTAGCAACCTAGCGCAGTGCTCTCTTAGACGAAATATCGCCAAACCCTTAGGGGTCATATACGCCCTTGTGCCTTCAAAAGCAGCGTTTCCATAATGTAGTGTGTGACTTAGGACATGCGTGGTCGCTTCTTTCCAAGCGATAAGTTCGCCGTTTTTCCAAATATAGCTTGATTCTTTCATCGAGATTTCCTTGCTTTGTTGTGGGATCTATGTCGAGGTCGTTGCGGTTTATCACTAGAATCCATCATAGACAAGCTTACAGGCAAGCTCGCGCGCTTATGTTCTAGATAATGTGTCAAAAGCTTTAGACATAGCTGCGCTGGCTCTGCTTGCTCGCTTAACTGATTGTAAGTATCTATGGCTTCTTGTGAAATATCAGTGGCTAGCAAGTCATCAAGCTTTTTAGCGATATTGACAGGCAACTCAAAGAGCTCTAGCTTGCTACCCACATCTTCTTGGATTCTTTGTAGCTCCTTATACTCTAAAGGCGAGACAAGTGTAATCGCCACACCCTTCTTCCCCGCGCGCCCTGTGCGCCCTATTCGGTGTATATAGCTCTCTGGATTGAGTGGAATATGGTAGTTAAACACATGACTCACATCGCTAATGTCAAGCCCCCTGCTTGCTACATCTGTGGCGACTAGAATCTGCACGCTTCTGTTCTTAAACTCCATAATCGCTGCGCGTCTTGCACGCTGGTCTAAATCTCCGTGCAAAGCTACAGAAGCATAGCCCTGCGCACCGAGAAAAGTATTTAGCGTGTCGGCTTCCTTCTTGGTGCGAGTAAAAATAATAGAGCGCGCAGGAGTTTGGCTATCAAGTAAACGGATGATGGCTTCGTTGCGCTCATTATCGTTGATGACATAGTAGCGTTGTGCGATGTCAGTGTTCGCCACTTCTGTGGGGGTGATTTTGATTTTGGTAGGGTTAAGTAAAATCTTGTCCGCTAGCTCTTGAATAGGTTTTGGCATAGTCGCCGAAAAGAGTAGCACTTGAATCTCGCTTGGCAGATAGCTAAAAATCTCTTCAATATCGTCCAAAAACCCCATATCAAGCATTTCATCGCTCTCATCAAGCACAACAATGCGTGGTGAGAAATTACGCAGGCGGTTGTTTTTCAAATGATCTAGCAATCTGCCCGGTGTGGCAATCATCATCTGCGGATTTTTATCTAAGAAGCTAATTTGATGCTTGATATTCTGCCCACCATAGACACAAATTGTGCGCGTGCGACAAAACTTGCCCAACTTAAAAGCCTCATCGCTAATTTGCATAGCAAGCTCTCTTGTAGGCGTGATAATAAGAGCTTCTACTTCACCGCTATTGCGGAGATTATGCAAAATAGGTAGGACAAAAGCAGCGGTTTTACCTGTGCCTGTCTGCGCTTGAGCGATAAGATCGCCCCCTTGTAAGATTGCAGGAATTGCTTGGGCTTGGATAGGGCTTGGTGTACTAAATCCTGCAAGCTCTACACCTCGAAGCACTGATTTTTTCAATCCTAAATCGTTAAAGCTTTGGTCTTGTGAGTATCGGGGTTGTGTCTGCATTATGAATCTTTAAATCGTAATCTTATGAAATAGCGTATTATACTTTGTGAGACTTATAAATTTCTTAGTATAGCGCACCCTAGCACGAAGTAGATAGTCTAGATATAGAGTTTTAAGAGCTGTGCGTTGGGTATTGTTGTGGATTGCCACGCCAATAATCGACTCGCAATGACAAAATAGCGCAATTAGTGAAAGCCTAGATTCTACCATAGCCTAGAATCTAAACAACTCAGCGTAGATTCTAGGCTAGCGAGCATCAATGATCGCGCATAGAGAGCTTTTTAATCCCTCTAGTCATCATAAAGCTTTGCTCATAAAAGATGGAAAACACTATAAGCACGCCTGCTACAAGCGCCAAAGAAACAGAAAACATAATGGTAAAATTGTCAAAAAATAGCAGCAAATAATCTAAGCGCGCTTTATCATCGCGTTGCTGCACAAATGAGAGCAGAGACAGGATGCTTTTATACCCATAGCTTCCGGGGAACATCGGCAAAAGAGATGGGAAGACAATCACTTCTATGGGAGACTTGACACGCTTTGCCACCACAATTGCCAAAAGCCCTATACATAAGCTTGCACAAAAGCTCGCCCCCACAAAACTAAAAATAGGCAGCTGCATAAGCCCAAAGCGGATATTGTAGCCAAGTCCTGCAAAAAGTGCACTCCAGAAAATCGTGCGCTTCAGTGGATTTAGCCCATAAGCAAAGCCAAGCCCCGCAATAAAGGCGAAGATAAAATCCATAAGCATTTCTACAAGCAAGGAGTCGTGCCACGATCTAGCGTAGAGTACTTCTTGGATATGTGGGTAGAGCTCTAGCATTACAGCACACTTGCATTAGTGATAGCTAGCGTGAGATACACGCCTGCTGCAATACATACCATAAGCACCATCATATTGATAAGCCGACTAATGCCCATAAGGGTATTTTCGTGGATAATATCGACAAAGGCATTTAAAATGAGTGCGCCCGGGATTAGATACAAGATACTTCCGCCAATGGCTGCGCCGGGTGTTTGAGTAAGCCCTAACCACACACCAATATAGGCTACAAAAGAGACGATAAAAGAGGCAAAGAGTAATTGTGCGCGGTTGTCTAGGCGGATTTTGTGGAAGAAATTGCGCATAAAAAACCCCACAAAAGTCCCCACAAAAATACACAAAAGTGCGCCAAAGTCCCCATCAAAGAGCTTGCAAAATGTAGCATTCCCCAGCGGAATAAGCAGCGCACCAAGTAGCAAAGAGTGCGACTTTTTGGCACAAATATAGGCAAAATGCTCTTTTGCTTCTTTTAAAGAAATGTTTTCATCATAGATTTGCCAGCTTAATGCGCTAAGGTTTGAGATAAGAGAGAGATTTATACCTAGGTGCATATTTTTGATCACTTGTGTGCGTCGATTGTTATAGTTCTTTTTATCAGCGATGTTTATAGTGATATATTGCAAAAATACGCTTAAATGCACTTCATAGCCAAAGCTATGTCCAATTCTATTAGTGCATTTAATCACGCGTGCAGTGTAGGCTCCGCTTTGTAGTAATGCGCTAGAATAAGCGCAGAGAAAGTCGCATATCTCTTCTATTGGGGGTTTTTGCAGAGAATTTTGTGGCAATTGTGGGAGAGAGCCTCTTGTGGTTTGGGTCTTACTCATAGCGACTCCAGCGTGCGTTTTGCACGGATTGTAATGTATTTTTTATTAAGATTGCATAAGCTATAAAGTAGAAACTAAGTTGCTCTAAGGGGTGGTGATGAAAATCATTGGCGCGAGTGTGGTGTTTGTTTGCGATAGGGACTTTAGCATTATCCATGATGGCGGTGTGGTGTATGAGGGTGAGCGGATTGTGGAAGTGGGGGGATATAGGGGGCTTGTGGAAAAATATACCCTAGAATCTTATAAGGTGGATTGCCACGCGGATTTGCAATCTGCTTGTAATGAAAAAAACAGCGTGATTGGTCAATTCCTAGAATCTAGCATCGCTCAGAATCTAAGCGAGCGGGCAAAGGACTCTAGGATTTCTAAAAAAGCTGCGCTTTGTGGCGAGAAACCGCCTATTTATCGCTCAAGCACAACGCTCCAAACAGAATTTTTTCCAGATTGCGTGCTACTCCCAGCCCTAATCAATGCTCATATCCATTTCGAGTTTAGTAGCAACTCTACAAACTTTGTATATGGGAGTTTTGAAAGTTGGCTTGCAAGCGTTATGAGCAAGCGCGATGGCGTGCTAGCAAATATGGATAGATCCATAGAATCCACCATAGCCCAGCAGCTCGACTCTGGTGTGGGGAGTGTGGGGGCTATCTCTAGCTACGGCGCAGATATGCAAGCCCTAGCACAAAGCGCACTAAAAGTGGTGTATTTTAGCGAAGCCATTGGGACAAACCCCGCAACACTTGATATGCTACTAGCGGATTTTAAGGCTCGATTTTTCGCTGCCAAAGAGCTGGCTTCTAAGAGATTTTTCCCAGCAGTTGCCCTACACGCACCTTATTCTGTGCATAGCGTGCTAGCAAAGCATATTATCGCCTTTGCTAAAGAAGCATTTGATAAAAAAACTTACGATAAAAAGCTTCAAACAAAGCCTGCTACACACGCTATCATCAATCCTTGCGAGACTTCTTGCACACTTAGCGCACATTTTTTAGAATCTAATGCCGAGCGACTATGGCTAGAATCTAAAGATGATGCAAATGCCCCTAAAGGGTGGTTTTATGATTTTTACACACAAACGCTGAATGTCCCTAGTCCAGCTCCTTACTACACTATACAGGAATTTATGGAGCTTTTTTCTTCTATGCGCGCATCTTTTGTGCATTGCACTGCCCTAAGTAGCCTAGAATCCACTTTGCTCACTCAAAATGGGGGCTTTATTATCACCTGCCCTAGATCTAATCGCCTGCTTGGCGGATCTATGCTTGATCTAAAAAAGCTAGATTCTATGCAAAATCTTGGCATAGGCACTGATGGCGCAAGCTCTAATGCCAATACCAATATGCTCGATGAGCTACGCGCGGGGCTTTTTGGTATGGAGTATGACTTGCAAGATTTAGCGCGCGTGCTTTTACTTGCAGCCACAAGAGGGAATGCCAAAGCCCTAGGACTTGCTAATGGCACGCTGGAGAGTGGGAGGAGTGCGGATATGGCGGTGTTTGCCATTGATGGAATTATGGATTCTACCCAGCCAGAGGTGCATTTTATCCTACTGGCAAATAAGGTGCATAAGCTGCTTATCAATGGTGAGCAAGTGCGCTAGAATCTATTTTTATTATAGCAAGACTTGCTAGCCAAGTCGTGGTAATCTAGCGCGCGCTGTCATTGCGAGCAGCTAGCTTGCGTGCGGAGCAATCCATAGAATCCACTTGCGACATTAGAATCTAGGTTTTTAAAGTAGATTCTACCTTTTTACTCTTTTTTCATTGGTGCTAGATCTAGTGCTACTTGAGATAAATTTTCTTCAAAAATGAGGACATGACTACCTAGCAATGCTACTTCTTATCGGCTTCTTTACACACACATTGCGTTTATTTCAAACGCGTGTTTTTATTACTTGGTAGTGTAAAGTCTGCTTCGCTCCTAAAGCTACCACTTAAACAAGCAAGCCAAAGCCAAGGGTGGGGCGACGCTTTTAAGATTGCGCGCTTTATGTGTGCCATTGATTTACTTACATTTTACTTCAGCAAAATTTGGATTGTCGCGTCGATAAATCAGCTCACAACGACAGAGAAAAGCTAGAATCTACTTGCTACCATTGCAGTAAGCACGCTAGCAAAGCTTGCGTGGCATCCACTTACTAGCTTGTACCATCAAACTCATAATGCAGAGCATCGATAGAGTATTGTGGCTGTTTTGGGGTTTTTGGTGTGAAGGCGAAGTTTCTTGTAAGGAAAATCGATGTGCTCCAAGTGTAGCAATTAATGGGACCAAATCCAGAGAAATCCACCTGTATCAGCCCAGACTCTCGCAAATACCGAGTAACTCCACTATGCCAATCAGCATTATCCACGATAATCATAGCCCCTTGTGGTGAGTTTGTATCAAGTAGCTCTAAGGCAGCTTTCGCACACTCTAGGCGTGTATTTATGCCATTAATATCACCGCCATCAATGACTATAACATCAAACTTCTCTCCAAGGCTAAGTGGAAAGCGCGCATAATCGCTCAAGTCATCTGCGACTAAAATGCTCTCTTTTAGATAGATTTTGTTATGAGGCAAGATTCTAGGCGCGATGCGCTCATACCACTTTTTATCACTCTCAATACTTACAACAAACTTTGCTTTTCTCCCCCAATATAAAGACGAGTAACCCCCCCCCCCACTCCACAATTTTCTTACCCGAAAAGTCCAAGCCCTCTAGGTAGTCTAAACAGGGGTAGGTGATCCACGCAAGTGGCTCGCCGTGCTTATTTATACACTGCCACTTTTGCATGCTCTCTAGTTGGTTATACTCCTTAGCCAGCACTCTTGCATTATGCAATTGCCAGCGATATGGGTAGTAGCATCTATGCAGAAGTGGGTCTGGGATAAGTGCTTTGATAAAGCGTTTGATAAATGCAAGCATTTGCAATCCTTTAAGCAAGAAGTAAAAGTGGATTCTAGCAAAATCCACGCCCCCTAGTCCAAAGTCTTTTTACCTACTAGGTTCTAGCTCTTACAAATATGCAAGTGCGCGTTGTTTTTGCAAGCAGATTGTAGCCTTTTGTCCGCATAAAGACCACAAGCGGATCACGCGCAAGATCTTGACTAAAAGATTCTGCTAGCACGACTCTAGGCGCGTATGCTGCAAAATCAAGTGTGGAGAGAATCGCCATATCCTGCCCCTCTACATCAATGCTTAGCAAGTCAATAGGCGCACTAGCATAGCGTGCTAAAATTGCATTGATAGGATAGCAAGGGATAGAAACAATATTAACAAGGCGACTAGCTCGCATATAATCATGTGCTAGGTTTTGATCAAAAGTATTCAATGCCCTTTCTTCAAAGATATAATAAGGCTTTATATCTTGGCTCGCTCCTATAGCGATTTCTAAGTTTATATCCCTAGGGCGAAACCGCCTAAATTTCTCCATACTCTTTGGCATAGGATCAATATTAATGCCACTCCAGCCCAGCTTGTATAGCGCATAAGTGTTGGAGAAACGGAACGGATGATGTGCGCCAATATCGACATAAAAACCCGAGCTAGAATCCCTAATGCTAGATTCTAGCCTAGAATCTAGGGTGCATTCCCCCCCCCCCCCCGTTTTTAGCTGCAAAAATCTCTCGCACGATTAAATCCTCCCCTTCTTGGGCATAAGAGACTACACCATAGCGTTTAATATGCTCATTATATGCCGTAGCTAGATAGGCATAGGTACTTGGAAATTGTGTGCGCAAAAGCCACTTCACACCCTGCAGCACTCTCATACTATCTCCTTAAATCCTTAGTCTCTCACCACAAATCCTGCCCTACTGCAGTATTTGAACCACTTGGCAGAGGCGATGTGCTTGTGTAGTAGAAGCTATACTTATCGAGCATTTTTGAGCCGACATTCTCTGGTACTGGGAATTTCCTGCGCTGAGCTGGATCAAGCCTCAAAATATTACCCACAAACTCTGCAAACACTGGTGCTGCCACAAGCCCAGCACTCTCATACTGCCCAATAGGCTTAGAGTCATCGCGCCCAAACCACACGATCGCTTGCACATCAGGCGTAAAACCGCAAAACCAAAAATCTACATTATTATTAGTCGTACCTGTCTTGCCTGCTACTTCTATACCATTGACTCGCGCACGCCTGCCCGTGCCATTTGCCACTACTTCACGCAAGATAGAAATCCCAAGGAATGCCTGCTCAGTGGAAATGATAGAAGCCTGCTTAGTATCATAGGTAAAGACATTGCCATTTATATCAATCACACTATCGATTAAAATAGGATCGACACGCGTGCCGTAGTTAGAGAATATCGAATATTCACGCGATAACATTAGCGGTGTGGCATTAAGTGAGCCAATGGCAATAGTCATATCTGCATTTAAATCCTTAAACCCATACTCTAACAAACCATTATAGATAGCATTAAAGCCCACAAGCTGGACAATGTTTAGCGTAGCAAGATTGCGCGAGAACATCAACGCCTCTTGCAAAGTAATAAGTCCGCGAAAAGATTTATCAACATTACCTGCTCGATAGCCATCAAAATCTCTAGCTGCATCAGGGACTTTTGTCGCAGTGGAGTAGCCCTTGTCAAGAGCTATTTGATAGATAAATGGTTTCACACTACTGCCGATTTGGCGGTTTGCATCGGTGGCACGATTAAAGGGGCTTTTAGCAAAATCCACTCCGCCAACAAGGGCTAGAATCTTACCCGTGCGCGTATCTGTAACAACCATCGCACCATTAAATGTATCTGTTTTACTCTGATCATCTTGCTCTTGCGCATTAGCATTTTTAGAGACTTTTTGTAAGCGCGCTTGGATTCCATTGTAGCCATTGATCAAAGCTTGCTGCGCTAGAGCTTGATACTCTAAATCAATATTAAGCTTAATGGTATAGCCACCCGTTTTAATATCTTTTATATCACTAAGCTGGCGGAGCGCGAAATCTGTAACATAGGGTGCGATATTTTGAGTCAAGGTTTGATTATACACAACAGGTACTTCTGCAAGCGCACTTTGTGCGTATTCTTTAGAAATCCAGCCTAGATCATACATTCTGCGGATCACATCATTTGCACGCGCTAGAGAAAAATCTATCCTCTTAGTAGGATCATAGATGCTAGGAGCATTGGGCAGCCCTACTAACATAGCGATTTCTTTAAGACTTAGCATTGATAATGGTTTTTTGAAATAGCCAAGAGCAGCAGTTTTAATGCCGTGATACCCATGTCCAAAAAATACTTCATTTAAGTAAATCTCTAAAATCTGCTCCTTACTTAGCACGCGCTCTACTTGGATTGTAAGCAAGGCTTCTTTAAGCTTACGGCTAAAAGTGCGCTCGCGTGTTAGTATCACATTCTTGACAAGCTGCTGAGTAAGCGTGCTTCCCCCTTCCCCAAAGCGTCCGTTTTTGATATTTTTTACCATAGCGCGTATGATGGCATCATAATTAATCCCGCTATGCTCAAAAAATAGCGTGTCTTCTATGGCAAGCAGAGCTTCTATCATACGCGGCGGTATTTCATCAAACTTGGCATAAAACCGAAACTCTGTGTCAAACACATTGGCTATTAGGCGATTTTTCCTGTCATAAATCTGACTTGCAAGCTTTGGGGTATAGTGCTTGACTTTGTCAATATCTGCACTTAGATCTTTATAGAGAAGTGCAACATAGGCAACACCTATGAAAGTAGTAAGGATAATGAGAGAAAACAGAGCTTTTTTGATCATTCAAGAAGCTTTCAAGCCAGCGGGCTAAGGCTCGCTAAACTAGATTTAAGTAGGATTTGCCTCATCTGCACGCTGCTCTTCTTCAGGCATTTGCGGAACTGAAGCATCGCAGTTTTTGATGGCTTGCTTAATTTGCGTGACTTTTTCTGTAAGCATTTCATCAATGCTTGCCATAACACCATCACTCCCCCGCTCCATAGAAGAAATTTTGGCATCAATAAAGGATTTCGGTGTCGCTTTAGTCGCGTTTAGCAAGCTTTGTGCCAAGGCATTTGCATCATCGTGCACAGTAGCGTGGAACGCGTCGATTTTCTTATACCCCATTGTCTCGCTGAAGTTTGCCTTACCATCGCCTTCAAAATACCACTTCCCAAGACGGCAGGCGGTATGTGGGACTTGATTGAAGCTATCTGACACACCAAATAGTAGAGCATAAAGATTATTTTTAAACACCGCGTGATCAAGCTTGGCAAGCGTGCAGAATATTTGGCTATCGCAGATCTGCACAGCATATTTCGCAAGGCGCGCAGAGACAAGTGTTTGGTTTGCCATTGAATAGATTTCATCAATCCCAGATTTTACCTCCTGTGTGAAACCAGCGGTCTCTTCAGTGCTTGTTTGAATATCGCTTGCTTCTTGTTGCATAGATTTTACAACAATAGCGATTTCCTTGGTGGCTTTTTGCGTTTTCTCTGCAAGCTTTCTCACCTCATCAGCGACAACAGCAAAACCCCGCCCGTGCTCACCAGCACGCGCTGCTTCAATGGCGGCATTAAGTGCTAGGAGATTGGTCTGCTCAGCGATGTCATCAATCAGTGAAACAACATTGGTAATTTCATTGCTACGCTGTGCAAGTGAAGCTACAAGCTCAGTGGCATTTTGCATTCGCTCATATAAGCAGTTGATACTTTGCTCTACATTCTCACTTCTTTGACGCACTTCAAAGCTCACTTGCTCATTTTCTTCAGTCTTTGCAGAGAGCAGTCGTGTCTCTTCAAGGATGCTCTGTAACGCCGCTTGTGCATCTGTGATACCACCCTTTAAACTCTTGTGATACGAGGCAAACAAATCCACCCCACCATCGCCTTTATCACATCTAGGATCCACCTCTACAAAGCGGTAAAAAATCACGCCATCAATGTTCTCGCTCTTCGCATGTAGGCTATGTGCCTGTGTCGATATGTGATCTTGCCCGGGCTTAAGTGTGCTCACTAATTGATCAATATCTGGGAAATTCTGGGCAGCGTGGTTTTTAAACACTATCTCGCCATCTTTTACTCCTATAAGAGCCTCTTCAAAGGAAAAACTCGCTATCTTCTTAAAATGCTCAACCTGCTCCTTAAGTCTTCGTATTTCTTCTTCTTGCTTCTGCAAAGTCAATTTGACTTCTCTGCTTGCGCTACCAAACATTGAAAACCCCTTTAATAAGTGATGTTGTAGTCTTTTGGAAGTGGATCTATGTAGAGATTCTAGCCTATCAAACCTTAAAAAAGTTTTTTTATTTGCGAAAAATAAACTATAATTCCTAAAATATATTTAATATTGCGAGGTCGTGTATGAACAATCGTCTCGAAACTCTTGAGTCCATCCTTAAGCGGTTACGATTTTCTATCCGCCAACATGGATTAAAAAACTCTAAACAACGCGAAGAGATCATTAGTGTGCTCTACAAGAGTGGGACGCACTTAAGCCCAGAAGAAATCGCGGCAAACTTGCGCGTGCGCGATAAATCTACAAGTATTTCCTCTGTGTATAGGATTCTAGGATTTTTGGAGAAAGAGCACTTTATCACCGCGCTAGAGCCGGGCAAAACAGGCAGACGCTACGAGATCGCAGCAAAGGAACACCACGATCATATCATTTGCCTGCATTGTGGTGATATTCAAGAATTTGTCGATGAAGAGATAGAATCCCGCCAAATCGAAGTTGCCAAAGCTCATAAAGCCAAGCTTGTAAGCCACGATATGCGCCTATTTGTCATCTGCCACAAATGCCAGCAGCACATTAAAGACTAGCGCACTGGCTAATGCCTAGAATCACACGCATTTTCCTACAAACCCTTGGAGTCTTGCTGTTATGCTTGCTTTTTCTTAGCCCTGCACACGCCCGTGGGGAGTTTGAGAAAGTCGGCGATGTTCTCACACTTGCGCCTGTTGGTGTGCTTATCGTAAGTCTTGGTATGCAAGATTATGAAGGAGCTATCCAGCTTACAGCAGGCTCGCTTGTTACCCAAGGGGTAATCGAAATAGTCAAAAAGAGCTTTCAATTTGCGCACGATAGGGGGGCTTCATTAGATTTTGCCAAACGCCCTTGCTGTGATGATTGGAAAGGTATGCCAAGCGGACACGCGGGTGGGAGCTTTAGTGCGGCTGGGTTTGTTTATTACCGCTATGGGTGGAAGCCGGCGTTGCCACTCATTGGACTTGGGATCATTACTGATGCTTCAAGGGTTGTCGCTAGGAAACATACTATTTGGCAAGTACTTGCTGGAAGTGTGATTGCGTGGGGGGGTGGCGTGGATCTTTACCACACCCTATAAACCTAGAAAAGTCCTAATCACCCCAGAGATAGGCACAGATATAGCAGGTAAAGGCACTTATGGACTAAGCCTTAGCTACTCGTGGTAGCTAGTAGTAGTAATACTTGCGCTCTAGAGTGATAGGAGTAGTCGCAAAATGCTCTTCATACACTGCTAGGGTTTGCTTACTAGATTCTAGGATATTGGTATTTTGTGTGGGAGAGTCGTAGCTAGAATCTACTTTTATAGGCTTTGCCAATAGCCCAAAAGTGCGCAGTAGCTTTCTATATGCACGCGAGAAAAAGTCCTGCCGATAAAAGCGCAGCAAAAAGGCTAGGCTATAAATAGCAAGCTTGCTTGTTTTGGTGCACCATATCAGCTTTTGTAGCTGCTGCTCCCCTAGCTCATAGTCATCTTGTATGCGAGGGTATTTGCGCCGCTCTTTAACAATGGTGGCTAAAACCATCGTGCTAGCCCACTTTGATCGCCAAAAAGCTTGGGTCTTTGGATCTTGGAGCATTTTAGCATTAAGCATAGGCTCCCACATCCACATCGTTACAGCAATATCGCCTAAAAGCGCGTAATCTCCGCCAAGCTCCTTGGCACACTCGATACTATCTTTTGGCAGTGCGAAAAGCTCCTTTGCTTTCTGTTTATTCACGCCACCGCCAATGGATTTTGGCGAAGAGCCTATCCAAGTAAGCGGGATATGTGAGTGGATATAATGCTCTCCAAGACTTGCAATAGCTGCACTAGCAAAGCCATCTGGGCTAGCACTTTTATAGAATATTCCATCTTGCCTTGCTTTAATGGTTGCTATCACACTTTTATGCACCAAAGAGCCTGCATAAATTTGTGGCATAGCAAAAAACCCTTCCGCACTAAGCAGTGTGGGGATAAACTCTTTTCGCGCATCTTTGATGATAAATCTAGCCTCTGCTATGTAGGCAGTCTGGACATCTTTATAACTCTCACTACACCCTGCCCAAAAGTAATACGCCCTAGCACCATTGACAATCCTTATACCCTGCTTATTAGCCTGCTCTATCAAACGGTCACTTAGGTGAAAGAAGTAGGGTTGCACGCCATCATCACTGCCCACAATGCTTACCCACTCCCCCCTACTCTGCGCCAAAAGCCACTCATAGTGACTACTCATTGTGCAAACTTGCGGTGGGCGCATCACTCTCACTCTTTTATGCGTAAGTGTCTGCACATACTCATACGAGCCATCGCTTGAGTAATTATCACTCACAATCACTTCATAATCCTCCCTATCTCCTGCTTGCTCTAATACGCTAGCTATCGCATAGGGTACAAACTCCTTGCAGTTGCGCACGGGAATTATAATGCTGTATTTTATCTCTTTAGATTCTTTGGCTTGCATTATTGCTCCTTTGTCTGTTTAGATGGCGTGGAAATCACGCGCATAAGCCCAGATTCTAGACTAACCTTTGGAGTGTAGTTAGGCAGCTTGGCAATTGGCATAGAAGTATGTAAGTATGCTTGGTTTGGTGTTTGCCCCCCCCCCCCCGTTTTAGCGCACTTGTTAGCAAAGCTAGCTTTGGTGCAAATCTCATCAACACTTAAAGGCACTTGGATTGGTGGGATCGCACTCTTACGCATACCAAAATCTAGTGGCAAGGATGCATTGGCTAGGGTTTCAAACAAGCTAGCTAAATCTTTTAGACTTATGCGATTTGCGGATTCTAGGGTATAGATGGTATTTGTATACAAGCAGTCTATGGAGTCTATAGCTAGAGCAAAGCCACTAGCAATATCATCAATATGGGTTAGATCTAGCACTTGTAGCCCATCACTCATCGCTAGGTTTTTGGGCGATTTTTGGCACAAAAGATCGCGCCAAAGACTTAGGATCTTTCCCCTAGTGTCCATCTCTCCATAAGTGTCATAAAGTAGGATATGTACAATTTTTGTCGGCAGGGTCTTTGCATAATGCACACAAATATCATAAAACGCCTGTTTTGTAGCCGCATAGAGATTAAAGGGACTATAACTACTAGCATTAGCAAATTGGAAGTAGGAGAGCGTGTTGATAAAAAAGCACGCGTTGGTTTTGGCTATAAGCTCTAAAATCTGCACTCCTAGAGTAATATTTGCAGCAACAAGACTAGCAATATCACTAGCCCCGCTATGCCCACTTTGCACAAATGCCGCTAAATGCACTACACCATCGATATAATAGCTCGCAAAAATCGCTTCTAGCGACTCTGTACTCCCATCATAGCACGCGATCTCACAATATGGTGCAATACTACTTACATCGCTACTAGGGCGCACAAGGGCTATGATATGGTATTTTGTGTGATAAAGCTTGATGAAGTGTGAGCCGACAAAGCCACTAGAGCCGGTTAGTAAGATGCGCTGCATTAGCTAGCCCTTGCTAATTTTGGCGTTGGCTTTTTTGCTTGTGGTAACTCAGCTTTTAGCGAAAAATGCAGGAGTGGCGAAAAATCTCTGCGGTCATTACCGCTAAGGTAACTCCCTTGTGATTTTCCTTGCAACCCACATTTTTCATCTAAAATCTTAGAATCGCTTGGGCTTTTACTAGAATCTAGGTTTAATTGTGCTTGCGGCGTGTTGAGAATTGGGGTGTTGTTTTTGTCATTGCGAGCAAGCGCGGTAGCGATTGCGTGGTAATCCATAAATTCTGCGCTAGCAGAATTGACTGCCCTAGAATCTACAAAAACTTGACTAGCAAGAAAATCTAATGGGGGGGGGGCATAAATGTTTGGGGTAGCTCGCCTACACTTTGGGCGACATTGCTAGAATCCACTTTTTGCGTTTTTTGCTCGTTTTCAAACGAGAATTCTAGCTCTTGCGCACCAACTCGCCCTGTGAGAAGAGACTTTGCCATCTTCAATGTGGCAAAGACAAAGTAGCAGTGCTCTCTCATATACCACTTGACTCTCTCCTGCCAGCTAGGGCGCACACCAAAGAGCCTAAACTGCTGGCGTAAGCGCATTTGTGCATAGAGTCTAAGCAAGGGCAAATGCGCAAAATACCGACTCCACCACGCGTGATTCCCCACAAGCTGGGCGTGAGTAAGCTTATGATTAAAACATAAAAACATCTGTGGATTTTGCAAAATCATCATTAGCGCGACATTTGGATCTTTGCAGCTTGAAGCCTCGTAATGATTGCGCGTAAGCAAATCTCCAGCATAGCAAAAAACTTCCCCACAAAGTGCCGCACGATTGAAAAATGTCATATCTCCACTAGGAGCTTCGCTCTCATTATAACCGCCAATCTCTATACATTTAGCACGATTATGTAGCATAGCCCTAGGGGGCAAATCACAAAAACCATCGCTAAAGCTAGCTTGCATTTGTAGCTTTAGCAGGCGCGCTTTAGTTATACATTTGCCATAGAGTCTTTGCAAAAGCGTGCGCGGATATATCTGGCTTGTATCTTCTATCGCGCCTATAAGTAGGGCTTGGGAGTAAGTGGGATTAGTAACAAGAGCATGCATCCTAGAGAGATAGCTAGGTAGTAGCTCATCATCACTATGGAGCAAGCAAACCCACTTACCACAAGCTAATTCTAAACAGCGATTCCAATTTCCTAGACCACCGATATTTTTGGCATTTTGATAGTAGGTTATATGGCTAGCAAACTCTTGTAGCATAGATTCTGCGGGATAGCTTATAGGCTCAAGCGGATTTTCTACAACAATGATTTCATAAGGCTTATCAAAGTCCTGTGCCAGCGCGCTAAGGATCGCTCGTCGCAGGAGAGTTATGCGATTGTAAGTAGGGATGGCAATGGTAAAGAGCGGAGTTTGGCTTTCACTTTGAGCTTGCTTATATTCTAAACTTTGTCTAACAACACATAGCGATTCTACTTCCGCATTTATAGCGAAATTATCCCTAGGGTAGATGAAGCTTGTGGGATCAAAATTAGGATCTAAATACTGCTTGCATCGTCGCTCTACTTCAGCGATAATGGCATATTGCTCAGCTTTGGTGTAGTGATGCTTAAGCATATCACCCACGCCATAGAAGATTGGTTTTGGCGTTGGCTTTTGGGCTAAGTAGGTGCTTTCCTTCAAATCGTGGCTTTTTTCAAAAGTGGATTCTAGCTTTTTATCTCGCATTGCAGCCCTCCTTGATTGCTTGGGCTATATACTCTATCTGCGCTTGCTCTAGCCCCGGATACACCCCCACCCAAAAGCCCCTTTCCATCATCGCATTTGTGCGCGCTAGATCGCCTACCACGCGATAGTCTCTACCATTTTCTAAATGTGTGAAACAAGGGTGCTTAATGATATTGCCTGCAAAAAGTGCGCGCGTTTGGATACCTTTAGATTCTAGGTGCTGCACAAGAGCTACACGCCTTTGCGCACTATCTACCATCATCAAACAACCAAACCAACTAGGACTAGCCTCATCTCTAGCACCAATAACACTAAGCCCCCTTACTCCTTGCAAAAGCTCGCATAATCGCGCGTGATTCTCGCGCCTTTTTGCACTAAAGGATTCTATCTTCTCTAGCTGCGCTACGCCAATGGCTGCTTGCAAGTCAGTAGCCTTTAGGTTGAAGCCAAAATGACTATACACATACTTGTGATCATAGCCATAGGGAAGCTCGCCACACTGCTTGGAGAATCTCGCTCCACAAGTATTATCTACTCCACTTTCACAAAAGCACTCCCGCCCCCAATCGCGCATTGATAGGAGGATTTTTTTTAGTAGCGGATCGCTTGTATAAACCGCGCCACCCTCGCCTGTAGTTAAATGATGTGGAGGATAGAATGAGCTTGTGCCAATATCGCCAAATGTGCCTGTCTTGCGCCCTTGATAGAGAGACCCTAGCGCGTCGCAGTTATCTTCAATAAGCCAAAGATTATGCCTAGTGCAAAAGGCTTTCACACTTGTTATATCAAAGGGGCTGCCCAAAGTGTGAGCAATCATCACTGCCTTTGTCTTAGGGCTTAGGGCAGAATCTAGCGCACTCACATCAATATTTGCACGCTCATCAATATCCACAAACACCGGTAGCGCTCCATATTGGATCATAGGCGCGATAGTCGTGGGGAAGCCTGCAGCAAGGGTTATAATCTCATCGCCCCTTTTGACTTGTCGCTCTTGCAAAAGTGGAGAAGTGAGTGCAAAAAATGCCAGTAGATTCGCGCTAGAGCCAGAATTAACCATTAGCGCGTATTTCACGCCAAGATACTTTGCTAGACTCTGCTCAAATCTCTTCGTCCATTTTCCACTTGTAAGCCAAAACTCCAGTACCGCTTCTGTAGCATTCTCTAACTCACTGCAATCAAATACCCTACCAGCATAATTGATCCTAGAAACTCCGGGGATAAACTCCTGCTTTGGTGCGTGTGCTAGGGCATAATACTCACGCACTTTTTGTATGATCTCTTCTTGTAGCTGCTCTTTGGTCATTTGTATTCTACTGCTCTTCTGCTTACATTCTAAAAGGGCGCATTGTAGCATATTTGCATCTATTTTATACATTGATTAGTAAGCCTTTGTATCTGGTCTTTGTGCTTCTCCTTGTGGAGAAAGAAAAAGTTTGTCTCTTGTGTTTGATCTGTCATTGTTTCTAAGCGCGTAAGCCTTAAAGCACTATCCCGCTCACACGCAAAACAACATATATAGCCAATTTGCTCCAGCATACCAATAATCTCATTAGGGTGATAGTCATACTTTGCTGCCCATTTTCTAAGCATTTCTACAAAGAGTATGGGCTTATACTTCTCTATGCTTTTCAGCCCCCCTCTAAGCGCGAAAATCTCCGCTCCCTCCACATCAAGCTTGATAAAATCTATGCGCTCCACACCCTGTGCTTTGACATACTCATCAAGCCTCTCCACCTTACACACGATTTTTTCATTTTCCTTTTCTTCGTGCATAATTGCAGCAGAAGCATTGCCGAAATCCTGCTTATAAACATAGAATGTAAGCTCCCCACTCTTGTCAAAAAGCCCAAAGTTATTGATACGCACACGATCTTGCACACCATTATAGTAGGCATTGGCGATAAACTGCTTATAAGTGCTATCTATTGGCTCAAAGGCGTGGATTGTAGCATTTCTAGTCTTGGCTAGGGCTATGGAGTAATACCCAATATTCCCGCCAACATCAAACACCAGCGCATCATTTTCTACAAGCTCAAATATCATCGTGCTATCTAGTCTCTCATAATGCCTGAAGTTTAAAATCTCTAGCGGAGTCATTCGCTCGCAGTCTTTTTGTAGCAGCAAGGTTACCCCCCCCCCCCCCGTAGTTGTTAGCTGTCCACATTCCCTCAATCTTTGCCAAATACGGATCAGTCTTGATAGATTCTATATCTAGACTAGTAAGATTATTAGCAAAATACTCGCGCATAGATTCTATGGCGTGGCTATGTGGGGTGAGCGCAAGCTCTGGCATTGCTTGCAGAAGCCTAGCATTGTCGCTGGTGTATTCGTTGTTAAGCCCGGGGGTTAGAATGTGGATTGGCGACTTGTAGGGGGAGGTGGCATTAATCATCTCTGCTAGGTTACTTAGAGCCACGCCGCTGCCGCTGCTAGCATTATAAATCCTATGTGCTAGGCTAGTTTTAGCGTGTAAAAAATGGTCGATTATGCGCAACAGGTCATCAATGTAGATGTAGTCAAACACGCAGTCCTTGTAGATAGTGATTGGCAGGCGTAAGAGATTTTTGACAATGGCGTTTGAGATGAATTTATAGCGATAATTTTCCCCTGCACCATAGCAACCAAAGATCCTTAAAGCTATGACATTGCCACGCGTGGATTCTATGAAGCGCGAGCACACGCTCTTGTAGAATCCATAGGAGTCAAGTGGCAGGCTCTCTAGGTAGCTAGACTCGCTTGCAGATACAATGGGCTTGTGCTTGCTATACTCCGCCCCGGAGCCAAAGTGCAGGATTTTTTCTACCCTGTTCTCTTGACTCATAATGGCAAAAAACATTCGCAGATTATACTCGGCGATGTCGTGCAAGCCCATCGTGTCGCGCCCGCCGCCGCGATTGGCTAGGTGGATAATGTGGGAGATTTTACGCTCTGCCACATATTTGCTAACTTCTGCTTCTTGGGTCAAGTCTAGCTCGCTAGAACTAGGAGCATAAATCTTGTAGCTATACCTAGCTTGCAAGAACTCTTGCAATGCCCTGCCGATAAATCCTGCGCCCCCGGTGATTAGTAGGCGCATTAAGTGTCCATAGGTTTAATAATCATTTCTTGGTAGAACTCTTCTCTATCAAGATAGGGATACATATCTTCAAGTGGTTTGGAAATCATTGTGCCATTATCTAGCTTGAGTGATGAGACATTGGGAATTATCTCTTGATTTTTTGGGCATATAATCTCGCAAATTACCGGCTTATTGATAGCAAACACCCTATCTAATGTTTGGCTTAGATTCTGCACACTATCTACTTTGAAAAACTCTATACCATACGCATAAGCGATTTTCTCAAGATTGGGGAATGATATACCAGAATCCACATCAGTCCCTATATGTATCCCAGCAAAAAACTTATCCTGTGTAGCTCGTATAGATAAATAACCATTGTTATTCCATACAAAAAGTTTAATCGGCAACTGATAATGCACCATTGTTTGAAGCTCTTGAATATTCATTTGTAACGACCCATCACCTGTGATACCAATAACCTCTTGCCGATACTTACCAAAGCATACCCCTATGCAAGCAGGCAAACTAAAGCCCATATCCGCTTGCGCTCCAGAAGTGATATAGCGATTATCTCGTGTCAAAAAAAGTGCTTGTGAAGCCACATAATACGCCGAGCCAGCATCGCTAACCACCACAGAATCTTTGTGTAGCTTTTTGCACAAATGCTCTATGAAAGTGTATTTGTTGATAAAAGGCTCAGTAGCATATCTTGGCAAAAATGGTGTCCATTTTTTCTTCCACTTGTTGCATAATTCTAGCCACTGTAAGCAGCTAGGCTGTGGTGCTATCTCTTTAGATTGATTAAAAAAATCGCGTAAATCAATTTGTATAAATTCATCAATTGCTATGGTGTTTTTTTTATGCTCATTAGAATCTATATCAACCACCACCACCTTTGCTTCTCTAGCAAAGCTTCCATACTCAAACCCCGTCGCGGCAACACTAAGCCTACACCCAAGCACTAAAACAAAATCGGCATTCTGCAAAGCAAAATTCCCAGCCCTATCGCCTTTGATGCCTATGCGCCCGATGAAATGTGGCTCATCGTGTGGCAACAAATCAATCCCTAAAAATGATGTAACTACAGGGACATTGCATCTTTGCACAAACTCCCTAAATACTGTGACACTATTTGAGATTCTAATGCCATTTCCAGCAATTATAATGGGGCGTTTGGCACGGGCTAATTGCTCTAAAATCTCATCAATACGCGGTATACATCTCTGATCTTTGCAATCAAAATGTGTTAAGCTACTCTCATCAATCATGGCTGATTGTATATCCATAGGAATATCTATCCACACAGGTCCGGGTCTGCCACTTCTGCTTACAAAAGACGCTTTTTCTAAATGGTAAGCAATTTGCGTGGGGTTGGTGATTGTTAGAGCATATTTTGTAATTGGCTTTACAATGGAGACAATATTCGCTTCTTGCACGCCAAACTGCCTAAGAGATATAGGGCATAAATACGAAGTGTCTTTTGTTTTAACCTGTCCAGAGATGATCAAGAGTGGTATGCTATCTTGGTAAGCATCTAACACACCTGTTAGCGTATTTGTCCCACCGCAGCCTGTTGTAACACAAACCACACCAATAGTGTTTGCGTATTTCGCAAAGCCAAGTGCAGCCATAGTAGCAGCTTGCTCATGGTGTGTAAAAATAGATTCTATATCTTTATGCCTACCTATACTATCATTTAAAAACATAGCTCCTCCGCCTGTTACCATAAATACTTGCTTTATCCCAAGTTTTTTGGCAATAAAATCCGCCACATAATCAGCTACGCTTTTCATAATACTCTCCTAATGCTTGCTTGATATTTGCGATAGCTTTATTGATATTTTGGGCACTATTGACATAGCACATACGCACAAACCCTTCACCAGCACTCCCAAAGCTTGTCCCAGCAAGCAATGCTACACCTGCTTTATGTAAAGCAAAATGAGCAAACTCATCGCTATTCATACCTGTTTTGGTAATGTTTGGAAAAGCATAAATCGCCCCATCTGGCTCTATACAGCTCACACCAAGTAGAGAGTTTAGCCCATCTACTAGGACTTTTTTACGCATAGCATATTCGTTTTTCATAAATCTTATCTCTTGCTGATCGCCTTTAATCGCATTTATTCCTGCTCTTTGTATAAAAGGCGGTACACAAGAAATAATGGTAGAGAGTAAAAGTCCCATTTTTTCTATCACTTGTGCTGGTCCTATGGCAACACCAAGCCGCCAGCCAGTCATTGCAAATCCCTTGCTAAAACCATTTAAAACTATTGTCCTCTCCTTACAATGATCTAAAAAAGATGGACTAAAAAATGACTTATTCTCATCAAAAATCAAGCGAGAATAAATCTCATCACTTAGTAAAAATATATTGTGTTTTTTTGCAATATATGCGACTTCTTCGATCTCGTGGGGAAACATCACAGAACCTGTTGGATTGCTTGGAGTATTTAAGATAATTAGCCTTGTTTTAGGTGTAATACACTTTTGCAAATCTTTTGGCTGAAGTCTAAAGCCATTTTCTTCCTTAAGCTCCACAGGCACGGCTACTGCTCCACATGCTTTGATTGCTGTATAATAGGTGGGAAATCCGGGATTTGGAATAATCACTTCTTCTTGTGGATTAACAAGGCATTTAATAGCAAGATAGATGATAGAATTCGCGCCCGGTGTTACTAAAATCTGCTCAATATCTGGAGTAAAATGCCTACTAAAGCTTGTAGCCTGCTGAACTGCTAGCCTAAAATCTAAAAGTCCCATTGAGCTTGTATAATGTGTCTCTCCATCTCGCAAGCTCTTGATAGCAGAATCCACTATATTTCTTGGCGTATCAAAATCTGGCTCTCCTAGCTCAAAGTGTAAAATCTCTTTCCCCTCTTGCTCCAATCTTAGGGCTTCATCTAGGGTTTTAAACATCGGCTGCCCATCAATTTGCGAAGCAATTGTCGATAAAGTAGTCATAGTAGCTCCATATACTCCCCAAGCTGCTCTTGGCTTAGGATCGTGCCCTTCTCGCTCCACGCCCTATACCAAGCTACGCTTCTTTGTATCGCTTCTGTGGCGCTCCATAGCGGGCTAAATCCTAGCAGCTGCCTGGCCTTGCTAGAGTCTAGTGCTAGTAGCCCGCTCTCATGCAAGCTAGAATCTGGCTCAATAGTGTAGGCGATCTGCTCCCACTCCTGCCTTGCCAGCTCTAGCACCTGCTCCACTTGCAAAATCTGCTCACTACTAGGTCCAAAGTTGAAGCTACTAGCGCACTCTATGCTCCCTGCAAGCAGAGCTTGCCCCAGCAGCAAGTAACCCTGCAAGCTTTCACACACAAACTGCCACGGGCGCGTAGCGTGCGGACTCCTAATGCGTGCTTTGCCACTAGCGCGAGCTGCACGCACTAGATCTGGCAGCAACCTATCTTGGCTAAAATCCCCACCGCCGATGACATTGCCAGCTCTAGCAGTGGCGATTAGCACGCTATGCCCCTTATCTCCGCTTGCGCCGTAATCTTCTGGGTGGAAAAAGCTCCTGCGCATAGAGTCTGTGATGATCTCCGCGCACGCCTTAGACGCGCTGTAAGGATCATAGCCACCAAGCGCATCGCACTCCCTATACCCATAGAGCCACTCTTTGTTCTCATAGACTTTATCAGTGGTTACAATCACTACCGCGCGCAAATGCTCTAGCTTGCGGCAGGCATTTAGCACATTAGCAACGCCTAGGGCATTTGTAGCAAAGCTTCCTAGCGGGTCTTGGTAGCTCTGCCTTACAAGCGGCTGCGCTGCTAGGTGGAGCACCACTTCAGGCTTGGCTTCTTGCAGGGCAGATTCTAGCGTGGCATAGTCGCTGATGTCTGCTAACCACTCTTTGGCAAAGAGCTTTTGCACACCGCTTAGAGTGTAGTGGCTAGGCTCTTGTGGGGGCAGGGAGTAGCCATAGAGCCTAGCCCCTAAGTGTGAGAGCCACAGAGCTAGCCACGAGCCTTTGAAGCCGGTGTGCCCCGTTAGCAAGACTCTTTTACCGCGGTAAGCTTCATCAAACATTGCGATCACCATACCGCCCAAGGTGCGCTGCCACTAAGCCACATTTGTGTCAGGTCGTTTTTGTCTTTCAAAGTATCCATACACTTCCAAAAGCCGCTATGTTGGTAGGTATAGAGCTCGCCATCTTTAGCTAGATTTTTCAAGGGCTCTTGCTCTAGGATAGTCATATCCCCAAGCCCTGCACGCTCTATATACTCAAGCACTCTAGCCTCACACACGAAAAACCCTCCATTGATCCAGCCGCTTTGCTGCGCGCTAGCATCGCCTCTGGGCTTTTCTACAAAGGTCTTTACGGCATTGGTGCTAGGCTCTATCTCTAGCGCGCCAAACCGCCCATCTGGTAGCACAGAAGTCATACTCATAGCACCTTTGTGGGATTTGTGGAAGTCTAAAAGCGCGTGGAGATTTATGTCGCTCAAACCGTCGCCATAAGTAAGCATAAAGCTTTCATTGTTGATATAAGGCTTGGCATGGAGGATTCTCCCTCCGGTTTGCGAGTCTTGCCCGGTGTAAAGGAGTGTTACACGCCAAGGCTCGTGGCGATTGGCGTGGATCTGCAAGGAGTTATCCTGCAGGTCGATGGTAATGTCACTGTAATGCGTGTAGTAATTTAGGAAGTATTCTTTGATGATATGACCCTTATAGCCTGTAAGGATAATAAAATCACTAAAGCCATAGTGTGCATAAATCTTCATAATATGCCACAAAATCGGTCGCCCGCCTATTTCTACCATAGGCTTTGGCTTAAGCCCCGTCTCTTCAGCGAGCCTTGTACCAAGCCCACCAGCTAGGATAAGGACTTTCATCAGCCTACCTTATAAGTGTATGGGCTAGGCTTGCGGGGTGTGGATTGCTTCACTACTACTTCCACAGTAGCTCGCAATGACAGAAAAAGACTAGAATCTAAAAAGCTATCATTACTAGCAAGCGTGGTAGGGCTTGGTTTTCTGTCATTGTGAGACTTGCTTGGTAAATCGTGGCAATCCATAGAATTCACTTTTTTAAAGCTAGATTCTAGCTTTGTTTGAGATGAGTTCTTTTCAAGGTTGCTCTTGCCACGCGATTGAGTAGGTTGGACTGCCGCGCCGTCGTTGTCGACTCGCAATGACGGAAAATTAGATTCTAGTGCGATATGGGATTCTAAGATTGTGGAGCTAGAATCGGGGCTTTGTGGTGCAAGTTGCTTGTCGTAATGAGATTTGTGATTTTCATTACTGCTTTGGGATTCTAGGATTCTAAGATTTGCGGTATTGCTTGTGCTGTTTTTCACAAATTTTAAGAGGGAGCTAGACTTGAGGTCTGCGGTTCTCTCAAAATTTGTGAAATCAGTGCAATGACTACCCGAAGCTGAATCCCTTAAATATTTACCCCCCCC
>NZ_JAFVUX010000039.1 GCF_017502485.1 Helicobacter sp.
ATATATTCGCGTTTGGGGGCATAGGCAAGAGCTACTCTATCTTAGCCTAAGCATTATCGTTTGCTCGCTTTTTGCCTACACGGCGTTATTTCTTGGCGCGGCGTTGTATTTGGTATTGCTAGTCCAGCACAGGCGAAAGATCCTAAGCTTTTTACGCTCGCATATTTTGCACTTTTTGCTACTTGGTTTTTTTATCATACTCTACTATATGCTCTATATCCGCTATCAAAAAGTCGATGGATTCTACACTTACTGGCAGAGCTTCTTTCTCCCATATTCATTTAGTGCTTATCCTGCGTTCATCAAAGACACCTTGCTTGGTGTACTCGAAGGCTTCACGCCTTTTATCAAGCCACAAGCTGTACCTGTGTATATGCTTATGGGGACTTTTGGATTAGCAATCGCCTATAAGCAAGCGCGCTTTATTTTTACCCTATGTGTATGCGCACTTTTGGTGTGGGTCGCCCTATCTTTATGTAGAATCTACCCCTTTGGTCATAATGGTGTGATAGGCGGACGACTTTCACTTTATATGACACCTATTTTCAATCTACTATGTTGCTACTTTGTAGTCTTTATCTATAATCGCTACAAATGGGCTGGGGTTGTACTTGTAGCTGGGATTTTGGTAGCTACTCTGCTACGCTATGGCAAAATCTACCCTAATTGGCATTATATCCAGCAAACCCACGCCCTTACCACCACGCTACAAGCGCAAGCAAATAACGATGATTTAGTGCTAATCTATCACGCTTCAAAGCCAGCGTTTATGTATTACAGCTTTTTAGATGGGTATGGCATAGCAGATACACAAAGTCCAAGAAGCAAGCAAGCCCCATACACCGGCGTGCGATTCACAACCTTTGACAAAGACTTGATACAACTTGAGCAAGCCTTGCGTCAAGCAGAATCTAAACGCGCCTTTTTGCTCATCTCTCACTATGAAGAAGAGTGGTTACAAGATTTGCGCGCTACTCTCTTGCGCCTAGATTCTAGTGCGCAATTTGTGCAAGGCAAAGGTGGCTGGGGAAGCTATCTTATAATACTTGACCTAGCCCCCTAGAATCTACCTACTAAAATCCGCACCTAGAACCTAGGCTTGCTCTAGCTCTTTTACTTTATCGCCATACTGCTTGAAGATATCTTGGGTGATTTTATAGCTACAAAACTTTGGACCACACATCGAGCAAAACTCCGCTTCTTTAAACACTTCTTGTGGTAGAGCTTCATCGTGGTATTCTCTAGCCCTATCTGGGTCTAGGGCTAGCTCAAATTGTCTGTTCCAATTAAATGCATAGCGGGCATCGCTCATCGCATCATCTCTCTCACGCGCTTTGATTCTACCGCGTGCTATGTCTGCGGCGTGCGCGGCGATTTTGTAGGCTAGGATTCCCTCTCGCACATCTTTGGCATTAGGCAGTCCTAAATGTTCCTTTGGCGTTACATAGCAGAGCATCGCTACGCCTTTCCAAGCTGCCACGCAAGCACCAATGGCACTTGCGATATGGTCATAGCCTGCGGCAATGTCTGTTACAAGTGGTCCTAGTACATAAAATGGAGCTTGATTGCAGTATTCTTTTTGCAGTTTGACATTGCGCTCAATTTGGTTAAGCGGGACATGCCCGGGACCTTCTATCATCACTTGCACATCAGCCTCATAGGCTCTTCTAGCTAGCTCGCCTAGCACCTTTAGCTCAGCAAACTGCGCCTCATCGCTGGCATCAGCCAAACAGCCCGGGCGTAGAGAATCCCCCAGACTTAGACTTACATCGTATTTCTGACAGATTTTTAAGATCTCATCAAAAGCTTCATAAAATGGATTCTCTCTATGATAGTGCAGCATATAGCTTGCCATAAGGCTTCCACCCCGCGAGACTACACCCATCTTACGCTTAGAAACCGCTGGCATATGTGCGAGCAAAAATCCACAGTGAATGGTAAAGTAGCTCACACCTTGGCGCGCTTGCTTCTCAAGAGTGGCGAGCATTGTAGGAATATCTAGCTTTAGCACATCATTTTGCACATCGTGTAGGATTTGATACATAGGCACAGTCCCAATGGGCACGCTAGAAGCTTCGATGATAGCGGTGCGGATTTTGTCCAAATCTCCTCCAGTACTCAGGTCCATAACGGTATCTGCGCCATACTTGATAGAAACTTTGAGCTTTTCTACTTCTTCTTGCGCGGAGTTGCAGATTTGGCTTGAGCCGATGTTGGAGTTGATTTTCGTGCGTAGTGCCACGCCTATGCCCATAGGGATAAGGTTTTTGTGGTTGATATTTGCTGGGATTATTAGGCGACCTTTGGCAACTTCCTTGCGCACAAGCTCTGGATCAATATGCTCAATATTGGCGATATAGCGCATCTCTTCTGTGATAATTCCGCGCTTAGCATAGTGGAGCTGGGTTTTTATTAGGTCATTTTGACGCTCTTGTATCCATTGTGTTCTCATTAGACTCTCGCTTATATTTGGAGATAAAGCTTGCATTATAGCAAAGTTTGTCAATATGCGATTTTGAAAGACTTGACTTTGCCAAAGAAGTTCATTGTAGCTTGCTCTTGCACGCCAACACAAAGCAATGTTTCTTTAGAAAACAAGGGACACCGCTCGGCGTTAGCCGATGTTTCTTTAGAAAACAAGCAAGGCGATGTTTCTTTAGAAAACAAGTGAGACGCTAGCCCAAAGGCTATGCTTCTTTAGTAAAACTAGCATCCAGCCCTCACTACTCACGCTTTATCATTGCGAGAGAATTGCGATCCACAGCATCTGCTTTTTGTATATGTTTGTGTGGATTACTTTTGTTAATGGCTTCCCCCACCCTTAGAACGACAACACACTAAAATCTACTTTAATAAGAAGTTTGCTAGTGCAAATTCTGCTCACCCTACTTCACAGGCGCGCTGAAGTAGATCTCCACTTGTGTCCAGCTTCTACCCTCATGTAGTGTCTCGCACGCCTTAGCAAGCTTGGCAAACGCCCCACCAAGCCCAAAATCTAGCACATCTATCACACCTTTTGCTGTGAGTGTGCCATTTTGGATGGTATATTGCATAGGGACTTTTTGACTTTTACCATTCATCGATACGCTTGCTAACATTGTGCCTAAATTCTCCCCAGCTACGACTTCTCTAAAGACCACTCGGATAAGTTGCCTGCCCTTTTTGTCCTTCTTGAATTGGGAGAAAAAATTTGTTTTTAAGCTTGTGTCTTTAGCTGCATCACCAAGATTTATAGCATTTGCCTCCATAGTGGCACTTGCTCCTTCTAGCTGGGTGGCTATGCTATCACCCTTTTTAAACTTAAAGACAATGTTATTAAATGTCCCGCCAACGGCAAGTTTTTTAGGCGACTTATAGGCAGTGAACCCTGCCTTGGCATTGGCTATGTCAATGGTTTTTGCGCAAAGTACTGAGAGAGAAGCTACTGCTAGGAGTGCTAGCACCTTGTGGAGTCCCAAAGATCGCATTGTAAATCCTTCGTATAAAGTGTGATAAGCGAGCATTATAGCGTAAGCGTATGGGATCTTAGCGCGTGGATTCTAGTGCTACTTAGGTGAGTGGGTTATTTCTCTACATTTTGTTATTAGGCTGGATTTTAAGAAGTATTGAAACTTGATTAAATGCTATAATGCTGGTGATTTATAGTGAGTAAACATCTTAAATAAGCTAGCACAGATAAGCTCAACAAACTTTAAGGAAGAGGTGTGAGAGAGATTCTAGCTCAAGTTATTGTTAGTCGGTGCGCGACTACCACTAACTGCGGTTTAAATGTCTTTTTGCTGGGGGGGGGGGAGCATATGCGCAAACTTGTTCTTGTACTATTAGTGCTAGCTCTTGGCTTGCCCCTATTTGCACAAAGTGAAGATATAACGACTAAGGTTTATAATTTGCAAGGTGATACCCAGAGTGGTAATGGACCTTATTATGTCAAAAGCACAAGAACTTGGAGCTCTGGAGGAAGTAATTTTACGCAGTCATATAACAATGCCACACTTATCTTTGGCAATGATACAAAAACACAAGCAAGCGGGAATACAATATGGTTTGGGGGCAATGGGTGGCAAGCTGGTCTAATAGGATACATCACAGCAAACTTTGAAGCTAAAGATATCTATCTTACAAGCATTTTGGGTGCTGGAAATCAGTGGGGCACAGGGGGCGGAGCTACGCTCAATTTCAAAGCAAGCGAAGCTGCCACACTAGAGACACTCACCCTAAACCTAAATAAAGCAGGCACGCAAAATAGCCACTTTAAAGTAGAGGGAAGTAGCATAACTATCAACAATAGCAAGCTAAATGCCCAAACAAATGGCTTTAGCCTATTGCTAAAAAGCACGAAAGATGACATAAAAATCACTAACTCGCAGGCGCATTTTGGCGGCGATATTACCATAGATTCTGGTAAGGACTTAATAAGTAGCGACACTGCTACTAAGATAAATTCTACAAGCGGTAGGATAAGCGTTACAGCAAAGGAAAATATAGATTTCAAAGGCTCTATGGACTTCGCATCAGGTGGGGCTACTTGGGATGGGACTATCAAGCTAGAAGCTGGAGATAAACTAGATATAGCCACGCTTAAAGCCACACTATATTCTGGAAAAGGGCAGTTTCTCGCCAAAGCAAAAGATTTAAACATAGGAGATCTTAACCTACACGGCAATGTCGGCACTGCGGTTAATGCAAGCAATGCCACCTTTGAAGCTGATACCATAGAGCTTAATAAAGCAGAGATCTACTCCACACGCGGTATAAACAATGCCACTGATAATGCTGGGGAGTTTGTAGTCAAGTTTATAGCTAAGGATTCTATCGTGCTAAACAACACTAACATTAGGCTTACTAATCAGCTAGAAAGTGTAGGCTCGCCGGATTCTGTGGTTTTTGAGTCAGGTGGGGATCTCACTCATAGTGGTAAGCTCACCACTGCCACTGCTCAGCAGACTTGGGGTGGGGCGACCTTTGACTTTAGCAAAGTAAAAGGCAAGGCTAGTGTAGAAAATATAGAAATAGTCGCTGCCAATGTGAAAATGAATAGCGACTTCTCTGCCAAATCCCTAGTCGTGCAAAAGCGACAGACAAATGGTGGGCAAAATGGCTTAGGCACAAAGCTTTGGACAAATGAGGGTGGGAAGTATAAGTTTGACTCTATCATGCTAAATGATGGCACGGATCTGGCTGCAGATACAGCGCGAATGACTTTTGTCAATGATAGTGGTAACAATATCTTTGTCAAAAATAGCAAGCTAGAGCTAGGCTCTTTATCTGTGGGGAAAAAGGGTGGATTCTATGCCTCTAATATCACGCACACTATTGCTACTAATCTTGCTTTGGATTCTAGCTCCACCGCATCATTCCACCATCTCACCATAACTCCGGGCGGACAAATCACAATGGATGCTAACAATGCCAAGCTAGTTTTGGAGAAGCACGGAGATGAAGTAGGAGTGCTAGAGCTGGGCGTGTCGATTAAAGATTCTGG
>NZ_JAFVUX010000040.1 GCF_017502485.1 Helicobacter sp.
CCGTCAATATTTGAGCAACTTTATAAAAATACTTTTAGAGAGAAATATCAATGAAGTAATAAGTGCGATACAAGATGACAAAAGCAAAGAGCCTGTGCTTGGGTCTAAATAGCCAAACGCATAGGTATAGCTAATGCATAAGAATAGGTAAATTGTAGCAAGTAGCTTTGGCATATTTCTCCTAGCTTTGGTAATTTGTAGAGCGCATAGTAGCCAAGGCTCTAGCTACTTCCTATGGCGAACCTTACATAAGCAAGGCTATAAAACAAGAGATACCGCTCGGTGTTAGCTCATTTTTAGAGACAAGTAAAGTAGTGCAAGTGCAACACAATAAGTTTTTCTAGAAAATGAGTCGAGCAAGCCAGCCGCGCTATTTTTTAAAAGTCTCGCTTAAGCAAAACATCGATTTTTAAAATTGTGATTAAGTGGTCTTCTCTCTTACCAACCCCATCGATCATACCTGCTTGGTTGCTAGCTAGCGTCTCTGGCACAGGGTCTATGCTAGAGCTAGGTAATGTGATAGCTGCTGTAAGCTTATCAATGACAAATCCAGCTATTTCATCATTTTGATGCACGATAAGATAGCGAGTGTCTTTGTCTTGCTTAATTGCTGGGAGACCAAACTTCAAGCGCAAGTTGATGAGCGGATATACATTACCACGCATATTAAATACACCCAGTACATAAGGAGGTGTACCCGGCACTCTTGTAAATTCTGTAGGCTTTACGATTTCTTTGACATTAAGAATTGGGACAGCGAATTCTTCATTCCCCACAACAAATCCAATCACTTGTAGAATATCTTCAGGCTCATCTTGTGTCTCGCCAATCCCTCTGTTTAAGCCACTGGTATTCATTTTTTGCTGTTCGAAAATATCTCTAATTTTATCAGCCATATTATTCTCCAGTTATTAAATTAATATTGCGCTTTACAACATTGACAAGATATTCTGGCGTGTAGGGCTTAGTGATATACTCTGTCATACCAGATTCTACTCCACGCATTCTATCTGTTTTGCTCGTGCGACTTGTAACGGCAATAAGCGGTAGATTTTTAAATTTATTATACTTCCTAACTTCCGCTGCAAAAGTATATCCATCCATTTTGGGCATTTCTATATCTACTAACACTGCATCAAGTGGTTTATCGCTATTTTTGACAATTTCTAAGCCTTCAAGCCCATTGCTTGCCTCTAGGACAGTAACCCCCAATGTCTTTAGACACTTTTTCATAATAGCTCTATCGGTATTGCTATCATCAATCGCTAGGACAATATAATCTGATGGGGCAGACTTAGATTTGAAGTTTTGGGCTTCCTCCATAGCGGCATTAATGCTTACTTTTACTTCTTTTGCCATGTCCATCATAGCAGCGACATCAACAATTAAGGTAATTTTACCATCACCACGCACGGTTGCCCCCGCGATACCTCTAGTACTCTTAAGGTAGTAGCCAAGTGATTTGATAACAACTTCCTCTTGCCCGATGAGATAATCCACAATTACGCCGATTTTTTGCTCAGCAAGTGCGATGATGACAACATATACTTCGCTTGCCGTCTCTAGCACAGAATCTACACCAAAAATATCAGCCAAACGCACAAGTGAGAGTACTTCATCGCGCAGGCGCAAAACAGACTTGCCATCAACGCTATATATTTCATCTTGACCAATACGGACTGTTTCAATGACAGATGAGAGTGGAATAGCGTAGTATTCTTCCTGTGCCCCTACTAGTAATGCTTGGATAATGGCAAGTGTGAGTGGGATTTTTAGCTTGAAAGTCGTGCCTACACCCTTTTCAGAATCTATCTCGATAATACCATTAAGCTTTTCGACATTTGTTTTCACAACATCCATACCAACACCTCTTCCAGAGACATTGGATATAGCTTTTGCCGTGGAAAACCCAGGTTTAAATATGATCCCAAAAGCTTCTTTATCTGTCATAGAATCTGCTTCTTTATCGGATATTAAGCCCTTTTCAATAGCTTTTAACTTGAGCATTTCAGCATCAAGCCCCTTGCCATCATCGGCAATTTCAATCACAATGTGATTGCCTTCATTGTATGCCTTGAGATCCACTCGTCCGATTTCTGGTTTGCCAAGAGCTTTTCTATCTTCAGGGGATTCTACGCCGTGATCACAAGAGTTTCTAATAATGTGGATTAGTGGATCGCCTATCTCTTCCACAATAGATTTATCAAGCTCTGTCTCTTCACCTGTGATAACAAGATCAATACTTTTTTTAAGCTCTCTAGATAAATCTCGCACCATTCTTGGGAATTTGTTGAACACTTTCCCTACGGGCTGCATTCTTGTTTTCATTACTGCAAGCTGTAGATCTGTTGTTACACTAGAGATAGATGATACAACTTGATTGAGTTCTTCTAAGAATTTCTCTCCATCGTATCGCTCCTCTACATCTCCATAGATTTTAATTAACCTATTTTTACCTAGTACAAGCTCGCCGATGAGATTCATGAGATTATCTAGCCGTCTAACATCAACGCGGACTGTTTGCTCTACGCTCGTAGCTACTTTACCCTCATCTTTGCCACCTGCTACTGGTTTAGCTTCTGCTTTGGGGTTAGCTTTAGCTGGGGTCGGTGCTTCTATTGGTGCTTTTGGAGCTTGTATGTCGCTTGCTTGCCCACTTGCTTTCTTTTGCGCACGCATTTGCTTATCCGCTTCCTGACGCTTTTAGAGCAAACGCTCTATCTCTGCTTCCACTTCGGCAGAACTCATATTGGCGTAGTCTTTATCAGGCTCATCTGCGAGAGGGTTGCTAGAGTCGCTTTGGGGTGCCGGTTTGGCTTCTTCTTTTGGAGATGCCGGAGTAGCAACCTCTGAGCTTTCTCCCCCGGTGCTACCCTGAGAAATGGACTGAAGTTTAGCAACAGCATCGCTAATGTCAATTCCACTATTAGCATCTGTGCCAGAATCCCTAATTGCTTGCAAAAGTGCTTTCATCAAATCAATAGAAAGTAGGACAACATCCATTACATCAGGGGTGATTTTCAGCTCATCGCGTCTTGCTTTATTCAAGACATCTTCCATATTGTGGGTCAAGTTAGTAAGAATATCAAAATTCAAGAAAGAGCTAGAGCCCTTAATTGTGTGTGCAACCCTAAAAATACGATTGAGTAGCTCTAGATCTTCCGGATTACTCTCTAGTTCGACTAGATCCTGATCGAGCTGATCGACCATCTCGAATGCTTCGATCAAAAAGTCTTCCATTATTTCTTGCATATCATCCATACCACAATACCTCTTCTCATTAATTTGGCGGCTATTCTACCAAAAAATTACCAAAATCACACAGAAGTTAGAAGTTTTTTAACTTCTTGGTAGAAAATATTAGGATCAAATTTGACTATATATCCATCGCCTCCAGCTTTTTTCCCTTTTTCCATACTATTGGGATCGCAAATTGAGGAGTTAAACACAAGTGGTATTTTGGAGAACCTTGGGTCATTTTTGACTTCGTTGGCAAAATGGAAGCCATCGATCTTTGGCATTTCTACATCAGTTACGATGATTTTGAGATGATCGGATAGTTTATCCCCGTATTGTTGGAAGAGAGATTCTATCTTTTCTTTGCCTTCATCGCCATCAATCGCTTCTACGACTTCAAACCCCATAGCTACGAGATTTTGCACCACACGCTTGCGTGCTATGGAGCTATCTTCTAGCACAAGTGCCAATCCTTTGAAACGCTCGTGTTCTTCAACAATGGTGATGATTTCATCAGCTTTCTTCTCATAGAAATTTAGCTCATCAATAATACTCTCTAGATCCAAAATCAGTAGAGTCCGCCCATCTTCAATGCGCGTTGTGCCAGTGATCTTACCGCGCTCTATGGTGCTTGATGAGCTAAATTGCGCAGATTCTACTTGCTTCCAATTCACACGCCGTATGCGCTTGACTTCATCGACTACAAAGCCTATTTGGACATTATTGAACTCCGAGACGATAATTTTGTGCTTGCGTGGCTTATCATCTGCTTTGATATTAAGCCATTTGGAGAGATCGACAAGAGGGATAATCATCCCGCGTAGGTCAAAGAGTCCTAGCACATAATCAGGACTTGCCGGTATATCAAAGAGCTCATCTGGCTGTTCGATAATACTCTGCACCTTTGCGACATTGACCCCATAAATCCCCTCATATACTTCATCATCTCGTAGCTCAAAAATACGGAAGTCGATCAATGCTATTTCGTTATAGCCTTCAATTTGAGCATCTAAAATATTGCCTGCCATAGTGTTCTCCAAATAATCTAAAAATTCACATCAATAAAACCTAAGGAAAAGTCATTTGCAAACTAATTTGCTACGAAAATATCGGCAGAATTATAAAACAAGAATTCTTTTTTCACAATAAAAAGATGGTAGCGCGAAAAAATTTTGCCATTTTTTACCAATATGGAAATGTCCTTCAATCACTCCAAAGTCGCACTTTTCTGGTGTTTGCTTGTAGGGCTTATGCACTTGATTTTGGAGAGTTGGTAAATCGTGCGCATTACAGTAAGTATAGTGCTTGTATGCTGCGATTCTCTTACTTGCAAAATCCCTAAAGTCATATTCATTAAGAGCTAGGGATTTGATATGCTTGGCATTGACTAGGGATCGCGCACAGCTATGAATATAACCTAGGCTTATGGTGTCAATAAGCTTTAGCACGCTTAGGGTAAAAGGTGCGCTTAAGGCAGTTATGTAGTATTCATACCCTTTGGTGATAAAGCAGTCTCCATGCGATAGTAAAAATAGCTTATTTTGGTAGGTGAAAACAGCTGGCTGGAGCTTGCGTGGGTAGATTTTCACGCGTGGCAAGAGCCTAGAATCTAGTCCGAAGTCGTGGTTGCCCTCAAAGTAAAAGACTTCCATACGATGCGATAGGGCATTAAGCAGTGTGATAAACTCACGATGGATTACGGCATTATGCGTGATATGTGGGATAAACAAATGTGCAATATCTCCCATTAAAAACAACTGTGTTGGTGGGTTAAGTAGGAGAGATTGCAGTAGTCCTATGAAGCCATTTTTGCCGATGTAGCACGGATATGGTGAGCTAGAATCTAAAAACTCCCATTTAGATTCTAGTGGAGATTCTACTCTTGTGTTTTGGCTAGATTCTAGCTTGCTAAAATCTAGCGTGAATGTGTGGTTTGGTTCTGGGATATAGTGTGCATCAGCAATAAAAATTGCAGGAGATAGAATCTCTGGGATGTGGAGAGAGCTAGAATCTAAAGCGATAGCCATAAAAAGTCCTAAAAATAAATGCAGTAATTGTGCCCTAATTCCACTAGAATCTCAACATTGATAGCGCTAGATACTGCGCACTTTAAGTCCCCATATCTAGACCTAGAACTATAAGGATAGATTCTAGACATTCTCATCATCTCTTAACATTCTTTAGGCTATAATTGCATCTAATCCACCAAGGCTTTTTGCATCATTTACGAAGAAGTATTTGGGGATCATTAACAAAATTAAAAGGACAAACATATGGAAGTAAAATTTAAAGGTACTCCAGCAAAACTAAGTGCAAACACAATAAAGTTAGGTGATAATGCCCCAAAGGCAAATCTTACAGCAAAAGACTTATCGCAAGTAGAAGTGGGTGGTGCAAGCGGAAGCTATCAAATCATTAATGTCGTACCAAGTCTTGATACTGGCGTATGTGCAACACAAACGCGTAAATTTAATGAAGAAGCAGCGAAACTAACCAACGCAAAAGTATATGTTGTATCTTTGGACTTACCTTTTGCACAAGGTAGATTCTGCAGTACTGAAGGGATTAATAATCTCACAACGCTTAGTGATTTTAACGCAAAAGAGTTTGGCAGGGCTTATGGGCTTATTTTAGAATCTTCCCCACTTGCAGGATTACTTACTCGTGCGGTGATTGTGGTAAATCCTGAAGGTAAAGTCGCTTATGTAGAAGTATGTGAAGAAATCACAAATGAGCCAGATTATCAAAAAGCACTAGCTAGTATCAAGTAGGGTGTGATGGAGCATCTTACACTAATAGAGATTGGCAAGATTTTGGATTTAGGGGTGTTTTACCTTGGCACAAAGGGTACTTGTGGGAATCCACGAGTGCGTCCTATGCGTTCTAACATCGTGCATAATGACAAACTTTACTTTGGCACAACGACACATAAAAATCTCTATAAACATATCACGCAATATAGCGGTGTTGAAATCTGCACGAGTAGCCCAGATATTTTAGCTCTGCGTGTGCGTGGAGAAGCAAGAGTAGCGAACCATATTGATGTCAAAGAAGCCCTTATAGCAAAGTATGAACGCATAGCAAAAGCCTTTGATAATAACCCAAACCATCCAGATTTTGCAATTTTCTACCTTGAAAACATCAGTGCAAGACTGCAAGATTTTAATGGAAATGTTTTTGCTTATAAAGAGTAGGATTGCTATAAGGCTATCATAATAAGGAGATAAGTGGTCGGAGTAGCGGGATTCAAACCCACGACCTCACCCACCCCAAGGGTGCGCGCTAATCAGGCTGCGCCATACTCCGCTACAAATCCTAAAATAGATTTGCAGGCGCGCATTATAACGCGCTTTTCTTTTATCATCGCTTAAGCCATAATATAATGGCAAAACTCTATAATGTCAGGAAATCTTAAGTCAAAGGATATTGATGCATATTACATCGCTTAAACCCTTAACCAAAGACACATTAGAATCTATCGGGCTTAGTTGGCATACGGATATAGATTCCAATCCTTACATAGAAAATGAAATGGTGGAAATATCCCAAGAAGAAGCGCAAGCTTTTTATGAAGCTGGTAATGAGCTTTACGATATGTTTTGCGAAGCAGGGCAGTATGTAATTGACAACAACTTATTTTTTGATTTGGATATACCCGTATCGCTCATCCCTATGATTAAACAGAGCTGGGAGCAAGAAGTGCATTGGCATTTATATGGGCGATTTGACTTTGCTGGTGGGCTTGATGGGTTGCCTTTAAAACTACTTGAATTTAACGCCGATACACCTACAATGCTCTATGAAAGTGCGCTTATCCAATGGGCTATGCTCAAGGCAAATGGGCTTGATGAAAATGCGCAGTTTAATAACATCTATGAAGCGTTGGAAGAGAATTTTAAACGCATCATCACGCTTGGCGCAGATACAAGTCGCTTTAGCGAGATTTATGAGGGATGGAAGATACTATTTAGTTGTGTGAGTGGTAATGATGAAGAAGAGCGCACGACTAGATTTTTGCAAGAGATCGCTAGAAGCGCTGGCTTTGAGACGGAGTTTGCCTATATTGATGAAGTGCAATTCTCCCAAGATGAAGGAGTGTTCTTCAATGAGTGTAATTATGAATTTTTATTTAAGCTATTGCCGTGGGAGAGTATCGCCATTGATGAACCAGAGCTAGCCATGCTTATGCGCTCCATTATGGAGAATAAGGCTGGGATTTTTCTAAACCCAGCCTATACGCTACTTTTCCAAAGTAAAAGAATCTTAAAAATCCTTTGGGATCTCTTCCCTAATCACCCTTTATTACTAGAATCTAGCTTTACTCCACTACAAGGCAAAGCGCAGGTGGCAAAGGCTAGTTTTGGTAGAGAAGGGCAGGGGATAGAGATTTTTGATGCAAGTAGTAAGATCCTAGCGCAAAATACCACCGAGTATCAAAACTGCAAGAGAGTTTATCAAGCATACCAAGAGCTTAATCGCAGTGGTGAGTTCTACTACCAGCCAAATGTATTTTTTGCCTATGAGTCTTGCGGACTAGGGTTTCGCAAAGGTGGTTTGATTTTAGATAACTATGCAAAATTTGTCAGTCATACAATTCGCTAGAATCTAGTGTGTTCTTGCGCTAGAGACACGATACTTTCCCAATAGGCTTATCCTAATGTCGCAATTACAAAAAGCACTAATACCAAGTAGTCCAAGCATTACGCTAGATGACACAAAGCCACCAAAATCCTTACAAGCAAAGATTTTTTACTCGATATTTGGGCTTGTGGCTGGGGTGGAGATCGCTATATTCGGACTGTTTTTTTTAGCAGCAGAAGTGATAGGGCAGAAATGGGCTTATGAGCATTTGGAGCTAGAATCTAAAAAGCTCATAACACAAATGCACAATACTGATTATCTGGCATTTTGGGCGCAATACCCTTACCGCATTTCTCTTATCACAGAAGAGGGTGTTGTGATTTATGACAACACCATTAGCGCGGTGGATTTGGATAACCACAAAGATAGGAAAGAAGTGCAGATGGCGCTTGCTATTGGCAAGGGCTATATCGAGCGCAAATCTACAAACACGCTGTATAAAGCGTTATATTATGCGAGCTATTTGCCTGAGTATCAGCTTATCTTGCGTGTCTCTATGAATCAGAGAGATATTTATGCATTTTTGTTGCCTATTTTAGGCTATATGGCAATTTTACTTATCATCACGCTGTTTGTAAGCACAATCATTACAAGCTATCTCACTCGCTCTATCGTCGCTCCGCTTAATAATCTCTCCGCCCTAGATACTAAGAAGTTTCACACGCCTTATCGTGAACTTGTGCCGTTTTTTTACAAGATTATTACGCAGAGAAAACAGCTAAAAAAACAGCTAAAAATTATCCGCCGCCAGCAACAGCAGTTTCAGGCAATTAGCCAAAATATCAATGAAGGTTTAGTGCTAATTAATACCAAAAAGCAAATCCTAAGCTACAACACCAAGGCAAGAGAGCTGCTCCCCACCTTAGAATCTAACCCTACCAGCGTGCAAGATGTATTTGCTTTCATTGATTTGTCTTCTCCGCAGATCCAAACTAGCGAGCGACAAATAAAGGACAATCATATCGAGTGTATTGCACTCCCTACTTGGGGTAAGCTAAAGCCTAAAGCCTTTGTTGTGTTGCTGCTTGATCGCAATGAAAAAAACCAAATCCACGCAATGCGTAAGGAGTTTAGTGCTAATGTTACCCACGAGCTAAAAACTCCGCTAAGTGTGATTATGGCAAGTAGTGAGATGATGAAACAAGGGCTAATTCCACAGAAAGACTTCGCACTCTTTTTTGACAAAATCTATGATGAATGCAAGCGATTATTAGAGATTATTAACGATATTTTAAAACTCTCATTTTTTGATGAAGGAGGCGAGAAGCTAGAATCTAGCGTGGTTAATATCTATGAAGTAGCACAGCGAGTATTATGCTCACTTGCGCCACTTGCTACAGAAAAGGAGCTACGCGCGCAGATTGTCTGTGATAATCGAGATTCTTGCACGATTAATGCCGTAGTGCGCCTATTAGAGGATATGCTCTATAATCTTTGTGAAAATGCTATCAAATACAACAATCAGCAAGGTTCTTTGGAGATCTGTATTACTACAGGGGAGTTTGACCCAAAAACCACCAAAGACTTCACTCATATCACGCCAAATCTAGCTCTCCCCATTGGGCGAGATACTGCTACTATAATGGTTAAAGATAGTGGCATAGGTATCCCAGAGAGAGCGCAAAAGCGTGTGTTTGAGAGATTTTATCGTGTTGATAAGAGTCGTAGTAAAAAGCTTGGGGGCACTGGGCTTGGGCTTTCCATTGTCAAGCATATTGCGATTTATCACAATGCACATATATTTTTGCGCAGTAATGCTGATTTGCAGAGTAGAGATAGAGGTAGCGAGATTCTAGTGATTTTTGCTAGGTGAGCTTAGAGCTTACACTCCTACCTAAGAATCTAAGTTGCCTATACCCAAATACTTTAAGGTGGGTATAGGGGCTAGCTCCAGCTAAGGATTTGGGGATTTTGCAAAAATATTATTTGTCTTAAATTTAAGCTAAATCATAAAAACACATAATGCTCCTTTAAATTTTTTAAAGGAGTCAAATTGGCATAAGTCAATTCTAATCAGGGTAAAATCAATTCAAAAGACAACACTGCTAATATACAAAATCCTAATAAAGGCACAAGTGGCATAATAGGCAGTATGACCAAAATCAAGGCAATATGGGCAAGCAGCTTAACCCAAATCAGCAGAACAACAAGTAGATTCTATACCTTGCCTTAAAGCTTAAAAAGGCTTTAAGGGTAGAATCCACTTTTATAAAAGCTATTTTCTATTAATTATTTTCGCCCTGCTTTTTATTTTCTTTGCCTAGAATCCATAAAAAATGGTCTAAATCTCGTGTGTTTTCATTTTTAAGTCCGTAGAACTCGGCAAATCTATCAATGACTTGAAGGAATGTATCGTAATTTTTATAGTCCTTAAGCTCTTTGTTTGTGAGTTTTGCTCCAAAAAAATTCGTGCCTACTAGCTCACTAGGTATATTCGCAAAGTTGGTGTTATTTTTCTTGCCATTGTTAAACAACACCAACACTTCACGCACAAAGCTATCATAGATTCTAAAGGCATTTTGATTGTGGTGGAAGCAGTATTTTGTCGCAAAGGAGTAAAAGACTTTTTTCTTACTATCTTTTCCTTTGCATTTTGCAATTTGCTCAATAATATCCTTTAACTCATCGTAATTATGTGGGGTGGCATTGTGTATTTTTTGGTGGATTTGCTTTTGAGATTCTAACTCGGCGATATGTTTTGCGACTTCATAGATTCCAAATTTTGCAAGATTAGTGCTATAAAAGCTATCTACACAGAGACTTTCAACAGCACAACTTGTTGTAGATTTTCTTGCTCTAATTTGGCAAAAACCCCACTTTTACTAAAAATATTTTCAATTACCGATTCTTGCTCTCGGTAGTTTTTGTATATATCGCCACTCTTGTAAAGCTCTAAATTTTTATCATAAAGCTTTTTCATCGCTTCATTATGCTTACTCATTTATCACTCGCCCTTAGATTCTAAATATTCTTCATAACTGCCGCGGAAGTCTATAATCTCCGCACCATTGCCGCTAGAATCTGCTTTTAGCTCAATGATTCTATTGGCATAGGCATCAATAAGCTCCCTATCGTGGCTGACACAAATTACATTTCCGCCAAATTTATACAATGCTTCACCCAGTGCGATAATAGACTCTAAGTCAAGGTGGTTTGTAGGCTCATCAAGCACTAGGAAATTCCCCCCTTCTAGCATAAGCTTACTTAGCACCATTCTGTGCTTTTCCCCACCGCTTAGGGCGTTTATGGGCTTTTCTTGCTCTTCTCCGCTAAAAAGCATTCGCCCTAGTGCGTTGCGTATCTCGCCACTCTCTTTTTTCTTATCAAAGCCCCTTAGCCACTCATACAAGCTTTCTTCCCCGCTTATCTCTTCGCTTACATTTTGTGGGAAGTAGCCCCTTTGCGTTGTCGCTCCCCATTTGACTAGCCCAGAATCTGCCCCTAGCTCTTCAACTAAAATCTTACACAAAGTGCTTTTACCCACGCCATTTGCTCCGATGATAGCGATTTTATCCCCGGGCAGAATCTTTAGATTTACATTTTTTAGCACGCATAAATCCCCATAGCTTTTTGAGATATTCTCACACTCTAGGGCTTCGTTGCCTATGGGGCGATTGGGCTTAAAAACTATGCTAGGGTCTCGCCTAGAGCTAACCGCTAAGGATTCAATATTTAGCTTTTCAAGCTGTTTTTGGCGACTTGTAGCTTGGCGGGCTTTACTTGCATTAGCAGAAAAGCGTGCGATAAAAGATTCTAACTCCTCTTTTTCTTTAAGCTTTTTGTTTCGCTCCATTTCTTGCTGTTTGGCAATGAGTGTAGAAGCGATATACCAATCATCATAATTCCCGCTAAACTCCCGCACAGAGCCAAAATCCATATCTAAAATATGTGTGCAAACGCTGTTTAGAAAATGCCTATCGTGGCTGATGACTACAAGTGTGCCCTCGTGGCGTTTGAGATTTTCTTCAAGCCACGATATAGAGTGCAAATCAAGGTTGTTTGTAGGCTCATCTAGTAGCAAAATATCAGGCTTTGGGAAAAGTACTTGGGCTAGTAGAATCTTAAACTTATCCCCACCGGTTAGGGTTTTCATCAGCTCATTATGTGCGCTAGATTCAAATCCCAAATCTTCTAGAATCTTTTCAATCACCACTTCGCATTCATACATTGGGTCTTCTTCGGCACAAATTATCTCTAGCTCACCTAGTTCAGCATTAACCTTATCGTCGCTTAAATCGCCATTTTCATAGAGATATTCCTTGCGTTTTATAGCCTCGTATAATCGCTTATTGCCTAGTAGCACCGCATCTTTTAGGCTTAGCTCTTCGTAGGCATATTGGTCTTGTTTTAACACACCCATTTTCAAGCCCTTTTCTATGACAACTTCCCCGCTACTTGCTTCATATTCTCCGCTTAGGATTTTTAAAAAGGTGGATTTCCCCGCACCATTTGCTCCGATAAGCCCATAGCGTTTGCCAGAATCTAGCTTGATATTGACATTTTCAAATAACTTTTTTGTCGTATAACGCATTGAAAGATTGATTGTTTGCAGCATTGAGATGTCCTTTTAAGAGTGATACATTTGAGAAGAATAGGGCGTATTGTAGCATATCCATAGAGAATCTGCCTAAGTGTGATTAAGCTAGCTTGGCGCAGATGTGGTTTGAGGCTTAGCATTGACTTTTTTTACTAAAATATTATAATCTTTGGGAATCTTGAGGCGGTTAAAACTTAATCTTAAAGGCTATCTGCTTTGGGACACGAGTTTAGGGACTATGAAGAACCAAAGGAGAGACAATGCAAACTACTGATTCTACACAAAAGTTATCGCAAAAGATCGGCTTGCCTTATCGCTTTAGGCGGTATATGATTTATGTCTGTGTGGCGATTATCGCTCTGTCGCTACCTTTTATCAAAATTAATGGCAACCAAATATTTCTCCTCTCATTTGATCACAAAGAGTTACATTTGTTAGGGGTAGTTTTTAGCGTCCAAGAGCTGTATTTAATGCCGTTCTTGCTGATAATGCTCTTTGTGGGGATATTTTTTATGACGACATTGGGTGGGCGCGTGTGGTGCGGTTGGGGTTGCCCACAGACGATGTTTCGCGTGATTTATCGCGATGGGATTGAGACAAAGCTTTTGGGCTTGCGTAAGCGCATTGATAATAAGCAAAAAAAGCCAGATTTCACACTTTTTAGTACAAAGCTTAAGAAGCTTTTAGCAATGGTGATTTTCTCTGTGATCGCTCTGCTTGCTGCGGCGAATTTCTTGTGGTTTTTCGTGCCACCAAGTGATTTTTTCGCTTACATTAGTGATCCGCTAAATCATAAGATTCTACTAGGATTTTGGCTTGGTATAGCGTTGTTCTTACTCTTTGATGTAACGCTTTTGGGGGAGAATTTTTGTATTTATGTGTACCCCTATGCGCGCGTGCAGAGTGTGCTCTATGATAATGACACTATTATGGCAATCTATGACCCTAAGCGTGGTGGGGCTGTGTATGCGCCAGATGGTAGCAAAAATCCCTTAGCACCTAAGAAGCAAAATGAAGCCAATGAATGCACAAATTGCATAGCTTGCGTGAAAGTTTGTCCAACGCATATTGATATTAGAAAAGGTATGCAGCTAGAGTGTATTAACTGCCTTGAATGTGTCGATGCCTGCACTTCTGTAATGGCACATTATAATCGCCCTTCGCTTGTGCAGTGGAGCTCACCAAATGCTATTAGCACGCACTCAAAGGTGCGCTATGTGAGAGTCAAAACGATCGGCTATATGGCGGTGCTAGCGATTATTTTTACAATTTTGCTAATTGTTGGGAGTAGTAAAGAGAGCATGTTGCTTAATATTGATAGAAATACGCAAGCCTATTCTATACGCAAAAGCGGTGCGGTCAATAATGATTATACATTCTTGGTGGAAAACACTGACTCTAAGGCACATAGCTTTTATTTTGAGGTTTTAGATAATGAGAGTTTAGAAATTATCTCACCACGCGAGCCTGTGGCGGTAAGAGAGGGCAATAAGCGTAAGCTTGTGGTTACAATTAGTGCCAAAACCCCGTTAGATTCTGCGCTGGAGGATAAGGACTTGATACGAGATATTAAGATACGAGCGTATGCTATTGATGATGAGAGCATCCAAGTAGAGCGTAAGACATTTTTTGTCTATCCATCGGCAAAAGAGTTGCGCAAAGGTCGCTAGTGCCCGAGCCTAGTGCTCAAGTGCTAGGCTAACTTTAAGCAAGTAGGACTATGTAGATTCTAGGTGGTGCATGTGTATGTTGGGTTGTTTATGGGATTTTTAAGAAAAATTAGCTAGAATGCGCCACATTAAGTGCGAATCGAGGTTGTATGTCTAGCACATCTTGCTATGAGCCTACTCGTATGTGCGTAGCTTGTCGCTCTCGCAAGATACAAAGAACTTTACTGCGTTTGTATATTAAAGATGGTTTGGTTGTAGGCTCACTTGAGCGTATGAGCGGCGGGAGAAGCTTCTATCTATGCGGAGAGTGTGTGGCGTGTGAGAAGAAAATCACAAAGGCATTGAGTCGATTTAGCACGATTGAGGATAAACCCAAGAGCTTACAAATAATCCGGGAGATAGCAAAGTATGGGTGATAAGGTAAAGATTGTAGAAATAGCAGCAGATATAGCAAGAAATGCTAAGGAAGTACTTGAGAAAGCCAAGGAGCTAGGGCTCGATGTAAAAAATACAACTAGTTCTGTTAGTGTGGAGATGGCGCCGATTCTCGCTGAGTATGTGACAACAGGCGTAAATCGTATGCCAGTCACTAAGGCAAAGACTACAAAAGCTAGCACAAAAACCAAAGATACAAAGTCTGCAAAATCTACAAAGTCTCCCACCAAATCCATCAAGACAGATAAGTTAAGCGGTGATAGGCTAACCAAAAAGGATACCAAAGAGTCTAACGCGAAGGCATCCAGTCCTACCAAAAAGCTAAAGCCAGCTCAAGCTCCAAAAGAGCAAGACACATCACTAGAATCCAAGCAGGAAGTAGAGTTTAAAAAGGACTCTACCCTTGCCCAGCGTAACATTGGTATCCGCATCGTAAAGAAGACCACCGGTTCAGTCACTAGTCAAGATGCATCAAGCAAGAAATCTCAAACCTATGCCCCATCCATCCAAGAGCTTATGGGGCAAGATCAAGATATAGATGAGCCAATTAGATCCAGAAAGTCTAAAAAGTCTCCCAAAAAAGTTGCGGTAGCACACAGGGGTAATGAGCAGAAAATCGAGTTGCTTGATAGGGATTTTGGCTCACATCGAAGTGATTATGATGAAGAGCAAGATGAAATTATGCTCTTTGATTTTAGTGAGCGTGAGATTGTCGATGAAGATAAGGAAAACCAGGAGCGACAGGCTATCGCAGATCGTGTAAAAATCCAGCGCAAAAACCCTTGGCTAAATGAGCATCGCTCCATTAGTCGCGGTCGCCGTAAAAAGTCCCAAAGGCAGCAAGCAGACACAAGCAAGGTTGCTCAAAACTCAATCATAATCCCAGAAGAAATCCGCGTATATGAGTTTGCAGAGTCTGCGGGCAGGTCGCTTACAGAAGTCATTAAAGTGCTTTTTGGGCTAGGACTTATGGTAACCAAAAACGACTTCCTAGATAAAGATGCCATAGAGATTCTTGCAGAAGAGTTTCAAATCTCCATTTCCATCCAAGCCCAAGAGCAAGAAGAGCAAGAAATCACTTTTGATGAGAAAGATCTCATTGCCCGCCCACCGGTAGTAACCATTATGGGACATGTTGATCACGGCAAGACTTCTTTGCTTGACAAGATTAGAGAATCTCGCGTAGCTAGTGGTGAGGCAGGGGGGATCACGCAGCATATCGGTGCATATATGGTGGAGAAAAATGGCAAGCTCATTAGCTTTATTGATACGCCCGGACACGAAGCCTTTAGCGAGATGCGCAGTCGTGGGGCGCAGGTTACAGATATTGCCATCATTGTAATTGCTGCAGATGATGGTGTGAAGCAACAGACGATTGAAGCACTAAGTCACGCCAAAGCAGCAAATGTGCAAACTATCATCGCTATGAATAAAATGGATAAAGAGAGTGCCAACCCAGATAAGCTAAAATCTGAGTGCGCAGAGCTTGGGTTTGTCCCAAATGATTGGGGTGGGGAGTATGAGTTTATCCCTATTTCTGCTAAGAGTGGAGAGGGTATCGATGTGCTACTTGAGACAATTTTACTCCACGCTGAAGTGTTGGAGCTAAAAGCTTCGCCTAAGGCAGGTGTCCAAGGAGTGGTGCTAGAGGGCAGTATGCAAAAGGGTAGGGGACCTGTAGCGACTATTATTGTGAAGCAAGGCACACTTAAGATAGGTGATCCAATCTATGCTGGCACGGCGTATGGGCGTGTGCGCTCGATGGTTGATGATATGGGTAAAGAAATAAGAGAGCTTACGCCTTCGAGTGTAGCCTCTATCGCTGGGCTATGTGAAGTGCCAAGTGCTGGAAGTATGCTCTATGTGGTAGAGAGCGATACGCAGGCAAGAGAGAAAGCCCAAAAGCTAGCGGCCTATCTAAGGCAAAAGGAGCTAAGCAAATCGACTAAAGTATCCTTTGATGAACTAAGTGAAATGGTGGCAAAAGGACAGCTTAAAAATATCCCCATTGTTATCAAGGCTGATACACAAGGAAGTCTCGAAGCCATTACTCAAAGTCTGCAAAAGCTTAATAATGATGAAGTAAGGATTAGTATCATAAGCTCTGGAGTGGGTGGGATTAGCGAAAGTGATGTAGCTTTAGCCGCAGCTAGCACAAATAGTATGATCTTAGGCTTTGGGCTACGCCCCACGGGGATTGTCAAAACTAAGGCGAAAGAATCTGGCGTAGAGATTAAGACTTATTCTGTGATTTATGATGTGATTGATGATGTTAAAGCGTTGATTTCTGGTCTTATGTCTCCGCTTATCCAAGAAGAAGACACAGGGCAAGCAGAAGTGCGTGATATTTTTACCATTGCAAAAGTTGGCACAATTGCTGGGTGTATGGTTACTGATGGGAAGATTTTGCGCGGAGTGAAAATCCGCCTAATCCGAGATGGAGTGGTAATCCACACAGGTAGTGTAGCAAGCCTAAAGCGATTTAAAGATGATGCCAAAGAAGTAGCCAAAGGCTATGAGTGTGGGATTATGCTAGAAAATTATAATGACATTAAAGTGGGCGATGTGTTTGAGTCTTTTATCGAAGTGCAAAAGGCGCAAAAGATCTAGCTATGGCAAAAGTGGATTCTAGGAGAGTGGCATAATGTCCGTGCATTTGGAGCGCACACAATCCCTGCTAAAAGAACTTTTAATTGAGGCACTAAGTAGCCTAGAGGATAGCAGGATCAATGGCGTGAGTATTACTGATGTGGTTTGCTCTAAGGGCAAATACAATGCGCAAGTCTTTATCCATACAGATAGTGATGATAGGGCTATGGTGCTAAAAGCATTGCGCAAGGCGAGTGGGATTTTGCGTGAGTATGTACTAAGCAATAGTGGATGGTATAAATGCCCGCAGCTGGAATTTATGGTTGATGAGAGTATGGCTAGGGCACAGAGTCTCGAGCGGATATTCCAAAGTATAGCCCAAGAAAGAGATGTGCGATAATGTGGGTGGATTCTATAATGTTGGAGCTAGAAGAGATCGTAGAATCTTGTGGTTGTAAGCTCTATGATGTAAGCTTGCTTAGAGAAAATGAGACGCAGATTTTGCGCATAAGTATCATCAAAGATGGGGGTGTGAGTCTTGATGATTGTGAGCTTGTATCCCAAAGCATCTCACCATTTCTTGATGTCAAAGATATGGTAAAAGACGCTTATACACTAGAAGTGAGCTCGCCGGGCGTTGAGCGCGTGCTGAAAAATCCGCGACATTTTATACTCTCTTGTGGAGAGAAGGTGCAAATTAGACTGCTTGATAGGCAAGAGATTGTAGGCACGCTGGCAAGGGCTGATGAGCAGGGTATTTGGCTTGATGTAGCAAATGAAATTTTAGATTCTGGTAGTCTTATCCCCTATACTACAATCAAACGCGCTAAAACAATATTTGAGTGGTGAGTGCTGTGCAATCTATCTATACACAAATTAAGCAAGTGATAAAATCTAGCATTAAGCTTTGCTGCCCCCCCCCTATAAGAAAATCTCTATCTGCATATCTATATAAAAAGCGTAGGGACAGGGAGTTTGCTAGGCTTTGCTTTGCTCGTGAATCTACTCTACCTCTTGCATTTCTAAGCCATAAATATCCTCACAAAACCTCTGCTAAAGAGACAAAAGCGCGAAAAATCCGCGTGCTTTTTTATAATGATTGGGGTAATAGCTGGGAGGCTTTAGAGCCCTTGGCATTAGCCCTTAGTGCAAACCCTTTGTTTGAAGTGATTGTGCTTGCTATGCCTTCAAGGGTACAATCTAGTGCGTTTTATGATCTTAATGCAAGTGTATCTACACAGAGCTTTGCGCATAAAGTGCAGGTTCAAGCCATCTTGGTGCAAGATATGCTAGATTCTGGCGTAGATTCTGCCTTGTGCGAGTCAAGTCTTCTGCACGCTACCAAGCTTACGCAATGGCTAGAATCTACTCTCGCTCAAAGTTCTAAACCTTTATGTCTTATAGGGTTTGATGCTGCTTTAAATGTCTCTATTACACCACGAGATTTAGCCGCGCATTATTGCTTCACCACGCGCCCTTATGATTCCTTGCGTCCAGAGTCCTTTAGCAACTACGCCATAGCGCAAGTCTCCAAGCTTTGCTATGTGGAGTATGGGGTGTATATGTTCTCAGCTTGCGAGCAAGATATTAGCGCGTATGACCCGGCATTACTGCGTTATTATGATTATTTGTTTTGTCCCACAGAGTTTCACGCTTGGCTTAGCTCTTCTAGGCAGAGTGTGCCTAGCTTGCTACATATTATCACTACGGGGAGTGCGTACTTTGAAGCGATTTTAGCAGCCCATCTAGGAGGACACAGAATCAAGCAGGCGCGCACAAAGCCACTGCGTGTGCTTTGGACTCCTAGATGGGCTGCTTGCGATATACATTCGACATTTTTGCGCTATGTTGATGTGCTACTTGAGCAAGCAAGACAAGGGCGATTTTTACTCCATTTCCGCCCACACCCAAATATGTATGATCATTTGGTAGTAGAATCTAAGACCTTATCCAAGCAACGCTGGTGGGATATTAAGGAGAGTATTGAGCGTTATGGGTTGTGGGATACGCGCCCAAGCATCATAGAATCCTTTGGCGATTGTGATGTGATCATTAGTGATACAAGCTCTATGCTAATCTATGCGTTTTTAAGTGGCAAGCCTGTGATCTACACACAAGGTCATAGTACTGCTGAGATTAGCGCGTGGGCTTTGCGCGTGGTGCAAGGTGTGTTTATCACTACGACTGAGTGCGAGCTATTGCAGATTTTAGAGGATTTATGCTCGCATTTGCCTCAAGCTTTCGCGCCTAAAGCCGCTCTAAGGTCTTATATTTTGCAGCAGAATTTCTATTTCCCCAAGTATGGCGCATCTAATGCCATTACACAGACACTACTACAAGATATGACAGAATCCAACTTTAAGGAGTAGTAATGACTATCGGCTATACCACAGGTGTGTATGACTTGTTTCACATAGGGCATTTAAATCTCTTGCGCAATGCAAAATCAATGTGTGATAAGCTCATCGTTGGTGTTACCACAGATGAGCTTGTGAGCTACAAGAATAAGCGCGCGGTGATCCCCTTTAATGAGAGAATAGAAATTGTGCGCTCTGTGCGATTTGTCGATGCAGTGATCCCGCAAGATAGTATGGATAAGCTTGCTATGCACGATCGCCTGAAGTTTGATGTGATGTTTGTGGGGGATGATTGGTTTTCTACGCCAAAGTGGCAAAGCATAGAAGAAGAATTCAAAAAAAGAGGTGTTAGGATTGTGTATTTCCCCTATACACAGGGTACAAGCTCTACACTACTCAATAATGTTTTAGTGCAACTGCGAGACGAACACTACCCAAAGGAGCAGTGATGAAAAAATCTTTAGCAAAACGACTAGGCAATAAGCTAGCAAGAGTGGCGATCCCCTTGCTACCAGATTCTGCTTATAAAGAAGCGTTGATGAAACGCTATGTCAATGTGATTAGCAATATTGTTGTAATTGTTGGGCAAAACTGCACACTAAAATGCAAAGATTGTGCAAACTTCTCGCCATATCTCTCACAGATTCTGCCCTTTTACCCAGCGCAAGAGATTATCGCTGATATGCAAGAACTTATCAAAGAAGCGCAAATTGCGTATTTGCAGTTTCAAGGTGGAGAGTTTTTCTACCACCCAGATGCACAAGAGATTCTAGCTTTTGCACTTGCAAGTCCTAGAATCCACTCTATTTGTATCGCTACAAATGCGACCATAATCCCTAAAGACTCTATGTTAGAGCTTCTTGCAAACCCCAAAGTAATCGTGCGTATTTCTAACTATGGAGATGTCAATGCAAAGTCAGCGACCAAGTTAGAATCTATCTTGCAAGCAAGAGGTGTAGCAGTGATTTTGCGTAATACTTATCGTGGGGCTGGACTATGGAGCAAGTGTGGCGATAAAGACACCAAAAGGCTCTCACAAAAATCTATGCAAAAAGTTTTTGCATCTTGCACCTTTGCCAAAGAGTGCTTGACTATGGAAAATGGCTTTATCACTCGATGTTCTAGGGGGACGATCGCGCATCTTATGCAAGGCTTTAGGCTTAGTGGAGGCGATGGAGTGGTTGTGCGACCTGTGGCTAAAAGAGCCTTTAAAACGATTCTAAATGATTTGGCTTTGCTAGAGCAAGCTGAACAATCCATACAAATCGTGCAAGAAGTAGAATCTAGTGCGCTTACTCTTAACAAGAAAAATAGCGCGAGTAATGAAAGCCTAGATGATAGCA
>NZ_JAFVUX010000041.1 GCF_017502485.1 Helicobacter sp.
ACACACTAATATTGCCACGACTCAAAGGTATATAACTAAAGATATGAAAATGTCGCTGGGTGTTATTGAAAATATGCTTAAATCTGTAAAATGAAAATTAAGGATTATATAAGAATTAATTTAGATGGCTAAGAATTTGATTTTATGATTATTGGTTGCGAGAGAGGGACTTGAACCCCCGACCCTCGGGTTATGAGCCCGTTTTCTAACAACCTTCTAAGCACGATACTACCATACTTCTAATGGTTTTTCTAAAGGGTGTTAAAGGTACCACTGACACCCTTAAATCTTAATTTTTTGGTAATGTTTTTATTCTTTTTTAGTGTGCTTAATCCTTTATAGTTTAAAGTTAAGAATACTAGATAAAGATTTAATTTTCTTTGGTGCTGTTTTTCTTATTTTTAGTATGCTTAATTTTTTTATATTTCAAAGTTAAAAATACTAGATGAAAACTTAAATAGGGTAAAAGTCCCTTTACTATGCCCCTTATGGGGGAGGAAAAACAGGAGATAAACAAAGGATATATCTAAGGATATACCTAAGTATATACCTAAGCATATGTAAAGGATATACCTAAGGCATCTTTAGAAGTCCTTTAGATTTTCTTAGGAGATATTAGAGATGACTATAGGTTTATTAGAAGATAAAATATTTAGTAATAGATTAAATAGTAGTGATAATACATATACAAGACAACTAGAGTTAGAACTAGAAAGTGTTAATATGGGTATAGCTAAGGCTAGAGAAGAGCTTATAAAGGCTAAGCAAAGTGGTTCATACTCTACTTCTAAAGCTGGTTCAGTATTAGTATATCAATTAATGCAACCCTTAGCTAAAGCCTTAGTTGATTTTATACAAAACAATATCAACTCAGCATCGGCTAAAGATAGAGAGTTAATACAGCTACTACAAGATGTAAAGATAGATAAAGCTAGTTTTATAATACTAAGAAATATATTAAATGCTGTAGCTAGTAAAGAGAGTGTAAGGCTAACTCTACTAAGCGACCTTATCACTAAGCATTTATTAGATGAGCTAAACATAGAACGCTTTAAGCAAAGCGAAGGTAATGCTAGGCTAGTTATGGATACCATAGCAAAAGATGCTAAACGAGCTAAGAGTAAAGAGAAAACTAAAAACTCTCTTACAAACCTGATGGCTGACAAGGGTATAACCAAAGAGATACTAGACAAAGAACAACGCATATCCTTTGGCTATAAGATGATACTAATATTTAACGAAGCTACAGGATTACTAAAGGTAACTCAAAAGAAAATAGGCAAACACTCAGCATATGTAGTTAAGCCTACGCTAGAACTAGCTGGTTATATAGAGAGTGTTGAAGGGCAGTGTGAGCTATTAAACCCAGCTATATTCCCTATGATAGCACCACCTAAAGACCACGCAGTAGGTATATATGGTGGTTTTTATAGTGGTATTGAAAGTCTTAGAGTACCTCTTGTAAAAGATATAAACAACAGACACAAGACATATCTAAAAGATATTAATATGCCTTTAGTATATAAAGCTGTCAATACAATACAGCAGACTAAGTGGGGTATTAATACTAATGTACTTGCTGTGTTAAAGCATTACATAGAGCTAGGGATAAACATAGATGAACTAGATATACCTAGTTTAGATGAGATACCTTTCCCACCTAGCCCTTATAGTAAGGATATGACTAAAGAAGAGTTTGCTCAGTTTAAAGAAGAGAACCTAGAGCTAGTAAGAAAGTATCAAGCTGTATGTAGTGAGATAACTCTAAAGAATACTGCTAATCGCTCAAAGAGAATACTCTATAAAACCCTAATAAGCACAGCTAGTAAGTTCAAAGATGAAGCAGCTCTATACTTTTGCTATGACTTAGACTGGAGAGGTAGAGTATATAGCGTTCAAAGTGGTCATTGCCCTAACCCACAAGGTATGGGGGTAAGCAAAGCACTGCTTAAGTTTGCTGAAGGTAAAGCCATAGGCTCTAAGGGTGGTAAATGGTTAAGCCTACACGGAGCTAATGCCTTTGGAGATGATAAGCTAAGTTTAGATGATAGGTTTAAATGGGCTTATGAAAGAGAGCAGGACATTATAGCAGTAGCTCAAGACCCATATGCTAATAAGTGGTGGTGGGATAGCGATGACCCTTGGAAGTTCTTAGCTTTTTGTTATGAGTGGTATGGGTTTTATCAAAGTGGTTATAGCCCTGACTTTAAAAGCCATATACCTATAGCATTAGATGGTACTTGTAGTGGTATCCAACACTTCTCAGCACTGCTCTTAGATGAGCGTGGGGCTATAGCAACTAATGTTATAAACAGCGATGAGAATAAACCAAAAGATATCTATAACGAAGTTGCTATGGTTGTAGCTCAAAGAGTTCATAATGATGCCTTAGCTGGTATTAGTGAAGCTAAGGTATGTGATGGGAAGATAGATAGAAGCGTATGTAAAAGAAATACTATGACAACACCTTATGGGGTTACTAGCCGTGGTATGATAGACCAACTACACTCAGAGCTAGACCCACAAATATTTAGAAGTGATGATGCAGGGTTCTTTAAGGTATGCTCTTATCTAGCTAAGTGTAACTATGAAGCCATAGGTGAGGTTGTGGTAGCTTCTAGGTTAGCTATGGACTGGCTAAAAGATGTAGCTAGGGTAATGCAAAGAGCTGATAAGATATTTCAATGGACTACGCCTAGTGGCTTTGTAGTAAAGCAGATATACAAAAAGCCAAAGACAAAAAGAGTTAGCACATTTTGGGGTGGTTCTAGATTAAGGCTAGATATACAAGAAGACACAAGCCTAATCAACCACAGGAAAGTAATACAAGGACAAGCACCTAACTATATACACTCAATGGACGCTGCTCACTTAATACTTAGTGTAAATAAAGCAGTACAAAAAGGTATAGATAGCTTTGCATTAATCCACGATAGCTTTGGGATATATGCTGCAGATACTGAAGATATGCTAGAAGCTCTAAAGGAAGCCTTTGTAGAAATGTATAGCTGTGATAATCTATCTAAGTTTAGAGATGAAATAGCAGCTCAGATGCCAGCTGATTTAGTGGAGCTTATACCACCTCTACCTAGTAAGGGTAGCTTAGATATAAATAAAGTTAAGGAGGCTAAGTACATATTCTCATAGGGTAAAAGTCCCTTTTCTATGCCCCTTCTCGGAGAAAAAACAGAAGGAGGCAACAAACATAAAACCAAATGCATACATAGTTCAGTTTTATAACTGTATCAAGGCAAACAAAAGACCTAGCCAAGAACTTCATTGGGAGATAGTAGCTTTAGGCATTAACCCTGAGCAACTAACCTTGGCTATCTTAGAAGGTGTAGCTTTAAAAGAGCTATTAATCAAAAGTAAAGATGCTCTAGATAGACCAAGAGTATCAATTAAAAAACAAGCTTTAAAGAGGATGCACTATATGGGACAGCTTGAGCGTAATAAGCACCCTATCCTCACACAACTAATCAATTCAATATAAGGACATAAAATGGCACAAAAAAATAAACCAGCAAAACTAAACACACCAATAGGGATAGCAAAGTTCCCTAAAATAAACGAAGCTGATACTAGATTTGATGATATGGGTGTGTATTCAACTCAGTTGTTACTACCAAAGAACGACCCAAAGACTGATGAGTTAATACAAAGATTAAAAGATATCTATGAAGAGTTTAGAAAAGACCTACCAGCACCTAAGAATAAGAAAGAGCCTGAGAGCTATGGTTGGGTAGAAGACCTAGACAAAGATGGTAACGAGACAGACTATATAGCGTTTAAGTTTAAAGCTAAGGCTAAATATGTAGATGAGAAAGGTAATGTAAAAGAGCTACCAGCACCTAAAGTATTTGACGCTAAGCTAAAGCCAATACCAGCAGATATTCAGATATGGGGTGGTAGTGCTATCAAGGTTAATTTCTCACCTATCCCATACTTTCAAGGTAAGAATTGTGGTGTTACATTAAGACTTAATGCAGTCCAAGTGATAGAGCTAAATACAAATAATGGTGATAGTGCAGAAAGCTATGGCTTTACTGAGACTGATGGTTATAGTGGTGGCAATAGTGATGATGCTGAGGACTTTGATATGAGCGAGGACGATGCAATTGACTTCTAAAAACAACAAAGGAGAAAGGCTTCGAAGTGGATTTGAAGCTAGACTTACAAATGAACTTCATCGGCGTGGGGTTCCTTATGAGTATGAGGCTCTAAGGATACCCTACACCCCCAAAAGTGTGAAGCATTATGTCCCTGACTTAATATTAGAAAATGGGATTATCATAGAGATTAAGGGTAGATTTACCTCAGCAGATAGGCAAAAACATAAATACATAAAGAACTGCTATCCTGATTTAGATATACGCTTTATATTCCAAAGAAGCACTCAAAAACTTTCTAAGATATCAAAGACTACTTATGCTACTTGGTGTAATACCAATGGCTTTAAATACAACGATGGCTATATCCCTTTAAGCTGGGTAAGTGAGCCAGTCAATGAAGTTAATTTAAAATACATAGAACAATGGAGAAGACAAAAATGAGATACAAAGACAAAAAAGAATTATTATTAACATACCTTAAAAGAGGTTATACAATAAATAACATAGTTGCTCTAAGAGAGCTAGCAATCAATTCAGCACAACTTTATTTTTTAATCTACTCTTTAAGAAAAGAGGGCTGGGGTATTCGTTCAGCATTTAAAAAGTCAAAGTATGCCCCAGTAAGTTACAAAGAGTATGAGCTAGACCCTAACTGGAGATTAGCATCTGAAACAGAAAAAAGAGAAAAGTTAGCAAAAAGTAAAAAACAAAGCAAAACACCTAAAGTACTAAGAGCAGAAGACCTAAGAATAGGTATGGCTATTATTGATTTAGGTACTAAACAAAATGCTAAAGGAAAGATAGTAGCTATCTATGCTGATGGTTATGTAACCTATGAAGATAGCCAAACTTCGGCGTATGTAGATACACTGATATCAAAAATCAAAAGAGTATAAAGGACAGATATGCAAAAAGAAGAAGGGCGATTTTTATATCACACTGCTTGTGATGAGTGTGGGAGCTCTGATGCCTTTGCTGTCTATGACAATGGTAGTGGTTATTGCTTTTCGTGTAACCACTACACGACTAATGTAGATGAAGGTGCAAAAGAACAACCAAGCAAGAAAGTGCAAAGAGATGATAAGTTTGTTACAGGCTCATACCAAGCTTTAAATGTTAGAAAAATAGACAGAAACACTTGTCAAAAGTGGGGCTATGAGTGTGGGAAACATAAAGGCAACCCTTGTCAGATTGCCAACTATTATGATGCAATGGGTAACTTAAAAGCTCAAAAGCTAAGATACCCTGATAAGAGCTTTACTTTTATAGGCTCAAACAAGCTACTATATGGAGAGTGGCTATGGAGTGCAGAAGCTAATGGAAAACAGCTGATAATAGTTGAAGGGGAGATTGATGCTCTTAGTGTAAGTCAGGTATATAACCATAAAAGAGCTGTAGTATCAATCCCAACTGGTGCTCAAGGAGCTAAGAAAGCCCTAGCTAATAGGCTAGATTGGTTACTACAATTTGAAAGCATAATCCTAGCATTTGACAATGATGAAGTAGGCAGGAAGGCTATGCAAGATTGTGCTACTTTATTTAAGGCTGGAGTAGTCAAGATATGTTCTTGGAGCAAAGGTAAAGATGCCAATGAGATGCTAAAGATAGATGGTGGTGAAGTAGCTATACACAACGATATAAAAGCAGCTAAGGTTTGGCGACCTGATGGTATTATCAATGGTAGCGAACTAAGCCTAGATGAGCTTACTAAGCCTATTAAAAATGGTATCGCATATCCCTATAAAGAGTTACAAGAAAAGACCTATGGCTCTAGGGGTGGAGAGCTAATTATATGGACTGCTGGTAGTGGTATTGGTAAATCAACAATACTAAGAGAACTAGCATATCATTTTATAACTACAGACAGCAACGCTAAGGTAGGTATGCTCTTCTTAGAAGAGAACTCTACAAAGACAGCACAAGCCTTTATAGCCTTAGATAACAATGTCCCTTTATCAAGACTAAGACAAGACCCACAATGTATATCTAAAGAAGCTTGGGAAGCTAGTAAAACTAAGCTATTTGATAGTGGAAGAGTTGTCTTTTATAAACACTTTGGCTCTTTAGATAGCTCAGTCTTATTAGACAACATAAGATATATGGTCGTAGGCTTAGGTGTTACTCATATATTCTTAGACCATATCTCTATTGCAATCAGTGGTAATGATAGTGATAATGAGAGAAAAGATATTGATGTCTTAATGACTGAGATGAGAAGCCTAGTAGAAGAGACTGGCTGCCATATAGATGCAGTAGTGCATTTAAAGAGAACTAATAAAGGCAGCTTTAATGAAGGAACTCAGGTTAGCCTAAGCGACCTAAGAGGTTCAGGAGGCTTAGAACAACTAAGTGATGCTGTAATAGCATTAGAGAGAAACCAACAAGCTGCTGATGATAGAAAGAATATCAGCACTATAAGGATTTTAAAAAATAGAGAGATAGGTTTAGTAGGTATTGCTGGTTCATTAATGTATGAACAAAGTACTGGAAGGCTAGTAGAGATACCTATGGATAACCAAGAAGAGCTAACACCAATAGTGGGTGATAGCGATGAAGAGATACCATTTTAAAGGAGAGGTTATGGATGTAAAAAGAGTAGTAATAACACAGCGTAATGAAATTGGAGATTACATATATGAATATTATACTGATTATGCAGATTTAGCTTATGCACTAGATGATTATGAAGCTAGGGATTTAATAGAAAATCTTTATAGATATAAGCCCTATTTATTTAAAGAGATTGTAAGGGATTGTAGTGAGAAAGATTAATTACCTAGAACTAAAGATAACTAACAATGTTAGTGGAGAAGTGCAAAACTTAGGTATCTTTAAGACAGCCTATGACTTATATGATTTTATACTAAATGAGATTGTAAAGGTATATAGAAAAGAAGATAGCCTAATAGTTGCTAAGGATATCCCACAGGAGGTTATAGACAATGTTTATAACTTAAGATTTATTAGAGTAAAAGATATTATCAATACTCTATTTAGCAATGAAGAGTTAGGTTTAGTAGCTAAGGTATCTGAAGTAGATACCTATAAACCTTTAAACAATATGCTAGAAATATATGAGGAGATACAAAGTGTTCATCTTTGATATAGAAACAGATGGGCTATTAGATACACTTACAAAGATACATACCATATCAATTTATGATACAACAAATAATACGCTAAAGAGTTATGACAAACAAGAGTGCAAGGAAGCAATAGAGCTACTAGATGGCTCTGATATATGTGGTCATAATATCATATCCTTTGATATCCCAGCAATACAAAAGCTATATCCTAATTTTAAACCAAAGAGTGTAACAGACACTCTAGTTCAACTTAGGTTAGCTTATGCTGATGTCAAGGATATGGACTTAGTTCAAAAAAAGATACCTACAAAGCTCTATGGGTCTCACTCTCTAAAGGCTTGGGGTTATCGTTTAGGAGTTCTAAAGGGGGACTTTGGAGAGACTTCGGACTGGTCTGAGTGGTCTAAAGAGATGAGCGAGTATTGCAGACAAGATGTAGTAGTAACTAAAGAGATAGTAGAGCATCTAAAGACTAAGGAGGCTTATCTAGACTGCTATGCCTCTGAGCTAGAACATAAGGTTCAAGAGATTATAGCTAGGCAGATTAGGCAGGGATTTAAGTTCAACTATGATAAGGCTGAAGAGCTATACTTTGAACTATTAAAAAGAAGAGCAGAACTTCTAAGGCAGTTTAAAGATATATTTAAGCCTTACTTAGAGGCTGATGGAGATGTATTTATACCTAAGGTTAATAATAAATCTAAAGGCTATGAAAAGGGGGTTGCACTACAAAAGCTAAAGCTAGTAGAGTTCAAGCCTAGTAGCAGACAGCATATAGCCTATCAATTTAAAAAGCTATATGGCTGGGAGCCTAGTGTATTTACTGATAGTAGAGAACCAAAGATAGATACGGAGGTTTTAGATAGTCTAGATTATAGTGAAGCTAAGCTATTAAATGAGTATTTTTTGATAGAAAAAAGATTAGCCCAGTTAGCTACAGGCTCTCAAGCGTGGATGAGCCAAGTAGGTAATGATGGAAAGATACACGGCTATGTTAATACTTGTGGGGCAGTAACTGGGCGTATGACACACTCAAACCCAAATGTAGCCCAAGTACCTAGCGTTAGTATAGGTAAAGATGGAGAGTATCTATATGGCTCAGATGGTGGATACTCAACAGAGTGTAGGGAGCTATTTGAAGTACCTAAGGGATATAAGCTAGTTGGCTGTGATGCTAGTGGGCTAGAGCTAAGAACACTATCACACTACTTAGCCTACTATGATGATGGAGCCTACGCTAATGAAGTGCTAAATGGTGATATACATACAGCTAATCAAAAAGCAGCTAACCTACCTACTAGAGCAGCAGCTAAGACATTTATATATAGCTACTTATATGGTGGTGGAGACCTACGCATTGGTATTAGTATAGCACCTGATGAGTGCTTAAGCTATGTAGGGTCTAAGAAATACAAAGAGATACGCACAAAGCTTTTAAAAGATAGCTTTGAGTTAAATGGTAAAAGGTATGTAAAGGTAACTAAAGGTCAATGGAACGAGCTGACAGAACTCCTAGTTTGCCAAGCTTGTTATGGGGCTGATATTAAAGAGAAGTTTCTTAATAATATGCCAGCTCTTTCACAACTAAGAGAAGCTGTGGCAAAAAGAGTTAAGGTTGCAGGGGTGCTAAAGGGCTTAGATGGTAGGATACTTAAGGTTCGCTCAGCACACGCTGCATTAAATGTACTGCTACAAAGTGCTGGAGCAGTAGTAATGAAACAGTATCTAGTAATGCTAGATGAGAAATTACAAAAGGAGTTTAAAGTTGGTATTGATTATGAGTTTGTTGCAAATATCCACGATGAAGTTCAAATACAAGTCAAGGAAGAATATGCACAAAAGGTTGCTCATATTTGCGTTGAAACATTTAAAGATGTAACTGACTTTTTTAAGTTTAGAATACGATTAGATGGTGAAGCAAAGATAGGCAACAACTGGAAAGAAACACACTAAGAAAGGATTTATATGGGAAGTGCTGAATATGCTTACTCAGATTTAAGTGATTTGAGTATTAATGGGAAATACGCTAAGAAAACAACAGAGCAAGTTGGTGGGTCACACTACAAAAATAAAAAGATAGAACCTATAGACTACATAGTATCAAATGACCTAAACTTTTGTGAAGGTAATGTTATTAAATATATCACTAGATACAAAGAAAAAGGTGGTATTGAAGATTTGAAAAAGGCTAAGCAGTATATAGATTTTATCATAGCTAATTTAGAATTAAAGGGAAATAGATGATTAAAGATAGTATGCAATTAAGGATTATAGAGTTTGCTAATAAGTATTATGAAGTTATGGATACTAAGTTTAATAGTAACGCAGTCGCATCAGTGCTAAGTGGTATTAGCTCTGATTTTATGGATAGTCTTTCAAAAGAAGATGAAGCAGGTATGCTCTTACATTATAGCTACTTTGTGGTTATGCTTAGATGCTTTCAAGCCAACCTACTATCTAACCACTTTATAGCTGATGGGGCTGAATATAAAAAGGCTTTAGATATTATAAATGGAGCCACAAACCAAGGCTTTTTAATACTAGAGATACTATCTAAAGCAGTCCTTATAGACCAAAAGGATTTAGAAGCTGCTATTGAGGTTTGCTTAGCAACTTTAGATGAAGCTAGAGGGGATTTAAAATCTCACAATAGAGTTCTCAAAAAGAGAATAAAAAGCCTTTTAGAATATAAAGGAGTTATTATTGATAAGGTTAAATAAAAAACCATCTATAAAAAAGAGAAATAGACACATCATCATAGATGCTGATAGCTTGATTTATAAAGCAGCTGTTTTAAATGAAGAGACATACTCTTTTGATGATGATGGTGCAAACTCTGTGCTACACACAGATTTAGAAAGTGCTAAGGCTTGTCTAAAAGAAGACCTAGAAAATATAATCAAAGATACCAAGGCTAGGAGCTATAAAGCCTATATATCAGGTAAGGAGAACTTCAGATATAAGATATTACCTAGTTATAAATCCAATAGAAAAGATATCAAAAAACCTGAGCTACTAGAGGCTCTAAGGGAGTATGCTGTAAATGAGCTGGGCTTTGTAATAGTTGGTGGTATGGAAGCTGATGATGCTTGCTGTATCGATATGACTAAAGAAAAAAGAAGTATCCTTTGCCATATTGATAAGGATTTAAATCAGATTGAAGGGCTACATTATAACTGGAACAAGCAAGAGTTCTATGAAATAGACCCACAATCAGGTCTAAAGTTTTTCTTTATGCAGGTATTAACAGGCGACCCAAGTGATGGTTATAAGGGTTGCCCAAGTGTTGGTAAGGTTAAAGCAAAAGAGGCTGTAGAGTTATGCTTATACCCTTACCCATCTTTTGGTAAGAGTAAAGTAACTTGGTTTAACACCACCCTTAAAAGTAGTGGAGATTTAAAAAAAGACCTATGGGAGGTAGTTGTAAAACACTATCAAAAAGCTTTAGCAACTCAGAAAAATATAGAGACATTAAAGGAGTATGAAGAGCTAAAAGAAGAAGCAGAGAAAGAAGCTCTAACTCAAGCAAGAGTTGCATATATGTTAAGAGATGGTGATATAGAAAGTAACGGAAATATCATAGGCTTCAAAGCCCCTATTTATGGGGGGTGTCCCATATGGGAGGAGGGAAAAAGGTGAAAGTATCACTAGATAATGAAAGACTAATTAAAGAATTAGACTTAGCTATACCTAAATTAGACTTTAGTTCTATTAGTTCTAAAGACTTTAAATTAAATAAAAAAGAACTATATTTTAGACTAGGTCAAAGAGCTGTAGTAGATATGCTATTAGAAGCATTAAATAATAACAAGAAAGGAGAATACTGATATGTGTGGAGGAGGAGGAGGCGGTGGTCAAAAAGTTGTAACACCACCACCAGCAGCACCAGCAGAAACAGCTGAACTAAAAGTCAAAGATGAAGAGAGCCAAAACAACAAAAAGAAAAGAAGAGGGACATCTAGACTAACAGTTCCTGTAGAAAAAACTACTGCACCAACTGCAGGGTTAGCAGTGCCTAAATGACACAGGAGAAAACATCTCTAGCTCAAAGATATAAGAGACTAGAAACAAAGAGAAATCAGGTATTAGAAAGAGCTAGGGAGTGTGCTAAATTAACTATCCCTAGCATACAGCCACCAGATAGCTTTGATGAACAAACAGCTTTATATAAGCCATATCAAAGCCAAGGTGCAAGGGGTGTCAATAACTTAGCATCAAAGCTAATGATGACACTATTACCACCTAATGCTCCGTTCTTTAGATTTACCCTAGACCCTGCTATGATAGCTGAAGCTGGTGGAGATACTACTGAAGTAGAGAACACATTAGCAGAGATGGAAAATATTCTTCAGCAAAGCATAGAGACTAGTGGAGAGAGGTTACAGATTTATCAGATGCTTAGGTTATTAATTACTACAGGTAATGCTTTATTATACTTCCCTTACTCTGATGGTGATATAACTCTAAAGGTTTATAGACTAGACCAGTATGTAGTCCTAAGAGACCCTTTAGGTAATCTCTTAGAACTTATCATAAAAGAGCAGATAGCCCCTATGGCTATTAGTGATGAAGCTATAAGGTCTAAAGTATTATCTCAAAAAGATGAGAATAAAACCTATGTAGATTTATACACTAGAGCTGTTTTAGATGATAAAGCAGGTAAGTGGTTAGTTACCCAAGAGATAAATGGACTAGAGATTAGTGAGAGTTCAGGTGAGTTTGAATTAGGTGAGTTACCTTATCTAGCCCTTAGATGGTCTGCACTACCTAATGAGGATTATGGTAGAAGTTATGTAGATGAAGTTATAGGCGACCTACGGAGTTTAGAAGGGTTATCTCAAGCTAGACAAGAAGCATCAGCAGCAGCTGCTAAGGTGCTAATCTTTTGCGACCCTAATGGGACTACTAGCCCTAATGATATAGCTAAAGCAGACAACTTAGAAGTTATCTCAGGTCGTGCTACTGAAGTTACTGCCTTTCAGTTAAACAAGAGTATGGATTTAGGTGCAGTAAGAGAGAGTATAAATGACTTAAAGCAAGACTTGGCTTATCACTTCTTACTTAACTCTAGTATCCAAAGACAAGCTGAGAGAGTAACAGCAGAAGAGATAAGAACTATGGCTTCAGAGTTAGAAGCTAGTCTAGGTGGTACCTACACAGTATTATCGCAAGAGTTTCAATTACCTTACATTAGGCTAAAGATACAAAGATTAAGAGATGCTGGGATATTCCCTGAAGGTTCTGAAGCTATAGAACCAGTAGTTACCACAGGTCTAGATGGATTGGGTCGTGGGGCTGAACTAGATAAGCTAATGGGCTTTATCCAAGGAGCTATGGGACTAGGTGGTCAAGCAGCTTCTATGCTTAACTATGGTTACATACTATCTCAGATGGCAGTTAGTAGTGGTCTTAAACCTGATGAGTTACTAATAAGCCCTGAAGTTATGGAGCAAAATAGACAACAAGCTCAGATGGAACAACTAGGTCAAAGCATAGCACCACAGGTAGCTAAGGGGGCTATGGACGGATTAAACAATATGCCACCTGAAGCTATGCAGGGTATGGCTCAAGCTATGGGTAACATACCACCTGAAGCTATGCAAGGTATGATGTAGAAAATATAAAAGGAGAAATAATGGCAACAAAAGCAAAACAAGAAGAGATAGATGGAGTAGTTAGTGATGCTCCTGAAGTAGAGGAAACATCACCAAAAGAGATACCACCAAAGGATATAGCACCAAAGGTTGATAGTATGGTTGCTGAAGCTAAAGGAGTTAGCACAGAAGCTCTTTTTAAAATTAGTAACGATAGTGGCAAAGGCACCATAAAAAAGAAAACTATGACAGTAATTAGAAACTAGGAGTTTAAATGGATGAGAACAACAATCAGAATATTAATCCTGAAAGTGTGCCTAGCGATAGTTCGCAAAGAGTGGCAGAGACTAGCTCACCAGGAGGGTCGCCTAACATCAACGCAACTGAGACTGTACCTAGCACAGCTAAGGACATTGCAGAACCTGCTGATTTTAACTATTCAGAATATGAAACAGAGTTCTTAACTACTGGGGATATCAGCCCACAAAGTAGAGAGAAGCTATATAAGCAGTTCCCTAAGAACCTTGTAGATAACTACATAGAGAATATGAAGGGAGCTACAGAGTATAAAACATCTCAAGCAGAGAATAAGATATACAACGCTGTAGGTGGTCAAGATGAGTATAAAGAGCTAATAGAGTGGGTTGGTAAAAACCTAAGTGATGATGAGATTGACCGTTATAACTCTATTGTTACAGGTTCTGATATTAACCTAGCAGTAGAGTATGTGCGTGGTATTGCAGCTAGAAAGGCTTTATCAAATAAAAAACCTAATATCATAATGGGTTCTAAAAGTGATAAGTCTAGTGGTGCTGATGTGTTCTATTCTAGGGTTGATTATGCTAGAGCTATCCAAGATGAGAGATATGCTAAAAGCCCTGAGTATAGAGCTGAATTACAAGCTAAATTAGAAAGAACTTTAAAGTTTGGTGGCTTTAGAGAATAATAAAATTAAAGGAAAGATATGGATAGAGTAACAGACATTTTAAATACAGGCTCACGAACAGGTGGGTTTGAAGATTTAGAGGCTAATGATAGAGCCTTATTAGTTGAACAAGTAAGTGGAGAGATACTTGCAAGTTTTGAAAAAAGCACCGTAATGGAAGGTAAATACCAAAGAAAAAACACAAATGGGGCTAAGTCTATTCGTTTTGAACACATTGGTGGGATAGGAGCGTACTACCATAACGCTGGAGAACATATCCAAAGCTCAACTATCGCTCACGATAAAAGCGAACTAACGCTAGATAGACCATTAGTAACTTCATTTTTCACAGATGATTTTCAAGAGACTATGGTTCATTATAATGCTAGAGGCGAATACACACGCAAAATGGGTGAAGTGTTAGCTCAAAAATATGATAGAAATATCCAAATGAAGCTTATCACAGCAGCTAGATTAAGAAATGTTCTAGATGAAGGTGATGGTGGCTCAGTGATAATTGAGGCAGATTTAGCTAATGGTGATTTAGAAGTAAGAGTTAAAGCCTTTGCTAGGTCTCTTATAGAAGCTAGAAAAGAGCTAATTAAGAAAAATGTAACAGGACAGATATTTTGTATAACAGACCCTGATACATATTTTGAAATCATTGAACACAGAGAGCTACTAAAAGATACCTTTGGTGGTCAAGTGGGTAACTACGCTGAAGGTGAGGTATTTAAAATTGGTGGAGTACCTCTAACATACCATAACTACCTACCACAAGTAGATGCTACTGATACAAATAACACAGAGTACTATGACAAATTCCACGGAATTAACTGTACTGGTACTAAGGCTATCGTAGCTACTGCTGAGGCTGTTGGTGTTCTTCGTGGTGGTGATATAACTACTAAGATTTGGGACGATGCAGGGCGTATGGGTTCTTGGACTAGAGCTAGTATCGCTTGTGGTATGGGCGTTCTAAGACCTGAGTGTGCTGTTGAAATTCGTTCAGCAGGCTTACCAGCAGGCTGGGCTAAAATCATCAAAGATAATGGTCGCATAGGTTCAGGTAGATTACCTCTGAACTATGTTTAATTAACTAGGGGGCTATATGCCCCTTATTCTTAAAAGGAGATTTATGGCTATACAAAGCGAATTAAATGCAGTCAATCTGATGCTTACAGCTATTGGAGAAGGTATGGTAACAAACATAGAAGAGCCTGAAGCAAAGTTAGCCCTACAATCACTAGATTTTGTTTTAAGCTCTTTACCTTATACGGATTTAGATTTTGAAAAAAAGCTCTCAGAGTTACCTAGTGAAGTTTATAACTATGTTGTGGTTAAAGCATCTAGGAGACTTCAAGCTATTACTATTGGTTCTGAGACATTAAATGCTTTTAGCGAGAGTGATGAGATGGATGCAAAAAGACTAATAATCCGTAAAAAGATAATACCAAAGACACTTCTAAGAGAAGTTGAAGAAGAGTTGGAGGAGTTACTAAGCTATGCTAATAGTGTTCCAAAGAGTTTAAAAGGGGATTTAGCACTTTTAAAATTACAGGCTCTTTTGTTTGTAGATGTAGAGACATACATTATAAGCGTAGAGAGTGTTAAAGAGAACTATATAGATTTTAAAAAGAGATTAATAGCTAGAAGAGAAGTTCCTAAAGAGATTATAGAAGCTACTAACAAAGAGTTATTTAGTAGATATGGTTTTTCTAAAGCTATCCCTATGGAGGTTTTAGAAGGTACTAATATACCTAGCATAGTAAGACATATAGCTAGTTTTAATTTTCAAAGCTCTATATTACCAGCAGAAAATGCTGTAATATCAGTAGAAGAGAGAAATCAGTATGAAGTAGATTTTAGAGTAGCCTTAATAGTAAATAAGGTATTCCCTAGAGAGCTATATGATAAGGTTATGCTAGAGTTTGTAAATGTCTATGGTATAACACCTAGTGAGCATACTAGTGTAGTAGAGCAGTATCTAAGGACTAAGACTATGTATAACTTACAAACTATGCTTATAGCTGATGAAAAGATAAGACCTATCTCAGCTCAAGCTATGGAGAACGCCGAGATTAGCTTGATAACTCATTTGATAGTTCCAAAGAATATCTATGAAAGAACATATGAATTAACCAAAACAGAGTTAGCAATAGACCCACAAATAGATGATGCAGATGTTCCAAAAGAGGTTAAGGAGTACGCTTTAGTAAAAGCAGCAATAAAGCATCAAGCATCTTGTATATTTAATCCTAGTAAATATGTTTTTGGTGCAGAGGATTTAGTAAGGTTTAAAGCAAATGCTTGGCAAAGCCTACCTAAGATATCTATGCTAAATAACTCTAATACTAACTCATTAGTTAATAACACTATGCTAAGGACAGCTACCTCATCTAGCAATGTCAAATCATCATTTAGATTAAAGGTGGCAACAGATGACAAATAGTACCAATGCACAAACCAATCTAGTTACTAGACATTTAGCTGGGCTTTTTAATGGTATTAGCCAACAAGCCCCAACTATTAGGCTAGATAATCAAGCAGAAAATCAGATAAATGGTTGGTCATCATTAGTTGAAGGGTTATGTACTAGACCACCTACTAGATATCTAGGGACACCATTTAGCCAAGGTATGGATACAGATTTATATCATAGCATAAATAGAGATGAAGAAGAAAGATATATCCTAAAAGTAAAAGCAGGTGGAGAGATAGAAGTTAGTGGGGCTAATGGTGAGGTATATCCTTGCGAGTATGATAAGCAATCTAAGGAATATATCAAATGCGATAACCCTAAAAAAGAGTTAGCCCTAGCTACTATAGCTGATTTTACATTTATAGCTAATAAAACTAAAGTAGCCCAAACAGAAAAAGCTGCTGATGAAGACTTTGGTAAATCTAAAGCTATGCTAATACTAACTTTAAAGACTAGTGAGATTATACGCCAAACCTTATTAGATAGCAGGGAGGTTGTAGAGTATAGTCCTGCTATACAGCTAACACTTGATGGGGTATTAATAGAAGTACCTCAAAAAGATACCCTAAGAGAGAGTATGGACACTTTAGTAGCAAGTATAAATAGATACTCAGCATATAGTTTATATAGGGTTAGTGATAAGGTTATAAGGATATATAGAGCAGATGGGTCAGATTTTGCATACACTTTTAAAATAGGAAATAGGAGTAGCTACAATGGTAGCGTATCTTTTATAAATGGAACTGCTAATTACTACCCACAGCTTTTGATGGATAGGTTACCCTATGACAGCATAGCATATGTCTATGTATATAAAGGGGTAGCAGAGCAAAATTACAGAGTTTTTATAGATGATAAGCTAGTTGCTTCATATACTAGTGGCAATACAAATAACGCCCATACATATAAGACAGATGTTGTAGCTTCTTCTTTATACGACCAGCTACTAGCTGCTGGGTATGGCGTAGATTTAGCAGGGGCTTGTGTAAAAGTATTTAAAAAAGATGGCACAGACTTTAATATAGAAGTATCTGATAGCTGGGGTGATGCTGCCCTTAAATGTTTTAAAGGACAGGCTCAAGCATTTACTGAACTACCAGGAAGATGCTTTGAAGGTGCTGTTTTAAAGATAGTAGGTAAAGCAGATGAAGCAGGTGGTGGGTACTGGGTTAAGTATCAAAAAGGAACAGCAAGTGGTGTTGATACAGGCTCAGGCGTATGGGCTGAATATAGACAACCATACCTAGCTCACGCTATAGATGCAGCTACTATGCCACAACAGTTAGTTAGAAGACAAAACATAGAAAAGTATAGCACTGATACAAACCCTTTAGGTTTATACTTTAGTTTAGAGAAGGTTGCTTGGGCTAGTAGGCTAGTAGGTGATGATGATACAGCACCACACCCATCATTTATAGGTTCTAGAATAAATGGTATATTCTTATTTAGCAATAGACTAGGGATACTAAGTGGGACTAGCGTTAGCCTTACTAAGACTAATGACTTCTTTAACTTTTACCCTAGCACGGTAACAGATAGCCTAGATGATGAACCAATTGATATTAGCGTTAGTGATAGTAATGTCTCTAACCTATTATACGCTATACCGAATAAATCTGATTTACTACTATTTTCAGCTAATGGGCAATTCTTACTTAGCACAGGAGAAGAGCCTTTAACAGCTATGACAGCTATTATAACACCTGTTTTAAACTATCCTAACTCACCTGATATAGAACCAACTATACAAGGTTCTGTAGTCTATTTTTTAGGCAAGAGAGGGGATTATTATGTATGCCGTGAGTATTTTGCTCAGACTAATACTCAAGGGGTTGAAGCAGTTGTATCAAATAGCCACTGCCCTGAGATACTAAGAGTTAATGGCTCTAAAGGATTTATAGGTGGTGTAACAAATGAAAATGTAGTATTTATAGGTGGTTTAGTAGCTAATGAATTAAACATATATAAATACGAGTGGAACGGAAATACTAAAAACCAAGCATCGTGGAGCATATGGAAGTTTTATGAGCCTATAGAGTATGCTTGTGAGTTTGAGAGTAGATTATTTTGTGTTATGAAATCAGGTAGGCTACTAAGGCTAGACTTTGTTAGAGATGATACTTTAGCTCTAGACTGCTTAAGAGAGTTTGAAGCAGGAGAGAGGGTTACTCTATTAGATAGTAAAGATGAGATATATAATGCTAAAACAGGTGCTAAAGTAGAACAAAGAGATACATATGACTTTAAAGTAGCTGTGGGCAGACCATACCATTTTACTTATGAGTTTAGCCCTATATTTCTTAAATTAGATAACTCTCAAATAGGGTCTATAGAAGTTGCTACACCTCTAAGGCGTGTAAGGTTTTACCTAAAGGGTCTATGTGATTTTAACTTAACAATAAAAAACAGAGTTCAAGGAAAGGATATTTTAGTGTATAACTATCACGCAGCAGATAGTCTAGGGGAGCTATATGAAAAGAGCTTTATATTAAGAGGAGATGCTAAAAGAACAGGGGTTGAGATACAATCAACAAGCGTTAAACCTATAAACCTACAAAGTGCCTCTTTTGAAATTCTAACAAACTTATTGGTAAAACCTATATGACGCAGATATTACCATTTACTAAAGATAAGCTTGATGAGGTTCTAAGCATAAAGGTTTGCAAAAGAGAGGTAGAAGAGCTTAAGGCTTTAGGTAGGACAGATATAAAGCAAGTTATCAAGGAGAGCTTAGAAGCCTGTGGCTATAGCTGGTATCTAAAAGATGAAAAAGGAGTTAGAGCAGTTGGGGGTGTCTGCTTAGATGCCAATTACCCTGAAACTATGGGGATAATATGGCTCTTAGTTGATGAGAGAGCCTTTAAAGACCACTTATTTACTTTAAATAGTGTTACCTATGAGCTTTTAGACATATGCTTTAATAGGTTAGGGCTAGAGTGCTTATATAACATAGTATCCCCAACTCTAAATAAAGAGAGTGTAAAGTGGCTTGAGTTTATAGGATTTGAGCTAAGTGGAGAACCTAAGATAGGTTTAGATAATAAAAGTGAGTTTAGAACTTTTACAATGTATAGGGAGGATTATAAATGTGCCCACCAGTAGTTATAATGGGTGCTATGGCAGTAGCCTCAGCTGCAGCAACTATGTATTCAACAAATCAGCAAAATAAAGCTGTTAAAGCAGCTGCTGATACTGAAACATATAACGCTCAGCAAGAAGCTAATAATAACCAAGCAGCATTAGATGCTAAAGCACAAGAGCAAGACCAAGCAGCTGCTATACAAACTATGGAAAGAGAGAAACAAGGTATAAGAGAGCGTGCAACTCTAAATAATACCTATGGAGATGCACAGGGTAACTCAATCAATAGAGTATTTAATACCAGCCTATTTAACCAAAACTATGATACAGGTATGACAGATTACAACAATAGCAACGCCTTAAGTCAGATAAATAGAGAAAAACAGAGCGTAGCCTTAACAGCTAACAATAGAATACGCTCAGCAAACGCTAGTAGAAAGAAAGCTACTTCAGGCTTAGGTACTGGTATCTTAGTAGCTAACTCAGCTATTAGTGGGGCAGCTAGTGGTTATGGCTTTGGTAAGTCATTACAAGGATAAGCTATGGCTAGGTTAGAAGTAAGTCGGATAAAACCTAGAAGGATAAGAGATTTAATATCACAAACACCTGAAGCAAGAGTTGTAGCAGCCCCAGTAGATAGCAGCTTTACTAGGGCTGACTACTCACCTTCAGGCGATGCAAAGGCTATAGCTCTTTTAGGGGATTTGCTAGGTAATGCAGCTAGACTAGGTGAGAGAATAACAAATGATAATAACAAGATACTACAAGAACAAGGTAGAAGAGATGCTTTAAATAGTGTCTATGAGAACGGCTTAGATAAAGCTATTGATGGGGAGGGCTATGACCACGAGAGTGCTAAGAACTCTAAAGAGACTACTTTGAGTATCTTTGGTCTATATAGCGATAAAGCCTATAAAAAGGGCTTTGGTGGTATGGTAGATGAGATAAATGCCAAAAAGGCTCTCTCAGCAGCTGCAGCAGAAGTAGCAGCAGCTGGTAACTATGTAGATAGCCCTGACCCTGCTGAGATGACTAGACAGACCTATGCTAGACATATAAATGAGCATTTCCCTAAGGGAGATATACAAGCACCTTATAGGGATTTAGATGAGCAAGGTAAGCCCATAATTTACAAGGGTGCTTCTGATATGTTAGCTATAGGTATGGGAGATGCTCTAGCTAGAACTCAAAAGGCTAGAGTTGAAAGAGCTAGACAGCAAAAGACACAGATTTTGGGTGAGTATCTTAGAGGAAATATAGAAGGGAAACCCATAAAGGATTTAAATAGCAATAACCTAACAGTTTTAAGAGATTATACATATGAGCAAGGGGGTGGTGAAGAGAGCAAGATAGCTGTAACACACCTAGTATATGACAATATGGAACAAAGCTTTAATGCCTTAGTTGAGCAAAATAGATTTGATGAAGCTGAAGACATAATAGAAAACCTAGGTAATATGGATATTGATGGGATAGCTGCTATAAATCTTATCACTTCTTCAGGAGAAGGACAGCAAGAAAAGTATGGTTTTAGAGATAGACTAGGGGCGATGGAAGCACAGCTAATAAAAGCAAAACAAGCTTTAGCAGATAAAAGAGATAAGGCTAATAAAGATGGTGCTCTTAATGAATTAGCAGGGCTTCTTGCTCAATATAATATTACAGAAGACCCTGTAAAAAAGAAAGAAATTCACGATACTTTTATAGTCAAACAAGCTAAATACTATAGTCTAGGGCATATAACTGGAGAGGAACACCTACAATTATCTAATGCTTATGAACAGGCTATTACTAAAGTAGTATCTAGTGAAAAAGATTTATTAGAATATATCAATATAACTGCCATAACCAACCCTGATAATGCAGTTAAGATGCTCTATAACGGATTTATGCAAGGAAAAATAAATTATGAAGATTATGACGAAACTCTGCAAAGTCTATTATCTGAAGAACATCAAACAGCTCTAAATTATCTTATAGAAGACTATCCAAAACCAGTTTTACAAGGTGATGAAGGTCAAAAAGAATTAAAATATAGAGCTAGTGTTGCTTTAAATAGAGAGGTAAAGCTATTTATTAGTGAAAATAAAAGAAGACCTACAGTAGCAGAATATAGACAGATAGTGTATAAAATTGTGGAAAAAGCCAAGAATGACCGAAAAGATTTTGATGAGTTTAAAAAGAATAAGAAAGAAGAAGAAAAAGCAAAAGCAGATAATGCACAAAAGGTAAAAGACAATGTAAAAGCTACATCTGCAAAGAATTAATAAAGAAAGGAATATATGCAAAGTATAGATAAAACGCAACAAGTGGATAACAATATAGATGACCCACTTAATCTACTTAGTAGCCAAAATGTAGATAAAGATACTCAGGCGTTTATGGGTACTGTAAGCCAGTATGCTAGTAATATAGATAACATTGATGCTGATGACCCACTTAATCTGCTTAGTAGCCAAAATGTAGATAAAGATACTAAAGCGTTTATGGATACTATAGCAACATATTCTAAGCCTGAACCTGAGCCTGAACCTGAGCCTGAACCATATAAGTATGAGGGTGTCCCACCAACAGCTATGCCTAATCTGATACACGATGAAGATGGTATGGTGGTTAATATTTGGGATATTACAGACTATAGGCATATAGAAGCACTATATGACCAAGGTATGCTAACAGATACGCAAGTAGATAGATGGGCTGCTAATGAAGATTTAAAAGCTAGTGGTGGGGACTTTTTAAAGATTAAAACCCAAAGAAACTTTCAAACCCTAGTTGATGCTGGAGTATATTCAAAAGACCACTTGAAGGTTTGGGCTGAGTATAAAGAAGACCCAATGCTTTTCACAGCTAAGAGTATGTTAGTAGGTGCTGCTAGAGGTATCTACGGTGCTTTAGATAATACTATTGAGTTTGGTAGTGCTACTTTATATAGCCTAACAGGAGATACAGAGAAGTTAGCTGCAATAGAAGCACTTAACAAAGCTAGGAATAAAGAGCCTCACCTTAGAACAGCTGAGGAGCAAGAGCTAATAGATAGTGTATTTAGCTTTAGAAACTCAGTAGGGCTTAAAGAAAAACCATCTACAACAGCAGGTAGAATTACTGAAGGGCTAGTTAATTTTATTACAGGTTTTGCAGTATTTAAGGGAGCTTTAAAAGCTGCACCTACATATGCAAATGTAACTGGAGCAGCAGTTATGACAGATATGGTTGCTATGGAAAGGGGAGAGAATAACCTAGCAAACCTTTTAATAACTTTAGAACCTCAGCTACAAAACACATTGTTAAATTACCTAGCAATTGATGGTGATGATACTATACTTGAGAAGTCTGTAAAAAATGCTGCTGAAGGCTTAGTAGCTGGTTTTATTGTTGATGGAGCGATAGCAGGTCTTAGAATATTTAAGAACAGCCATTTAGCTACTGGTGGCAAGGCAGGGTTAATGTCTGCTATAGATAGATTAAAAACTAAAATAGATGAGAAAGACCCTAAGGCTGCTGAAACTAACGCTAAAGATGCTCAAATAGCCCCAGTAGAAGGTAAGGAAGGCTTTAGTATATCTAAGAGTGAGTTAGAAGAGCAGTTAGCTGCTGCTAAAGATAAACTAGCAGCTAGTGCTATTAAAACTAAAGGAAATCGCAAAGGAGCTAAAAGGGGAGCTACTAGGGATAACTCTAAAGAAATCAAGCAACTACAAGAGACTATAACTAAGCTTGAAAAGGATTTAAAAGAGGGTAACTTTGCCCCTATACAAGCTGCTAGAGTAACTAGCGATGATATAGTGTATGAAGGCACTGCTGGGTTAAAGGCTTTTGAAGCTGAGTTTAGAGCTATAAATAGTGATGCAGAAAATCTAGAGATATTTGATAGTGTAATAAACACAGCTAGAAAGTTAGGAGTAGATGTAGTAACAAGCAAAAGAAGCACTTCAGCTACTTTAGGTAGTTACAATGTTGATAAAAACATAATAAATGTATATCCTAACAATAGCCACATAGCCAAACAAGGTGATGAGCTAAAGTCTCAGACTATGCTACACGAGCTTATCCATAGCGTTAGTTCAAAGGTTATTCTATCAGTTCAAAAAGGCAATACAGCTAACCTAACTCAGACCCAAATAGATGGTGTAAATGAGCTAAAGAGCATATTTACTATAGTAAAAAATGATGGAAAGAGAAGAAAAGATAAGTTCTATGGCTTTAAGAACGAACACGAGTTTTTAGCTGAACTATCTGACCCTGCTTTTAGAACCTATTTAAAAGAGAAAAACTTATGGGAAAAAGTAGTAGATGGTGTCTTAAAAATACTAGGTAGCTTTAAAGAAGGCTATACTCAAACTAATGCTTATACTAAGTCTAGACAAGCCTTAGATAAGATAATGGATAAATATGAACCAACTATGGGTAGTAGAGAGGCTAAAGCTAGACAGGTTAATGAACAAGCCACGCAGCAGCTTATTAGTGCTAGAGCAGCTGATGATGTTTTATTTCACTCTAAAACGAAAATAAAAGATATGAGTGAAAAGGATAAAAAAGCACTAAAAAGCAATAGCATAACCAAGGCAATAGCAACCACTGGTGATTTTGAAAAGATGGTTAAAAAGTTCTTAGATAAAAAAGAGTGGTTATTAGATGATTTAAAAGCTTGGGATAAACGAAGCAATAGTGCTATTAGACCTAATAAGCATAAAACCACTAAGGACAAGTCTAGTACATATATCAAGGATGACCTAGGCGAAGTTGTAAGTAAGCTTACAGATAGTGAGCTAGGCATAGCTATGAGATTTATAAATAAAGAAGCTGAAGCTACCAAGCAACTAGCTATGAGGGTTCTAGCAGTAAGAAGGATAGTCTATCAATTCTCTAATACTCTTAAATTAGAGATAGATGACTATCTAGCTAAGGTAGCTCAAGGTAAAGAAGATATCCCTGAGCTTCTAGAGCTATATGCTAAGCTAAATCAGGTATATTCTATGAGATTAGCCCTAAAGGGACTTAGTGCAAATGTAGGTAGAGCCTTAAACGCCCATAAGATAAAAGTAGGTGCTAGTGAAGTTGATATAAAATCACTCACTGAGTATGAGCTAAAAAATCTAATGGGAAGAGCTGGAGGACACGATGATATCTTAAATGCTTTAAAATCTTTCTCTAAAAAGATTGAAGAAGGTAATATCAAAGATGGTCTTAATGAAGCAGGAGTTATCAGATTTACTACTTTTAATAGTGTTTATGCAGGTTTCTTAGGTGGTATCTTATCAGGGTATCCTACACACCTTATAAATATTGGCTCAAGTGTTCTAAACATAGGTATGCATTTAGCTACACAACATATGGCTATATTTGGTAGGGCTCTGTCTAGAAGAGATATAAATGAGCTATCACAGATACAAGCAGCTTATAAAGGACTAGCAGCAGGTATAGCAGATGCCTTTAGATATCATAAGGGGATACCTGAAGATAATATGGGTTATTTTTGGCGTTCATTTAAAGATAATGAGAGTTATATGGATATTAATATCAAGGTTGAACACTCAACATCTAAATTAACGCCTAGCCACTACTCTAAAGCAGGTAGAGAGTACTGGGTTAATAGGGACTGGAAACAGCACCCTGTGGCTTGGACTGCTGGATATCTGATGGATATTATGACACTTCCACTTAGATTTTTACAATCTACTGATGAAGCTATGAAAGCCATAGTGTATAAGAGTGAAATATATAGGCTTGGTATTAACTATATCAATGAAAGCCCTTTGTATGCTAATGCTTCTAAAGAGGAGAAGCTACAGGCTCTTGAAGATATAGTTTTTGACCCAACAAATGTTCCTGTGCAAAATAAGGATTTATCTCAAAGATTTATAAATAAACTAGGTTTAGATAAGCAGAATTTAACTGAAGCAGAAAAAAAGCTAGTAGAAGATATCAAATCAATCCATAGCTCAGCCATAGGGACAGCTAGGTCTATGACCTTTACAACACCTTTAAATAAAGATGGTGTAACTATAACAGACCTTAACCCTAATCCACCTTTAAAAAAATGGGGTGAGACTGATAGTTATTTTTTAGATAACGCTAGGATAATAGCTAAAGATGTTAAAGATAACTACCCTAAATGGATACTAGGTGGTGTAGGTGCTGGGCTAGATAAAGTAGCTATGTCTATTACAGATATAAAGCATCTAAACAACCCATTAGGTGTTGTTATGAAATATACTATCCCTTTTGTAAATACTCCTTTAAACTTAGTTAAAGGTGCAGGGCGTATGACGCCTCTAGCTATCTTAAGTAGAGAGTTTCAAGCTGATATAGCAGAAGGTGGAGTAAGGAGATGGACTGCCTTAAATAAAGTTGCTCTAGGTTCATTTATGATGTGGCAAACTTGGGAGCTTATGGAAGAAGGAAGGTTAATAGGTAGTATCCCTAAGGAGCTAAGGGGTGTCCCAGGTATGCCACCTGAGAACTCTATAAAGCTAGGCGATGATACTTGGGTGAGCTTTTCTAGGTTCGACCCTGTGGGTATGTTAATAGGTGCTGTGGCAAACTTAGGACAAGCTCTGCATTACAATGAAGCAGAAGAAGAGGATAAAAGAAATGCCTTTGCTGCTGTTATGATAGCTCTTGCTAATACAGTCATTAGTAAATCCTATATGACAGCCCTATCAGGGTTAGTAGAAGCTATGACTGCTGATGCAGTAAATGAGAAAACTCTAACACAGACAATATCTAAATCTATTACTGCTTCTATAATCCCTTATAGCTCAATGCTTAGAGAGTTATTTGGTGGGATTGAGTATGTAAGAGAGCTAAGACCTGATGATGATGGGTTAGCAGGTGTGTTTGAGGCAGTAGGTAATCAGATACAAGCGATTATAGCCCCTACTACTTTAGAGCCTAGGTTATCAGTGCTTGGTGAGCCTGTAGCTCAGCATAGCAAGACTGCTGGTATTAGATATGGAGACTTTACACAAGACCCTGTATATTTAGAGCTTATAAATGTAGGTTACAATGGTAAGGGGGTTAGTGATACCTTTAGTTTAAATGGTGTTACATTAGACCTAACGCCTAGCCAAGAAAATGCTATAAGAAAGATAGCTGGAAATATGGGGATAAAAGATATTCTACAAAAGCTTATAAGCGACCCTAAATATCAAGCACTACCTATTGAACTAAGAAAAGCTGAAATAACTAAGGCTGTAGATAGGGTTTATAGAGGGGCTAAGAAAGAGTATGTAAAAAATAATTCTGATATGTTTGCTGAGTATAAAGAGGGTCGTGAAGAGAGAAGTAAGCTATTAAATGGTGATAGCTCTAAACTTTCAAAACATAGAGTACCAGCTATTGATATACATATAAAAGAGAAAGAGGAAGCTGTGGGTCAAAACCTATTTAATAACATAAATGAAAGGAGGTAATTTATGAGTAGTGAAGTATTTAATTCTACTAGCATCTTAGAGACTTCTAAGGTGCTTAGGTTGGTAGATACTGGTCTAGAGAAGCTTGTGGATACAGGTAATTCTAGACTAACCCATCTAGCAGCACCTAAGGACGCTAAAGATGCTGTAAATAAAGAGTATTTAGAGCAGAGTTTTGAAGAGGCTAAAGAGGCTTTTGAGAACATTAAAACACAAACTTTAGCTATTAAAGATGCAGCAATAGAGCAAACTAATGCTATAAAAACAGCTACTAACCAAATTAAAACTCAAACTGAGCAAATTAAATCTCAGACTGAGCAAATCAAAAC
>NZ_JAFVUX010000042.1 GCF_017502485.1 Helicobacter sp.
ACGGCTTTAGCGATGAGCTAGCTAATGTCTTTGCTGAAGCGTATATCGCTGATGATATAAGCGTAGCTAGAAGATATCTAGATAGCAAGGTAGCTAGCAATAGAGAAAAAAGCGTAGATGAGGGGCGTAATGAGTGGCTTGAGATTACTACAAAAGATAAGCAAGCCGCTAACGCTACAAAAGAGCCTAAGCAAGATCAAGAGCAAATTTATAATGATATAACTAGCAAGGATATGCCATTTCATCTAATCGATGATATGGATATGACGCCCCAGTTACAAAGCAGATTAGAAAAAGATGGATATACTCTAGAGCGTGAGAGTCAAAGCGGAGTGTGGGAAGTAAGCAGATCTATATCAAATCAAGAGATAAAGGGATCTGATGAAGCCTTGCAAAATGCAGCAGTTGAGACTGATAAGCTTGATATTTTAGATAAATCCAAGCCATTTAGAAAGGCTGAAAAAAGCGAACTTACAGATGAATTGATGGAAGAAGTGATTAAAAATGATAGTAAGCTATGGATAGACAATGCTAGTGATGAAGTAAGCAAACTTGTAGGCTTGCCAAATGCGAAAATTACGCTAAATGGAAGCGCTATAAAACATACACTACAACGCCACGGCGAAAATAGTGTAAATGTCAAAAATGGCGAACCGCCAATTACGCTAGATGATATAAAAAACCACGCTGATATAGTAAATAACGCTGATAAAAGAACTTTTGGTGTTAATGATGATGGGCAAAAAGTCTTAATCAGTGCAAAACAAATAAATGGACATTTTGTCGTAGTTGAGACAATAGGAACAAAAAAGAGGCAACTGTCTTTTAAAACTATGTATAAAGTAAATGGTAAGCTTGAAAATAATCCAATTTTTAAAGATAGCACGGCATCAGCTAAGCAGATAGAAACTGCCGAAAGCTCCCTAAGCCCTAAACCTAGTGCCAACTTAGATAGCCTTAGCCGTGTCAATACCAAGAATTCTACCCCAAAAGAGATAAAAAGTCAAGGGTTAAATTTAAGTCGTGCTGAACGAAGGGCGATGGGGATAGAAGAGCCAAAAGGCAAAACACTAGTAATAGATGAAAAGGCGGTTAAAAGCGATGTAAGGGAGTTTGGTCGCCTAGCTCATCAAGTAGGGCTAGGGTTTAAGAGTGCTAAAGAGGCTAAGGCTGTGATGGATAAGTGCGATAAGAGTAAATTTGATTGTGGGAGCTAGTGCCTATTTTTAAGAAAATATTTGAATATCATTATTTTTTTAATTTCGCAGCTGAGCGAAGCTCAGCTTTGCGACAGGGAGTTACACTCCCTTGACCCACCTAAAGCCCCGCAAGCGGGGTACCCCATTTATGGCTTTAGTGCGGGGTCGCATTCGCTGGTTTTGTTGCCGTGCGAAGTTAAAAAGTAGGTAAAAATAAATAAAGGAAATAATATGACAAAAGACAATTACGAGCTTTTAGGATTTATCATTAGTAAAGCAACTAATGGTTTGATGGTATATAGTAGCGTTGATGGCGATAAAGGTCAGATAGATATGGGTGAAATAGGTGATGCTGTGGTTAAATTTAAAAACAAAAGAGAGTATAAAGTAATCTCTAAAGGGGAGTGGCTAGCAATGCCAAAAAACTCTAAAGAGGCTAGTAAAACAGCAAACAAAAAAGATCCAGTATTAAATGAATTTGGGGAACAAAAGAGTGATTTAAAAGGAGAAAAAGATGAGTCAGCAAACAGCTTGGTATGATGAGCCACTAGAGTTAAATGATGATAGTAGTGAGGTAGTAGAAACTAACGAAGGTGAGAAGGTCAAAGAAAGCAGTAAAGAACAAGTTAAAGAGAGTGATAAAAATAGTGATAAAGAGCTAGCTAAAGAGAGTAATAAAGATATATCAAAAGAGAGCAAAGATATATCAAAAGAGAAAAAGCTCGAGCTTAGCAGTGAAGATCGCAGGTTATTAGATGAAGCAGCTGCTAGAGAGAGATTTTCAAATGAGATAGCAATAGCAGAGAAAAATGTGGCTGGATTTGATCGTGGTAAGGTGCTTCATAAGCTAGAAGAGATAAACAAAAAAGACCCAGAAGTAGCAGCTAGATTATTTAACGCTCAAGGGCTAGAGCTTATATGGTATAAATATTTTGCTCATCAAGCAAGTAGT
>NZ_JAFVUX010000043.1 GCF_017502485.1 Helicobacter sp.
CAATCCTTTGACTTCTTTCATACTTATTTGCGCCAATGCACCCTTTATTATCCTAGCGACATTCTTTTATGCCAATACCTTTGCCCTTATGTTTACTTGTGTAGTGTTTATTATCGCCTATACTCTCTCCTACCGCCTGCTGATTCGGTAATTTGACTAGGGTGATGGTAGGGGTGCAATTTAGGAACTTTTTTTGCTTTAATCTTTGGTGTTTAAATTTCGCGCCCAAAGGATTGAAGATGATGCGCTCACTCTATACCGCTACCACAGGAATGCTAGGACAGCAGCTACAAATTGACACCACTTCAAATAATATCGCTAATGTCAATACTACCGGCTACAAAAAGCAAAGGGCTGAGTTTAATGATCTCTTTTATCAAACCCTGCAATACGCTGGCACAGCCACAAGCGAGACAACACTCTCCCCTACAGGCATAGAAGTGGGGCTAGGCGTGCGCCCAGGTGCTGTGCAAAAGATGTTTTCTCAAGGCAGTCCCAAAGAGACAGAAAATAACCTTGATGTAGCCATTGAAGGTAAGGGCTTTTTCCAAATTCAGCTTCCAGATGGCACAATCGCCTACACAAGAGATGGGGGCTTCAAACTTGATGATAATGGTAATATTGTAACAGCACAAGGCTATTTGCTCCAGCCTCAAATCACCATCCCTCAAGATGCTACGCAAATCAATATTGGTACAGATGGCACAGTAAGCGTCGTGCAGGCAAACAACGGCGTGAGTAATGTGATAGGGCAAATTGAAGTGGCAAATTTCATAAACCCAGCAGGGCTACACTCTTTGGGGGATAATTTGTTTTTAAACACTAATGCTTCAGGTGATGCGATTGTAGGGGTCGCTAGCACAGAAGGCTTTGGTGCACTTAGACAGGGATTTTTAGAGCTAAGTAATGTCAAGCTTGTAGAGGAGATGACAGATCTAATCACTGGGCAAAGAGCCTATGAAGCAAACTCTAAGACAATCCAAACTGCTGATGCAATGCTACAAACGGTTAATTCCCTTAAACGCTAGAATCTACTAAGATCTCCTAGCATACAGGCTTTGTGCAAGCTCTTTGCTGATGTAGTGTATAATGCGCAAATTTTACAAGCTCTAAGGTGGTGTATGCGGTTTTTTGTATTGTTGCGGTTATGTGTGGTTATCGCTGGTGCTTTGCTCTTTAGTGCGTGCGATAAGAAAGATAAAAATGAGTTCAATAAGCCTGCTATGTATTGGTATCAAAATATCGTTAAAGAAATCAAATTTGGCAATTTAGAGGGTGCGGATAATTTTTATGCATCACTACAAAGTGAACATATCAATTCTCCCTTGTTACCAGATGCAATGCTTATCCTAGGGCAAGCTCACGCAAGAAAAGAGGAGTATCTGCTCGCAGAATTTTACTTTGATGAGTATTTGAAACGCTTTGGCACTGCGCAAAATGCTGATTTTATCACTTACCTAAAGCTTCAAAGCCGATATTATGGGATTAAGAACTCAAGCAAAGATCAGGAGTTTTTCTCCGACACTCTCTCTGCCTTTGATAATTTTTTAGATAAATATCCTACAAGTCGATATGTGCCTTTTGTGCAGACAATGCAAGTACGCTTTGTGTTAGGGCAAAATGAGCTAAATAAAGGCATTGTCAATGTTTATAAAAAACAAAACAAGCCAGAAGCCACGCAAAAATATCTTGATAGAATCGATGATGATTTAGAATCTAGCACACAGCCAAAAGCATCACATATCCCTTGGTATGTGCGGATGTTTAATTGGTAATTATCCATATTTAAGGAGTAAGTATGCAAAACTCACAACAATTCCCAGCTACCCTACCTGTAATCATAGAAGAAGACTTTACCTACCCTTTTGCGATCGCGCCTATTTTCACCCAAGGGCAGAAGAATATCGCAGCAGCAAATGCCGCCCTAGAGCGTAATGACCTTGTGCTTGTGTGTTGTGAGAAAGCTCCAGAATTTAGCAGTGATGAAAAGATAGATTCTAGTGAGCCGTCATTTTATGATGTGGGTGTGGTATGCAAGATTTTGCGCAAGGTGTCTTTGCCTGATGGGCGCGTGAAGATTCTAGTGCAAGGAATGGCTACGGCTAGAGTCATTGCGCTAGATACACAAGTGGATGAGATGGAATCTAGTGACTTAATCCAAGCTGTGGTTGATATTATCGAGTATCAAGACTACAACCAAGCGCGTGTGGAAGCGATGATGAAGTTTCTGCTAGAAAATGTCCAAAACTACGCCAATATCAGCCACTTCCCCCCAGAAATGCTAAAAACACTTGAAGAGACAAATGACCCAAATCGCATCATTGATCTTGTTGCTTCTACGCTGCGTTTGAAGCCAGAAGAAACTTACAAGCTTTTTGCAAGCAACAATATTGAAGAGCGAATGATGATGCTTATTGATTTTGTAACGCAAGAAATCCAAGCCCAAAAGTTGCAAAAAGAAATCAAATCACGCGTGCATGATAAGCTTGAGCAAACAAATCGAGAGTATTTTCTCAAAGAGCAAATGCGCCAGATCCAAAAGGAGTTAGGGATTGACAAGCAGCGCGATGAAGAACTTGATGAGTTTGCCAAAAAGCTAGAATCTATCAAGCAATTTCTCAACGAAGATGCCCACAAGGAGATCCAAAAGCAAATCAACCGCCTATCCAAGATGCACCAAGATAGTGCCGATGCAAATTTATTGCACAACTATGTTGAGTGGGTTTTAGAAATCCCTTTTGGCAAATACGCTAAAGGCGAACTCTCTATCAAAAATGTCGCCAAGCAGCTGGACTTAGACCACTATTCTTTAACCAAGCCAAAAGAGCGTATTATCGAGTATTTTGCTGTGCGCGAGCTACTTGCTAAAAATGCCAAAGCCCTAGCAAAATCTAAGGATTCTAACTCTAAATCAAAAAAAATCAAAGAAGAGAGCCAAAAATCAAAAGGTACTATTTTATGCTTTTATGGACCACCGGGCGTGGGGAAAACAAGCCTTGCAAATTCCATTGCCAAAGCAATTTCGCGCCCGCTTGTGCGCATAGCTTTAGGTGGGCTAGAAGATGTCAATGAGCTACGCGGACATAGGCGCACTTACATTGGTGCTATGCCCGGGCGCATTGTGCAAGGACTCATTGAAGCAAAAGAGATGAACCCAGTGGTCGTGCTTGATGAGATCGATAAAATTGCGCGTGGCGTCAGAGGCGATCCTACAAGTGTGCTCCTAGAGATTTTAGATCCAGAGCAAAATGTAGAATTCCGTGATTATTACACAAATTTCAGCATTGACTTATCGCAAGTGATTTTTATAGCCACTGCAAATGACATTGCGCAAATCCCAGCACCATTGCGTGATCGTATGGAGTTTATCCCCATCTCTAGCTACACTCCGCAGGAAAAAGAGCAAATCGCGAATAAATACCTAATCCCTCAAGAGCTTACAAAGCATGGGCTTAGTGAGAAGCAAATCCAATTTACTAAAGAAGGCGTGCGCGTGCTAATAGAGCGATACACACGCGAAGCAGGCGTGCGATCGCTACGACGGCAAATTTCTACAATTTTGCGAAAAGTCGCTACGAAAGTGCTACAAGATGGCGATGAATTTAAGCCCATCAAGCTTACGCCAAAGCAGATTCCAAACTTCCTAGACAAAGTGGTCTTTGAGATTGAGCAATCAAGTAAGAGAGCGCGCGTGGGCATTATTAATGGACTTGCTTGGACAAGTGTAGGTGGTGATGTGCTAAAAATTGAAGCCATAAAACTTAGAGGTAAAGGCGAGCTAAAGCTTACAGGAAGCTTGGGTGATGTGATGAAAGAGTCCGCGCAAATCGCACATTCTGTGGTAAAGGTGTTGCTTGATAATGGCAAGCTAGATTTTAGCTCACTAGCAAAGTCTAAGTCCAAAGAGCCTATTTATAATCAATACAACATCCATCTCCACCTCCCAGAGGGAGCTACGCCAAAAGATGGTCCAAGTGCGGGGATTGCTATGGCTTGTGTGATTGCATCAATCCTTTGTGAAAAGCCAATAAGTGGCGAAATCGCTATGACAGGCGAGCTAACGCTAGCAGGCGATGTCTTGCAAATTGGCGGATTGAAAGAAAAGCTCATCGCCGCGCACAAAGCTGGGATCAAGCGCGCTCTAATCCCAGCTAAAAACTATGAACGAGATCTAAAAGAAATCCCACAAGAAGTGCTAGAGAGTATGAAGGTTGTCCCTGTGCAGACGATAAAAGATGTGTTTGTTGAAGTATTTGGGCGTAGCTAGCTGACATAGCCGTTTATATAAATATTATATAATTCCAACACATTTCATCAATTAAGGAGATAAAATGGGACTTTATGATAGAAATTATACAAATGATACAAGCAGTATCGATGCTACTACTGAATATGCAGCAGCACAGGATAGCGCGCTTGTGAAATTTGTCAAATTGACTTATATTTTCTTTGGAGCAAGTTTATTTTTTGCCTTCGTTGGGGCGGTGATTGGCTTTTACAATCTTCAACTTGTCTATGAAAATCGTATGATTCTCTTTGTAGCTGAGATTGCAGCACTCTTTGGGCTTATGTTTTCTCGCTCAAAGCCCGGACTTAATATCGCAATGCTCTTTATCTTTACCACACTTACAGGTTTGGTGGCTACTCCGCTTGTAGCAATGGTAGCAGCAAAGGCAGGAGCCGGAGCTGTGGTAATGGCATTTGCAATGACGACAATAATCTTTGGTGTGATGAGCATTTTTGGTATTAGAACACGCAAAGACTTGGCAAGTATGGGCAAAATGCTTTTTATTGCTTTGATTGTTGTGATCGCTTGCTCGGTTATCAATCTTTTTTTCCTTGAAAGCTCTATGTTTCAAGTGCTGATTTCAAGTGCGACAGCTATTCTTTTTAGTATATATGTTGCTTATGATACGCAAAACATTATCCGCGGGCTTTATACAAGTCCAGTAGATGCGGCTATTAGCCTATATCTTGACTTCTATAATATCTTTATGAGTCTTCTATCTCTTATTGGTCTTTCTAGCAAAGACTAGTAAGAATATGGAGGGGCTATTATTTAGAATCCATTTTGCTTGTCGTTACGAGATTTTGCTTAGATTCTACTAGCTTTTGCTCTGCGTGTTTTTATATGCTGTTATTGCGCCATGCTGTAGCAAATTCTTCGGCTATGCGTGCGTTTCTTCCACCTATTTTGGTAGCGAAGTTTAGCGCGCTTTGTCGCGATGTGCTAGACTCTTCTAAAAAGCTTTTATCATCTAAGATGTGCGCGATATGCTCTAAGTATTCTTGCATACCAATATCATAGAATCCAATTTGTAATCCAAATCGCTCGCTTAATGCCAGCTCTTCTTGAATTATTTCATTGCTTGGGGTGAGATTCCCAGCGTGTAAAGAGCTAGATTCTAGTAGTCTGCGGAGATTAGAAGTAGCATAGAGCAGGATATTGCTAGCACTTGCTTCAAGTGAGCCTTGCAGAGTGCTCTTTAGGCTTTTGTAGGTTGGGTCTTCTTGGGAGAATGATAGATCATCGCAGAAAATGATAAAACGATAAGGCAGGTCGCGCAAGCTATCAAACACTAGAGGTAATAGGCAAATATCCTTACTATCAAGCTCAAGTACGCGCAAAGGTGAGTTAGAATCTAGTAGATGAGGGAGCAAGGTAGCCTTGATCAGTGAGCTTTTCCCACAGCCTCTAGCACCAAATAACAGTGCGTGTAATGCCTGCTTTCCAGCCAAAAATGCATTTGTGTTTTCTTGTAGTACTCTAGCTTGGCTCTCAATGCCAAAAAGCCTAGGCATCTCTCCAAAATCCGTAATTGTTCGGAGGCAAAACTCTCCTGCAAAGACTCGGATTATGTAGGCTCTATGTGCGTGCCACTCTGTGTTTCCCAGTAGCTTAAAGGGTGAGTTTGTGAGAGATGTTAGACTCATTGCCCACTCTTATCGACAAACTCAAGCAATATCATACCGCCGAAGTATTCTTTATAGCCTTGAGTTTTGAGTTTTTGTGCGCTTGGGCGTGGCTGCTTGGTACTAGTGCTTGGCGCACTAGAATCTAGCGGTGCAAGCAAGCTTGCAAGGATATAGCCATTAACATCGCGTTTCGTGCTATTGGCACCATAGACATAGTGAATTTGCGCCCATTGATTGTGCGCAGAATCTAGCCCTGCCTTAGTGGTACGCACCTCCATTATCCGCCCACGCGGGGCTTTTGCTACGATTGTAGCACTAGTGCTTGGCTCAGCGCGGATATGGGCTAGATTGACTCTTACTTGAGCAAGTTTGGAGCTATCGTTTGGCTTGGTAAGGCTTGCAAGGATATAGCCTACAATCTCGCGCTCCTGTGTGCCATTTGTATAAATGTAGCGCACCTTAAGCCATTTCCCATGTGGAGATTCTATGTTTTCTAGGACTTCTAGTTCTTTCCCCCAGCGCACCATACCAGCGATACTAGAATCTACCCCTGCGCCTGTGCGGATATTGGCTAGACTTACGCTCACACGCACACTTGAAGAAGCCAAGTCCCCAGCACTTGTGGAGCTAGAATCTACCTTTGGCGTGTTGCTAGATTCTAGTGTATTGGGGCTCTCTTCTGTGCCTAACTTCTCTTGGATATAGACTTCTGTGCGATAGAGCTTACCGGCTACATCAAGGCTTGCGCTTGGGTTTAGTGAAGCTTTTGTAATATGGCTAGAATCCCCCCCCCCTATAAGCCCAACGACCTGCAAGCGTGCTTGGCGGTTGTCATCAAGCACTATGGTGTTAGGCAGACTTATCTCGCGCGCTATTTGCACACGCTCTCCTAGCGCGATCTTGCGCGTTTGCTTATCAATCGTGGCTTCTAGTGGGGCAAGTGATCCTTGGTAGAAGTCAATGCGCTTTGGGAGAATCTTTGTCATCACATTGTTACCGTATTTTAGGGTTAGAGAGCCATCTCTTGGTAGAAGCCCTAGAATCTTGTTGCTTGAAGTGATGGTGATTTCACTAGCTCTTTTGCCTTTGGGGATAGGGAAGTTTGCAAGTGGGGTGCGCAAGCCAAAGAGTGGCATTTCAGGGAGATTCTCAAGCCTAAAGGTTTGGGAGTGATCCTTGATGGCTTTTTGCACATTTTGTGGTGAAAGTGTGAAATCTCGCTCAAACTCTATACCCATTTGTGTGAGAAGCGCATCGATGGCGAGTAGGTGGTAATACACGCGCTGGGCGACATTAAGCTCCTTGCTTGCTTCATTGGCATAGCCGGGCTTGCCCTGATTGATCGCATAAAATGTCAGGGCTTTTTGCATTTCTTTGTCTTTTTCAGCAGTTTGGGTATTGTGCAAATGATAGCGATGGATTGGGGCTAAGAGATGGGCATTGATATGTGCGATCATCGCGTTTGCGATAGATTCTAGTGCGCCATATTTCGCGCCTTCTAGTGTAGCTTGATCAATGACCGTGCAGTTCCCCCAGCGATTTGGATTAGCAAGCACACTTTCAAAGTTTGGGCGATAGTATCCACTCCCATCGTGTAAATGCAGTACCGCTTCTACTTGATTTTCTTTAATGACACTTTTGATATGCTCTATAAGCGGTTTTTCTGGGTCATTTGGGTCAATGGTTGCAAATTTGCGATTCATATCATCATAGATTCCACGATGGTTAAGTAGCATAGAGTGTGGGTTTAGCACAGGGACTATCCAAACACTACCGTTTTTAATTGTGTAGTGATTGAGAAAAATATTTGTTGCGTTAAATCCACCGGGCTCATCACCTTGTATCCCACCGATGATAAGTAGTGTAGGGGACTTTGAGACTTCTTTTTTGATCACTTCAAAGTCAATAGGGTGCAGTGACACTGCACCAAGCAAACCTGCCAAGCAAGCCCATAGCCAAATAAATCGCATCATTGTCCTTATGAAAAAATAGCCCTAATTATAACAAAATCTTACAAAGGTAGCCCCAGACAGCTACAACACTTTAGGGAACAAAAAGTGCTTAAGACTATCTAAACTACTTAGGAGTTACCAAATGCAGCAAAAGGACATATTAGAGACATTTAAGAAGTATGTAGGGGAGTTTGGACTAGCACAGAAAATGCAAATCCCACTATGCAAAACCCAGAGAATCCAAAATTTTGGCGAGAATATAAAGAGTGCCAATGAGCTAACAGGCGCACTACAAGTGCTTAAAAGTACCTACAAAAAAATCCTAGATTCTGCTAATGGGCTGGGCAATGATGAGGTGCAAGACCACTTAGTCATCTATCAAATCCAAGAGCAAATTGCCAAATGCAAGTTTATGGGTAATGAGCTGTTTGACTCTGTGCTTAGTGCTAAAGTTGGCGCACAGAGTGTTGAGTTTGAAAACCCATCACCTATGCCCTTGCTAGATCGCGGGGATTTTGGCGGGTTTATAGGCTATATCCAAGATAAATCTAGCGAGATTACACAAACATTAAGCACATTGTCGCAGGCGATTTGTGATGAAAGCTTGTTTGGAGAGAGAGTAAGCCACATAGATACAGGCGTGGATTTTGAGCGGTTTGACCCATCGATGTTTTTGCGCAAGAGCTAGAATCTAGCTCTTTGGTATTTGTAACTCTTCTAGGGTGTCGCGTAGGACTTGGCTATGAGATTCTAGGGTGCTTAGATATGGTGCAGTAAGCTTTGCAGTATGCTTAAAGCACTCCATATAGGCTTGACTTAAGTTCCATAGAGTCTTTTTGTATAAGGCATTGTGCAAAGAGAGCTTGTCTTGGAATGTGAGAAAATGCAAGGCATTATTTAGGCTATCGCGGATATTTTCTAGCGTGGGGGTAAAGAGCGCGAAGTCTTTGGGAGATTGCTTGTGCTTGTGCAGGGCATAGTTGATCTTACTATCAAGCTCGGTGAGTGCTAGAGATATGGCGTTTGGATAGTTTAGAGTAATGAGTGTTTTTAGCGAGTCAAGCTCACCTTGCAGGGCGCATAGAGTGGCTGTGTTTTGGGCTTGGATACGCGTTAGGGTGCTATGTTGCAACATTTGTAGGGTATGTTGTAGCGCAGGGGTAGAATCTACCCAAAGCTCGCAGCTAGTTTGCCTAAGTGCTTCTAACTCACTATCAAGGAAGTTACCAAGCTCTTTGCCAAATGCACCTATTTGCAAGCCTAGTGTGCGAAACTCTGGCAAGAAGCGGTTTTCTTGGCTATGTAGCTTGCTTATAAGCGTGTCTTTTGGGATTATGGTGGCTTGGTAGGTTTGCATTTGCTGAGTACGCATACCTAGGAGATTTTTGCTTGCGATAGGTAAGCTAAATTCGCTAGATTCTAGCTGGGAGAAGATATGTTGCGCGAGATTTTCTAGGGCATTATCGTAGCGCGTGAAAAATGTGTTAAATTGCTTTTCTAGCCCACTTTTTAGGGCGTTAAATCGCAGGGTGCTATCAAAGCACTCAATGGCTTGCAAATAGGCTTTGATGGTGCTTTGCATCTGCTCTATCTCCACCATGCTAAGAGCTAGAATCTCCCTTAAAATGCGTAGAATCTTGCTAGATTTTAGTTCTTTGGCATTGTTAGCAAGCTGTGTCGTGATAAATTCTAGCACTGCTTGGAAGTTTGAGTGCGTATAGAGCTGGCTAGATTCTAGCGGAGTTGTGGGCTGCTCTTGGTGGGCTTGGATCGCTTTTAGTGCTTGCTTAGCAGAGATGGCAATCACTTTGCTAAAGCTACCACTAAAGGCGGATCTAGCGTAATTTAGACTTGTTTGTACTTCTTTTTCATCTTGTAGGCGATCTTTTTGATTAAGTACGCATAGAGATTTGGAGACATACTGCTTAATGTGGGCATCTATAATGTCCTTTTCACTTTGCTTGCCGACATTGTCGATTAAAGAGAGCCAAATAATCCCATCTACACGCGATAAAATAGCGTTTGTCGTCTCTGTATCAATGGCATTTTGCGAGTTGAAGCCGGGGGTATCAAGCAAGCTGATAGAGCGTAGCAGTGTCACAGGCGAGCGTAGGATAAATTCACGGATTTGGAGATTTTCTAGCTCATCTAATGTATGGAAAAATTCTAGTGGCTTTGGCGTGCTTGTGCCATCGTTGTAGATAACCTCTAGGCTGTAAGTATCTCCATAGCAGATAGTGCAAACTTTTGAAGTGATTGGTGTAATGCCACTAGGCAGGATAGTGCGCCCCATTATAGCATTGAGAAAAGTGCTCTTACCGCTAGAGAATTGCCCCACAATCGCTATGGTAATGGGCTTATCGAGATCTCTTGCAAGAGTATCTAGTGTGCTAGCGCGTTGCTTGGTAAGTGAGTCTGTGCGACTTAGTGCATAGCGAGTGAGTTGGATTGCTTGATGTAGGGGATTGGTGCTGGTAATGAGTAGGCACTCGTGGATAAAGGATTCTAGTAGGGCGGGAGAATCTATGCTTAGAGTATTTGTAGAATCTATGGGCGTGGAATCTAGCGTGGTTACTTTCATCTTATAATGCCTTAAGGATCATTTGCACTTCATTGTGTAATGATTGGATAGTTTTTTGTGTGTTGTGGAGTGCTTCTATGTCGTCTTTGGTGGCTGTTTTTGTCAGAGCAGATTCTAGGGCTCGGGCGTTTTTGGTGATTTTATCCTGCAAGGCGTCTTTTTGTGCTTGTGCGTAGTCGGTAAAGCTTTGGTGTAAAAGAGCCTGCACACGCGTATTTTCTCGCGTAAGTAGGCTGATAAAATCCCCCATTTTCGCGCGCAAAAGCTCTTGCAAAGCAGCACTAAGTTTTTCTTGCGTGTTTTTGGTGTGTGCGGCGTTTAGCTCTAGCACGGCTTTTGCTAGTTGCTTGGCTAGGGCGCTAATGCTATTAGTGTGGCTTGGATAGGTGATTGGCGGGATGTCTAGGGATACATCTAAGGCTAGTGTACTACTGCTTTTTGCAAGTTCATCCAGTGTGCGTAGCTTCTTTGCTACTTTGTATTTGTATTCACGCATAAGATCGTGGTAGCTATCTTGCAAGCTTTGGGTGATGATGGATTCTACACGCTCTGCGTTTGGCTTAGAGTTTTTGGCGTATTCATAGATTGCATCATCATAAAGCTGGGTGAAAAGCCTTTGTGTGTGGGAATTTAAATGGGCGTTGATTAGTGCGATGAGCTCACTTAGATAGTGCATAAACTCCTGCTCTCTTGCTGCTAGTTGCTTGTTTAAAGTCTCCATAGAGTCTATAAGTGCTTGATTGCTCGCTTGCAAGTCGCTAGCTATGGCTTGCTTGTCGTGGTTATTTGCTTGCAAGATGCGTTGCTCTATGTGTAAATGTTCCTTTGCAGATTCTAGCTCTAGGAGCAAGACTCTATACGCGCTATATAGCAAGTCTCTTTGTTTAGGCGAGTCATCGCCAAGGAGCATAGATTCTAGGTAAGCTTGCACTTTAGGGAGTCCTGTTTGCTCTAGTGTAAAGTTTTGCGCTTGAGCTTTTATGATGATGTCTTTATCATTTGTCTTATACCCTAGTGCAAAAAGTGAAGCTACAGGGATAAAGTCAATGCTATCAAGCAGGGCTTGTATATCGCCATCATAATGCGCCTTTTGTAACTCCTTTTGCAGGCTTTGGCGGGTATAGGCTAGGCTAGATTCTAGCTCTTTGCTATTCAGTAAATCTGCGCGCGTTAGCACCACAAGCAATCTAGCCAAATGTCTGCTAATGAGCGACTCTAAGATAAAATCCATATCTTTTTGCGTAGCAGCGCAGCTTGCATTCATCACATAAATAAGCATATCGCAATGGTGCATATAGGATTTAGTTAGCTCCTCGCGGATTATGATTGGATCATCAAGCCCGGGTGTATCGACAATCTCGACATTATTTTGCAAAAATGCTAGCGGGAGATGGAGCTCTACTTTCTTTACTAGCGCACTAAATCCGTTTTTATAATTGGCTGAAGTGTAGCGCGCTAGCTCATCTATAGCAATGACTTTTTGCCCCATATGTAGCAATTCTCTTTGCTCATCTGTAAGCGTGCTAGAGTGCGCATCTTGCGCGCTTGCACTCTCCCACTCGCTTTGTGTGAAAAAATGCACCAAAGCAGATTCTACATCGCCATAGCGCAAGATAGAGAGATTAGCAGTCTCTGGGATTGTGGAAGTGCCTAGCACATCCTTACCCAAAAGCGCGTTTAAAAAGCTACTTTTCCCCGCACTTAGAACACCAGCCACACCGATAGAAAAACGATTTTCTTGTAAGCGCGCTATGGTTTTTTCAAGTGTGGGCTTGGTATGAGGGAGTGCTTGGGCAAGTGTGTTAGCAATATTGATAAGCTCATCTTCTAGAGCTTGCTTGGCTATAGTGGGCTTCTTAGCTGGTGCGCTTTCTTTTGCAAGCTTTGTGTGTGTGGTAAAAAATTTTTCTAATATGCTAAAAAGCCCCCTTGCGCGCTCCACATCACATAACCCCGCAGCAATAATATGTCCCATTAGGGCTTTGCTCTCTTGTAGTTTTTCTATGCTTGTGTATGCCAAAATAGCGCACTGCAAAGAGAGAATAGCTAAGGGATTGAGGCTAGAATCTAGAGATGCGGGATCTAACTGATTTTGCATCTCTATTGCGCGCAGAATCAGCTGGAAAGATTGTGTTTGCTCATAGCGTGCAAGGTTTATAGAATCTGCTGAGAGCACAATGGCTAGGGCTTGTGGGGGGATCTGCTCTAATGCTTGGCTAAAGTCGCAAGCGTTGGTAAAAAGCGCGCCAAGCTCGGTAGCGCGTAAGCTGCTTGGTACTAGTGTCTGCCAAAATGCCTGCAAAAGCTCGATGCGTGCGCTGGGCAGGTCATCATAACGCAGGGCTGGCTTGGGCTGTAGCGCAGGGCTATCGGCAATGGAGTGTGTAGCAGTGTGCATAGGCTGACTTTTTGGGAAATTTTGGTGGGATTTTACCAAAAAAAGATCTAGAAAATATTGCTATAATATCAGCCCTATTTTATCTAAAGGGCATTTATGCGATCAGTAGGGCAGAATCTAGAGAAGCTAGGATTGCGAGATGTGTTTCTCAACTTCTTAAAAAGTGAGGCATTTGGGGGGGTATTTTTGTTTTTCGCAGCAGTGCTTGCGATGATTATAGCCAACTCTTCACTTAGCGAGATGTATTTTAACTTTTGGCATATGGAGCTTGGGGTAGAAGTGCAAGGACTTGCACACGCTTTTCCATTCCTAGCACACCTTGGTGCACAAGGTGAAAATGGCAGTATATTTATAGGCTTTAGTATGCACCATTGGATTAGTGATGTGCTTATGGCGTTGTTTTTCCTAATGGTTGGGCTAGAAATTAAGCGTGAAGTGCTTTTTGGTGAGCTAGCAAGTGTGAAAAAGGCGATATTCCCAGCTCTTGCGGCAGTTGGCGGTATGCTTGTGCCCGGGCTCATTTACTTTGGGTTAAATGCTGGCACGCCTTCAGTGCGTGGTTTTGGTATCCCTATGGCAACAGATATAGCCTTTGCCCTTGGAGTGATAATGCTGCTTAAATCGCGCGTACCTATGGCATTGAAGGTATTTTTAGTAACGCTTGCGGTGGTTGATGATTTGGGGGCGATTGTGGTCATCGCACTTTTTTATACAAGCACTTTGCATTATGCGTATTTGGGCTTGGCTGGGGTACTTATCTGCGCGCTTATCATTCTTAACAAGCTTGGCATTAAGTCATTAAGTCCATATTTGTGCGTGGGGGTGGTGCTGTGGTTTGCTGTGCATAATAGTGGGATCCATGCGACTATTTCTGCTGTTGTTTTGGCGTTTTGTATTCCTGTGCGCCCAAAATTTGACTTACAAGATTTCAATCCGCATGTAACTGCGATGGTTGATAGATTTGTTCGTAGCAAGAGCGATGATCAAGTGTTTTTAAATGAATCGCAAGTGAAAAATCTTCGCAATATGAGCGAAACTATCACGATGGTGCAAAGCCCACTAGGACGGCTTGAGCGTGCTTTACACCCTTGGAGTGCGTATTGCATTATGCCATTGTTTGGTTTTGCTAATGCGGGTGTGCGCTTAGATAACGGGGTAGATTTTAGCACGCTTTTAGGCTTTGATCATATATTTTTAGGAGTGGTGTTGGGACTGCTGATTGGCAAGCCTGTGGGGATTTTTCTCATCACATTTTTATGCGAGAAGTTTGGGATCGCGGCGCGTCCGAGCGGGATTACTTGGGGTGAGATTCTAGGAGCTGGTATGCTAGCAGGTATTGGCTTTACGATGTCGATTTTTGTCTCTGATTTAGCTTTTAAGGGCGCAGAGCACGCTGAGCAAGCAGCAGAGATTTCCAAGATAGCCATCCTTAGTGGCTCACTTATCTCTGGGATTATTGGGGCTTTATTTTTGCTTGTAGTCGCAAAAATAAAGGATAAAGTAAATAAATAGTCGCTACAATGCCAGCTCTAATTTTATGTGCAAGGATTATAAATGGGTAATGATGCAAACAACCTTTTTGTCTCGCTTTTGCCACTTATTGTGCTTTTTGCGGTGTTTTACTTTTTTCTCATTCGTCCCCAGCGTGTGCAAGCAAAGCGACATAGAGAAATGCTAGAAGGATTGAAAAAGGGCGATAAGGTCGTAAGCTCTGGAGGGCTTATTTGTGAGATTATCAAGGTGGAGGAGCAGTTTTTTAGCGTGCGTTTGAGTGATGAGAGCACAGCTAGGCTTTCTAGGGATTTTATTGCCTATAAGGTCAATGATACACAGCCCACACAATCATAAATTTTAGATGAAAATTTTTCAACCAAAATTCCTTGTCTTTCTTGTTGCCTTATGCTTTGGCTTGGTGTGTAGCGTACCAATCTTCTTTGATACCAAAGGACCAAAGATCACATTAGGGCTTGATCTGCAAGGGGGCTTGCAGCTTCTGCTTGGTGTAGATACAGATGCAGCCACTGCTGCGCGCTATTCTTCTATTGCTTCTACTATAGAATATGAAGCAGCAAAGAGGCAGATTCTGCTCTCTCCTGTGCAAGCACAAGAGAGTAATGTGCAGTTTGACCTGATCGATTCTGCTGAAGTGAGCGAGCTAGAAATCTTGCTAAAATCTGTGCGTGGGATTGCTTATGAAGCTCAAGAATACCACTATACCATTCTTCTAACCCAGCAAGAACAAGAAGAAGTGCGCAAGCAAGCTATTCTTCAAGCAATTACCACCATACGCAATCGCTTAAATGAGTTTGGGCTAGCCGAGCCTAGCGTAACCCAGCAAGGGCGAGAGCAGATTCTAGTCGAACTCCCCGGAATCCAAAACACTAAGCAAGAGCAACGAGTGCGTGATCTTATCTCTAAAGCGGCATTTTTGCAGATGATGGCAGTCGATGAAGAGCGTGTAAGCCGTGTATATAGTATGAGTGATTTTGAAGCGCAAGGGTTTAATGATGTGATTTTGCCCTTTGCAGAATCTACTAAAGAAGCTCAAAGTGCTATTGCTAGAGGCGAGCCTGCGCCAAAACTTTTGTTAAAGGCGACTTCTATCCTAGATGGAAGTATGGTAAGCAATGCGCGCGTGGCGTATGATGAGAACCATCGCCCCGTGGTGGCATTTGAGTTGAATGCGCAAGGAGCAAAGCGGTTCGCTGATTTTTCAAGTGCTAGCATAGGTAAGCGTATGGCAATCGTACTAGATAGTAAAATTTACTCCGCTCCTGTCATTCGCGCTAGGATTGCTTCAAGTGGGCAAATTAGTGGAGATTTCACAGAAGAAGAAGCCACAGACTTAGCTATTACTCTGCGAAGTGGGGCACTGCCTGTCCCACTCTCTGTGCTAGAGAAGCGTAGTGTGGGACCTAGTCTTGGATCTGATAGCATCCGCGCTTCAATGCTTGCTCTTATTGGTGGTTTTGTGCTGGTGGTTGGTTTTATGATTATCTATTATGCGGTAGCGGGTGTTATAGCTTCTTGCGCGCTAGTGGTAAATCTTTTGCTTATTATTGCGGTTATGGCGATATTTGGCGCGACATTGACTTTGCCGGGTATGGCTGGTATTGTGCTAACTGTTGGTGTGGCAGTTGATGCAAACATTATCATAAATGAGCGCATTCGTGAAGCCCTTCGTGCTGGAGAGCCGATCACAAGGGCGATTCAAGTAGGCTATATTAATGCTTCGCGCGCGATTTTTGACTCAAATATCACTTCGCTTATTGCTTCATTTTTGCTCTATGCTTATGGCACAGGCGCGATCAAAGGCTTTGCCCTTACCACAGGGATAGGGATTCTGGCTTCTATCATCACAGCAATTATTGGTACACACGGAATCTATGAAGTCCTGCTCTCTAGACTTAGCAAGGCAAGATCGATGAAGTTGTGGTTTGGCGTCTCCTATCAACACACCCAAGTCAATGCCAAAGTAGCTAGACCTGCCATTAAAGGAGCAAAATAGTGGAAATATTCAAGCGAGTGCGGGTTTTTGACTTTGTTAAATACTCTAATTATGGACTTTGGATTAGCTTTGCCTTGCTAGCTGGGGCGGTGTTTTTGTTTATAAAGCCCGGTTTCACTCTGGGTATTGACTTTGCTGGGGGGAATAGCGCGCAGCTACGCTATGAGAGTAAAGCCCCTATTGAGCAAGTGCGCACACTGCTAGAAGCAGAGCCTGCGTTTAAGGGTGTGCAAGTGAGCGAGTTTGACTCAGCAGAAGAGCTGCTTGTCAAGATCCCTAACAGTGCCGAGCTTGAAGGGCGCAATCTTGCCCCTATGCTAGAATCTATCCTAGCATCTAGTGGAGAATTTGAGATACGCAAGATGGACTCTGTGGGGGCAAAGGTTGGTGAGGAGCTTAAAGAAAAGGGTATTGTTTCGCTGTTGCTTGCATTTATAGCGATGATGGTGTATGTGAGCTTCCGCTATGAGTGGCGGTTTGCCTTAGCTGGAATCTTGGCATTGATGCACGATGTGATTATCACTGCTGCTAGCATTGTGGTCTTTGCCATTGATTTAAATCTAGAAGTCATAGCGGCTCTGCTTACTTTGATAGGGTATTCAATCAATGACACGATCATCATCTTTGATAGAATTCGTGAAAAAATGCTAAATGATAAGACAAATGACATCGCCTTTGTTATCAATGAAGCAATCTCGCATACACTCTCTCGCACCTTGCTTACTTCGCTCACAGTGTTTTTTGTCGTGCTGACTTTATATGTATTTGGTGGCTCAATTATTGTCGGCTTTTCTCTTCCTATGCTTGTGGGTGTGATTGTAGGGACTTATAGCTCAATGTTTCTTGCCCCTAAGCTTGCAATATTGCTAGGCTTCAACATAGAGAAATACCACGCAAAAGAGCTAGAAAAGCAGCGCCGAGCGCAAGAGCGTGCGAAAATCCGCCAACAGTATGAAGGTGGCAGGATATAGATCCAAAGTAGATTTTAGAAAAGGAGTAGGGTATGGATTGGGGTAAGGTTATTTTCATTTTTTTTACACTAAGTAGTGCGACTTCCACGGCAGGGTTTTTGTATGCACCAGATATTACGATTTTGTTTATGGCTATTGCGCTTAATCTCATCGCTACAACTTTAAAAATCGGCGTGCGCAAAAGGCTTTCATCGGAGTTGTTTGCTAGTTCAATCGTCGCAGATTTACACTTGCTGCCAGCCTTTGGCGTGCTACAAGTCTTCCATAATGAAAAGCTAGCCTATGTATTTGTGCTTGGTGCACTTATGGCAAATGTTTTCTCGCTTATTTTGATTCTCATCGAGAGTGCGCAAAAGCAGGATGCAGATTTCTAGGATAGTGTATGCGTAGTTATAACCCAAGGATAATAGAGAAAAAATGGCAAGAGCATTGGGAGCAAGTGGGAGTATTTGAGCCAGAGTGGGACTCTACAAAACCTAAAAAATATATCCTAAGTATGTTTCCCTATCCAAGTGGGGCGATCCATATGGGGCATGTGCGTAACTATTGTATAGGCGACGCGCTAGCAAGGTACTATCGCAATCGTGGCTTTAATGTTCTGCACCCAATAGGTTTTGATGCTTTTGGTATGCCAGCAGAAAATGCTGCCATCAAGCACAAACTCCACCCAAAGTCTTGGACTTATGACAATATGGATGCTATGCGCAAGGAGTTTCGCACTCTTGGACTCTCATTTTCAGCGCAACAGGATTTAGCCACTTGCGATCCTATTTATACAAAGTGGGAGCAAGAGTTCTTTATCCAAATGTGGGATAGAGGTCTAATCTACCGCAAAAAATCCCTGCTAAATTGGTGTCCTAAGGATTTAACCGTGCTTGCAAATGAGCAAGTCATTGATGGCAAATGCTGGCGATGCGATACGCAAGTTGTGCAAAAAGAAATGGAGCAATACTACATTAAAATCACCGATTATGCAGAGGAGCTACTTGAAGACTTGCAGACCTTGGAGGGGAAATGGTCGCCACAAGTACTACTTATGCAGAAAAATTGGATTGGCAAATCCTATGGCTTGCAGTGTAGATTTTCCCTAGAATCTAGCGCCAAGGAGCATAGTGGGATAGAAAGCTTAGAGATATTTACCACACGCCCAGATACGATATTTGGTGTTACTTATTGTGCCATTGCTCCAGAACATCCTTTAGCAAAGGCGATGTTTGATTATTTAAGTGTGCAGCAGCAAGAGCATATTGTTGCTATGCGAAATACAAGCGCGCGAGATCGCGCAAGTGCGCAAAAGCAAGGTGTGGATTTAGGGATTAAAGCTATCCACCCTATCACAGGAGATTTGCTACCTATATGGGTGGCAAATTTTGTGCTTATGGATTATGGTTCTGGGGCGGTGATGGGTGTGCCAGCACACGATGAAAGGGATTTCGCCTTTGCTACGGCGTATGACTTGCCTATTAAGCAAGCGTTACAGACACAAAATCCATTGCCTTGTAGTGATGATGGAGCGATGCTAGATTCTGGTGCGTTTAAGGGGCTTATTGGTGATGAAGCTAGGCAGGCTGTAATTAAGTATTTTGAGAGAAATGGTCTTGGCTCTGGTGTGGTAAATTATCGCTTACGCGATTGGGGAGTGTCTAGGCAGCGGTATTGGGGTGCGCCTATCCCTATTGTGCATTGTGAGAGCTGTGGGGCAGTGCCAGAAAAGAGAGAGAATCTCCCTATAACTCTCCCAGATAATGTAGTAATCACCGGAGAGGGAAATCCACTTGCTAGCCACGCTGACTTTATGCAAGCCATCTGCCCTAAATGTGGCAAGCAAGCTAGGCGAGAGAGTGACACAATGGATACTTTTATAGAATCTAGCTGGTATTTCTTGCGCTATGCTACACAGCGCAGTAAGTGGGAGCATTGTGCGATTGATAAAGCTAGTGTATCGTATTGGTTACAAGTTGATGAATACATCGGTGGGATTGAGCACGCGATCTTACATTTACTTTATGCGCGATTTTTTACCAAAGTTTTGCGGGATTTGGGCTACTGTTGCTTCAATGAGCCTTTTGCACATTTGCTTACACAAGGAATGGTGCTAAAAGATGGCGCGAAAATGGCAAAATCTAAAGGCAATGTTGTTAATCCTAAAGATATTTTGCACGCGTATGGGGCAGATACTGCGCGTTTGTTTATCTTGTTTGCTGCTCCGCCTATCAAGGAGCTTGAGTGGAATGATAATGGTGTGGAGGGGGCAAACCGCTTTATCCGTCGCTTGTATGAACGCGCGCAAAAAGCTTATTCCACAAAATCACTTCCGCACATTGATGGAAGTGGGCTAGATTCTGCACAAAAAATAGCGCGCAAGAAAGTCTATGAAGCCTTGCGAAAGAGTCAAGAGGTCTTCACCAAAAGGCAGAATAACTACAACTTCAATACGCTCATTGCCGCTTGTATGGAAGCATTTAATGCATTAAATGCGCAAGAAAATCCAGACATTTGGACAGAGGGGTATTTCATCTTGCTCTCTATCTTAGAGCCTATTATCCCCCATATTTGCTGGGAGCTTAGTGAAGAGCTTTTTGGGCTAGCGAATTTTGGTGAGATAGAAGTGGATTCTAGTGTGTTTGCTAGCGATGAGTGTGTTTATGCTGTTACGATTAATGGCAAAAAGCGGGCAGAAATTAGTGTGCAAGCAAGCCAAGATAAGCAACAAGTCATTAACCAAGCAAAAAAATCCATAGAAAAATGGTTGCTTGATGCAAGAATTACTAAAGAAGTCTTTGTACCAAATAAGCTTGTAAATTTTGTGGTGGTGTGAGTGGGCAGACTTATCGCTCTAGTAGTTACAATGCTTGCTTTTGCAGGCTGTGGCTATGTTCCATCAGCTACTTTTGCGCAAAAAGCTTTAGGGGAGCGTTTCTATGTGGAGCTAAAGGTCAATCTCCCCAACCCAGAAAACTCTGTCGAGCTTAAAGATCTTATGAACAAAATCATTATCGCACGCTTTCAAACGCGTGTTTCTAGTAAGGAAGATGCTGATAGTATTATCATTGTTGAGATTGATAAAATTGCAGATACGACATTCGCTCTTAGCAGTAGTGCATTTACGACTTATTATCGTGTAAGTGCGTATGTAACCTACACCTACGATAATAAAAAAGGCACAAGAAGGATGTTCAATAGCAGTGGATACTACGACTACAATGTCTCGCTAGACAATCCACTTACCACTTACAACAACCGCTACTACGCAATCAATCAGGCTTTCACACAAACAGTAGATCAGTTTGTTGCTCAAATTTCCTTTGAGGGGCAAAAGTGAGAGAGAGTGGTAGTAGTGTAGATTCTAGGCTGGGATTTAGCACTTCCTTGCGTGCTTGCCTAGAATCTAAAGGTGCGGAGTATGCGGAGTTTGATAAAGAGCGCATGCCTAGAATCTTTGCTACCTTGCGCGCTAGTTTTAAGTTTTCTTCTCATATTATCCATATTCTAGGAACAAATGGTAAGGGTAGCACAGGGCGATTTATTGCGTTAGGGCTTTTGGGGCAAGGACATAGCGTGTTGCATTTCAGCTCTCCGCATTTGCACTGCTTTAATGAGCGGTTTTATAAAAATGGGCGCATAGTGAGCGATACAGAGCTAGAAGCGGCACACCAGATTCTACAAGGCTATACTTGCACAAAGCAGGCGAGCTATTTTGAGTATGCCACCTTGCTTGCTTTGGTGCTAGCACAAGAGTGTGAGTATTTTGTGTGTGAGGCTGGGCTTGGGGGGGAGTTTGACTCCACAAGTGTGCTAAGAGAGCTTGTGGAGCTAAGTGTTTTTACGCCCATTTCTTATGACCATATGGAACTGCTAGGAGAGAGTATAGAATCTATTGCTACGACAAAGCTAAAGGCTATGAGCAAGCACGCGATTTTAGCTCCACAAGCTTATAAAGAAGTAGAACCTATCGCTAAAGCTATCGCTAAAAAGCTAGATTCTACACTTATAACAATCACTAAGGGCGAGATAGAATCTAGCCTAAAATTCCCAGATATAGCTACTTATGTGCGAGATTTCGCGCTATTTTTACAGGAGAATTTTGTTGTGGCACTGCATGTGCTTAGGGCTTTGGGTATCGATGATGTAGCAAATATGCCTAGATTTGACTTGCCAGCTAGAGCGCAAAAAATCGCTCCAAATATTATGGTTGATGTGGGGCACAACGCCGAGTGCGCGCGCGCAATGGTGCAAATTCTTGGCAATAAACGCGTAAATCTTGTGTATAATACATTCTGTCAAAAGGATGTATGTGAGATATTGACTATTTTAAAACCCAATATTGATCAGTTGTTAATTTGTCCTATCATACATAGTAGGGCTATGCCTAGAGATGAATTAGTGGCTATTTGCACCGGGCTTGGGATTGGCTATAAAGAGTTTGTGCTTAGTCGCTCTTCAGTCAGGGATGATAAAGAATATGTAGTGTTTGGGTCATTTAGTGTAGTAGAAGCTTTTTTGGAGATGTGGAATGCAAGAAGATAGACTAGTTGTCTCAATTGTCGATGAGAAGGGATCTAGGCAGTTTTCTCTCCCTAGGAATGTTACCAAGCTTGCTATAATCGGTGTGTTTGTGGTGGCTGGGCTATTTTCACTAAGCTTTGTTGCGATGTATTTCCTTATGCATCAAGTCAATGATATTGCTAAGCAAAAGAGCAATGCTATCGCGCAATACCACTCTATCTATCAAAAAAACGCCCTACTTAGAAGTGCCATTAGAGAGCGCACAGATGAGCTAGAAGTGGTAAATTCTAAAATCGATAAGTTAGAAGATATTGTAAGTATTAAGCGTAATATTACACAGCAACCCCAAATCACAAAGGTCGATTTGCAAAGCATTAGCAATACACATAAGTTGTTATTGTTAAGTCTTATTCCCAATGGTGATCCGTTGAAGAACTTCACAAGCAAGCATCTTACTGCAGAGCGTTTGCACCCGTTGCGCAATGTGAACGGAGTTGATGGAGCTATGGACTACATCGTGCCAAAGAGTACACCTGTGTATGCCACTGCTGATGGTGTGGTTGTGCTTGTGCAAAATAATGGCAAAACAGGGCTTGGCAATGTGATTAAGCTTACGCATTCCTTTGGATTCTCATCAGTCTATGCTCACCTTGATACGCTGACGATTAATAAGGGCGATTTTGTGCAAAAGGGGCAGATTATAGGGTATAGCGGCGATAGTGGTCGCTCTAATGGAGAGAGGTTGTATTATGAAGTGGGCTTCTTGGGTAATTCGCTTAATCCTGCCACCTATGCCAGCTGGAATTTTGACAATTTTGATGCGATTTTTCAAAAAGAAGATGGCATTGATTGGAAGAATCTTGTATGGGCGATTGAAGACATTGCCAAGCTTCAAACATTACGCGTAAGCTCTAGCAAGAAACTAAAAAAAGAGTCTTTATGATATTTGACCAACGCCTTGTGTTGATGATCACCCATAAAAATGGAAGTAAGTTTGTCAATGTGAGTATGATTTTTCGTCAAATTACCTTATATATGCTACTCTTTTTCCTTAGTGTGGTGTTTTTTATCGCGGTGGCTATTGGGGTGTTTCGATCAGAAATCGCAGATATCAATGCAAAGACCTCCCTTATTGAAGAGCGGAATGAAACAATGTTACTTGGCAATGCGATTTTAAATGATGAGATCAATCAACGCCTGCAAGAAATCTCCATAGCAAGCGATAAGATTGATAACCTTGAAAATGTCATTGGTGTCAATAATATGCCCAATGAAAATTTAGTTGATCGCGTGGATATAGCAAGTATTACAGGTGTGCAAAAAGCGTTTTTTATGAAGTTTATCCCTAATGGTTATCCTTTAGAGTATTTTACAAGTATGACTGATCCTTATGGTACGAGATTTCATCCTGTGTTACGTGTTGTGCGCCAGCATACAGGTACAGATTTTGGAGCTAAAATTGGTACGCCCGTGTATGCCACTGCTGATGGTGTGGTGGATTGGGCGGATTCTGGCTGGAATGGTGGATATGGAAAATTGGTGAAAATTACCCATTCGTTTGGCTTTAAGACTTATTATGCTCACCTTAACGAAGTATTGGTCAAAGTGGGCTCGTTTGTGAAAAAGGGGCAGCTCATAGCAAGGACTGGGAACTCTGGCGTTAGCACAGGTCCGCACTTGCACTATGAGGTACGCTTTTTAGAAAAGCCTATTGATCCTATGAACTTTGCTAGGTGGGATATGAAAAACTTTGATTCAATTTTTACAAAAGAAAGGAGTATCGCATGGCAATCTTTACTAGCGACGATAAACAACCTAATGGATTAGGGCAGAAGTCCGGAGCTGCAACCATTATCGCACAAGGTACAAAGATTAAAGGTGAGATTGACACTGACTGCCACCTACATATTGATGGTGAGCTTGAGGGAAGTATCCGCTCAAAAAGCACGGTGATGATTGGCAAAAGTGGCTTTGTCAATGGTGAAGTATATGCAAATAAGCTTATTATAAGCGGTAAGCTTCAAGGCTCCACTGAGAGTGATAGTGTGGAGATTGCTTCGCTCGGAAGATTTGAGGGAGTGATTACTTCCACAGAGCTTGTGATTGAGAAAAAAGGTGTATTTATAGGGGAAAGCAAAATTAAAGGGCAAGCTCCACTAGCGTCAAAGAATGCTTCAGGCAAATCTCTATAGAGCCTTTTTAGAAGGACTATCTGCACGGATTATTGTATGCAGAGATTATGAAGAGGCGCTAAAAGCCTATCAAGTCGCGCTCTATGCTTATAGTGTGCAGGTTTCCTTAAAAAAACCACTTTTATGTAAAGAAACACGCCTGCACGCAGGCGATGATGTGCGTAGCTTTTTTGTCGAGCTTGTGGAGAATCTAGCCCAGATTCGCACTTTTTACACTGATGAAAACACCATTTTAATAGCACCACTTTGCTCGCTTCTCTATCCACTACCATCACATAAATACTGCCAGAGTCTTAGACTTGAAGTGGGGAAAGATTATCAACTTCAAATACTTAAAGACACATTGATACGCTATGGGTATGAGAGCGTGGAGATGATAGAAATGGAAGGTGAAGTAAGCTTCCGTGGTGATATTGTTGATATTTACCCACCTCTTGACAAGCCTTATCGCATTAGCTTTTTTGGCGATGAGTGCGAGGGGATTAGTATTTTTAGCATAGAGACACAGCTTAAAGAGTCGACAAGTCAAAGTGTGCTTGATATAGCACCAGCACTCTTTAGCCTAGAGCAAGATGAGTATGAGAGCTTGTGCGAAGCTGTGGAGATGAGTGATTGTGATGTAATGAGCAAGGATATGCTCTCTATCGGGATATGGTACTTACCACATAGATGGCTACTCCCAGCGCACTATCCAACAATGCTTACTAAAACCGCAGTGCTAGAGCTTGGTGAGATTGGCTCACTAGGCATTAGCGATAAATGTGATAAAAGTGATGCGGATTCTAGCGCAGTGGGGTTTTGGGCGCAAGTGCTTGTGCATATTGCAGAATCTAAGCAAAATTCACCGCAAATGCCTATGGTGCTAGAAGAGATAGAATCCTATGTGGATATAGACTTTTACTTAGATAAGCTTGATAAGTTGCTAGCTCACCACGCAGGTAAGCGCAGGACATTTGTGGTGCGCAGTAGAAGCGAGCTGGTGGCTCTAAATGCGAGTGTAGTGGATTCTAGTAGTATTGTAGAATCTAGTGCGGTTGTGCATATTAGCACACCTGATGAGTTAATCATTAGCCTAGAATCTAATATCCCTCAAGCGCAAAAGCGTCCCAAACGCCCAAAATTTGCGCTTAATGAGCTAAATATCGGCGAGTATGTCGTGCATAGTGAGTATGGCATAGGGATTTTCAAAGGTATCATGCAAAACACTATCTTGGGCGTTACGCGTGATTTTATCCATATTCAATATTTTGATGAAGATAAGCTCCTGCTCCCAGTGGAGAATCTCCATACAATTGATCGCTACATTGCAGCAAATGGCTCTATTCCCGTGATTGATCGACTTGGGAAAGGAAGCTTTGTAAGGCTTAAGCAAAAGGCTAGGGAAAAGCTCTTTGCCATAGCGGATTCTATTATCAAGCTTGCAGCTACGCGTAATCTTTTGCAAGGTGTGGTGATTGATACAAAAAGCCCAGATTTAGAAGTCTTCAAGCACACGGCAGGCTTTGCTTTAACGCCAGATCAAGCAGCTTCTATAGAATCCATTTTTAGCGATCTTGCAAGTGGACGCGTGATGGATAGGCTACTAAGTGGCGATGTAGGTTTTGGCAAGACAGAAGTGGCGATGAATGCAATCTATGCTGTGTGCAAAAGTGGTTATCAGTGCGCGCTCATCGTCCCTACAACGCTCCTTAGTGCGCAGCATTTTGCCACACTGTCTAAACGCTTTGCTCCCTTTGGCATACAGGTTGGCAAGTATGATCGTTTTAGCAGCGCTAAAGAAAAGCGCGCGACTTTAGAGTGTTTAAAAAGTGGTGCGCTTGATGTGGTGGTTGGCACACATAGTCTTTTTGGTGTGGAGTTTGCTAGGCTAGGGCTTATTGTGGTTGATGAGGAGCATAAGTTTGGCGTGAAGCAAAAGGAGAGCTTAAAGCAGCTAAGCACAAATGTCCATATCCTAAGTATGTCTGCTACGCCAATCCCACGCACCCTTAATATGGTGCTCTCACACATCAAGGGTATGAGTCGCCTAGAAACTCCACCCACTTCACGCAAAGATCCGCGCACTTTCATCAAGCATAAAAACGATGCCTTATTGCAAGAGATTATTCAGCGTGAGCTACGCCGTGGTGGGCAGGTGTTTTATCTATACAACAATATCGCTTCTATGCCTGCGATTTATGCGCATTTACACAAGCTTTTTCCCACGCTATCTATCGTTATGTTACACTCGCGTATAAGTGCTAGTGAGATTGAGCAGATTATGTATGAGTTTGCGTGTGGAAAGCACCAGATTCTACTTTGCACTGCTATTATTGAATCAGGTATCCATCTCCCCAATGCCAATACTATCATTGTTGATGGGGCGGATCGCTTTGGATTAGCGGATTTGCATCAGTTAAGAGGGCGCGTGGGGCGAGGGGATAAAGAGGGACTTTGCTACTTTTTGATTGAGTCAATGGAGAGCATCACAGAAGATGCAAGCAAAAGGTTGCTTGCGTTGGAGCGAAACTCTTACCTAGGATCAGGGGCTAGCATTGCCTACCACGATTTAGAGATTAGAGGAGGTGGGAATCTTATTGGCGAATCGCAAAGTGGGCATATTAAAAATATCGGCTTTAGCTTGTATCTTAAGCTCTTAGAAGATGCACTTGCTACTTTGAGCAATCAGCCAGTCTTGATGGAGCATAGCGTTGAATTGCGGTTAAATATTAGTGCGTATTTGAGCCCTGATTTAATCACTAGCGATTCTTTGCGCTTGGAGCTTTATCGTCGATTGTCGCTTGCTAAAGAAGTGCGAGAAGTCATTGATATAGAAGCAGAGATCCGCGATCGCTTCGGTGCGCTAGATACATTGAGTCAGGCTTTTATCCAGCTTATTATCATTAAGATTCTAGCTAACCACAAGCACATTAAATCAATCTCGCATTTTGGGCAAAATATCCAAATCACCCTAGAGTCCTTAGAGAAGCACACAATCAAAGCAACAAGTGCTGATGATGAGTGCGTGCTTGAAGCACTGCTCTCATATTTACACAGCTAACTTCACAATGGCTTTATCTCTGTAACTTATAATCGCGCAACATAGTCAAGGAGGCGAAATAGTTATGAAAAATACTACTTTTAGCAAAAAGACTTGGATGAAAGTCCATACATATTTAAGCTTGTTTTTTCTCCCACTTGCGTTGATTTATGCGATTACAGGTGTTGGGTATATCTTTGATTTGCGGCAAGATGCAGGGGCTAGGATCTTTGAGCTGCCTTTAGATTCTACTCCTGAGCAAGGCAAAGAGCAAGCAGTGCTACTTGAACTGCTAAAGACACATAATCTAAGAGTCCCACCAAATACAGAAGTGAAGTTTATCAAGGGTAATCCAAGCATTGGCAATGTTGTATATAGCGCGACAATTAGTAAAGGTAAAGATGGGAAGCCTACATTTAGGGTAGTGGAGAGAAGCTGGTATGGGGTTTTGCTACTTATGCATAAATCTAGTGGGAGTAAGTTTGAATTAGGGGGAGTCAAGCTTTCTGTTTTTGATTTTCTAGCCATAGGCTTTGGCACATCGCTTTTGCTTTTTTATCTCTCGGGTTTGATTGTTACCTCCTTTTGTAAGCGTGATAGAGCTATAAGCTTTAGTGTGCTTGGGCTAGGTGTAGTAGCGACACTTTGTGCGATCTATCTAAGCGTGTAGGCTAGAATCTACTTTTCAGGGTTAGATTCTAACTCTCGCCTGTGTAACTCCGAGATATTTAAACAGATAAATTTATAGCATAGAAATATCACAATGGGCCAAAGTAGAATCAAAAATAGCGTGTATAGCATAAAATCTCCTTAATAAGAATGCTCATCTAAATCATTTGGGCTAAACTTCTTGCTATCCATACATCGCCACACATACACGATATAGCCTAGCACAAATGGCACAAGCAAGCTCACATAGCCCATCACGCTTAGTGTATAGTAGCTTGAGCTTGCGTTAGTTATGGTAAGGGAGCTTTGCAAATCTGCGCTTGATGGGTAGAAAGCACTATCTCCAAGCCCTACATTTAGCAACACTGCCATAACAGTGCACACTGCTCCAATCCCCAAAGCAAATATGCCTTTTTTGCCAACAAGGCTAAGATAGATTCCAGCTAACACAAGTGCCACGCCTATAAGTAGCAAAACAAGCAGGTAGGGCGTTTGCAAAAATGTGGAGAGATACAAATATGCTTGCATACTTACTACACCATTCTCATCGACATAGAACCCATCTTTTACACCAATCCACATCAAGAAGCCTAAGAAAAATGGCAAAAACAGCGTGGTATTTAACAGAAGATCCTTTTTCGCCCTTTGCACAATGGCGCTAGAATCCAGCATATTGATGAAGTAGCTATCTGCTAGCATTCTGCTTAGAAATACCAGCGCAAAACCTAGAAGATAGTTAAAAGGATTTCCCAGCTGCTCTAATCCTCGTAAATTATGCTCCCAGTGCACAAACCTCATCTCATCAAGCGTGAATGCACTCCCAGCAAAAAATGTGCTAACTGCTATGCCTGTTAGAAGCACTCCTAAAAGCCCATTAATCTTCAAAAACAACTCATAAGTTTTAGCCCCTAGTAGATTCCCATCTTTTTTGCGATATTCATAGCTTACAGCTTGGATAATAAAGCAGAGTAAAATAGCTATCCATACCCAATATGCCCCACCAAAGCTTGTGCTATAAAAAAGTGGAAATGCCGCGAAGCACGCTCCGCCAAATAACACCAAGGTTGTAAATCCAAGCTCCCATTTACGCCCAAGCACATTTATGAGTAAAGACTTTTCCTCCTCCGTTTTAGCAAGCTTATCTATAAGTCCCTGCCCACCTTGCACAAAAAACATAAACACCAAAAGCCCGCCAAGCAGACTTACAACCACCCACCAATACACCTGCAATTGCGCTAAATCAAGTCCAAAAAACATCGCCTACTCCTTCTGGCTTGTTGTGTGCGTGTGGAAGCCTTTTCTAATCTGCTTTGCCATAATCCCAAGCTCCGCACATAAAAGTAGAGTGAAAAGGGTTAAGAAGATAAAGAAAGAGATTTGCACATTTGTATATGCGAGATTTGTCGCAGCAATATGCACAGGCATTAGATCTTGAATCGCCCAAGGCTGTCTCCCCACTTCTGCTACAATCCAGCCAGCTTCTGCGGCAATGTAGCCAAATGGCACAGCAATCACACATAGCCATAAAATTTTTCTAAAGTTTGTAATGTTATTTGCCATACATAAGTAGAGCACGATAATAAAAAGCAAGAAAAACAAGCTACCAAGAGCTACCATAATATGGAAGCTATAAAAGGTTATAGCCACAGGCGGTACAGCTTGTTCTTTAGATTCTAGATAGCCATAGCCAAAATTGTGCATATTCTCTTGCAAGATTTGCTGCGCACTATCCATAGCGGCATTAAAGTCGCTTAGAGCTTGCACAGCCTTTTTCCCACTTTCCATCCTAGAATCCATACTTATAACGCCTTTTTTCTCATTGCCAAAGAGCAGGTCATTGATCCCTGGGATAAAGCCCTGCTTGTCTCTCTGTCCCAGGATTGAGAGTGCGTAGGGGATAGTGAAGTCAAACAAAAATGTCGGCTCGCTATCACCAGGCTTTTTCTTTGGGTTTAAGATTCCAAATGCCACAAGTCCAGCCCTATGCTCACCATCATAAATCCCCTCCATTGCCGCAAGCTTCATAGGCTGCTTTTGTGTAACTTGATAAGCACTTTCATCACCACTAAAGAACAAAAATACCGAAGTGAGTAGCCCAAAGCTTGCCCCCACGACAAGGCTACGCTTTGCCATAATGATATGTCTGCCTTTTAGTAAATACCAAGCACTAATCCCCATCACAAAAAGCGCGGAAATCACATAGCCGCTAGCAATGGTATGTAAAAATTTTGGCACTGCCACAGGAGAGAGAGCGATTTCTAGGAAGCTTGTCATCTCATTTCTGGCAGTGGCTGGGTTAAACATCGTGCCTATTGGATACTGCATCCAGCCATTTGCCACTAGAATCCAAAACGCACTTAAGTTGCTCCCAATAGCTACAAGCCAAGTAGAGAGTAAGTGGAAGCGCGGAGAGACTTTGTCCCAGCCAAAAAACATCACCGCAAAGAATGTCGCTTCTAGGAAAAATGCCACAATGCCCTCAACTGCCAAAGGTGCGCCAAAAATATCACCAACAAACCAGCTATAATTTGCCCAATTTGTGCCAAACTCAAACTCCATAATAATGCCCGTAGCTACCCCAATGGCAAAATTTATCCCAAAAAGTGTTAGCCAAAACTTTGTGATAGTCTTCCATCGCTCATCTTTGGTTTTTAGATAAATGCTCTCCATAATCGCTACGATAAAGCTAAGTCCCAAGGTCAAAGGCACAAACAAAAAATGATAAATTGCAGTCAAACCAAACTGCGCTCTACTCCAATCAACATGCTCCACTTGTCGCTCCTTGTTACTTTAGGGTGTGAGATTCTAGCGTAGGCACTGCCTGTGTTTCTAGTGCGTTTGAATCTTTGGTAAGGTTGCCTAAGACATACTCGCTACGCTCTTTTGCTCCACCAATATCGCGGATAGAATCGCCATAGATGAAGTATTTAAGCACGATAAAAATCACCAAAAGCTTGATAAAAATAATCTTCCACAATGTCTTGCCAAGCGTCATATTTGCAAAGCCTTGCACATAAAAACGCACAATATTTTTAAGCATTGATATCCTTAGGATAAGGGGTCAGGCTTGAAACTGTGGATTGTATGGGAATGTAGCTTATGCAAAGTTGAAAATGCACCTAAAGTCTAGAATCCCCACAAAAGCACCAAAAATAAAATATCTTATGACTTTAGCACTACGATAAAGCTTGCTTAGTGATAGATTCTATTATAGTAATAGCTTGTTTTTGCGCGCTAAGGGTAAAACCTTCGCCTTGTAAGATCCCCGTATAACTTGCGGTATGGAGATCTTCAAAGCCTTGTGAAAAATCTATGTGCAAAGCAGGACGAGCACTAGGACGAGCACGCGGGTCTTCTTCTAAAATCCTTAGGGCTTGATTGTAGCTAGAGTGCGCTAGATCGTTTGCGCATATAGAGAGTAGCCACTCCACTTGCGCGTGTGCAAAGTACGCCACTCCACTTGCGCGGTTTGCTTCATAGTGAGTAAGCTCATTGCCTATAAAATCGCCAAATACAAATGCTAGCATATCAAACAAATGCACTCCGATATTGCAGATGATCCCGCCGCTTTTTTGCATATTGCCCTTCCACGATTTGTGATACCACTTCCCCCTAGCACTAATGTAGCGTAAAGTAAGCTTGTAAATATGCTTAGGATTATGTATAAGCTCATCTTCGACCTGTGCTTTTAGGGTTTGTATTTGCTGGTGCAAGCGCAATTGCAAGATCCCATAAACGCGTGGTTTGTGTAAAGAGAAGCTAGAATCCAACTTTTGCGCGCTAGATTCTAGCTTCTCTAATACACTAAGCTCTTTAGATTCTAAAACTAATGGCTTTTCGCAAATCGCACTTGCACCATTTTGTAAGGCTAGAGTGATGTGAGCGCAATGCAAAAAATTAGGCGTGCAAATACTAAGAAAGTCCAGCGGATTTGCGCGCATATACTCGACAAACTCCGCTTCATTAGTGAAAAACTCTGCATTGGGGAAGTAGCGATCAAGCACACCCACGCAGTCGTGCTTATCAAGCGCACCTACAAGCTCGCCACCATTCTCATAGATTGCGCGTAAATGCCTTGGCGCGATATAGCCACCCACGCCAATAATGCCAAAACGCTTTTTTATCGCTTGCATTAGGTTCTAGCTATCGAGCTTTTGTAAATCGCAGATGATGTGGTTGTAGGATTTGTTTTGTGTTTTGACAAACTCTTGCAAGGTTTTTAGACTTTGCTCATAGCTCCCTTTAGATTCTAGTGCGCGCAAGTCTTTATAGAGAGTTTCAAGTGTAGGTACCACAGCGAGATTTGGCGCGCGACGCACGGAGTAGTAGCCAATGATATTGCCTAGGTTATCAAATGAGGGTGTAACATTGGTAAAGACCCAATAATGCTCTTTGTGTTTGGTCAAGTTTTTTACAAATGCAAAAATCTCGCGCCCACTTTGTATATAGTCCCAAAGTAGCTTAAATACGCAAGCAGGCATATCCTTATGACGGATAATATTATGTGGCTTGCCGATAAGCTCTTCTTCACTATATCCACTATATGCTAGAAAGTCGCGATTGCAGTAGGTGATCACACCTTTTAAATCTGTTTTTGAAGTGATAAGCGTATTTGGCTCTATAATAAGACCAAAGTGCGGATCTCGTTTTAGGCTGGCGTGCTGCTTGGGCATAGCGACTCCTTACACTAGATTCTAGCTCAAGGCTTTAGGCATTTTACCTAAGATTTTTATATTAGTCGCCTTAAAAATAGCGCAATGCCTTTTTGGTAAGGTTGGATATAGGTGGAAGATTGTGGATAGGACACCACTGCATATTAGGCAAGAGTGTGGTAGGTAAGCACGCACTAGGGACTTCATATACATAGGTAGTAATGGCGTATTTGGTATAAGCGTGTGTAAAAGATCCTAGTAGGCGATGCGTGGGTAATGGACTTTGTGATTGAGTATCTTTGGCGATTATAGGGAGATTATAGAGCCCTTTATAGAGATGCTCTTGTGATTGGCATAGTGCGATAGAATCTAGATTTTTGCAAATGGCTAGGTGGAGAGTTAGGGGGAGTTTGCTAGCCTTTGACTTGGGGGGTATAGGTTTAAACGCACTGGTGCAATGGTTGGTAATAGGGCAGCTAGCGCACTTAGGAGTAGTGGTGCAAACTAGCGCGCCTAGATCAATTAGGGCTTGGTGGTAGTCAAAGACCTGATGACTTTGTGGGAGTAAAGACTTAGCTAGAGCTAGAATCCATTTTTGACTAAGAGATTTGGTGGCAACAAGTCGTTGCAAAACGCGCGTGATATTGCTATCGGCAAAGTGCGCCACTCTCCCAAAACCAAAGCACATAATCGCCCCTGCAGTATAAGCTCCAATCCCCGGCAGCGCCTGCAAAGCGCGTAGATCATCAGGTAGCTTGGCATTATGCTGTTTCACACAAATCTTAGCGCACGCGTGCAGATTCCTAGCACGCGAGTAGTACCCAAGCCCCTGCCATAAGTGTAGTACTTCTTGCTCGCTAGATTTTGCTAGGGTTGATAGGGTGGGGAAGCGTGCGAGAAATGGGAAGTAGTAGGATTCTAGCACGCGTGAGAGTTGCGTTTGCTGGAGCATTATCTCACTGATGTAAATAGGATATGCATAGCTACCATCGCGCGCGAAATTCCGCCAAGGAAGATTTTTGCGCCCATAAGAGTGATACCAGCATAGTAATGCACTATGGAAAGATTCTAGCGCGATATTGTGGCTTATTTGCATCCACAAAGCCCCTTACATCCACTACTTTCTACTCCACTATATGTGCGAATCTTCCAATATGCCATAATATAGAGCAGTGATGAAACAAATAAGGAGACAAGCATACTAAGAACTATGGTGCAATACACTAGCACAAGTGGGTTTTGCTGCAAAAAGCGCGCGCTATTTAGCATAGCAATTGGTGATTGTAGCTCGACCCCAGCTCCTATGCTAAATGCCAAAGCTAGACAAACCCCAACTAGCATAAGCATAAAAAACAGCCTAACCCTAAAGCCTAGCACAAAATATCTCACCCCCGTTTTGGCAAAGAGTTCTAAAGCTGCCCTACGCTCTATAAGTATAAATACCACGCTAAAAATCGCGCAACTAAGGCAGATAACAATTAAACCAAATATATCATCATTAAAGCTCTCCGCTAATGTCTCAAGCACAGCGATAAACACAAGTAGGAGAAAAAATCGCGCGCAATTAAGCAGGAATAGTGAAGAGCTTGTAGCCTTGGAGAATAGATAAGCCCCACTCATATAACAAAGCAACGCACATACATAGCCTGCAAGAGAGACAAATAGCAACATTTCAAAATCAGCTACTGCAATAAATGCAAGTAACACACAAATGGGCATACCAATCGCCCCCCAGCGCATTAAGATCCTTGCATTATGGAAAGTGGATTCTAGCTCCATAGTAGTCCTTAAGATCTTTAGGATAAAAGCTCCAAAAATTCTGCGCGCGTTTTAGGATCACTGCGGAAAAGCCCGCGCAAAGCACTTGTTTTGATCAGGGGGCTGGCATTGCTACTACGCATACTCATACATAAATGCTGCGCTTCACACACAACCATAACGCCCTTTGGTTCAAGGAGATAAGAGAGCTCATCAGCGATTTGGTTGGTTAGATTCTCTTGGATTTGCAATCGTCTAGCAAAGACTTCTATCAAGCGTACAATTCCACTAAGCCCCGCAAGTGTATCCTTAGGCACATAGCCGATATGAATATGTCCAAAGAATGGTAGGAGATGATGCTCACACATTGAGTAAAACACTATATCTTTGACTAACACCATTTGATCCATATTGTCATTATCAAATAGCGTGCCAAGCGCATCTTTTGGGCTTGTGGTATAGCCGCTGTATAAAGTGGATTCTAGTTCTTGTAGGCGTTTGGGGGTGTTGCGTAAGCCTGCACGCGTAGGATTTTCGCCTATGCGCGTACAAAATGCGTGAAACTCTAGCTCCACTTGAGTTAAGGATTTATCACTCATCATCGTCCCCGTAGTGATTGTATGCGGTTTTGTATGCTTGGGTGTGTGCTAAAGGCTTCGCCTATGCTAAAGATATAGGCAGCTTGGCGGGTTGGATTGGTGTCAAGCTGGGAGAAGTCGTTGCGCTTGTAGCTAGCTTCAATTTTTTGTAGTGCGCTAATGAGTGGATTTGGATTATTCATAAGATAGGCGCTGCCTGCATCTGCCATATATTCTCTACTGCGACTAAGGAACATTTGTAGCCAAAGTGTAAGAATTGGTAGGACAAATTGCAACACAAGTAAGATTGTCTTAGCTTTTTGTGCGCCTTCATTGCGATTGTTCCCTAGGAACATCCACACCGCGCTATTGCACACAAGTAGCAAGATATTGCTCAAAATTCCCACACACATAGTAAGCCGCACATCGCCGTGCCGTATATGGCTTAGCTCATGGGCTAGCACAGCTTTTAGTTCTTGATCATCTAGGCTAAGGGCTAGAGCTTTGGTAATGGCTATAAGAGAGTTTGGCTCACTCCAGCCACTAGCAAAGGCATTCATATAGGGTGCGTGGATAAGATAAAGCCTAGGGGAAATGGGGCTAGAAGATCTGCGCAGTACATCATCAAGTGCATTGCGCACACGCGCCTGCAAAGGCTCTAATGGCACTCCCTGTGAGAGCTCTTCATACTCATCACCAGAGAGCATAATAGCATCAAAGCGCGAAATGCTATACCAAATAATGACCACAGCTACAAGACTTGTGAGACAGGTAATAAGTGGGAATTCTTGCAGGCTTAGAAGCAGGTAGAATCCACGCTCAAGACTTTGGGCATTAATGCGCACAATATCGACCAAAAGCCCTATAAATAAGAAGATAGCCACATAACAAAGTAGCACAGCATAAGTCTTTAGCGAGTTTTTTTGCACAATCGCTTGAAAGTTCATCGTGTTCTCCTTAGTTGTAGGGTTGATTGGGCGGTATTGTATCGTGTTATTGGGCAGTTTATCATTTGCTTTGGGTGGGGGATTGAGATTTTAGGTGTTGCTTTAGTATCTGCTCTAAAAAGCTTGTGGCATACGCGCCACTTGGCAGGCTAAAGTGTAGTTCTGCTTGGGCTACCTGGGGCTTGTAGATATACTCCACATCACTTGCCCACACCCACGCATATCGCCTAGAGCTAGGTGCGAGAATGGGGCTTATGAAGTTTCTCTCTAGCTGTCTTGCAAGATTATGCGCATATTTTAGATTCTGCCCACTTAGCGCACCTGTGGGGGAAAAGCCTTGGTGAAAAAATCTTTCGCATTCCGCTCTTGTAGGAATATCTAGTGTAAAAAGCTTGCCGTGGGGATAGTGGCAGCATAGATCGCCATCTAGGAGCGTGAAAGCTTGAGACTGCTTGTGTAAGGATTCTAGCGCGGCTTTAGGGAGAGATTGTAAAAATCGCGCACAAAGCGTGGTAGCGCAAGCATCTTGCGCACGCTCAAGGCAAAATGAGGATTCTAGCTTGCTAGGTTTTGTGGCATAGTGGCGTGCGAATTCTTGCAGATCTTTTACGCTAGAATCCCTTACCCACGCACTTAAGCATATCCTAGCCCTAAGCCAGCCATTAAACAAAAAACTCTGGTAGCTTGAGATGAAAAACTCTCGCATTGCGCGCTTTTGCTTTGTGCTTGTGCTAGGAGAGTAGAAAAGCTCTGGGACAAGCTCTGTGAGTAGCGCAAGATAGGGAGCTTCATAGATTGTTATAGTGGATTTTGCTGAGTGTTGCATATTGAGCGCACGCCCGAGCAAATAATTGTCCCCATTTATGCCAAATCGCTGGAATCCAAAAAAATTGGGGAAGCCATTTTGAGCAATGTGTATGAAAGTAGATTCTAGCTTTTTGGCATTGGCTGGGGTAAGCTTTTTTAGTCGCATAAAAAAGCGATTCCCTTTCAAATGTCCTAGGCGAAGCTTGTTGCTATGTAGTGTGCTATCAAGTAGCTTTATATCATACTCTTTAGCTATGGAGTTAAAGCGGGCGTGGAAGTCTTGCGCATTCTTTGCTGGGATTGATAGGTATTGTGTGGTGGTGGCGTGCTTATCCTTTAAACCGGCGTAGCCTATGGATTTTGCAGGGAGGTTAAAATACTTAGCGATAATACCAATAAGCTCAAAGGTTGTTAGATTTTTTTTCCTCACCTTTAAGATTCTATGCTCGCCACTCCCGCTAAAGTCATATAGCGGGAGCTCTTGCACGACAAAGTCTCTAGCACTATGCGCGAAATAGCACTCAATAGGTGCGTGTGCATAGGCGAAATACATCACACTACCACGCGCTTTAAGGTAGGGGATAGGTGTGTTAGGATCATATAGGGAATCGCGCCAAACTCTTTAGCCCACTCACTTACATCGCTAAATACACAAATTTCTTCTTTCTCGCTTTGGCAGGAGAAACAGTCCATAGACATTACAGGTAGGATTTTTTCTCCACTTGCGCAAGTGAGATTCTGCCTAGAATCTACTCGCAACAGCCCATCACCATAGCCTACATCATAGGTGCTAAAAACTCCATTTTCTTGCACGACACTTACACCTCCATAGCCGATCTTGTCACCCTTTTTAAGATATAGGCTAGAGATTTTTTGTGCATAGAGACTTGCTACTGGAACAAGCGAGATAGGTAGAGTAAGCTCGCTTGTGTGATACCCGTACGCACCAATGCCTATGCGCACCAAATCGCCTAGATCATTGACATTGGCATTATGTAAGCATAGGCGTAGGGCACCGCTAGTGCTAAGGGAGTGGAATCTAGGTATAGGATCATTGCGCACTTCGCACCATTTGCACACCTTATCTTTAACCTCCCTAAAAGCTTGCACTGATGTAAAGAAGTTTTCATTATCATTATCTCCATAACCATTGTGTCCAAATACCCCAGCAAGCCTAATATGCTCCGCATTTTCAAGCTGTGCTAGAGCAGAATCTAGCTCATTGATAGTAATGCCATTGCGATGCATTCCAATGTCGATTTTTAGCTCAATATTGCGCGTTTGGTGAGCGTTTTTATGCTCGGTGATACAAGATTGAAGAGCTTGTAAAGAGGGGATGGATGCCCAGATATTGCTCGGTGCATTTGGCGGGATCTCACCATAGAGCGCGGTGATTATACGAAAGTGCTGGGCTATGCTTATAGCTTCTTCATAGTTTTTGACAAATACAGATTCTATGTTAGCTTCTTTGGCTAGATGAGCCATTTGTTTAAGTCCGTGTCCATAGGCATTATCTTTTAGCACTAGTGCGAGATTGGGGGTGGTGGGGTAGGTGGCTTTGGAGAGTTCATTGGTGATTGCCGTAAGATTGTGGAAAAATGCTTGAGAGTCAAGGCGGATATATGCCATATAGAGCCTTTAGGTAGAAAGTGGGGCATTATACACAAAGGTAGCTTTTATGGCTATTTGGCTTTGGGCAGGCTTGAGATATACTCTGCTAGCTCTTTTATGTCTGTATCGCTTAGATTCTGAGCTTGGATATACATAATGCTTTTAGCCCCACCATTATCGGCAAATTGCGCCCGATAGCCTTTAAGATCGGCGATGAGCTTTTGCTTGCTTAGTCCTGCTATGCTCGTGCCACCTCTTGCCCCGGGGGCGATTTTCTGCCCATCTTCGCCGTGGCAAGCGATACATTTTGTAAAGATTTTAGGCGCAGAATTTGCTAAGGCTAGGGAGCAAGCAAGTCCTAAACATACTAGGGGGTGTAGCATTGTCCATACCTAGGAGCTAGTGTTGCGATAGAGATAAATTGTCATTTCTTTACCCTCTAGGACTAGGTAGTCTCTAGATTTTTGGACTACTTTAAAGCTCCCTTCTAGTTCACGGATAAAGCGAAACTCAAAGCGCACAATCTCACTAGGTGAGCAAAGCTTGCGTGTAGAGCCACCATTTGATAGCTCGATATGCTCCTTATCGCTCCATATATAGCTTGAGAAATATGACCCGCAGCCACTTTGCCCAGAGATTCTACCTTGTGTCGTATCGAAATTAAGTGTAGCGACCTCATCAATTTGCGCAATCTCGTTTAAGCGGGATTTGTCATAGATTAAAGCCATAGCATCAAGCTGTGCTTGGGAGAGATTATTTAACGCTTCCGTGGTTTCTTTTGCTTTTAGAGCCTTTTGCGGTAAGTCATCTTGCTCTTGCTTTGCTAGATTCTGCTTGGCATTAGCCGCTAGGACTTGGGGGGCGTAGAAAGTCTCTTTGTTGTCAATCACGATTTTTTGCACATACCAATCATCGCCGTTAATGTTGCCTTGTGTGGCTTTGCGCTGGATATATTCAAACAGCGAGCAGCCACTCCCTAGCACTAGCACATTAGCTAGGATAAAAAGCGTAAAAAATACCCGAGCTACTTGTAGTATGTGAGAATCGCTTTGAAAATGTATTTTGTCCATTATGCTACCTTAGTCCTAATTTACTCTAAGAGACAAGCAAAAACTAGTCCATATTATACAAAATCTCTAAACAATGCTCCTAGATCAAGTCCGCATATTTGTGTATCTTTGCGTTTATCTAAAATCCCTCGCGCACCTTGGATTAGGTCATGGCTAGAAATGCCGTGTGCGATGGAGATTCTCGCTTCTAAAAACGCACTTAGATGATCGCAGACCTTCAAAAACTCTCCACATACAGGATTGTATTCATCGCTATTGTAGCGCGCAAAAAGCTCGTTAGAATCTTTCGTATAATGTGTGAAATCCTCGATCCTATATCGATTGGCAAATTCATTTTGTGTGAAATACACAATATCAGCACAGATAGATTCTGGGAGATGGGCTAGAATCTTTTCTTCTACTGCGCGCACTTCAATTTGCTTGATTTGCTCATCTAGCCCTGCTATGGAGGTTTTGATAGGAGAGATAATATCGCGTGTCAAAATCTCTGGCAAATCGTGGAAAAGACCACCTAGGAAGTGGTTGATACGCATTTGTTTGCAAGAGGGCATATCAAGACTTAAAAGATAGCCACAAAGTGCTACCACAAGTGTATGTCCTAGCACAGAGGTTGCTGGAACGCGTGGGGTTTGACTCCACCGCTTTTGGAATCGAAGCTGCCCAAACATTGTGATAATTTCGCTAAATTGCTTAAAAAGCACGACTTGCTTCATACCTTGCAAGTTGTAATGCTTTTCTACTTCTTTGTCAATGATGGCTTTGATATTACCTACATCAAACATTGTTGGATTGAAATGGTGGATAATATCAAACTCCCATTTTGAAGCATAGTAGTGAGCAGCTTGGAGGATTTGCTTCTCAATATTGTGGGGCGGGTGCTTGAAGTAGTGATCTAGTGATGAGAAAAACTCATACTCACAAAGATCGCCCCTAAGCTCTCTTGTAACAAAGCTCGCAAGCTCTTTTCTATGTAGCTTTTGCAACTCGTGGAAAACGGGTGGTTTAATATCTGTAAGCACCACACGCTCAAAAAAATCAAAGCAAAAATACTCTATAAGTCGCTCCCAATCAATCTCGCGCCCATCAATCTCCTCATACTTAGCGAACAAATAGGCGATGACCATTTTGTGCGCCTGCTTATCAAGCTCGACAAACTCCACTGGACAAGCTTGGTCATTCCACCTGCGGATAGAGGCGGCGACAAAGATTCTGCGCAATAGCTTGGTATTGAGGCGTGGTTTTTTGGGGAGTGCTGGTGATTGAGCAGACAAGTGGGCTTGGGGGGTGCTGGATTCTAGGGGAGAGGCTACATTAGATTCTGGTGAGAAATCTATAAGTGATTTGTCGTTTTGCAAGAAGATCCTTTCGTGCTTGGGTTGCTAGTTATACATTATTTTTTGGGTTTGTAATTTATGATATCTAGTTCCATATAGCGGATAATCTCATCTAGTGCGTAGTCAAATGCGCGTTGCAGTGCCAGAATTTGTCCATGCGTATTCCACACCAGCCCTTCATGGACAACATCACTTATGATAGTAAATGTATCGCCCTGTTGGATTTCTTGCCCAAGGAAGAATATATAATTTATAGTGACGAATGCGACTTTCTCATCTTCGATGATCCCCATATCGCGCAGACTCACACGCAAAGTCATCGGTGTAGTGGCAAGTGGGCTTAGTAGCGCGCATTTTTTCGCTGCGCGTGCTTGAAGTGCTTGGGTCATCAGCTCTGTTGGCAAGCCTAGTAGCTTTGTATCTGGTAGCGGTGTAAGTTCACTAGAAGTGGTATGTAGCAAAATCTGCTGGGTATCTATGTATGTGGGAGCTTCAATCTCTAGACGCAGTGTGGTTGTGGTGGCAGTTACACACTGGTGTTTGCGTTCTGATTTTATGCGTGATTGTATAGTCGTGCTAGATTCTAGAGTATAGTAGCGTTGCTTTGGCGTGGAGATTTTGAGATTCACACAGCCACTAAATGCGATTATAGCAGCCACACTGACACCAAGGGTTACTAGAGTCTTGACAAAAGCGAAGAGACTTTGGCGTGGATTGCGAGTAAGATCTTGAATCATTAAGCTTCTCATTTGCTGGCTCCAAAAATAGTAGAATAGGGATCGCGGTCAAATTTATTAAGCAAATTGGTAGTTTTTTGCAGGAATATATCGATATGCTGGAGAGATTTTTGTGTCTGGTAGAGTGTCGAGCTTGCCAAACTTAGCACGCTACCTTGCTCCTCACCTAGTTGTTTGTTGATTTGATGAAGCATATGGTTTAGATTTTGGCTTAGGACTGGAAGCTGAGTAGAGAATCTATCAAGGGAAGCAAGTGTGTTGCTAATATGTGCTACATTTTTCTCGCTAAGGAGTTTGTCTGCGCTATCAAGTACACCTAGTATTTCTTCTAGTGCAGAGTCTGCTTTACTGCTAAGCTTGCCTAAAAAACCTTGATCAAGTGTTAAAATCGCATCGCTATCGCTAGTAATAATCTCGCCTTTTAGATTCTGGCGCAAAGCTAGGTAGCTAAGCCCAGCTAGTCCTTGAGAGTCAATAAGTACGCTAGAGCCTTTAGCTATAGGGATTGATTTTTGGATAAGTAGGGTGATTTTGACCATACCTAGCTGGGTGGTGTCAAAGCCTATGTGTTTAATATGCCCAATGGTAATACCCTTATATTTAATGGGTGTCTTTACGGTAATGCCAGATATATCATAGCTTGTGGTGATGGTATAAGTGCGAAAGTTATCTTCGTTAAGGCCGATTCTACCAAACCACAAGATAAACGCAATAAACCCAATGAGTATGACAAAAAACATTCCTCCTATGAGCACATAATTTACATTTCTCTCCATAGCCTCTCTCCTCGTTTGCTGAAAAATAAATTACTAGAATCTAGCGTATGCGCATTTTGCGCAAGCTCGCTAAGATTGCCCAAAAATTCTATCTGCCCATCTTTTAGCATTAAAAACCTATCGGTTGTATCCTTGATAGAATCTAAATCGTGCGTGATCATTACAATTGTCATTGTAAATTCTAATCGAAGTGTGCAAATAAGCTCATCGAGTTGCTGTGCACTAGCTGGGTCAAGCCCGCTACTAGGCTCATCTAAAAATAAGATTCTAGGGTTTAGGGCTAGGGCTCGTGCCAATCCTACACGCTTCTTCATGCCACCACTTAGCTCGTGTGGATAGAGATGGTAGGCTTTGGGGCTAAGCCCCACGCGATCAAGCAGGTATTTTGCCACTTCAGTAATGCTTGATTGCGGATATGCGCTATACTCTTCAAGGAGTATACCGACATTTTCTAGCACATTTAATGAACTAAAAAGCGCGCCAAACTGAAAGAGCACGCCACAGCGCGTAAGCAGTGTGCTAGGGTCTTTAAGCTGCCAAATATCTTCATCAAAGATTAGGATTCTGCCACTTTTAGGGCGATTGAGTAAGATCATTGAGCGAAGTAGGGTGGATTTCCCGCTACCACTACCTCCTAGAATCCCAAAAATCTCACCTTCATAAATATCAAAACTAATATGATCGTGGATGAGCCTATTTTCATAAGCGGTGCAGAGATCTTGGACTTGGATAAGCGATTTCATATCCCAAGCCTTGAGGTGATGAAAGAAAACGCCGCATTAATAGCGATGATCCAAAAGAGCGCATTAACAACGCTAATAGTAGTAACGCGCCCTAGCTCTTGAGTGTTCTCCTTAATGCAAAATCCACGGAAGCACCCTACAAGCGCAATTGCCGCGCCAAAAAATGGAGCTTTGACAAGTCCGATGAAAAAGTGCGACCAACTCACACTCTCATACACGCGATCAATATAAGTCCCCATATTAATCCCTAACTGCATATACACAGCAAGCATACCGCCTAGCAGGCTAAACGCATCGGCTAAAAACACTAGAAGTGGCATAACGATAATGAGTGCAAATAGCCTCGGAATCACAAGAAATGCAATCGGGTGGAAATTCATCGTTTTCATCGCATCAATTTCATCAGTTAGGTGCATTGCTCCAATTTGTGCAGTAAAGCTTGAGGCGCTACGCCCAGCGATGACAAGTGCTAGGATAAATGGACCCATCTCACGCAAAGAAAGCTTGGCTGACATCTCAATACTCAGCATCGGCGCACCCATAAGCTCTAGCTGCACTGCTCCTTGCAGTGCTATGGCAAAGCCTACAATAAGGGCGGTAAGTAAGCTCACGGGCAGGGCTTTAAAGCCAGATTCATTGATATGATAGAGCAAGGGAGTTAAGCGGACATCGCGTCTCCATAAAGAAAGTGCTAGATAGTAAAAGCTCATTCCCACAAAGTTTAAAAAGTCTAAAAAGCTTTGATAAAAGCTATAAGCCCACTTGCCAAGCGAAGCAAGTAGTGCGCGAAACAAGTATCGCTTGGGTGCAGGAGGCATCGTACTCACTAGGCATTGATCAAGCACGACGCATATATGCTCACTTGCTTGGATTTCTAGGGATTTATGCAAATGTGTCTTTAAAAAAACCCCAAAGGCTAAGTCGATTTGCGCATCTTGTTCAAAGACAATGCGCGCTATGGAAAAATGCTTAGATTTTAGCGCGCGTCTTAGGGCAATGAGTGCATGCTTAGGGGCGCGGAAGTCCCACACTCCACCGATGATCATCGTAGCTTTGGTAGTGGTAGAATCTATGCGAAAGTATGGTGCCTGCACTTCTTGCGCGCCTTTGTATGCAATCGCCATTAGCAACTATCCCTAGTATCAGTTAGCTCAAGCAGAGCCTATGTTAGCTCCCCAAAGAGTGAGCCACCTTCATTGCGTGTGATTCTTACACGCACAAACTTCCCAAGATCTAGTGCGACATTTTCTATATGGATGAGCTTGTTGTTATCACTGCGTCCTTCGCTAAAGACTACATCTTTATTTCGTAAAGTGTTTTCTACAAGCACGACATATTCTCTACCTATTTCCGCACTAGCCTTTTGGCGCAAAATCTCTCTATGTCGTTCTTGTAGGGTACTTAAGCGCGCTTGTGCAATATCTTTGGGGATATGGTTAGACGGGTCAAGCGTGTAAGCAAGTGTGTGTGGGCGTGGCGAGTAAATAAAGCTATAAAGCGTATCAAAGCGCACTTGCTCTAGCACATCAAGTGTGTGAGTGAAGTCTTCCTCGCTCTCACCAACAAAACCTACGATAATATCTGTGCTAATTGTTACTTCCGGCACAAGTCCTTTGAGTCTTTGCACTCGGTCTAAAAACCACTCTTTGCTATACCCCCTGCGCATAGCTTTTAGAATCTTGCTTGAGCCACTTTGTAGAGGCATATGGATAGATTTGCATACTTTAGGATTACGTGCAAATTCGTGGAGAAATTCATCATCCATATGTAGCGGATGGGGGGAGGTGAAGCGGATTCTCTCTATGCCATCAATTTGCGCTAGCTCCGCTAAGAGTCCGGAGAAGTTGATTTGTTTATGCGCACTAGAGAAGCGCGCGCCATAGTTATTGACATTTTGCCCAAGCAGTAAAAGCTCTTTGATGCCATTTTGCGCAAGCTTGCGCGCTTCAGTGAGTAGCAAATCAAGGGGGATGGAGATTTCCTTGCCCCTTGTGTGGGGTACTATACAATAAGCACAGGATTTATCACAGCCTATAGAGATATTGAGCAAAGCCTTTACTCCACTAGAGCGTACCCCCTCAAAGGCATAGAGACTATCATCATAGCTAAGATCCACTTCTACCGCCTTGGGTTTGTGGATTATTTGCGTGATTTTAGAGATATTGCGCGCACCTAGGACAAAATCTACTGCCGAAGATTTGCGCAAAATCTCTGCGCCCATATGGCTTGCTGTGCAACCACATACGCCGATTTTTGCGCCTTTTTTCTTCTGCTGGGCATATTGCCCGATTTCTGAAAAAAGCCTGCGCTCGGGCTTTTCGCGCACGGAGCAAGTATTGATGAGGATAAGATCTGCTTGTGTGGCATCATCGGTGAGTGTGTAGCCCTCTTTGCGCTCTAGCTCTGCTATCATATGCTCGCTATCGCGTTCGTTCATTGCGCAGCCAAGTGTTTGGACAAAAAGCTTCATGGCAACTTATAGAATCCTAAATTCATAGATAAAGTCTTTAGCATCAAGTCCGTAGTGCACCTCGCCCATATAGACAACTTTGCCTTTAGATTCTAGCAGGGTCTTTGCTTTTTGTAAGTCTTTTTGACTATTTTGCTTATCAAGGTAGATCATTTGCAAGGGAGAAGTAGATTCTAGCAGACTTTCTACTACGATTGTTTGCGCGCTTGCTTGAGAGATGTTTGCTGTGTCCATAGGGGCAAGTTTTAGTTCCATATCTATATACTCCAAAATAAAGATTTGTGTCATTGTAGCTAGAATTGGCTTAAAAATTTGCTACAATAAAATCCACTTTCAAGACCCACTAAGATAAGACTAATCCCTAAAGACTAAATCTATCATTGAAAGAGCTTAAAGACAAAGGAGTGCTATGGAGAAGATTGTAGATATTATTGACCTTATTGCTTGTGAGAAAGGGCTAGAGCCTAAGCTTGTTGCACAAGTGGTAAAGGATACCATTATAAAGGTCGCTAAAAAGCAGTTTGGTGAAGAGCTAAACTATATCATAGAAGAAGATGAAAAGCACCGCACTTTTAGGCTTATCCACTCTGTGCTTGTATGCGCTGATGATGATGAGAGGATTAGCGCTGATCCGCATAATTTCATTGCACTCTCAAAGGCGAAAGAAGCATCAGAAGATGATGTGAGCATTAATGATGAAATTCATCACGAAATAAGCCTAGAAAATATGAGTAGAAATGCGGTTAATATGCTCTTTTCTGATTTGGAATACCACATCCAACGCACCATAGAAAATCAGCTTTTTGTAAGCTTTAAAGAAATGCTAGGCAAGCTTGTAAGCGGACAAGTCATAGCTATTGATGATCAAGAAAACACCTTTGTAGAGATCCAAGACATTCGCGCAGTTTTGCCACTGAAGAATCGCATTAAAGGTGAGAAGTTTAAGGTTAATGACACTATTAGCTGTATTGTAAAATTTGTGCGCTTTCAAAAAGATGGCTTATATGTCGAGCTATCTCGCACCACGCCTAAAATGCTTGAAGCCCTACTGGAGCAAGAAGTCCCAGAGATTAAAGATGGGGAAGTGATTGTCCAAAAGTGTGCTAGAATCCCGGGCGATCGCGCTAAAGTCGCACTTTTTTCCACAAGTCCAAGGATTGATCCCATTGGATCAAGTGTAGGGACAAAGGGCGTTAGGATCAATGCTGTAAGTCATAAGCTTAATGGCGAGAATATTGACTGTATTGAGTATTCGGAGATCCCAGAGATTTTCATCTCCAAATCCTTAGCCCCAGCACAAATCATCTCAGTAAAAATCCTAAGCAACACTGACGAGGAGAAAAAAGCTCAAGTGCATATAATGAGCGATCAAAAAAGCAAAGCGATTGGTAAAAATGGTGTCAATATCCGCCTAGCTTGTATGCTTACAGGATTTGAAATCGAGCTTATAGAAATCATCAAAGAAAAATCACAAGAAGATGTAGAATCTAATAAAGAAGAACAAAAGGTGGGGATCGATGCGCTTGAGTCGCTTTTCAAGGCGTAGCATAGAGCTTATATGCTTGCGTGATTAAGGATTTTTACAAAGTTGCATTATAATTTTTATTAATTTTCTTAAGGTTTTACGATGATAAAAACGATTTTTGGCTCTCTTTTTAGCAGTAGAAATGACAAGCTTGTTCGCTCCTATCAAAAGCGTGTAAATGCTATCAATGCCCTAGAATCTACTTTTGAAGCACTAAGTGATGCGGAGCTACAAAGGCGATTTGCGGAGCTTGGAGTACGCGTGCGTGAAAATGGGGAAAGCTTAGATTCTGTGCTTAATGAGAGCTTTGCTATTACCAGGGAAGCAAGCAAGCGTACGCTTAATATGCGACATTTTGATGTGCAGCTTATTGGTGCTATGGCTTTGCATAATGGACGGATTGCTGAGATGAAAACAGGCGAGGGAAAAACTCTTGTAGCCACACTTGCAAGCACGCTTAATGCCCTAACAGGTGAGAGCGTGCATATCGTAACGGTTAATGACTATTTAGCCAATCGTGATGCACAAGAAATGCGCCCGCTGTACGAATTTTTGGGATATAGTGTGGGGATACTGACTGCTAGTGTTACAGAAGAAGAGCGGATTGCTATGTATGCGTGCAATATTGTCTATGGCACAAATAATGAATTTGGTTTTGATTATTTGCGTGATAATATGAAATACGACCTTAATCAAAAGGTGCAACAGTCCCACGCTTACGCGATTGTAGATGAGGTAGATTCTATCTTAATTGATGAGGCGCGCACACCACTTATTATTTCTGGTCCAGTTAATCGCAAAATGGAGCATTATACTAAGGCAGATTCTGTCGCTAAACAGATGAAAGTTGAAGAAGATTTCACAATTGATGAGAAAAATCGCGTGATTCTAATCACAGAAGATGGTATCAAAAAGGCAGAAAAGCTTTTTGCCATAGAAAATCTATACAGCATAGAAAATGCCAGCTTATCACACCATTTAGATCAAGCTTTGAAAGCTAACTTTCTCTTTTTTAAAGACCAAGATTATGTGATCCAAGAAGGTGAAGTAGTGATTGTTGATGAATTTACCGGTAGACTATCTCAAGGCAGACGCTTTAGCGAAGGCTTGCATCAAGCCTTAGAGGCAAAGGAGAAAGTTGCCATTAAAGAAGAGAGTCAGACACTAGCAGATATTACTTTCCAAAATTACTTCCGTTTATATACCAAACTCTCTGGTATGACAGGCACGGCACAGACAGAAGCGAGCGAGTTTTTGCAAATCTATAATTTGGAAGTTGTCTCAATCCCCACAAATCTCCCCGTACAGCGCAAAGATCTTAATGACTTAATTTACAAAAGTGAGCGCGAGAAGTTTAATGCTGTGCTTGCCAAGATCACAGAGCTTTATGCCAAAGGGCAGCCTGTGCTTGTGGGCACAGCAAGTATTGAAAAAAGCGAGCTTTTACACAATCTCTTAAAACAAGCCAAAATCCCCCACACCGTGCTTAATGCCAAGCAGCATACAAAAGAATCTGAAATTATTAAAGATGCTGGACTTAAGGGCTCAGTTACTATTGCGACAAATATGGCAGGGCGCGGGGTAGATATTAAAATCGATGAAGAAGTGCGCGCGCTAGGGGGGCTTTATATCATCGGCACAGAGCGACACGAAAGCAGGAGGATAGATAACCAGCTACGCGGACGGTCCGGGCGACAGGGAGATCCGGGAGTGAGCCAGTTTTATCTAAGCTTAGAGGATGCGTTGCTAAGGATCTTTGGGAGCGACAAACTAAAGGGTATTATGGAGCGATTGGGACTAAAAGAGGGCGAGCATATAGAATCTGGACTTGTTACGCGATCAGTACAGAATGCGCAAAAAAAGGTTGAGAATCTACACTTTGAGTCTCGCAAGCACTTGCTCGAGTATGATGATGTAGCAAATGAGCAGCGAAAAAGTGTATATAAATTCCGCGATGAGCTTTTAGATTCTAGCTTTGATATGAGTGAGCGTGTGGAGCAAAATCGCCTAACAGCCTTGCAAGAGTGCTTCGATCAAGCTCGAAGCCATAGTCAAGGCGATATGCAAGCGCTTTTGCAAACATTGGAAAAAATCTTGCAAGAAGAGTTTGGCTACCAGAATCTAAGTAGCCATATTGCTAATATTGATGACATAGATGAGAGTGTTTTGTTTGAAGAGACAAGCAGAGTACTACAAGCAAGTTACGAGAGCAAAATGGCTGGGGTAGGAGAGAGTCGCAATGAGATTGAGCGCATTATCTATCTACAAACGCTTGATACACTTTGGCGTGAGCATCTCTACGCAATGGATACACTAAAGACAGGGATTTCTCTGCGTGGGTACAATCAAAAAGATCCACTTGTAGAGTATAAAAAGGAGAGCTATGGTCTATTTTTAGAGTTTATTGAGCAGGTGAAAACTCAGGCGATAAAAACTCTGCATATCATCCAAATCAAAGAGCCAGAATCCACCAAAGCCCAAACTCAAGAGGTATTAAGTGATTTGGCTCAAACAAGTGGTGAGCTGCGTTACAACAGCCAAGCTATTGAGCAAAATCTCACACAAGAGGACTTTGGGCAAAAAAAGATAGCGCGCAATGACCCTTGCCCCTGTGGTAGTGGGAAAAAATACAAGCTCTGCCACGGCAGAAGCGGACCAAAAAAAGGAATGCTAGCGCAATAATGAGTAAGCAAATTGCCATAAACCAACCAGCTACAAGCTCTACCAAGGGTGTACCTACGCACGCTCTTGTTAGATTTTTACACAGGAAGTTTTTGCGCTTTGATAAAAGCCAGCCATTTATTTCTATCACGGCGGTTTTGGCGTTTTTGGGCATTGGGGTTGGTGTGATGGTGCTAATTGTGGCAATGGCGATTATGAATGGTATGAGCAAGGAGTTTGAAAAGCGATTATTTGTGATGGGCTACCCGCTCACAATTATCTCACTTCAGCAAAAGGGCATTACACAAGATTTAGTTCAAGATTTGGAAGAGAATTTTCCAGCCTTAAGCTTTAGCCCCTATCTCTATATGCAAGCAGTTGCTAGAGTCAATGGTGCGATGGAAGCTGCGGTGCTCTTTGGCGTAGATCCTGACAAGGAAGCTGCGATCAACCCGGTGTTTGCTAAGGCTTTGCCACTAGAATCTAGGCAGAGTTTCATTGATGAGAAATTCTCACTTATGATTGGCAAGTCTTTAAGTGATGCGCATTTTTTAATGTATGGAGAAAAGATCGCATTGTTTTTCACGAGTCTTGAGCCAGCGGGGCTTACCCTTAGTCCAACAATGAAGCGATTTAGCGTAGCAGGCGTGTTTAGCTCTGGGATTAGCGCGTATGATTCTGCTTATATGTATGCTAATCTCTCTGCACTAGCGGCGATTAAGAAGCTTCCGCAAGGTTTATATGATGGTGTGCATATCCACTCTAAAACACCTATGCAAGATAAGCAGAATCTCCGCGAATATTTGGAGAAAAGAGGGATTTATCATATTGGTGTAGAGGGGTGGTGGGAGCGCAATAGCAATTTGTTTGCCGCAATGGATTTAGAAAAGAATGTTCTATTCATTGTGCTTATGCTTATAATTCTTATGGCAAGTTTAAATATTATTAGCTCACTTTTGATGGTAGTGATGAATAGGAGAAAAGAAATAGCCTTGCTGTTGAGTTTAGGTGCCAGTACTGCTGAGGTGCGGAAGATTTTTTTCTTGCTGGGGATAAGCATTGGACTTGGTGGGATTGTTTTTGGCGTAGTGCTAAGTGGGGTAGTGCTTTTTGTGTTAGATACTTTTCCTATTATCACGCTTCCAGCGGATGTATATGGGGTTAGCAAACTGCCTTTAGATGTAAGTGTGTTGGATTTTTGTGCGACTTTGGTGGGGGCGGTGTGTATCGTGTGTTTTTCATCGTATTACCCAGCTAAAAAAGCCGCCCAAATCAACGCTCTTAGTGTCTTGCGTAATGAATAATGCGCGTTGCTCCACATTGCTTTTACTAAACTTTAAGCACAAAAAGCATACCATATGCACACTTCTAATTTACATTTGAGTGGTTTTTGCTGGATTCTTGTTGAGAGTTTGTAAGCCATCATTGCAGTTAGAGAAACTACTTTTTGGAGATAAAATGAAAAGTATCTATGTCGGTAATCTCCCTTACTCTACGACAAATGAGCAGATGATCGAACTTTTTGGGCAATTTGGTGCTGTAAGCTCTGTGAAGCTTATCAACGACAGAGAAACCGGCAGAGCAAAGGGCTTTGGCTTTGTTGAAATGGAAGATGAAGAAGCACTCAAGGCTATTAGTGCGCTTGATAACACGGAGTTTATGGGCAGGAAGCTTCGTGTCAATGAAGCCAACCCACGCCGAGCATAGCTTAATATTTCAACTATTTCTACGAGCGGACATAGTGTGGGAGTGAGAATCTACATTATCCACGGCTTTGATTCTAGTCCAGAGAAAAACTGGTTTCAGTGGTTAGCTAGAGAGCTTAGCAAATGTGGTATTTCTACAAAGGTGCTGTGCTTACCTAATCCAAAGAGTCCAAGCCCCAATCAATGGACGCAGGCTATTTGTGAGCAAGTGCGTGCTGATGGCGAGATCGGTGATCGTGTGTATTTTGTCGCTCATAGTCTTGGGTGCATTGCCACCTTGCGTTTTATTGAAACACTAGATTCTTGTGTAAGAGTTGGTGGCGTGGTGCTTGTGGCTGGATTTTGCGAGATGATATCGACTTTGCCAGAGCTTTCACCTTTTGTAGATTCCCCACTTCAAAGTGAGAAAATTAAGCAAATTGTGCTTCGTAGAGCTGTGATTAGCGCGCGTGATGATATGATCGTGCCTTTTAGCTTGAGCCAGAATCTAGCAGAAATGATTGGTGCGGATTTTATCGCTAGGGATGAGGGAGGGCATTTTATGGATAGCGATGGGTTTAGGGAGTTCCCTTTGGTGTATGATGTATTACTTACACAGATTCCACCTACTTGTCTCTAAGTGTTTCTAAGGCTTGCTGTTTATCGATCGGGTGTAGGTCGTAGTCGAGTACTTGTGCCTCGCTAAGTCGCTCCCACAAGAGGCTTTTGCTAAGGATGTGGTGGCTATCTATGGCGAAGTCCAAGTGTAAATCACCATTTGCTAGAATTCTGCCTTTTGTATAGTAGGTCGCACAATTTTGGAAGTTGTATGAAGTCCCACCATGAAGTTTTGTATCATTTATAGTGAGATTTTGTAGAAATATGACTTTTTTATCTAGGCGTGATTGCAGGCTTTTGTCTGGATTGCAGATATCATAATTTGCTGTTGTGCTACCATCGAGATTTTTTACACCATAGGCAAATAGCTTGCCATTATGGACAAACACATATACATACCCACCTTTAAAGTTAAGAAAATTAGGCACTTTATAGAATCCATCTAGGCAAACGGATAAAGCTTCTTGTTTGAGACATTGATCAAATGTCAGTGGTCCAGCCCATACGCTCATACATAAAGCTAGGTGGTAAAGTAAGGTGCGTGGCATACGGCTAGAATCTAGGTGTCAGTAAATCCACGGGGACCTTTACTACACTTTTATAGACAGGCTTTATTCCTAGGGATTCTGCCCCAAGCCCACCAGAATGCACATCATAAGGAAAAAACACCGCAAGCATTCCAGCACTAAGGTGAAGAGTTGAGCTACGCTTTGGTGTGTGGTAGGTGGCTATGTCCTTTTGTACATCATAAGTATCTTTTATGACACAATCACTAGCAACAGCGATAGAAAATATTTCTTCTCCTTGGACAACTAATTGCAAATCGACATATTTCCTATGTGTTTCATAAAAAGCTTTGGATAAATCTTTAAGGTGGTAAGACTGCTCAATGGCAAATGCCCCAGAATCTAGCTGGATCTTTTGCTCACCAGAAGTGGAGAGAATGCGCTCAAACTCACAGCTCCCCTTTGTGCAGGCATTACTAAGATATGTATAAATACCGAGCAAAGCCTGTGTATGCAGTATCTTCCTCATATCGCAAAGCTTGCCGACAAATGCCATATTTTGCCTTTAGGGGATCAGCCATTGCATATAAAAGGCAATAGCGTAAGTAAAAATCCCAATACCAATGACAAATAAAATAGAGTATTTTACCGTGAAGCGGAAAAGCTCGGATTCTTTTCCAGCTAGCCCCACTGCTGCACAAGCGATAGCGATACTTTGAGGGCTGATCATTTTTCCTACAACACCACCCACGGAGTTTGCTGCAAGGAATAATACTTCGTCGACCTTAAGCTGCTGGGCGGTTAGCTGCTGCAATGTGCCAAAAAGAAGATTGGAGCTTGTATCGCTTCCTGTTAGGAAAACGCCTATCCAGCCGACAATTGGAGAGAAGAATGCAAAAGCACTGCCTGTTTGCGAGAGAGCTAGGGCAAGTGTAGCAGAGATGCCACTGTAATTAGATACAAAGGCAAAACCCACAACCAAAGCAATAGTAAGAATCGCCCATTTCATTTCATTAAGCGTTTCACCAAAGGTTGCTATCGCTGTGCCAAGCTTAATGCGCAAAAGAGGGATAGTGATCAATGCCACGATGAAAATTGAAGTTCCTGTGGCATTGATGATGGGAAGTTCAAAAAGTGATTTCACCGCTTTTGCCTTTTTGACAGCTGGCTCAACTTGGATCACTTCTTTTAAGCTTGCGAAGTCAAATTTAAATACCATAGATGCAAGAGCTCCAGAGCCGACAAACAGGCTCTTAAACCACCCTGCTGTCCAAATCAAAATCACGCCAATGAGTAGCACAAATGGTAGCCAAGCAAGGATAATGTCCTTTGTGCTGTGCTTCTTAATTTCTAGTTTGGAGCTACTACCCACAGATTCATCAAATTTGAAGATATTTTTAGGTTGCCAGAATCGCAAAAATACCGCCACGCATATAATAGACACAACTGCTGATGCAATATCTGGCAACTCAGGTCCGCTATATACGGCTGTTAAATATTGCACGACTGCAAAGCTTCCTCCAGCTACTAGAGCCACGGGCCAGGTCTCTTTCACACCTTTTAGTCCATTCATCAAAAACACTAAGAAAAATGGCACAAAAAGCGAGAGTGGTGGGAGCATATGTCCAGCCATCGCAGAAATCTCAGTAGCAGGCACATTGACCGCCCCAGCCATCGCAGTGATCGGCACACCTACTGCACCAAATGCCACAGGCGCAGTATTGGCTATAAGGCAAAGCCCAGCTGCATAGAGTGGGCGAAGCCCAAGTCCAACAAGCAGAGCTGCTGTGATAGCCACAGGTCCACCAAAGCCAATCGCACCCTCTAAAAACGCGCCAAAGCAGAATCCTATCAAAATCACTTGGATTCTTTGATCTGGCGTGATAGCGATAATAGATTCTCGCAAAATATCAAAATACCCAGATTTGACCGTGAGCTTGTAGAGAAAAATTGCCGCAATGATAATCCAAGCAATAGGCCATAGCCCATAAAGCGCACCATAAGCAAAGCTCCATAGAGCTTTATCCATAGGCATTTCATAGACAAAAATAGCAATGACAATCGCGCTTATCACGGTTAAAGCCCCGGCCCAGTGCCCCTTGAGCTTTAGCACAAGCAGAGAGATAAAAAACACGACAATAGGTATAAGTGCGACAAGCGCGCTTAGCCAAGCATTCCCTAATGGGTCATAGGTTTGATTCCACATAATAGATCTCCTTCAGGTGTGCAAAAGAGCTTAAACTTTAGCATATTTCTTAAGGCGTTACAAAGCCTAAAGCGTAGAGTTGCACAAAATTGGTATAAAGTGGTAAAAAATTAACACTTAGCCACTGCGCCTACCAGCTAAAGCCACCCCCGACTTTTACAAGCAAATAACTTGGCACTGCAATCCCAGAGCCCGCAATTTCGTGACTTAGATGCAAATTGCTTTGCACAGCTATATCAAAAAATCCAAGCAGATTAATGCCCCCTGTTAGGATCATCCCCTCATCGCCATTGTTGCGGAAGTCATACATTGCGCCCAGTCGTAAATCTATTATTTTAAGATCAATGAGTATCCCACCACCAGCCACCTGTGATTTAGGGCGCATAAGCGAGATGGTGTCATTAGGCATTAGATCAATGTCTCCTGCTAGCACGATTTTGTCATTAAGCCAGCCATAGCTCACCCCTGCGCGTATCTGGGTGTTAAGCTTTATCATCGTGCCGGTTTTGGCATCAGTTTTGATTTTTGGCATATTGAGATTTTTGGCTACAAAGCCTAAGGTAAGATTTTTGGCAAATCGTGGGGCATAGGCTAGCCCAGCATCAATCCCAAAGGTATGCGTTTGAGCGATACCATCAAATGTTGGGTTTATGTCTTTTGTTATAGTGTTGAAGCTCCCTTCTTTATCGTATCCATATCCTGTCCCAAAGATATATTTAGCATTTAAACCTAGTGCAATATCACCTAGAGATGTTTCAAAAAGATGTCCATACCCTAGCGGTATTTCGGCAATCGCTATACTGCTAAGATGGAGCTGGTGCTTTGCTTGATCGCTTAAGATGGAGTGGTTATCAAATTGACCGCTGGATTGTGTGAGTGTAATTCTATCTTTTGTGAAAGTAACTTTGAGCTCTTGACTATTATTTTTTATAATCACTTGATTATGAGTGGGGTCAATTTTTGCTGTTGCGCTTATAAAAGCACTGGGCATGATGCCAAGACTTATTGTCCCGCGCTTTTTCTTTGAGCCGATGTTAAATATAACCCCATTTTGTGTGCTTAGAGAGAAGTCGTTTTTATTAATCATTTCATTAAGTGTAATCATATCTGTAACAAATCGATTGAGACTAGGATCGCTTCCTGTCTGGAGAGATATGCCACTACCAAGCGTGGTAAGCAAACTTGGTAGATCACTGGGAGAGCCACTTCCTCCCCCACCACCACCACTAGTACCATTACCAAATTTGTCCACCAAGCTTCCTATATTGTCAGGATCGACACTTGTGATCAGTCCCGCAAGCAGTGCGGCACTCAAAGGATCGTTGCCAAGAGAAGATAGCAGAGCATCTTTAATTTCTGCGGGGGGCTTTTTTTTGAGCTCATCTACCCCACCAGCACTTTGTACTATACTTTGAAAAGCACTACTACTACTACCACTACTAAAAAGCTTTGCTAGTTGATTGGGCATATCTGTGAGATTGTCTATATCGATGGAAGCAGCGCGAGAGAGATTAGTTTCTTTATATCCTATACCAAAGCTATAAGCAAAGCCGGATCTTTTGCTCATCGCAAGGAGAGCTGGGTTGTAGTAGAGAGCCCATTGAGAGTTTCTGAGCGCGACCCCAGCCCCACCAATCCCAGCGGAGACATTGCCCATTTGCCCAAATTCTAGCGCACTAAGAGCACTAGAACCTAGCAGAATTGATGTGATAGTAATGCATCGCAGAGTCATTGTATCTCCAAGATTCTAGGATATAGATTTTCTAAATCGTCCATTTGAACAACGCTTTAAGCAATAAATGAGCCACTATCGATATTGCGCTCTTTTAGGATCTCAGCGACCAAAAATGCAAGCTCGATTGACTGCGTGGCATTAAGCCTTGGGTCACACTGTGTGGAGTAGCAGCTAGCGAGATTTGCCTCTGTGATGGCTTGTGAGCCACCTACACACTCTGTAACATCAGCACCTGTCATTTCTAGATGGATTCCACCTGCGATACTACCGCAGGCTTTATGGATTGTAAAAAAACTTTTAACCTCGCTTAAGATCTTATCAAATGCGCGTGTTTTGTAGCCATTGCTGGCTTTGATTGTGTTTCCATGCATTGGGTCGCAGCTCCACAAAATCGCACGCCCTTCTTTATGCACACTCTCTAAAAGTTTGGGGAAGTTTTTTTCTATCAAATCTGCCCCCATACGCACGATGAGATTAAGCCTGCCCGGCTCATTGTGTGGGTTTAGAATATCGCAGATCCCTAGAATCTCATCTTTTGTCGCACTAGGTCCGATCTTCACGCCTACTGGGTTCTCCACACCGCGCAAAAACTCCAAATGCGCCCCATCAAGATCGCGCGTGCGCTCGCCTATCCATAGCATATGTGCGCTACAGTCATACCATTTGCCACTTAGGCTATCTTGGCGCACAAGCTGCTCTTCATAGTTTAGTAGCAGGGCTTCGTGGCTTGTGTAGAACTCTGTGGTTTTTAGCGTGGGGGTGTTGCTAGAATCTATCCCGCAAGCACTCATAAAGCCTAATGCTTGGGTTATGGACTCTGCTAGCTTCTCATATTTTTGCCCTAGGGGATTGGACTTGACAAAATCTAGATTCCAGCGATGCACTTCATTTAAGTCTGCTAGCCCTCCGCTAGCAAATGCGCGCAGGAGATTGAGTGTAGCAGAGCTTTGGTGGTAGGCTTGAAGCATTCTTTTTGGACTAGGCTCTCTAGCATCATCATTGAAGGCTAGGGCATTGATAATATCGCCTCGATAGCTTGGCAGAGTCACGCCACCAACTTCTTCAGTCTCTGCGCTTCTAGGCTTAGCAAACTGCCCTGCCATACGACCGACCTTGATGATAGGACAGCTTCCAGCAAAGGTTAGAATCGCACCCATCTGGATAATAAGCTTAAATAAATCTCGTATCCCAGAGCCACTAAACTGCGAGAAGCTCTCCGCGCAATCACCTCCTTGTAGCAAAAATGCTTTGCCTTGCTGGGCTTGCGCAAAGCGAGCTTTAAGCATTCTTGCTTCTCCGGCGAATACTAGTGGAGGGTAGGAGGCAAGCTCGGCTTCAGTGGATTCTAGCATAGCGGTGTCGCGGTAGGTGGGAGTCTGCTTAATGGGGAGAGTGCGCCAAGAGCGCTTGTCCCAAGGTTTAGAAGTTGTATGCGCCACCATAGTAGTCCTTAAGTGAATATATACTTTATGTTATGTGTGCGCGTATTGTAGCATACTAGAATTTATATTGCACAAAGAGTGAGATAAACATTATCATAAAGACTGCGACCACCATAATGCGCACGATTTTTGCTCCTTTTTGCAATGCGAGCTTTGATCCTAGATAGCCTCCAAGCATATTGCATACTATTAGTGGAAGTGCTAGCAGATACAGCACGCTTCCACTTAGGATGAAAGCAAGCAAACTGCCCAGCCCAGAGCCTAGGTTAATAAGCTTCGCGCAGCCACTTGCATAGAGCAGATCCATATGTAAAGCCATATAAAACCCCATTATAAGAAAGCTCCCCGTCCCCGGACCAAAGTAGCCATCATAAAAGCCTATGCTAAGCGATAAAAGCGGTGTGATGAGAAATATGTCTTTTGGACTAAAGTGGATTCTACCTTGGCGAAATCTCTTTGGCGCGAGTGCTAGGAGCGCGGCTATGGGGAGTAGGAGTAGGATGATGTCTTTTAGCGCGCTTTGGCTTGTAAGGATCACTGCCTTTGATCCGATATATGCGCCAATGGTGGAAAAGACAATGCCAACTAGCACGATACGCCATAAGACTTTCTTGTGGGTGATGAAGTTGAAGCTCGCAATCGCTGTGCCAAAGACTACGATGAATTTATTTGTCCCAAGTGCTAGATGTGGTGGAATCCCTGCTAGAAGCAAGCTAGGCGTGGAGATGAAGCCCCCTCCTCCAGCGATAGAATCCACAAACCCAGAGAGAAAAAATGCCACACACAGCACAAGTAGTACCCACTCCCACTGTGCTCCAAGATAGCTGCTAGCATATAGGCTAAGGTTTGGCATTGATACTCCTTAAAGATTTGAAGCAAGGGTATTGATAAGGCTTTGCGTGAGTGTTTTCTACAACCCTAGAATCCACTTGCACTTAGATTCTAGCGTATCGCAGAGATTTGCCTAGACTCTGCTATAATTGCGCCTTTGGATTCTAGCCTATCTTAGCTAAAGTTTATGTAAGGAGTGTGTGATGGTGATTGATGAGCTGCTTTTAGAGAAGTTGCAGCGACTTGCGATGATTGAATTAAGTAGTGAGGAAGCCAAAGAAGTGGCGAGTAATCTTAATGAAATTTTAAGCTTTATTGATAATCTCTCTAGTGTTAATACCAACGACATAGTCTTAAGCAATACTGCTAAGACTCCTTTGCGTGATGATGTGCCTAAAGATTCTACTATCGCTCAGAGTGTGCTAGAAAACGCCCCTAAAGCACAAGATGGATTTTTCATCGTGCCAAAGATTATCGAATAGCCTGAAATCTACTTTTAGAGAAGCACTATGCAAGAATACATAGAAATCATCGGCGCAAGGGAGCATAATCTCAAGAATATCCACCTAAAAATCCCCAAAAACAAGCTTGTAGTATTTACGGGACTTAGCGGCAGTGGGAAAAGCACCCTTGCTTTTGACACACTCTATGCTGAAGGGCAAAGGCGATATATAGAGTCGCTCTCAAGCTATGCTAGGCAGTTCTTAGACAAAGTAGGCAAACCCAATGTCGATAAAATCAACGGACTTACTCCAGCCATAGCCATTGATCAAAAAACTACAAGCAAAAACCCTCGCTCCACTGTTGGCACAATCACAGAGATTTATGACTATCTTCGCTTGCTATATGCGCGCGTAGGCACGCAACATTGTCATTTGTGTGATAAGCCTATTTCTTCTATGACTTCTAGTGATATTATTAATCAAGTGTTAGCTTTGCCAAATGAAGCGAAAATACTCATTCTCGCCCCCATTGTGCGAGAGAAAAAAGGTAGCTTTGCTGATAAAATCCAAGAGTTGCGGCAGAAGGGCTTTGTGCGCGCATATATTGATGGTGTGATGGTGCGGCTTGATGAAGAGATCGAGCTTGTAAAGACTAAGAAGCATAGTATAAAGATCATCATTGATAGAGTGCAAAATACTCAAGAAAACTCCACGCGCATAGCCCAAGCAGTGGAGAGAGCCCTGCAAGAATCTTTTGGTGAGGTAGAGATAGAATACACCCTTGATGAGAAACACCACTTAATCCACTATTCCGAGCATTTTGCTTGCTTTGATTGCAAGGTGAGCTTTGAGCCCCTTGAGCCACTAAGCTTTTCCTTTAACTCCCCTAAGGGTGCTTGTGAGAGTTGCTCTGGGCTAGGGAGCAAATACAGCATTGATTTAAAAAAGATTTTAAACACTTCTTTACCACTCAATGATGGTGGTATAAAAGTCATCTTTGGCTTTAATCGCAATTATTATGCCGAGCTATTTAAGGCTTTTTGTGCGCACTATGGTATTGATAGTGCAAAGAGCTTTGATGAGTTAGATAAAACTAAGCAAAACACCTTGCTTTATGGCGGAAGCGAAGAAGTGGAGATCATTTGGCGCAATAGTGCGATGAAGCGTCCGTGGAAAGGGATTTTACAAATCGCGTATGATATGTTTAAAGATGAGCGCGATTTACACGACTATATGAGCGAAAAGTCCTGCGATACTTGCGGGGCAAACCGCTTAAAGCTCGAGTCTCTAAGCGTAAAAGTCGCAGGTAAAGGTATAGGCGATGTGATCACAATGCCCATTGAAGAAGCATATGAGTTTTTTTCTAATGCAAGCAACTTCGCCTACTTTAGTAAGCAACAAAGCTTTATTGCTGCGCCGATTTTGCGTGAGATCGTGGAGCGATTATTTTTCCTTGTGGATGTGGGGTTAGGCTATCTTACTTTGCGCAGAGATGCGCGCACCATTAGTGGAGGGGAGAGCCAGCGCATACGCATAGCCAGTCAAATAGGAAGCGGGCTTACAGGCGTGCTCTATGTGCTAGATGAGCCAAGTATAGGACTGCACGAGCGCGACACACTAAAGCTCATTAAAACCCTGCGCAACCTACAAGAAAAGGGTAATTCTGTCATTGTCGTAGAGCATGATAGAGAGACAATTTTACACGCGGATTTTATTGTCGATATCGGTCCGGGTGCTGGGGCTTTAGGCGGGGAAGTGATTTATAGTGGAAATCTTGCAGGTATGCTTAAAGCTAACACGCTTACAGCAGATTTTATCAATCGCAAGCGCGACATCTCCTACCAAACTAATCGTAAAAAAGAGCAGTGGCTCTCTATCAACAATGTCTCTATCAACAACATCAAAAACCTTAGCACCAAAATCCCCTTGCAAAACTTCGTTTGTGTAACAGGCGTGAGTGGCAGTGGGAAAAGCTCTTTAATCCTACAAACCCTGCTTCCCGTAGCTCAAGAGATTTTGAATAATGCGCGCAAGATTAAAAAATGCGATGGTGTGGAGATTATAGGGCTAGAGCATTTAGATAAAGTCATCTACCTTGATCAAAGCCCTATAGGTCGCACTCCAAGGAGTAATCCAGCTACCTACACAGGCACGATGGATGAGATCCGCGCGGTATTTGCGCAGACAAAAGAGGCAAAGATTCTAGGATTTGGGGTGTCGCGCTTTAGCTTTAATGTGCGAGGAGGACGGTGTGAAAAATGCCAAGGAGAAGGCGAGATCACCATAGAAATGCACTTTTTGCCAGATGTGATGGTCAAATGCGATCTGTGCCAAGGTAGCAAATACAATGCTCAAACCCTGCAAGTCAAATACAAAGGCAAGTCCATAGCCGATGTACTAGCAATGAGCGTTGATAGCGCGTGTGAGTTTTTCGCTAAGCTTCCTAGAATCCATCAAAAGTTACAAACCTTGCAAGATGTGGGGTTGGGCTATATCACTCTAGGGCAGAATGCCACGACACTAAGTGGGGGGGAAGCACAGAGAATCAAACTTGCTAAAGAGCTAAGTCGCAAAGATACAGGGCGCACGCTTTATGTGCTAGATGAGCCTACCACAGGACTACACTTTGGCGATGTGGATAGACTAACAAAAGTGCTACACCATCTTGTAGAGCTGGGCAATAGTGTGATTGTTGTTGAGCATAATTTGGATCTTATAAAAAACGCGGATTATATCATTGATATGGGACCAGAAGGTGGCGATAAGGGGGGCGAGGTCATCTTAGCAGGCGATGTAGCAAGCTTTGTAAAAGCCGCGCCAAAATCTCGTAGCTACACAGCAAAGTTCTTGGCTAAAGAGCTAGAAGAGCAGAAAAATAAGCCAAAGTAGATTCTAGTGTGGATGTGGGGCTACGGATTCTATTGCGACTATGGATATTTGTGGCAAGGCTTCTTTATACTAGAATCTAGCTTTACAAAGTCTGGATTCTAGGGGGCTCTATTCTTTATAGGCTTACACTAGAATCTAGCTTGATGGATTCTAGGCTTTGCAAGAAAGTTGGCGTAGTACTTCATAAGCGACGACCCCAACACTTGTAGAGAGATTAAGGCTACGCGCGTGGCTTGCCATAGGGATTGTTAGGCACTGCTTGTTGTTTGCATTTAAGATACTTTCGCTAATACCCGCATCTTCGCGCCCAAAGTAGAGAAAGCACTCTTGGTCGAAATGCGCTTGGTAGTAAGGCTTATTTGCTTTAGTCGTTAGGAAAAAGTGCCTAGAGTCTAGCGGATATTGCGCCCAAAAATGCTCCAAGCTATCCCACTCACATTTTTGCAAATACTGCCAATAATCTAGTCCAGCACGCTTGAGAGACTTCTCGCTAAGGCAGAATCCAAAAGGGTGGATGAGATGAAGTGTAGCATTTGTGGCGACACAGAGCCTACCGATATTCCCTGTGTTTTGAGGGATTCTAGGCTCTATTAAGATGATATGAAGCATAGCGCATTTAAAGTGAGCTATCCTCTTGTAGGACCATCAATAATATCATCGACAGCTTGAGAGAGCGCAGCAGCGGCAGCTTTGTCAAGAGATTTGGAGTTTAGCAGATTGCTTTTTAGCAAATCGGTGTTGAGCTTTTGGATTTTAACAAGCACCCATAGTGTGCCATCTTTGCTTACCCACTTATTAGTGATCTTTGAGCCTGCTAGCACTTGATCGACACTATTGCGGATAGCTTGCACAGCTTCTTGATTGACACTATTTTCATCGCTTGTGGCAAGCTCTTTGTATTTGCTCTCAATTCTTGTAGAAATCTGTGTAGCAAGCTCCACGCGTGCTGCCGCTCCTGCTTGTGTAGTGGCGAAGTTTAGGTTGTTATTTTTGACCTTCGCGCTTCCTGTAGCACTAAGCAAGTCATTGTTAGATTCTATCACCCAAGCAGGCGCGCCCTCTAGTGAAGCGTTGATTTCTTTGTTATCGCCTAAACCCTTTTTACAGCCATTGATCCCAAGTATTGATATAAGCACAAGGCTAGCAAGCGCACCAAGTTTCAAAGAAGCAGAAAATTTCATAAAGATCCTTTTATGCAAGATTCTAGGATTATAAAATATATTTGTTAATGGCAGCTTTAAAGGAGTTTGATTATAATTCGCACCTTTAACACTATATAAAACATAGAGATATAAAGGATTCTTATGGCAAATAAGCGGCGCGTTTTTTCTGGTATCCAGCCCACAGGTTCAATCCATTTGGGTAATTATCTAGGTGCGATTAAGCAATGGGTGGATTCCCAAGAGCAGTATGAAAATATTTTTTGCGTGGTGAATTCCCACGCTATTACCACAAAGCAAGACCCCAAGGAGTTAAGGGCAAAAACCTATGAGCTTGTGGCAATGCTTCTAGCGTGCGGGATTGATAGTGAGAGATCTAGCCTTTTTATCCAAAGTGAGATCGATGAGCACGCAGCACTTGCGTGGATTTTAGACTGCAATATCCCTATGGGCGATATGAGTCGTATGACGCAGTTTAAAGATAAGTCCAGCAAGAATCCAAAAAATATCAATGTGGGACTTTTCAACTACCCAGCTCTTATGGCAGCAGATATTTTGCTCTATCAAGTCGATGGTGTGCCAGTAGGGGAGGATCAAAAGCAGCATTTAGAACTTACGCGTGATGTCGCCACGCGCTTTAATCGCGACTTTGGCGAGTGCTTTACAATCCCTAGCCCAATTATTCCGCAAATTGGCGCGCGCGTGATGGGGCTTGATGACCCAGAATCTAAAATGAGCAAATCCACTAAAGGCGAAAATCATGCGATATTTTTGCTCGATAGTAAAGAAGCCATTGTGCGCAAATGTAAAAAGGCAGTAACAGACTCTAGTGGGATCATTGCCTTTGATACACAGCGCGCAGGGATTTATAATCTTCTAAGTATTTATCAAGCTCTAAGTCAGCAGAGCAAAGAGCAGATAGAGGAGCATTTTTCTGGCAAAGGCTATGGTGCGCTAAAGCTTGAGTTAGCAGATATGCTAGTAGCCACACTAGAGCCAATCCAAAAGCGTTATGAGCAGCTTATTAGCGATAAGGCATATTTGCAAAATATCTTAGATACAAGCTTAGAGCGTGTGTGCCCCATTGCTAAAGCCACTTACCAAAGAGCCAAAGAGCTTGTAGGGCTTGTGTGAGATTCTTGGGTTTTGTGCTATGGGTGCTAAGCTTGGTGGGCTTGGCTTATGGTGCGCCTTTTATCTCTCTTGATGGGCAGGCTAAATACAGTGATACGAACAGCTTTAAGGCATTTGACTATGCTAATGCAAATGCCTTAAAGGGTGGCATACTTAAAGCACACGCACTAGGGAGCTTTGATTCACTTAATCCTTTTGTCCTGCAAGGACAGAGTGTCGCGGGATTAGAGCTCATCTATGATACGCTAATGGCACAGAGTATGGATGAGCCTTATGCGCAATACGCGCTTGTAGCAAGCGATGTGGTAGTTTCACCAAGCTATGATAGTGTAACTTTCACCATAGATTCTAGAGCGCGCTTTAGCGATGGTGTGGCTATTAGTGCGCAAGATGTGGGCTTTAGCTTTGATATGATGCTACAAAACCCACTCTATAAGCAGTATTACGCAGATATTACAGGCTATGACATACTAGATTCTAGGAAGATCCGCTTTAATTTTGCGACTAGGAACAATAGAGAGCTACCACTAATCCTAGGGCAGCTTAGCATTTTGCCTAGGCATTATTATATGCAAGATGGGCAAAACTCCTATGGTAAAAGTCCCTTACAGATTCCGCTAGGTTCTGGGGCTTATATACTGGCGCGCTATGAAGTGGGCAAGCTTGTAGAATATAGGCGTGATGAAAACTATTGGGCGCGAGATCTCCCTAGTCGCAAGGGGCAGTTTAACTTTGACATCGTGCGCTATGAGTATTACCGCGATGATACTGCGGCGATGCAGGCGTTTTTGCGACATAAATACGACTATCGTCTTGAGAGTACAGCAAAAGTGTGGGCAAAGGCATATAAGCAGAGCATAGACTCAGCTTTTAGTAAGCTTGAAATCCCTCATAGCTTGCCTAGTGGTATGCAAGGTTTTTTTATGAATCTAAGAAAAGAGCCTTTTACAAACCCGCTTGTGCGCAGAGCACTGCTACTCGCCTTTAATTTTGAGTGGAGTAATGAAAATCTATTCTTCTCTCAATATCAGCGTACGACAAGCTTTTTTAACCATTCCGTTTTTGCCTCCACGCCGACTCTAAGCAAAGCGCAGGAAGGACTTTTGCGTGCGTGTAAGGTGGATTCTAGCTCTATGGATCGCCTGCGTAAGCCTTACATTGTTCCAAGTGCGCCAAGCTTGCAAGCAGAGCGGGAGAATCTGAAACTTGCGCGTGATTTGCTGCTCCAAGCTGGCTATGTGGTGCAAAATAATCAAGCCTACAAAAATGGCGTGCCACTGCGCTTTAGCCTACTGCTTGATAACCCAGCCTTCGAGCGACTAGCCATCCGCTATGCAAGAAATCTTAAGCTACTTGGCATCACTATGGAGATACAAAAGCTAGATTCTAGTCAATACGCTAACCGCGTGAAAGACTTTGACTACGATATGATTGTAGGCATCATCCCTCAAAGTCTCTCCCCGGGCAATGAGCAGCGATATTTCTTCGGTAGCTCTAGTGCGCACACACAGGGGAGCAGAAATTATAGTGGCGTGAAATCTGCGCTTGTAGATTGTTTGATAGATAGACTTATCAATGCACGCAGTAGAGATGAGCTAGTCCTTGCTACACGCACGCTCGATCGCGTGCTACTTGATATGGATATAGTCGTCCCACACTACTTCTTACCAAGCTTTCGCCTAGCTATTTGGAGTAATATTGCTATGCCTAAGGTGCAGCCACTCTATGATATTAGCCCCACACTTTGGTGGGATACGCGCTCGCAAGTGGATTCTAGGAGCAGATAGGGTGGTGATATACTAGGGATTTATGCGATGTTGATGCTTGTCCAAATTGTGCATAACAAGCCGCTCTACACTCTCTATGCTCACGAAGTCAAATCCTGCAAAACCCAGCAAATCCTAGACAAAGCGACAAAAAAGCAAAGCCTCAATACAAGCGGCATAATAAATTTATCCACGCACAACAAAAACCACAAACACAACAAGCCCTATTGGACATCGCCCTACACACCGCTAGCAATACAATAATCACACAAGACTTTACTTTCTTGCTCTATGGAAGCTTATTGTGATAAAGAAGATTATTCATTTTAGGTAGAAGCAGATCTCTAGAGCAGCCCTTTGCATATCTGTGTGGATTGCTTCGCCTGCCTGTCAGCTTGTGATGACAGAGTAAGCTAGAATCTAGCCCACTATCATTGCAAGGCTCGCCCCCAAGCGCAACCTATATTTTATACTAGAATCTAATCTAGGGCTTTTGAAGTGGCTTAGAATATGTAGGTATAGCCTACGCTTATGATGAGATTGCGATTTTTATGCTCCCTTAATTGGAGATTATCCTTAAAGCTTGCAGCAATGGTTGGGATACGGAAGTTTAGCTCAGCTCTGTGGTGCTCCCCTATGCCTACTTCAAGCCCGATATTTATTGGTAGGATAAGTCCAGATCCTGCATTAGTCTCTGTGGTAGTAGTTGACCCAGTGTCTATATTCTCTTGACTCTCTGCAAGCGAGCCATAGCCTATACCTAGCCCAGCATAGACCCCAAGGCTTGTCTGACTAAGTTGTAAAAAGTCCCACACTGCTTCGACATTAGCACTGACTTGATGGCTATTGTATGTGGTGTTGTTCCTAGTGCTTGTAGCATCTGTCCCCCCCCCCTGCTGAGAGCTTATTTCATTGGTCCAATATCCATTGACGCCATAGTGGTAGATCGCATAGCCTCTTAGACCAAGCTTTTGGGAGAAGTAGTGTCCATACCCAGCTTTAATCCCTAGGACTGCATAGGGATATCGAGTAGTAGTAGTGGTAGTAGGGTCTTGTTGCTGTTCAGCATTTAGGGTGATAGGATCTATACGCTCGAAGTTTATCCCATAGCCTCCTTCTACGCCGATAAACACCCCGCTCTTGCCCTCCTGTGCATACAAAGTAGCAAGGCAGGCTGCTAGCAATGCGCTTATGCTTAAAACTTTTAGATCCTTTGTGTTCATAAAAACTCCTAGATAAATGATCAAAATGAACCAGGATTGTAATAATCTAAAGTAAATACTATTAATCAAGCACGCACAAATACCAGCATTTCGTGTTATAATCGTGCTTTCATACAATTGCAAGGATTGATATGCAGGGTATCACACAAGCAAATCTACAAGAGTTATCACAAGAAGACATCAAAGATCGTTTTACAAGATCGCGCCTACTTTTTGGCGATAGTTTTGCGCGCTTGCAGCATAAGCGTGTGCTGATTTTTGGAGCTGGTGGGGTCGGGGGATTTGTACTTGATGGGCTTTATCGCTGTGGGGTTACTAGTATTACCATCGTGGATAAAGACTGCTTTGATATAACTAACCAAAACCGCCAAATCGGCGCAGAATCTACTGGCGAAGTTAAAGTTAAGGTGCTAGAGAGAATATATCCGGGTATTGTGGGCATAGAAGCTAAGGTCGATGAGCAGTGGCTAGAAGAGTTTATCGCCACAAGCAATCCTAGCGCGCAGGATCAGTTTTGTAGCTATGATTATGTGGTTGATGCCATTGATGATATTGAAGCAAAGATTCTGCTAGCTAAGGTTTGCGCTTTTATGCCCTATGGGAGATTTGTTTGCTCCACAGGCTCTGCTAAAAAGCTTAATCCAACACATATCAAGGTCGATAGTATTTGGAAAAGCTATGGTGATAGATTCGCAAGGAAACTACGCGATGGACTGAAAAAAGCTGGGGTAAGAAGCGATTTTAAAGCCATCTTCAGCCCAGAGCCACCTAAGTGTAAAGGCTTAGGAAGCTTTAGCGCGGTAACAGCAAGCTTTGGTCTGCAAATCGCAAGCGAAGTGGTAAGAGATATTATAAAGGAGTAAGTATGCTAGATTCTACTAGAGAGCTTGTGCGCGCAAGCTATGATGACTTAGAAGATGAGAGTACAGATACTATCAATGAAGATGAGTGGGAAGAAGAGGAGCAAGAGTGGGAAGATACCTACTCGCAGTATGATAGCGATGACTATGAAGACCCAGATTATGAATATGATGAGTAAGGCAGGGCTATGGCACAAGATATGAGAGATACAAAAGATAGCATAAAAGTCGCTGCCTTACAGCATAGATTCTATGGTAGCAGAGAAGAGACGATTGCCTACATACGCCAAGAAGTGCTAAGGCTTGCTGGGAGCGTAGAGCTAATCGCCTTGCAAGAGCTACACCAAAGTGCGTACTTCTGCCAATATGAGAGTGTGGATCTCTTTGATTTGGCTGAGAGCTTTGAGGCAGATATTGCGCTTTTTAGTGATCTAGCAAAGCAAGCAGGTGTCGTGCTTGTAACTTCGCTTTTTGAAAAGCGTGCCAAAGGCTTATACCATAACACTGCCGTGGTCTTTGAGCGTGATGGTAGCATCGCTGGGAAATACCGCAAAATGCACATCCCTGATGATCCAAGTTTTTATGAGAAGTTTTACTTTACTCCGGGGGATTTGGGCTTTACTCCAATACAAACAAGCGTGGGTAAGCTTGGTGTGCTTGTGTGCTGGGATCAGTGGTATCCTGAAGCAGCTAGGATTATGGCACTAAAGGGCGCGGATTTGCTTATATATCCCACTGCCATAGGATTTACTCCAAGCGATAGCGATGAAGAAAAATCACGCCAGCTACAAGCGTGGCAGATAATCCAGCGTGCTCATAGCGTGGCAAACGCACTCCCGCTTATAGCTATTAATCGCGTGGGTTTTGAGCTAGATTCTAGTGGAGTAGGGGAGGGGATAGAGTTTTTTGGGCATAGTTTTATTAGTGGGGCGCAAGGAGAGATCCTAGCACAAGCACAGAGCGAGCAAGCTAGCTTGGTGTGTGAGATTGACCTAAATCGCACGCAAGATGTGCGGCGTATATGGCCCTTTTTGCGTGATCGTAGGATCGAATCCTACGCGGAGATTTTACAGAGATTTTGTGATTAGCCTAGAATCTAAGTGTGCTTTATGAGAGAGTTGAAGGAATTTAGTTGAGTGATTTTGCTACCTTAGCGACTAATCCCGCTTTGCTTAGTGTGATTGCTATGTGCGTGCTGTGTCTGCTTCGGTGTAATGTGCTCATAGCACTTTTTGCCTCTGCCTTGCTTGCTGGTGTGCTAAGTGGCAGTGCAGTGCAGCAGACGATACAAATCTTTGTCAATGGTATGGGTTCTAAGCTAGAGATCGCGCTTAGCTATATTCTGCTAGGCTTTCTTGCAGTTGCCATTACTCAAAGCAACATTATCACGCTAAGCATTTACAAGCTTACGCAGATATTTCAAAAAGGCACAATAAAAAGCAGTGTGCTTATTTGCCTTGCTATCGCAGCTATCTCTTGCCTTTCGCAAAACCTTATCCCTGTGCATATTGCCTTTATCCCCATTCTAATCCCTCCACTCCTTGGTGTGTTTAATCTCCTAAAAATCGATCGCCGCGCCCTTGCATGCGCGCTCACCTTTGGCTTGAAGTCCCCTTATATCGCGCTTCCTTTGGGCTATGGGCTATTCTTCCACCAAACAATTATTGAGGAGATGAACAAATACGGCTTTGCCATTAGTCTTAGCGATACTGCTTCGGTGCTGTGGATTGGTGGGCTTGCTATGTTGTTTGGGCTGCTTGTTGCAGTATTTGGATTCTATCGCCGTCCTAGAATCTACCGCGAGCAAGTGATTGTAGTGCAGCAAGAGCGCGTGGAAAATATGCGCTTAGGGCTTGCGGATATAAGTGTGATTGTGGGGGCTGTTGTCGCATTTATCGTGCAGCTTAGCACCAATTCTATGCCTCTTGGTGCATTTAGCGGGATTGTGATGATGATCTTAGGTGGTGGGATTAAGTGGAGGGCTATGGACTCGCTTGTGGATAGTGGGCTTAAGCTTATGGGCTTTATCGCCTTTGTTATGTTGCTAGCCGCTGGCTTTGCTAGCGTGCTAGAATCTAGCCAAGCCATCACTCAACTTGTAGAAGCAGGCTCTATGTTTGTAGGTGGCAAGCTTGGAGGGGCAGTGCTAATGATTTTGCTAGGGCTTTTTATCACTATGGGCATAGGCTCTTCCTTTGGCACGATACCAATTATCGCTATTTTCTACTGCCCCTTATGCGCACAGCTAGGCTTTAGTGTAGAGGCGACAATTTTGCTCATAGGCATTGCAGCTGCCATAGGCGATGCTGGCTCGCCTGCATCTGATAGCACCATAGGTCCCACTTCCGGGCTTAATGCCGATGGCAGGCACGATCATATTTGGGATACTTGTGTGCCGACATTTTTAGCCTTTAATATTCCTTTGCTGCTTGCTGGTGTGGTGGGCGCACTGCTTCTAGGCTAGGAGGTTTCTTGCGCCCACATATTGCTATGCTAGCAGACTTTGATACAACCAAGCGACCCCGCCCACATAGAATGATCATTGCGCTGAGAGATATTGCTAGGCTCTTTGTCATTGCTAGAGAAGCAAGCCCCGAAGCAGGCGCACGATGTTTTAGCTTCCCCGCTCCAGAATCTAACGCCCAAACGCGCACCAAAAAGCAAAATGAGCGCATTAAAGCCCTGTGTGATAGCGGTGAGTTTGCTCCGCTTATTTACACTAAAGAGCGCGCGCAAATCCCTGCGCTTTTAGACTCACTCCCTAAGCTTGATTTAATCATTGTTGAAGATATTGCGCTGCTACCTTTTGCGTGTGATTACAAAGAGAAGCACGCTTGTAAGATTCTAGTGGATTTGCGCGAGTTTTACCCACTAGAGTATGAAGATAAGCAGTGGCTAGAAGGGCTTGGAAAGCTTTTTGCCCACTTATGTGCGCAGTATTTGCCAAAGGCTGATGGCTGTCTGTGTGTAAGCGCGCCCATCGCCGCTCGATATTTGCAAGACTTTGGCATTGCAAGCATTCTTTACTACTCGCTCCCGCCCTATCACAATCTCACACCAAGTAAGACTAGCGCGCCAATTCGGCTTATTTATCACGGGCTAATTAGTGAAGAGAGAGGCTCTACTAATCTCCTAGAGCTTGCTAAAGAGCTAGGAGATGGTTATGAGATTTACTGCCAAGTGCTAAGCAATCGCAGTGATTTCTTAGCGCGCTTTATCACTCAAGCAGATCCTATTCCAAACTGCCACATACTCCCACCAGTGAGTCTAGAAGAGATTATCCCTAGCTGTAATGGCTTTGATATAGGCATAATTAGCCTACAAGATACAAGCTTTAACAACAAAAATGCTATGCCAAATAAGCTTTTTGAATATATCCAAAGCAGGCTTTGTGTGGTAGCAACACCGCTAGATTCTATCAAGGAGTTTTTCGCGCATTATGAAGTGGGCATAACTTCCAGCGATTTTAGTGCTAGCTCTATAGCGCACGCCGTGCGCTCTTTATCGATTGCACAAATTATGGCGTATAAAAGCCGCGCCCATAGCTATGCAAAAGAGCTGAGTCTAGATAGCAATGCCAAAAAAGCGCGCCAAATCGTGCGAGACTTACTTGCCAAATAGTGCCACAAGACTCCATCAAGTGGATTCCACGCTAGAATCTTGGCTAGATTCTAGCTCTTTGTCATCGTAAGACTTGCTAAAGCTTAGGCTTAAAGTGCTAGTGCATAGGATAGGTGTAAGCTTTTGGTATAATGCCAGCACCCCAAAGTTAAAAGTGTTTAGTTCGCTCAAAGATAGCTTTATTAAGGATTGTATGTGAAAAAAGTCGTGCTTGTGCTTGATGGTGTCGTTGGTAAGGTGTTTCTTAACTCGGTGCTAGAAAAATACTTTAGCAACAATCTCTACATTGTCATTGTCAAAGACTCTGCAATGATACCAGAGAAGTTTCCAAGCTCCTTTAGCTTCCATAACTTTGATCCCACTTCCCAATACCACCTTGCGCAAGTGTTTGATGAGCATAGAAGTCTAGATCTTAGTGATGTGGTTGTGATTATGGAAGATAGCAAGCAAGCTGGGGCGGTGTTTAAGATCGTGCGCAAAATCTGCAAGGAGGCGCGTATTGTTACACTCTCTAGCATAGGAGATGAGAGCTTGCAGCACGATGATCACGCTATATTTCTTGATGATGCAGAGATTATCGCAGGGCAGTTTATCTCAAGGCTTCCCAATGTCCCCATTATCCCTCGTGGCTTTGGGTTAGGGCAGGGCGAGATTATGGAAGTTGGCGTGCCATTTGGGAGCATGTTTGCTTATCGGCATATCGGTTCTATCCAGCAGAAAAACTATAAAATCGTTGGAATCTATCGCAATAATGAATTTCTTTTAAGCACATTTTCACTAGTGATACAGCCCCAAGATGTTGTGCTCGTCGCAGGTGATCCAAAAACACTGCGCAATATTTATAAGCAAATCAAATCCGACATAGGGCAGTTTCCCTCACCCTTTGGGCGTGATATTTATGTCTATGTGGATATGCTAGCCCAAGATTCTAGCGCGATTATGCGCGACATTACTCAAGCGATCTATCTCCACAGCCTTATCCGCTCGACTAAGCTCTTTATCATCGTGCTAAATCCCGCTGACTTCGCTACAATCTATGAGATCAAAGAGCTTTGCAAGCAAGATTCTAGCATTATGCTCAAGTTTGATTATGCTAACACCAGCTTCATTGAGCGGCTTGATGTGGATTGCACTAAAAAAATCGGGCTAATCATCGTAGGCATAGAGCTTTTTGCCAAAAAGTCTCACCGCAAGGCACTCTACCGCACCTCCACTCCTGTGCTAAAAACCGCTGCATTTCCACTAGATCAATGCAAGCAAAACTTAGTAATCATCAATGAAGAAATGAATGCAGGAGAAAATATCTCAAGCGTGATTTTTGATATAGCGATCCAAATGAATATCGATATACACGCCTATGACTTTGAGCCAGATGGCAGGCATCAAAATGCTATCATCAAAGACTATGAAGCACTTGGTAGAAGCTTTGGGAAAAAGGTCGTAGTTACAAAAACCATGAGCAAGAATCCTATATTCTATCTCCAAGAGCTAAAAGAGCCAGTGTTGCATTTCTTGCCATTTGAGCAGTGTATCGCTAGATCAAGAGCATTTGCCTTTTTCTCCACCAAGGCAGAGCGACTTTCCTTGCTACTAAATACACACCCACAAATGCTTATCCCCATAGGCTCACACTAGAATCTAAAGCATTTCAAGCTAGATTTACCCTAGAGCTAGGAACTGCTCTCTTCTCCTATCACTACAATCCCTGCAAATTCGTCGCACAGCTGCACTACAAGGGTTACTTGTCAAAAGCTCGGCTCGCAAACGCGCAAAAGATGGGCTGAAGAATATTTCAAACATATCCTGCTTGTTGCAATCACCCACGATAAAGTCTCTATGCTCTGCAACATCACTGCGTGTGTGGCAGCAGGGCATCACCAAGCCATTATAATCGACATAGAAATTCATAGCCCCCTGAAAGCAACCAGAATCCACCTTTCTTGTTCGCTTCATTAGCTCTATTGCCCCGCCCCTTGACTGCCCACTTGTTTGTGGATTCCACACGCGATAGTAGATCTCCATATCTTTATAATCAAAGAGCACGCAGTATTGTTGGCTACTATCTTCTACTACTTTGTATGCTAGCCCTAGCTTTTGGCGCATTTTCTCCATCGCTGGGAGTATCACACACTCTTTGTCATAGGACTTTTCTCTCCCATAGTAGTAGGATATAAGCATACTATTAACCCCAGCATTTCTAAGCTCTTCTAGTTTCTGCTTGTTTATATAATCACCATTAGAGAAGATTGTAAATCGTGCCTTTGGTAGCTTCGCCCTAGCTTGACTCACGCGCTTGAGTAGTAGCTCCATATCGGCTAAAGGCTCATTGAATCTATGGAAATTTAGGTCTTTGTCATAGTCAATTTGGGCGAGATTATCAATAAGCTTTACAAACACTTCTTCAGGTAGTTCTACACTCGCACTTTTTCTATCGATACTAGAGTTGGGGCAAAACCAGCAAGTGCGGTTACAAAAGCTAGCGATCTCTATTTCTACAAGCAAGAGATTGTCTTTTAGCACGCGTTTTTGCAGTTCTTTATCAGTGATTGGTGTGCTTAAATGTGTGATTTTATCAATTAGATTTTGGGACTTGTTCGTGTAGAATCCATCGCTGTTTAGGAGATTGTGTAGTCTTGTTTTAAGGCGATTTGGCGTGTGTGCGTAAAGAGATTTGATCATTTGCTTCATCGCTTATCCTTGCATTGTAGCTAGAATCTAAAAATGCGCAGATTACAAAAAAAAAAAAAAATGAGTCAAGGATCTAGGGTAGCTCTTGTGCTTCAAGCTAGATTCTAGGGGGTTTTGGCGGAGAGATTTTAGCTGGAGGTTGGTAGGTGGTGGGGGAATGATAGGGATTCTAGTCTCATTTGTAATAGTTATTATTATTTTTAATAAAAGTCTAAGTTGTAGCAATTTATAATACCTATCATGAATCAATCAAGGAGTGTGAATGGATTTTACAAGTATTATCACACATATGAATGCTCATCATACAAAGGAGCTTATTGGCTTAGTGAAAAAGTTTGGAGGCATAAGTGAGCCTAAAAATGTCGCGCTAGAGTCTGTAGATTTCGAAGGGCTAGATATAGCCTATGTGGGTGGGAGTGTGCGCGTGGAGTTCCCCCAAAAAGCCACACCAGATACGATAAAAAACGCCATCATCTCCCTATGTATGAGCGTGGAGCAAACACACGATTTAACAAGCATTAAGCAAGAGATCGCTGAGTTTGCTAAGGGGTTTGGCTCAGGCGTGCTAGCGAGCCTTAGCCCTAGCGGGGAAGCCTTAGCGACTTACGCGCCTGTTATCCATAGTGAAGGAAGATTTTACATCTATATCAGCGAAGTAGCAGAGCATTATGCAAGTATTCGCGCTAATTCAAGCAATATCGAGCTAATGTTTTTAGAAGATGAAAGTAAGGCACAATCGGTCATATTGCGCAAAAGACTGCGCTACCGCGTGAGTGCGCGCTTTGTGGATAGGGTGAGTGAGGAGTTTGAGAGTGTGTTTGCACGCTTTATAGAGCAAAGTGGTGGAGGCGGGGGGATTAAGAGCATTAAAGCTATGCAGGATTTCCACTTGATTGAGCTTATTACAGGCTCTGGGCGCTATGTTAAGGGATTTGGGCAGGCATATAGCATTGCGAGTAATGGTGAGATTTCCTACCTGGGTGGCTCTGGGAATCCACACAAAATGGGCGCACACGGGCATCCCCCGCACACAGTGCGCTAGTTATTCACAAGCTAAGGGCGTAATAGGGTGGAGTGCGGTGGGTCTCCTTTAGTTGTTGTGATTAGTTTATTGCATATTCTTCCTTGATAATCCCCCTTTTCTCTCTCCTTTTAGGGGGATCTCTCTCAAAGCGTGCAGTGATTTTGGTACAATCCTTATCCCAAAGGTTTAAGGAGATGTATTTATGCAAAAACGCTCATATTGTGTCATTGGCTTAGAGTTGTATATGGAGCAGTTTTGTCCCATTGCTGTGTATGATAGCTTGGGACTTCGCCCAAGTATTTATAAGCACAAAAACGCAGAGTCCATTACACTCTCTTACAGAGAGTGGCGCAGCGAGCTAGCGCGCTACCAAGCAGCACTAGAATCTAGTAAGCTAGATTCTAGTAGGTATAGCGATGAGTCCAAAGATGAGCCAAAAGCGTTTTATAAAATCCACTCAAAAACCATAGCTCCAGCGATGTTCCGCAAAGAGTGTGATCGCTTTGTCGAGCGCATAAGCCATAAACAAAAGGCTTTAGAGAATCTAAAAGAACAACACAATGCCTTTATCGTACTAAAGATCCACTCCTATCTTAATAAAAAAGACACTCTAGCTCTAAACCTATCCCCCAAAGTTTCGCAAGTGTGTGCAAGGCTTGGGATACGGATTGTTATGCAAGTAGAAATTCTAGGCTAAATGCTTTGCAAGTAGTGCTGCTACATTGCGCGCGCTACCATACTTAAGGTAGGCGCGTAGCTTGTAGGCATTCTCAGTGAAGTCTTGCGCGTGGCTTTGGTGGTAGGCGCGTAGGAGATTTTCCACACTCATAGCTCCTTGGATTAGTTCTTGGTGGATTGTGGAGGTACCACAGCCGGGCTTCTCCCCACATAGCGCGTTGTAAAAGATATTTGCTAGTCCGATGTAGCGTAAATGCACAAAGCAGCGCGCGATATAGTAGTCAAGCCACGCGCTTTTATACGCTAGCACAAAAGGTACGCCAAGCAGCGCAGCCTCTAAAGTCGCTGTACCAGAGCAGATGAAAGCAAAGTCTGCTTGCATAAGTGCGGCTTTGGTATTAAAGCATAGGATAAAGTCCTGCAACGCCCCCTTTGTGCAAGGGCTTGTCTCATAAATAGCTTGCAAGTGTGCCATATCGCTAGAATCCTGTGCGAAAGTGCTTGGGATCACAAGGAGCTTGTTTGCACTAGGAAGTTGTTTAGAAACCGCATAAAAGGTGGGGAAAATCCGCCTAATCTCCCCTCGCCTTGAGCCGGGCATAAAGACTATGCAAGTTTTGCGTGGTTGCAAGCTTGTTGTAGGGGCGGCTTTGACATTTGCTCTAGAATCTAGCAGGCTAGATTCTAGCTCATCTAGCAAGGGGTGTCCTACATAGACAAGCTGCCCACTCTCTCTTGCTTGCTTACTATAATACTCCGATTCAAAGGGTAAGATCCCAAGTAGCCTATCGCAGTATCGCTCTAGAATTTTTGCTCGGTAGCTTTTCCACGCCCAAAGCTGAGGGAGAATATAGTAGTAAATTGTTGCGCGTTTGTTTGGAGACTGCATAGCTCTTATGCGCTTGCTTAAGCGAATGTGGAAAGAAGAAGAATCCATAAGCGTAATCACATCAGCTTCTAGTGCAATTGCAGCTAGCTCCCTTTGAGCTCGCCATAAAAATGGTAGCTTCACTGCCACATCGCTAAAGCCCATAATCGAAAAATCCCTTGGGTGATAGCTAGGAGTTAGCTTGATTGCGCCTTGATGAAGCCCAGCAAGCAAGCTGGGGTCAAACACCCCTAAAATCTCTAGCTCGGCTTTAGGTCCTTGCCTAGATTCTAGTAGAGCAAGTAGCTCGCGCACAACTTCTCTGGCGTGGATATTTGCGCTAGATTCTAGCGCACTAAGAAAAAGTCTCATTGATTATAATCCTTGTTTGACATAAGGAAGTATAACAGCTTTTCATAGAAGCGATTCTAGGGCTAGCAAAGATTTTCCACTACAATGTCCGCTTCGCTATTCAAACACAAAGGACATAAATGAGCTTGCAAACATTACTAAAAGACTCTGCGTAATTCTCTCCAGTAAGCCTAAAGCAAGAACCTGCTCTAAGTATCAGTACATACTACTTAAAAACTATGCTAATAAGTGAGATGGGGCTAGGCAGTGGGATTGTCATTATAGATTCTAGTGTGTAATAGATTCTATGGATTGCCACGCCGACAAGTTAGCTTGCAATGATAAGAGGTTAGATACTAACTAGAATCTAGCTTTTTGTGAGCTGTTACAGCAAGTGTGGCAGTCCATAAGAAAGGCGCAAAGTAGATTCTACTAGCGTGGCTGGATAGAGGTATTATCTGCGCGATTATTTTCCAAAAACTCCCATAAATCGTGTGCGGCTTTTCTATAAGCTTTAGCGATACTAGAATCTGGCGCGAAGTACACAATAGGCTTGCCACTATCTCCACCCTCGCGTACTGCTGGATCCAAGGGGATTTTTGCAAGGATTGTAGTGTGGTATTTCTGTGCTAGGGGAAGTGTAGTATCTTTGCCAAAAATATCTTGCTCACTGCCGCAGTTTGCACAAATATGACTGCTCATATTTTCCACAATGCCAGCAATTGGGATTGAGAGCTTTTTAAACATATCTAGTGCGCGCGCACCATCATCAAGGCTTACAAGCTGCGGAGTTGTAACAGCCACCCCAGCACCTACTGGCACACTTTGGGCTATTGATAGCTGCGCATCACCTGTGCCTGGTGGCATATCAAGCACAAGCACATCAAGATCCTGCCACACCACATCGCTAAACATCTGCGTAATAGCACGCATAAGCATAGGACCTCTCCATATAAGACTCTCCCCCTCATCAAAAAGCATTCCCATGCTCATAAGATCTACCCCAAATGCCTGCAAAGGGATAAGTCTCTTCCCACTTGGGTCAAGCTTAGGTTTAACTCCGTGTAAGCCAAACATACGCGGGATATTTGGTCCATAGATATCTGCATCAAGCAACCCTACTTTTTTGCCATCCATTGCTAGAGCTATGGCGAGATTTGTCGCTACGCTTGATTTGCCTACGCCACCCTTGCCTGAGCTTACCATTACAAAATGCTTCGCTTGGGGCAGAAGATTTCTCGCCTGTGGAGTGGCTTTAGATTCTGGTGGGAGATCCGGGGTTTTGATAGTAATAGTGGCTTGGATATTAGCCTTTTGTAAGACATTATCGATCCTATCATAAAGGGCCTTAGCGACATTAGGGTCGCTTGATGGGATCGCTACTACTACTTCTATGCCATTATCAAGCTTGATTTCTTTGACAAACCCATAGCTTACAATGTCCTTTTCAAAATTTGGGTAGAGTACTTGTGATAAAAGCTTTGTGATTGTTGTTTGCATTGGTATCCTTTGGTGATATATGCAAGTAGAATCTAGACACTTAGATTCTAGCTCTAGCCTACTTGTGCGTTATCCGCGCCGTTATGTAAAATATTTTTTATTAAATGTTGCTTAATAGAATCTATAAAACCATTTTAATGGCTTTGTGTGTGCTTAGGCTTTGGTATAGTGCATTTCTCTCTTCTTCGCTCTCTACCTCAACGCTCAAATGCATAGAGACAAATCTCCCCTTGCTTGAGTGGTTTTTCTCATCTAAAGTATAGGGTTTTGTCATAAGCTCGCTTACAATACGCTCTAAACCTTGCTTATCTTCCCCTATGATCCTAAACTCCCATAAGCAGGGGTAATGTATCACTGGACTTCCTTCTATATGTCGCATAGCTTGCTCCTAACACACGCTACGCGCTCATCAAACCGCCGCTAATGTAATTGACCATATGGAGCTTTTGGATAAGCTGGGAGATGAGTGAGCGCATTTCTCGGCTTAGGTTGTCGTTTTTAATCATTGCATTAAAGTCTTGGAAGCTAATGTGTGGAGCCTTCGCGCTTAGAAAATCTACTGCCATCAACATCGCGATTGAGCACGCCATCTGTTTGTAGCTGTTTTGCCATAGATTTAAAGCTATCGACATCAGCAAATCCGTTTTTCACATAGGTTTTGGCGTTCATAGCAGCACTTAGCTCTTTAGATGGCGTGAAAGTGTCTTGGATTCTATGGAGAGAGGCATAAGGATCTTTATAGTTGCTATTCCCACTAGAATCTGTTTCATCAAACCCTTTTATACCTTGCGTTTTATTAAGAGATTTTGCGGGGGCTAGTGCGCTAAGCAAGCCTAGCATAGAATCTTTCTCTATAGTGTTGCGGCTAGATTCTAGCTCTTTGGGACTCTGGCTTGGCTCTGTTTTACTCGCTAGCGTTCGGCTTTCTAAGTCTTGGCTTGCGCGGAGACTGGTGCGCTCTAAGAAAAGCTCCTGTAATGCCTTAGGGTCATTCACGCCACTTGTGCTAGTAATGCTGCTCATTGTCCATCCTTTGCCATTAGTATAGGTATTGTGTAAGCAAAATCTATTCCATATAGTGCTTAAATCTACTAGCACACGAACACTTTGCAAATACGCTAGCATTTGGCTACAATCGCCACTTTCACAAGCATACATAATACAAGGATTATCCGATGAATATTGCATTCTTTGACTTTGATGGCACAATGGCAAAGGGTGATAGCCTACTAGCATTTGTCGCATTTGTGCGTGGCAAAAAAAGACTATATTGGGGACTTATTTCACGATGCTTTATACTCATTGGATATGCGATAGGGCTTATTAGCAATACCAAAGCCAAGCAAGCAGTAATGCGCTATTTCTTTGCCGATATGAGCTATAAGGAGTTTTTGCAAGCGTGCGAGCGATTTTGCTCAGAGCTAGAGAGTCGCCTAAAGCCTGCTGCCCTAGCGCGCCTGCAGTGGCATAAAGATCGAGGCGATATAGTAGTGATGGTAAGTGCTAGCTTTGAAGAATATCTTGCTCCCTTATGCGCTAGGCTTGGTATGGAGTGCATAGGCACAAGGCTCGCGCTAGATTCTAGGGTTTGTGATGAGCAAGCGTGCGAAAGTGTGCTAAGTGGAGAGTTTGCCACACCAAACTGCTATGGAGAGCAAAAGGCAGTGCGCATTAAAGCGCGTTATGATTTAAGTAGCTATGAGGAGATTTACGCCTATGGCGATAGCAAGGGAGATGTGGCAATGCTAGCTCTTGCTACACACGCATTCTATAAGCCATTCTAGCTACCTGCTTTCTCTAGTGACACTTGTATTTAAAAATATTTATAATCAGAGTAAGTAGCGCTAGAATCTACTAGATTCTAGCGGAGAAGAGCTATTGGCTATGAGCTTCAAGCTGAATGCGTAGTAGAATCTCATCGCTTACAAGCGCGTCTTTTGTATCCATACCGATTCCAAAGTCCTTGCGGTTTAGCTTGCCCTCAAGCTTAATAGCGATCGTAAGCTTGTTTTCCTTGCTCATTGGGTTTATTACTGGTCCTTTGATGCTTGCATCAAACACAATTTGCTTGGTAATGTCTCGAATCGTAACATCTGCAACAAGCTTCTTGCCCTTAAGGGATTTCATCTCAAGTGTAGCTTTTGGAAATTTCGCAGAGTCGAAGAAGTCAGGAGCGTTTAGGTGCTTATCTCTAGAGTCGTTTTTGGTATCAATTGATGAGATGAGTACTTCACCTTTAAGGGCTTTTAGGTTCTTGGTCTTTTCATCAAAGTCGATTTCTCCGCTAAAGCGATTAAATGCCCCATCGACATCACTAATCATCATATGGGTAACTTGAAAATTCACCGCAGAATGCGAAGCGTCAATCATATATGGAGCAGCAAAGCTAGTCGAAAAAGCTAGGGCTACAATAGAGCTAGCAAGTAGGATTTTTTTCATAGAAGTGTCCTTGAAATTGTGGATTACACCAGAGGTGCATTTAGATTCTAGCGCGCAAATGTTAATGCTGATTGATTTTTGTATAATGCGGTGTTTTGGAGATATTTCAAGGAGCATTAATGCTACTAAGCATAGAAAGCAGCTGTGATGATAGCTCAATCGCCCTTACAGAGATAGCAAGTGCTAGATTAGTGTTTCACCATAAAATTTCACAAGATAGTGCGCATAGCGTTTATGGAGGTGTTGTGCCAGAGATTGCCTCAAGGCTACATACCAAAGGTTTGCCCCAGATTCTAGCTATGGCGCAAGAATTTTTGGGTGATTTTACACGCCTTAAGGCAGTGGCAATTACCACAGAGCCAGGTCTTTCTGTAAGTCTCATTGAAGGACTAATGATGGCAAAGCTACTTGCTCTACACTTGCATATTCCGCTCATTTCTATTAATCATCTAATCGGGCATTTTTACTCACTTTTTATCAATCAGTGCGAAGTAACTTTCCCTATGAGTGTTTTGCTTGTATCTGGCGGACATACGCAAATTATTGAAGCGCAAAATGCACAAAGATTTTGTGTTATTGCTCAGAGTTTAGATGATAGTTTTGGTGAGAGCTTTGATAAAGTAGCCAAAATGCTTTCCCTTGGCTATCCGGGCGGACCTATCATAGAATCCTACGCGTCCAAGCTCTCGCCCACTACTAAGATTCACTCTCTGCCACTTCCGCTAAAGGATAGGCACGGCTTTAGTTTCTCTGGACTCAAAAATGCCACTAGATTACTCATAGAATCCCTACGCGCACAAAAAGATCACAGCCTAGATTCTCATTTAAGTGAGAGTGATAAGGCGTTAGTATGTGCGTCATTCCAGCAAGCAGCCATAGCCCATATCACCAATCAAGTAGAAAAATACCTAAAGCATAAAAAACACCCAAAAATCCGCCATTTTGCCATCGTAGGCGGAGCAAGTAGTAACGCAGTCTTGCGCGCAGAAATAGCACGCCTTTGCATGCATTTTGAGCTTAGCTTACACTTAGCACCGCTAGAATTTTGCACCGATAATGCTGCGATGATAGGACGCGCAGCAATCCCAGAGTGGGAGATGGGGCGCTTTGCTGATGTTATAGCCCAAGAAGTAAGCCCGCGCAGTAGCACAGAGTATCTACAAGCTACCGATATATAGCTGTTGCTTTACACTCGATCTAGCAAGTATATTGTCACAAACCACACTTTTAGCTACTTTTGCTTATAAATAGATTATAATTACTCACTACCCTAAGAATCTAGGGAGAACACACTAAGGAGATTCAATGCAAGAAGACAAGATCATTGAAAGTTACACAGGTGTAACAAAGGAGAGAAAAAAGAGCAAAATGCCTGCTAGATTAGACTTCTGGCAGAGTGCGACAGGGCTTTTCCTAGCGTTATTTATGCTTGCGCATTTGCTGTTTGTATCAAGCATTTTGATCAGCAAAGAGGCGATGTTTATGGTAACGACATTTTTTGAAGGAAGCTTTATTTTCGGTGATGAGGGCGAGCCAATGCTTGTATCCATTGTCGCTGCTGTGGTTATCGTCGCTTTTGTGGCGCACGCATTTTTAGCACTGCGCAAGTTTCCGGTCAATTATCGTCAATTCATCGCACTAAAAACGCATAAAAAGCTAATGAAACACGGCGATACAAGTTTATGGGCGATACAAGCTGCCACGGGCTTTGCGATGTTTTTCCTAGCTATGCCCCATCTTTTTACTAATCTTGCACAGCCAGAGCACATTGGACCACTTGCTTCATCATTTCGCTTTGTGCATCAGCATTATTGGTTGCTTTACATATTCTTGCTATTTGCTGTGGAGTTACACGGATCTATCGGTCTCTACCGACTATGTATCAAATGGGGTTGGTTTGAAAAGCTTGGCATACAAAATCTTCGTCGCGTTAAGTGGTTATTATCAGTGTTTTGTATCGTGCTTGGACTTTGCTCCTATGCTGCATATATCGAAATCGGTCGAGGACTTGATGCAAGCAAAGGGATAGGGCATTATCGTGCAGTTGATGTAGCCACAAAAGGAAAAGGAGAGTAGATGAAAGTAGTATATTCAGATGCATTGATTATCGGCGGTGGTTTGGCAGGGCTTCGCGCCTCTATTGCAGCACGACAAAAGGGTTTAAACACAATTGTGCTTTCACTTGTGCCTGTTAAGCGTAGCCACTCTGCAGCAGCACAAGGTGGTATGCAGGCAAGTCTTGGAAACTCTAAAATGAGTGATGGTGATAACGAAGACTTACACTTCGCTGACACAGTCAAAGGAAGCGATTGGGGCTGTGATCAAAAGGTAGCGAGAATGTTTGTTACCACTGCGCCTAAGGCGATTAGGGAGCTTGCTGCTTGGGGTGTAGCTTGGACTAGAATCCAAAAGGGTGATCGCACCGCTGTCATCAACGCGCAAAAAACTACCATCACAGAAGAAGACTTTCGCCACGGCTATATCCATTCTCGCGACTTTGGTGGGACGAAAAAGTGGCGCACTTGTTACACCGCTGATGCGACAGGGCACTCTATGCTCTATGCAGTAGCAAATGAAGCATATAAACACGGCGTAGATATACAAGATCGCAAAGAAGCATTACGGCTAATCCACAAAGATGGCATTTGCTATGGAGCTGTTGTACGCGATCTTATTACAGGTGAGCTTGCTGCCTATGTTGCTAAAGGTACGCTTATTGCCACAGGCGGTTATGGTAGAATTTATAAAAATACCACAAATGCTGTAATTTGCGAGGGTATTGGACTTGCCATTGCAATGGAAACAGGTGTGGCAAAGCTTGGCAATATGGAAGCAGTGCAGTTCCACCCAACTCCACTCTTCCCTAGTGGAATCCTACTTACTGAAGGTTGCCGCGGAGATGGTGGGATTTTGCGCGATGTAGATGGCTATCGCTTTATGCCTGATTATGAGCCAGAGAAAAAGGAGCTTGCTAGTCGCGATGTTGTCTCTCGCCGTATGATTCAAAGGATTAGAGAAGGTAAAGGTGTGAAGTCTGCTTATGGTGAGCATTTATGGCTTGATATTTCAATTCTTGGGCGCGAGCATATTGAGCGAAATCTGCGTGATGTGCAAGAGATCTGTCAAGTATTTGCAGGGATTGATCCAGCAGAAAAATGGGCGCCGGTAAAACCTATGCAGCACTACTCTATGGGTGGCATCCGCACAAACTATCAAGGGCACACCGCGCTTGCAGGGCTTTTTGCCGCAGGTGAAGCAGCGTGCTGGGATATGCATGGCTTCAACCGCTTAGGTGGAAACTCTGTGAGCGAGGCGGTTGTCAGTGGTATGATTATTGGAGATTATTTTGCACAGCATTGTGAGCAAGCGAAAATGGATATACAAACTTCAGTGATTGAGCAGTTTGTTGCCAAAGAGCAAGCCTACTTAGAATCACTCATCAATAACAGCGGACACGAAAATGTCTATGAGCTTAAAAACGCAATGAAAGATATTATGGAAGAAGATGTAGGGATTTTCCGTGATGGCAAGGGGCTACAAGATGCTGTTGCTCGCTTGGAAGAAATCTACAAACGCAGCAAAAATATTGGCATCAAAAATAAAAAGCTCCATAACAACCCAGAGCTAGAAGATGCATACCGCGTGCCTAAGATGATTAAGCTAGCACTTTGCGTCGCTCTTGGAGCCCTTAACCGTACAGAATCTAGGGGCGCACATACACGCGAAGACTATCCAAAACGCGATGATGAGAAATGGCTCAAGCGTACGCTTACTTCGTGGGAGAGCGATATGCAAACATTACCCACACTCTCCTATGAAGACCTAGATATTATGTCTATGGAAATCGCACCCGGATTCCGCGGATATGGGGCTAAAGGTATGATCATCGAGAATCCACTCTCTGCTAAACGCCAAGCTGAGATTGACAAAATCACACAGGAAGTGCAAGCGCGTGGTGGCGATCGCTACGAGTTGCAGCAAGCTCTTATGGACTTTGACCTACAGCCTAAGTATAAAGAGAAAAACCAACGACTAGGAGACAAATAATGGAAGCACAAGGAAGAACACTCACCATCCGCGCCTTGAAGTTTGACCCACATAGTGCGGTGTCTAAGCCACATTTCGCGGAATACAAAATCCAAGAAACAGATTCTATGACGATTTTTATCGCGCTAAATCTTATCCGAGAGAATCAGGACCCAGACCTAAGCTTTGACTTCGTCTGCCGTGCTGGGATTTGCGGTAGCTGCTCAATGATGATCAATGGTCGTCCAAGGCTTGCTTGTCGCACACTTACCAAGGACTTCCCGGAGACAATCACGCTTATGCCATTGCCCGCTTTTAAGCTCATCAAAGATTTGAGTGTGAATACAGGTGAGTGGTTTGCCGGTATGACTAAGCGCGTGGAGAGTTGGGTGCATAGTAATGAAGAAACAGATATTTCCAAGCTTGAAAAGCCCATCGACCCACAAGAAGCGCAAGATGTTTTCGAGCTGGATCGTTGCATTGAGTGTGGGTGTTGTATAGCAAGCTGTGCGACTAAACTTATGCGTGAGGATTTTATCGGTGCAGCCGGTATGAATAGAATTGTACGCTTTATGATCGATTCTCATGACAAGCGCACAAATGAAGACTTCTATGAGCTAGTGGGCAATGATGATGGCGTGTTTGGCTGTATGAGCCTTATTGCTTGCCACGATACCTGTCCTAAAAATCTTCCACTTCAAAGTAAAATTGCCTATCTACGCCGTAAAATGGTAGCTGTAGGCGCGAAGTAATTCTCTGCCTTTGCTTCGTGCAAAGGTGCTCCACTACAACCTTACTTAGATTTCTGTCCTACTGTATTATATATGGAGTCAGCTTTAGCAAATACAATATTTAGTATTTTTATGTGATTAGAATCTACTTTTTGCGTATTTGTGTAGATTGCCTTGTCTATGCCTTGTATGGCAGGGGAAGCTAGAATCTAGTTTGTCAAAAGTGGATTCTAGCTTTTTGCTAGGGCGAGATCTTGTTTGCTCCACTTTTCAAGGGCTTTTTGCGTTGTGTGGATCACACAGTCAATCCCACCAGCAAGAGAGAAAAGCCAATATTTATGGTAATAGAGCCATTGTAGTTGCTTAGCTTTCATCTCTTCTTCATTGGCAGTATAAAGTACGAGTACTTTAGCGATATCTAGCTCTTGATGGAAGATATAGGATTGTATAGCGTCCATAAAATAGCTAGTAAATTTTCGATCATTAAAGAGCTGTTTAATGCTATCGATTCTATCGCTTAGGTTATCGAGTTTGGTGAAGTTGATTTTCTCAAGTTTATTTTGAGTATTTAGCTTTTCTACATACTCTAGCTCTTTGGCAAGCTGCAAGAATACGCGCTCAATTTTGCGTTTTTGTGCGCTGCCATATTTGATGATGTCTTGCGCTTTTTTGTAAGCTTTTTTGATGTGTTTTTCACTTTGTTTAGGGGGGACTTGCGGGAGAGAGATTGGGGATTTTTTCTGCGCTTTTTGCACGATAGATTCTACTATTTGTTTAAAAGGCAGCTCCTTTGTGCCTACAATGCGTGCGCCACCCTCTGTAGCATTGATAACTTCCATATTAGGCGATGTTCTAGCAATGTCTTTTTCAAAAAAGTGTAAAAATAGCTTCCAAATCTTGCTTGTCTCTATCTCGCCTTCTCCACCATAGCGCGGGACAAATATGCCCTCTTTTTTGTATTGGACTTCTTGTGTGCCATAAATGGCATCTTTAGAATGCGAGCTACCATCATCGCCAAAAGCCAAATCTTGCCCGATAAATATGCATTGTTTAAATTGTGCCAGCATCGCTAGCTCATATGCCATATTTGCTGCACTCATTCCTACACCTAAATACCCATAATCATCAAAACCAAAGAGACTTGTATAGCCAAAAGGGCGGAAGCTAAACTGCACACTCGACCCCTTTAGTGCTAGCTTAGTTTGCTTATGTACGATTGAAGTAAGTGCGAAAATCACGCCTTTTTGCGCTTGCTTAGGTGTATCGGTGTAGAATTTGGCACTCTCTTGCACACGCTCCAAACTTAGGACAATATCTGGCTTAATACCGTGCTTTGTTAGGATTGGGAAGCTGGCATCTACACAGAGTAGCACCGCATAGGGGGCGACTTGCTTTAGTAAGGGCAGCTGCTTATGTAAGCTAGGACCTGTGGAGATGATAATCGCGCTATTTCTATCCTTTAGGGCTAGCACGAGATCTTTTAGGCTTGGAGTGCGCAAGGCATCTGGGAGATTGACGATATGGTTATAAATCCCTATGACAGAATCTTTAGCATCATTGCCTACACTAACGACTGCTTGCTCAATCGCTTTAATAAAATAGCCATTTATGCGCAAAATATCATCGTGATAGCTTTCATAATATGGGCAAGTCACGAGCAAGTCATAAGTCTTTACAAACACACGCGAATATTTATTGCTATCAAAGAGAGAATCCACCCCCATATAGCCGATTTGCTTTGTGTAGATAATCACTAGCTCCTTATTGGCGAGCTCCTTAGAAAAATCAAGTAAATTTAGTACGATAAAAATAATCTCAAGCTCTGGCTCAAAGACCACTATGCGCTGTCTTTGTGGATTAAATAGCAAGCGTATAAGCACGCCACTACCCAAGCCATAGAGATATAAAAATGGATAGTAAGAATAGTTATTGAGCTGAGAGTTTCTCTCCATAATCTCATCAATAGGCCTTGTAAGATAGAGAGCTTTGGTATTTTTGGTATCGATGATATTGTAATTAACTGGATCACTATCCATAAAGACCTCGTAGTTTTGATTAGGGGCAAAAGATTTTAGTGCTAGATAAAGCAGGGGGTCTACTTTAGATAGGGCGACTAGATTGGTATCAAAATGCGACATAGGACTCCTTTATCAATGTTTGCTTAAAATCATTGTAGCATTTGTCACCCTTTAAGCAATTTTAAATCCACTCCCTAGCCTGTGTGTTTTGCTTGGTGTAGAGTTGCAAATATTCTTGCAGGTTAAAGGCACTTTGGCTTGGGATTGCTAGCACATCGTAGTAGTAGATTTGGCTAGAGTCTTTTGTATAATCCATAAGCAAGGCTAGATTCTGCTTGTCGTCACTTGGTAAAGTACAAAGCAGTGTGCCAAAGTTATCAAAAATTGCAAGTTTCAAATAGCCTAGTTCTCTAAGAAGCGTAAAAATCGATAAAGGAGATTCTGCTTGCTCGAGCAAATGTGTGTAGCTCCACTCAAAGTAAATGATTGGCGCATAAGTTTTGATTGTAGCTATCGCACCACGAAGCACCTTAAAATCAAAGCCATCGGTATCGATTTTGATGAAATTTGGAGAGAAGCTGGACTTTTGGATTATGGTATCTAGTGTATAAATGGGTGATTGGCTAGAGCTGGCAATGAGCTTACCACTACCATCTTGCAAGCTCATTGCATAATTCTCACAGGAGTCTTTATCCCCTAAAAAAGTCGTGCAAATATGGAAGAGTTTATAGTCCCCCCCCCCCCAATCACTAGTTGTCCAAGTTATCATACACTCTAGATTTTGTGCGCTTGTGTGCTGGCAAAGTGGGCGAGAGAGATTTGCGCGGAGATTGGTAGGGATAAGATCGGCGTAAGTTTGCTCACCTTCTATAAGCAGATAGGAAGCACCATCCACTTGAGAAAATATCGCCGTATCACCAATATTTGCGCCTACATCAACCATAGCAAGCCTGCCATCTTTAGCGCAAATATATTGCGCGAGAGTTTGTAGGCGCATATCGTAAAATGGATAGAGCTTTTGATTAAGAAAAATTGTGTGGGAAGAGGGCATAGTAAGTGTATAGCCCCTAAAAGTGGTGGTAATAAGCGGATCACAAAGCCGCAGCAAAACCCTGCGTAAGCGCAGCAAGATTCTGTAATAAAGCTTGCTTGATGTGGCTAAAGCCTGCTGGTAGAGAAACTGACTTAAAAACTTCATAAAGACTCCTTGTATTAAGTTCAAGCACGAATGGCGTGCTAGCGATTGTAACACAAGCATAGAGTAAAAGTGCTATAATAATATACATTATCATTAATAAGGATAGAAATGAAGCTTGATACCTGTGAGTATAATCGTAGCTACAAAGTTACAGCAATCAATTTAGAAGACATCGTGGCAAGAGAGCGTCTAGCATCGCTTGGGATTGTTATTGGAGCGGGCATTACAAGCCTACAAACTTCAGCTAAGAAAGCAACAATCTCTGTGCAAGTGCATCAAACAATCATCGCCTTGCGTAGTGAAGAAGCAAGGTGGATAGAAGTCGAGCCTATTGTAGATTCTACCAGAATCTAGTCGCACTTTAAGTCCATTTATACCATTATCTAAATCGTTTGGAAGGATTTTAATGCCGCCTAGTAAGTCTCGCATAAAGCAAGCCCCAGCCAAGCAAGCCGCGCGCTCCAAATTCCCCAAAAGAAGCAAGGCACAAATCGCCACGATTAAAGCGCGCTTTTTGACCCATTATCCACAGGCAAAGACAGAGCTAATCTATCGCGATATTTATGAGTTACTTGTGTGCGTAATGCTCTCTGCCCAATGCACTGATAAGCGCGTAAATCTTGTAACGCCAGCTTTATTTTTGCGCTATCCTAGCGTGCAAGCATTAGCACAAGCCAATGTTGAAGAAGTCAAGGAGTTAATTAAAAGCATTTCTTTTTTCAATAACAAAGCCAAGCATTTATGCCAAATGGCAAAACAGGTACTTGAGCAATTTGGAGGAGAAATTCCAACCACACAAGCAGAGCTAAAGTCATTAGCAGGCGTTGGGCAAAAGACTGCTAATGTTGTGTTACTAGAATACTGCCAAGCCAATGTTATGGCAGTGGATACCCATGTATTCCGAGTTTCTCATCGCTTAGCCCTAAGCAATGCTAAAACCCCAGAGAAAACCGAGCAGGACCTAGAAAAAGCGTTTGTAACAGATTTATCTGCACTGCATCAAGCATTTGTGCTTTTTGGACGCTATGTATGCAAGGCATTAAAGCCACAGTGTACGCACTGCTTCGTGCAGGAGTTTTGCCTAAAGGGCGATAAAGCATAGGTGCAAAGCCGTAAAATTACGCTACAATACAAAGAAATCAACAAAGGTGAGTTTTGGTTATGGAAGTGATTAAGGAAAGTTTTTTTGAAGTGATTAAAGGCTCTATTAGTGTGAGGCCAGAGGAGTCGATCATTCCTTTGAAAAAGGGCTATTTAACTTCGATTGAGATGATTGGTAGAGAGACAAATGTGCTACTTGTGTTTAATAAACCATTTTTGAAAACGATGTGCTTTAATTTTCTTGGTGATAAGAATCCAAGCAATGACGCGCTAGAAGATATGGCGCGAGAGCTAGCAAATCTCACCGTGGGGCACGCTAAGGTCATCGCTCAAGAGCGTAAGATCAATTTCAATATCTCTACACCAGAGTTTTTAGGAGTCCGCGTGATAAAAGACTATGACCAAGGAGCCCACTTTCGTCTAAAAGGCTCTGGGCATTGCAGTATTTTTCTACGAAGTAGTAGATAGGGGATTTTATGGCGGATAAACCAAGCTCCATACTCGATAAGCAAAAAGCACATACACAAGAAGAGATCGAGCTTGCATCTTATCTTGAAGATATGATGGAGAATTATGGTGGCTTGCTTGATATGGGTGTGGTCTTTACAGCGGAACTAGGTTCTTCTAAAATCCCTTTAGCAGAGATTTTGAAGTTTGAGAAAGGCTCGATTATCGACTTGCAAAAGCCAGCTGGAGAGAGCATTGATGTCTTTGTCAATGGCAGGATTATCGGCAAAGGCGAAGTGATGGTCTATGAGCGATCGCTTGCTATTCGCTTAAATGAGATTTTAGATTCTAATGCGATTGTGTATTACATCGCGCGTACCAACCCCTATGACTAGCCTATATCAATGAAAAAGCCAAGTGTCCAATACGCATTTGCTATGCTTGTAGTAGTTGTGCATATTTGTAGTGCCGCTACACTGAAGCAGATCCAAGCCTACCCCGAGCAAGATAAGCTTGATGTGTTGTTGTTGCTAGATTCTGCTTTTAGTGGCGAGGTGGGGACAGCAAGCGTGCCGGGGGATAAAATAGCGCAAAAGATGACAATGATTTCACAGGTTACAAGTGCTAGAAAGTGGAGCGAGAGTTTTCAAATTTCACCGATTAAAAAGCTAGAAATTATCCCAAATGGTGGGAATCTCTACCTAAGTGTAGAATCACGCAAACGCTACTATGTCAAGCCAAGTATTTCAAAGGATAAAAATACCTTGCGCCTAAGCTTTTTCCCAGCGGATTCTGGGATTGTGGATTCTCTACTACAAACTCCCACTATGCTAAAGCCAGCGTCTATGGCTGAAGTGTTTCAAAAGGACCAAAGCATACCTGAAGAATCTAGCTTAAAGGAGTCTCCAATCGTCGCATTTAGCGATAATCTAAAGTCGCATGACATAGATATGGGCAAGTATTGGTATATCATTGCAGGGCTTGTTGGTACCCTTATGATTTTGCTCTATGTGCGTAAGCAGGTGCGCAAATCATCTGGGCTTAATGACTCGCTTAAGATTGTCTCCCAAAGTCAAATCGACCCTAAAAATAAAGTCATCATTATTGAGACAAAAGAGTATTTTTATATGGTGCTTTTAGGAGAGAATGACAACTTGCTACTTGACAAAATCCCGCGACAAGATATGGACAATCTCCAAGATCAGTCAAGATTTCAGCTCCAAAAAATCGGCGATGACAAAGCATTTGATGAGAAGTTTTGGAATACACTCAAAAATGCGAAATGATGAATCTTCCCCCTGCTTATAAATCGCTCATCTCGCTTGATAAGCAGGCTAATACGCGTTTTTATATAAGCTTGCTTATCGCATTAAGCGTGCATTTGTTTGTGTTTTTTATCGGCTGGTGGCTCTATATACACTTTTTCAAAACTCCAAAGCTTCACAAAATCAACACAGAAAATCTACTTATCCTAAAGCGTGGCAGCAGTCTTGATAAAAGCGCGAACACACCGGGCGCACCTTCTCCTACCACAGCGAGCAAAAATACCAACCTCAGCATACCAAGAGAGTTAAACCCGCTGCAAACTCCGCAAAGTAGCTCTCCGCAAAGCCCCAAAGATATTTCTAAAGCAAAGCCTCTAGATTCTAGCGTGCCTTTGCCCAAAGCAGTGTATGATCCTAGAAACTTGCAGCTTTTCTCCCCAGCTACACAGGATGAGCAAGGTGGGCAAGCTTTAGGGCAAGATAAGGGGCTTGATCGTCAAACAAGACGCGATATTGATAAGCTTTATGGTGATGAGTGGGGGGATTTGGGTAGTGCGGAGAGAGATTTTATCACTAGTAATTTGCGCGAAATTGCTAGAATCACGCAACGCTATCTCACTTACCCAAATACTGCGGCGTATTTGAATCAATCAGGCGAGAATGCGATAGAGTTTTATCTTCTGCCAAATGGTGATATTCAAGGACTAAAGCTACTTCTTAGCTCTGGCTTTGTGCTCTTAGATAAAAATTCACAAAAGACCATAGAAATCGCTTATAAGGACTACCCGCATCCCAAGCAGCGCACACTAATCCGCTTTCATATCACTTACACCATTTATCGTTAAGGAGCTAGCTATGCAAATCACACTAAAAAACCCCCTTGACATGCACTTGCATTTACGCGATGGAGTGATGCTTGATGTTGTTGCACCCTTTAGTGCGAAAAGCTTTGTAGCAGCAGTGATAATGCCAAATCTAACGCCCCCCATAGACTCCCTAGAATCCGCTAAAGCCTATAAGCGAGCGATTGTAGATTCTATCCGTAGCTATGCCAAAGCACATAAACAGCCATTAGAATCCCTAGTCTTTGAGCCATTATGCGCGCTCTATATTACAGACTCCCTAACGCCAAAAGTCCTAGAATCCTGCGCAAATAGTGGCTTTAAACTCCTAAAACTCTATCCCAAAGGCACTACTACAAATAGCGATAGTGGCATAGCGCAAATTATGGATAGCAAAATGCGCGCACTTTTTAGCGTAGCGCAAGATCGAGGTATGATCCTTTGTATCCACGGGGAGAGTGGAGGCTTTGTGCTGGAGCGAGAGATGGAGTTTGGAGTGGTGCTTAGAGAGCTAGCCACAAGTTTCCCTAGGCTAAAAATCATCATCGAACATTTAAGCGATCATCGCACAATTCCACTTTTGGAGGAGTATAGTAATCTCTATGCGACTTTGACTTTGCATCACATCACTCTAGATCTTAGTGATGTTGCAGGAGGAATGCTCTGCCATCATCACTTCTGTAAGCCTGTGCTAAAAACACCCAAAGACAAGCAGGCGTTGTTAGAGCTTGCCTTAAATGCACATAAAAAGGTCAGCTTTGGCTCAGACTCTGCACCCCATAGCCTAGAATCTAAACAAAAAGGCGCAGCAGGGATTTTTAGCGCACCAGCTCTTTTGCCTCAGCTAGCAGAGTTATTTGATAAGCATAATGCCCTGCATAATCTCCAAGCCTTTGTTAGTGATAATGCGATGAGAATCTATGAGCTTACTTACTGGGTGGAGGCGGCAAAATCGTGGGAGAAGAGTCCAAAGCTCATCACTCTAGAGAAGTCTCCTTCTCAAATCCCAGAATCTATCTCCTGTTTAGATTCTAGCCTAACGCCTTTGCGCGCGGGAGAGATGATTGCTTGGAGAGAAGTGTGAGTGGCTCTAAAAAGTCTATTCGCATAGGGATTGTGCGGCTTTCATCATTTGGCGATGTTGTGGTGTCTGCTAGCTTGCTTATGGATTTTTATCACGCATTGCAGCAGCATTATGATGAGGTTTGCATCGAGTGGTTTGTAGATACGCGCTTCGCAGGACTGCTAGAGCATCACTATGCCATTACTACCTTGCACGCCCTACCTATCAAGCGCCTTAAATCACTCCGCGCTATTAAGGAGCTTTGGTGTTTCTTGCGCGCTTTAGGGGGCTTTGATATAGTGCTTGATTTGCAAGGGTTAATCAAGTCTGCCCTTGTGGGGTGCGCGTTAGATTCTAGAAGGTTTGTGGGCTTTAGCTTTGACTCGGCACGCGAGAGGGTGGCAAGTGTGTTTTATAGTGAGCGCGTGAAAATCGCGTATGATAGTAATATATTAGCCCGTAATGTCGCAATTTACCAACAAGCTCTTAGGGGTTCAGCTTTTGGGCTAGAGTCTGGGACTTCTTCACCGCGCTGTGTCAATAGACTTCAAGTTTTATTGTCCTTGTGTGGTTTGAAAAACTCCAATTCTAGCTTAAAAATCTTAGAATCCCAAAATAGCTTTGATAGGCAGCCACAATTCCTAGAATCCACTTTTGAAACTTGCGAACAAAAATCACAACGAGCGGATTTTGGTAAAAATGCAGCCCGCAGTCTACAGCAAGATACAAGTTTGCAGCTAGTTTGCAAAAAGCCAATGTCAAAAGCACAAAGTGGCTTTGGTTGGGATACCAAGCAAGCTCTATTCCTACTAGATTCTAGTACGCAACAAGTAGTACTAGATTCTAGTGCCTATCGCGTGCTATTTGTCCTAGAAGCCTCTATCCCTCAAAAGACCTACCCTATAGGACAGTATGCAAAACTTGCTCTTTTAATGCAGCAAGCAAGCAAGCAAGCAATCACATTTTGTCTCATTTATCACGAGCATAAAGATCAAGCCCTATGTCTACGCGCTATGCTAGAGGCAAGCGGACTTGGCGTATGTGTTTTCCCACCACTTGACTTTAATGCCCTAAAGTATATCTTAAGCCAAATGCACTGCGTAATTGGTGGTGATACAGGGCTTACACACTTGGCGTGGGCTCTTAAAAGCGCGCAAGTTATCACTCTGCTTGGTAATCTACAAACAAGTAGGGGTAAAAATATGCGCGACACAAAGCTTTCTCGCGTGCTTTTGGGCAATCCTTATGTGCTAAGTCAAAGTGGAAGCTTTGAGATCGCTTCTATCCCGCCAGAATCTATCTGCCGCACTTGGCTAGATTCTAGGGCTATGTAGGCGTAGGTTAATGAGCATTTAATCTGTAGCTCTATAATCGTACCTAAATTTGATCTACAACTTTTAAGGAGTTTTTATGCGATTGTTTTTCTATGTGCTGGCGCCTTTGCTAGTTTCTATGTGTTATGCTTATGAAATCAAGCAAGTTCCAGCGATTTCTAAGCGGATCAATCCTGTTGGTGAGCCAAACTCTGTGTATTCCTATCACGATACAATCGCTACTGCCACACAAGCAGTAGTCAATATCTCCACGCAGAAAAAAATCGCCACAAATCTTAATCCAATGTTTAGCGATCCGTTTTTCCAGCAGTTTTTTGGCGATATGTATAGCCAAATCCCTAAAGATCGAGTCGAACGATCGCTTGGAAGTGGGGTTATCATCTCTTCTGATGGCTATATCATCACCAATGATCATGTCATTGATGGCGCGGATAAAATCATTGTAACAATTCCCAATGATCCTAATGAATACATTGCCACACTTGTAGGCAGCGATAAAGAAGGCGATATTGCTGTAATCCGCATTAGTAAAAATAATTTGCCTTTTATCAAGTTTGGTGATAGCCAAGATGTCAAAATCGGGGATATTGTCTTTGCCATTGGAAATCCATTTGGCGTGGGGGAGAGCGTTACACAAGGGATTGTTTCTGCGACTAATAAAAATATCCAAGTCAATACTTATGAAAACTTTATCCAAACAGATGCTTCTATTAACCCGGGGAATTCTGGAGGCGCACTCGTAGATTCTAGGGGTGCGCTTATTGGGATGAATACGGCTATTCTCTCGCGCTCTGGTGGAAACCATGGTATAGGCTTTGCGATCCCAGCAAATATGGTGCGCGAAGTGGCAGACTCACTTGTTAAAAGTGGGAAAATCGCGCGTGGGTATTTAGGGGTAGGCACGCAAGATATAAGCCAAGATTTGCGCAATAATTATGGCGAGCAAAAGGGTGCAGTGGTTATTAGTATCGATCCAAAATCACCGGCTAAAAATGCAGGGCTACTTGTGTGGGATTTGATTACTGCTGTTGATGGTAAGCCTGTTAAAAATGCTGCTGATTTGCGTAACCGCATAGGCTCTATCAAGCCCAATCAAAAAATCACCCTAACAATCTTGCGCGATGGCAAAATGCAAAATATCAGCATAACGCTAGCAGAGCGCAAAGATGCCAGGGCTATGCAAGATGAGAAACTGCCAGAGAGTGCCACAGAATCTAGTGCGCTCAAAGGTATGCGCATAGAGCCACTCACTCCACAAATCCGCCAGCGATATAACATACCAAATGATATACAAGGTGTGGTTGTTACTAATATTATAGAAAATTCCAAAGCTCAAGAAGCAGGCTTCGCACAAGGCGATATTATTGCTCAAGTAGAAGAAATCGCCATTAAAGATACAAGTGACTTCGCCCGCGCGCTTAATAAATACAAAGACAAAAACAAGCGATTTTTGGTGTATTCCAGCCGAGGCATTAAAACAATCGTAGCCAAATAGCTTAAATCTAGCACTTTATGCCAAGTGCTTTGTGGTGCTCGTGTTTATAGATTCTAGCGACTAGATTTATTGTGCTAGTTGCGCAGTGGCTATGCTTTCGCGCACAAATTTTTTGCATATCGATGTGGTTTTGCTGCAAATTATGTATCAATGGGCAATTTGTTTTTTTTGATTTCTATCGTGCTACTTAGTGAAAAATACTTAATAATCTCAGTATTATCGCTGGTGTCTTGCACGCAGTGGCTTTGCCATCGGTATATAAATATAATTGGGGTATTAGAAGGAAATGGATGTTTGTGGTTGAAGTCAATTGCAGTTGTAGCCACCATCATAAATTGGGGTTTGCAAGGTGATGTCATAGCGAGATTAAAAGCTCTTTATTGATACTTTTCACTGGTTTTTCATAGAAGTGCCCATATTAAGGATTTTGTGCAAGGCTAGAATCTATTCTTGTGTATGTTTGGTTGTGATAGCGCATTTGCCAGACTCGAGATAGGAGGGACTCTAGCGCATTTTGTGGGACTGTGGACTTAGTCTGTGCTATTATGAGATATGGCACTTGGTAGCGATATGAAGCAATGTTGTATGGTGTTGTTTTAGCATAGCTTGTGTGATTTGTGTAAGGGTGGTGCTTGCTTGCATACAGGACTTTGACTCTGAGATACGCAGGCGTTAGATACTCATATATTGAGATACTTATGAGCTTTTGGATATGGAGATCGGAGGAGCAGATGCTATTAAGGCGTATGCTACGAGTATTGGCAGAATCCACTATATAGGTGTGCAAGCGTGTGCTAAACGATGAGATTTTGTGTAAGTTTATGGGTATCGTGGCATTGATAATGTCGCCAATGTCCTTTTGTGGCAAGAGACTTGCTAGATTCTGGGTGATGAGTTTAGGGCTTGTTAGCTTGCCTTGTTCAATCACAGCATTAAAGAGCTTTTGACAATCAAGTTATACCACTAGCCCATGCTATCTTGATTTGTCTCTAGCCGTGTTGTGTAAGGTGCGAAGCGGTTGCCATTAGCAAAAAATGTCATACATAAGATATGAGAATCTTGATATTTGGGATAAAGTTTAGTGTGGTAGGGTTTAGTCCCCTTTTGAGGGGTTTGCATATCTTTTGGTGCGATTTCATAAGCAATGTAGGTTATCTAGTAAGAGGGTTAGCTCTGCGAGTTTGTTTGTTACTCGTGTGCTGGATTTCTTCTAGGGCTTTTTGTCCTTTTGTGGGTTGTGGTATTTTTTGTGCGTAATATCGTAGCCTAATAGCACTCGTTCAAACAGCGCGCTGGCATTGCCTGTGCGCTGCGATAGAAAGTCTGCGCTTCATAGAATCTAAACGATTCCTTGATCAATCATCGCATCCGCTACCTTGCGGAAACCAGCGATGTTTGCACCCATAACAAGGTTGGTTGGGTCGCCAAACTCTTTTGCTGTCTGTGCGGCATTTTGGTAGATATTGCGCATAATTTCGTGCAAGCGTGTATCGACTACTTCAAAGCTCCACGGATTCATACTTGCATTTTGCGCCATTTCTAGTCCGCTCACTGCCACGCCACCAGCGTTTGCAGCCTTGCCAGGTCCATAGCAGATTTTAGCTTGTAAAAATAGCTCGATAGCCTCATTAGTTGAAGGCATATTTGCACCTTCACTTACACATTTGCAACCATTTTTTAGCAAGATTTGTGCATCTTTAGCACTTAGCTCATTTTGTGTAGCACTTGGGAATGCTGCAAAGCAGGGGATAGCCCACACACCATTGCAACCATTTTCATACGCGCTTATAGGCGTGTATTGCGCGCTTTTTTTGACCTTGACATAGGATTCTAGCGATTCTCTGCGCACTTCTTTGATCTCTTTAAGTAATGCTAGATCAATGCCGTCTTTATCATAGATCATACCCTTAGAATCACTCGCCGTTACAGGAAGCGCGCCGACTTGGTAGAGCTTTTCAATTGTGTAGATAGCGACATTACCTGCTCCAGAAATCGTACAAACTTTGCCTTCTAGGCTCTCGCCACGCTCTTTTAGCATCTCTTGAGCGAAATACACGCAACCATAGCCAGTAGCCTCAGGGCGCGCAAGCGAGCCGCCCCAATTAAGCCCCTTGCCAGTTAACACGCCATCAAAGCGATTCGTGAGCTTTTTATACTGCCCAAAGAGATAGCCAATTTCGCGCCCACCCACGCCAATATCACCAGCAGGCACATCTGTATGCGCACCGATGTGGCGATAGAGCTCATTCATAAAGCTTTGGCAAAAGCGCATTACTTCATTATCGCTTTTGCCTTTTGGGTCAAAGTCGCTTCCGCCTTTACCACCGCCCATAGCAAGTGTGGTAAGGGAGTTTTTCAAAATTTGCTCAAAGCCTAGAAATTTAATTACGCCAAGATTGACACTAGGGTGGAATCTAAGCCCGCCTTTATATGGACCAATAGCCGTGTTAAACTGCACACGATAGCCGTAATTCACGCAGATTTTCCCGCTATCATCGACCCAAGGAACACGAAAGATAATTTGTCTCTCTGGGACAACAATGCGCTCTAGAATCGCGTATTGCTCATATTTTTTCTCTTTATCAAACAAAGGAGCAAGTGAAACTAGCACTTCTTCCACAGCTTGCTGAAACTCGTTTTGTGATGGATTTTTCTCTTTTAGAGCCACGATAATTCGTGTAGAGTAAGACATTGAAAGCTCCTTGAAGTTAAAATTTAGAAGGCAACGCGTATTATGCTACTTCCTAGCTTTTATAACGCTAAAATCTATCAGGATATTCTTAAGAGTTAGGCAGTAGAGTGGTAAGTATATTAGCAAAGCTTTGTGGGATTTGTGCTGGTTGTTGCGTGGCGACATTGACATAGCCCATACGCACAAGCGCATCAAATATGCAGTGCTTTTCTTGTAACATATCTCGCGCGGGTTGCTGTGGAAGTGGGTTTATGGGCTGCTGGGTGGGAAGGATATAAATCCTTTGGCGTAGGAGAATCTGCACGCGCCCAAGCTTTTGAGCCTGTGTATGCACCCATAGCACATCTCCAAGCCTAGCAAAGCCCAAGAACTTCGCATCTATCGCGCTAACAACAAAGCCACAAGTATCCAATGACGGCAGAGTATTATGTGAGAAAAATAGCTCGCTACGTGCCCGCTCGCAGTATTTAATGTAATTTGTATGATAGACAATCCCCCCACAATCAGTGTCTTCATAATAGATGCGCACTTGCATAGAGTTAAAATCTACTTGAAGATACCATCTGCGCTAATGCAACGCGTATTACATCTGCTTTTATCGCACACACTTTTACACTCAGTAGCACTAAAGCTCCCTTGTGAGCGAGGCTTTTGCGCACAAGCACTAAGCCCAAGCCCCACACTTGCTAGAATAGTTAGTATAACAAGACTTTTCATCACCCTCTCGCCTTATTGCTGTGCAAGTGTCGCCTCTTGCTTGAATACTTTTTTGGCTTCACTGATAGCAACTTGCGCGGCTTGCTCAACAAGCATCGACTTGTCTTTATCATCGATTTGCACGCTCTCGCCAATATCAAGCACCTTTTTGCCGCTAGCTTCTATCTGTGCTGTGCCTTTAAAATTGTGGTTCTTATTTGAGCTAACAAGACTTATATTTATGCTTACGATTGCTGTTTTTGTTTCTTTAGCGACAAATTTTGTCGTGCTACGGGTTTGATCAAGCTTTGTTTCATAGCTTACATTAAGCGTGTATTGCTTATCAATCTTGTTGCAAATCTCATCAAGCTTTGGAAAAAGCGCGAGAGTGATTTGGCTCGCTGGTATGTTTAGTTCATTGACTTTGGGACTTTCAATCACCGATCCACTTAGTCTATCACATTGCAAAGTAGCTTCTTTAGTGGGTTTAGGGTTTGTATCTTTATCGGCAAAACATCCGCTAAGCAACATACCTAGCACACAAACACTACCAAGAGCGACCAAAGACTCCTTTGTCAAATACCTAAAACACATATAAACTCCTTTAAAGAAACTCATAACATTAAAATATTATACATTATAAAGCAAACACAAAGTCATATCTTAGGGCTTGCTACTTTGCATTTCATCACCATAAGCACGCTTGCACGCTTCATCATCGCCCATTAGGCATGCCTTTTGCAGCGCTTTAAAGGACTCCTTTCTCTCTGCGCGCTCTTGCTTAATCTCATTGAAGTGATGCGTATAGACAAAATAGAAGCACACGCACATAATCACCATAAACACCACATCACTAGGGCGGAATCTAAAACGCCTACAAAACCCACAAAGTGCCATTGTGCTCCTTTTAAGGTAGATTTTAGCTCTATGTTTTTAATGTTTGCTCAAACTCATACGCACTGCGCACAATCATCTCTAAATCATCGTATTTAGGCTGCCAGTTTGTCTGTTGCTTTAATTGTGCATTGCTGGCAATGAGTTTTGCAGGATCGCCTGCGCGCCTAGGGGCAATCTCTGTGGTAAAATCCACACCACTTATGTGTTTGACACACTCTATGACTTCTTTGACACTATATCCGCGATTATAGCCGACATTAAATGTACTGCTACTTCCACCTGTTTCCAAGAATCTCAGTGCGCTTAGATGCGCACTGGCTAAATCATCAACATGGATATAGTCGCGGATACAAGTGCCATCTGGCGTGGGGTAATCATCACCAAAGATACTCATACCAGATCTTTTCCCAGTGGCACACTCTAGGGCAACTTTGATTAAGTGTGTAGCGTTTTTACTGCGCTGTCCTAGGGCTTGGTTTTCTGCTAGTAGGCTTTGGGTATTGCTCATACTTGCACCAGCGACATTGAAGTAGCGTAAAACTACATAGCGCATAGGAGAGATTTTAGCAAGATCTTTTAGTATAAGCTCGACCATCATTTTTGAAGTGCCATAAGGATTGATAGGCGCAAGCCGTGTGTCTTCTTGCACGGGGATAAGGCTAGAATCTGGCTCGCCATACACTGCTGCTGTTGAAGAGAAGATGAAATACTGTACATTGTGTCGCACACACGCTTTAAAAAGTACAATAGCATTAGTGACATTGTTGTGGTAATATGCAAGTGGCTTTTCCACAGACTCCCCCACAATTAGGCTTGCTCCAAAGTGCAACACACCATCGATGCTACTACGGCTAAAGAGCTCTTCAAGTAAAGTGTAATTACCAAAGTCTGTTTGCACAAACTCCACCCTATCGGGATAGCGTGTTTGCAAAATAGAGACATTTTGCATAAAACCCGTACGCAAATCATCTAGGATAATGAGCCTAGAATCTGTCTGTTCTAACAATGTCATAGCTGTGTGCGAGCCGATATAGCCCGCTGCCCCTGTGCATAAAAGTGTCATTGGTCTACCTTGGAGTTAAAAAATCAAAGCTTGATTATAGCAAACTATGCTACAATCAAGCCTAACTCCAACTCACAAAGGCTATCTCAAATGGACAATCAACCACTATCAGATCCAAGCGATAATCGCTCTCTTACAATGAATATTTTAGTAACACCTTCAATGGCAAATTTTAGTGGGGTTATGCACGGCGGTGAGCTGCTTAAGATTCTTGATCAAGTCGCTTATGCGTGTGCGACTAGGTATTGCGGAATTGGTGTGATAACTTTAAGCGTAGATTCTGTGATGTTTCGCCAGCCAATTCCTATCGGTACTTTGCTTACATTTCTAGCTAGTGTGAATTACACTGGTAAGACAAGCTGTGAAGTGGGGATTAAGGTCATTAGTGAGAATATTAAAGATCGCTTTGCAACGCACTGCGTGAGTTGTTACTTCACAATGGTAGCTTTTAAAGATGGCAAATCTGTGCCAATCCCACAGCTGGAGCCAAGAAACCAAACAGAAAAAAGACGCTACGAAGCTGCGATTAAGCGCAGAGAGTTGCGCAGCGCGGGTAAATAGTCCTAGATCTTGACAAACTTTTGTTTTCTCCTAATTTCTAAGCTAGAATCTATGTGCGAGTATTATTGCAAGGCTCTATGGGCGATGGATTCTAGGGCTTTTATGCGTTTATTTATAGGCGGGTGCGTGGCAAGTGTCCCCTTAAACCCTTGTAAGAAAAACATATGTGCATAGGGCTTTGCTAGCTTGTTGTGCAAAAAGCCTTGCAACTCTTTTGGTGATCCTTCTTGTGCGATTGTTTGTAACGCGCGGAGAATTGCATTTGGGTTGTGCGTGTATTGCACGCTTGTGGCATCAGCTAGGGATTCTTTTTGTCTAGAGATAGCAGCTTGGATCAAGTTTGCACATAGCGCGCCAAGAGCACCTAGTGCGTAAAAGCTGAGTGCAAATATGGCAAATATTGCACTACTTTTTGTGTTATTTTTCCAACTAGATCTTGTGCGATTATCAATGGATTCTAGAATAATCTCGCCGATAAAACTGATGCTCATAAAGCCAAAAATCAGGCTAAATATCCGCAAATTTAGCGCGACATCTTGGTGGAATGCGTGGGAAAACTCGTGCCCTACTACGCCAGAGAGTTCTTCGCGCGAAAGCTTATCAAGCGCACCTTGTGTGAAAAATAGTGCGAATCGCTCATTGCTCTTGCCAAATCGCTCGCCACTGCACATTGCATCGATCCCTTGCTCTTTTCTCTCATAACAAACACGCGTGGCATAGGCATAGCACTAGCGATCGCGATTTCTTCTATGACATTAAGGAGTTGTGTGTATTTGTGGTGATTTTTGTATTTTTCAGGAGTGATTTCTATGGCTTTTAGGGTTTTGGCAAGCCTATCAATACTATGGCGACTAAGGAGTAAGGATTTCGCTACAAAGCTCCCAAAAATGACAAGCAATACCCCTGCGCTTAAGCCTAAACTATATAAAAACCAGCTTGCTTGCTCATCTATAACAAGGGAATATCTTTCATACTTATCAAAAATAGCTGGCACAGCGAGCCACAATATCAGCTCAAACACACAAAAAAACAGCACAAACACTACGATAAATAGCATATTAAGCCATAGGACTTTTCCTAATGCTAAATCTTTATGTGCGTTAGCTCCTAGTTCTTTGGGCTTTCTTTTAGATACAAGCGCGTGGCGAAAAACAGCAAGCAAGCGCAGAGCAAAACCACGCAAAGCAACCCGCCATACACCGATGGACCACCCCGTATAAGTAGCCGTAACCAAAAGCTACGGAACATACCCTCTTGTATTAATGACTCAATACCCATTATTGAAGTTATCAAAAATACTCCTTCAAGCTCTTTATACTCAGCTATTATTGGAACAATCTGCGCTATAACGGACTATAAGGCTTGTTGTCGCAAGGATGGTTAAAGCAAAGAGAAACAATTGCCTAGGTAGGCTTGGGTTAGGATATTTCTTGAGATTTGCAACAAGCATTGTGTATAAGCTAAGTGACAGAAACAACGCTGGGATAAATACCCAAGGGATATAATCCGTCAAAAGCGTATGTATGACTTGTATAGATTCTACCTTTTATCCGCTTTATCACAAGGTTTTTGTCCTAGCACTAGATGAGAAATTCCCACAGAGTAGGAGCTGATCTCTAAAGGCTGTATGCCCACTTTTTCTAAGGCGAGAGCTAGCTCATTGGGAGTGATAAACTCCTCCATAGAATCTGGGAGATATTTATAGGCGGCATAATTGCGTGAGATGAGATAGCCAATACAAGGTAGAATATGCTTGGTGTAGATTCCAATAATGCGATCAAGCAAGCTTGGGCTAGACTTTTTGAAAAAATCTAGCACCACCACTATGCCCTCGGGCTTTAGTACGCGCGCAAATTCGTGCAATGCCTGCTCATATTCTAAGACATTGCGCAAGCCATAAGAGATAGAGAGTATATCAACACTTTGGGATTCTAGCGTGCTTAGGTCTTTTGCTTCTCCTAAGTGCAGGCTTATCTTAGAATCTGTTTTTGCAGAACTTTCATCAATAGCTTGCAGCTTATTTTGTGCAATTTTTAGCATTTCTTGCGATGGGTCTATACCGATAATCTCACGCACCACGATATTAGATTCTAGTGCATAGCTATGCCAATGCTTTATCATATCTCCACTACCACACGCCACATCGACAATCCGCCCTATATCCCTAGTATTGCGTGCTTTGTAAGCTTTTTTGACTGCATCTTTACGCCAAGAAACATCAATGCCCAGACTTAGGATTCTATTAGTCTTATCATAGTCTTTAGCGATTTTATCAAACATCGCAATAATAGTTTCTTGGGCTTTTTGCTTGGTGTGTTTATCCTTTGTTTGTGTATCTTGGCTTTTATTCATTCTCAACCTTTGCTTCAATCTTTAGCTTTGGAAGCGCTTTGCGCATTTTTTTTACCCATGCATTTAGGTTGGTGATTTGTGCATTTGTGGGCTTAGAAGCAGTGCCACCAAGGCTTGTACGCGCCTGCATAGAAGCAAATAATGTAAGTTTTTTGTCAATCGTGTTTCTTGCAAAAGTAGATTCTAGCCTAGGAGCAAGCTTTGTAAGCTCTTTTGTAAGCTCACTCCCGCTAAGCTCACTTAAATCACAGCCCTTAGATTCTGCATAGGCAACTATGCGCCCAGTGATATGGTGCGCTTCTCTAAAGGGCACGCCACATTCACGCGCTAAAAAGTCCGCTAAGTCTGTCGCGCTTAGGTGTCCGTCCTTGCATGCTTCAAGCATAGCCTTTTTATCAAAGCTTGCGCTCTCGCACACCGCTTGTAAAATTTCTAGGCTAATAAGTGTGTTCTCCACGCTATCAAATATCGCTTCTTTATCTTCTTGTGTGTCTTTGTTGTAGGCTAGGGGGAGGGATTTCATCACCACAAGTAGGCGTATTAGATTCCCATACAATCGCCCGCTTTTTCCGCGCAAGAGCTCTGGTACATCGGGGTTTTTCTTTTGTGGCATTATGGAGCTACCAGTGCTATATGCATCGCTTAAGTGCATAAAGCCAAACTCTGCGCTACTCCATAACACAAGCTCTTCTGCTATGCGCGAAATGTGCATACCAAGCATAGCAAGCGCATAGAGCAAATCCAGCGCGAAATCCCTATCGCTCACAGAGTCCATCGCATTGCGTGTGGGTGCAGCAAACCCCAGCTGCTTGCTCACCCACTCTCTATCGTTATTGTAGGGCGTGCCAGCAAGCGCGCCAGAGCCTAGAGGCATAAGATTATTGCGCTTATGTAAGGATTCTAGTCGCTCTACATCGCGCCTAAGGCTCTCGCACCATGCCACTAGGTGGAATCCTAAGTTGATAGGCTGGGCATGCTGCAAATGTGTCATACCCGGCATTAGTGTGCGCGTGTGCTTGCGCGCTATGGCAAGAAGTGCTTGGATAAGTGTTAGAAGCTTGTGAGCAATTAAGACTGCGTGATCTAGTACATACATTCTACAATCAAGTGCTACTTGATCATTGCGTGATCTGGCGGTGTGAAGCTTTTTCCCCACATCGCCTATATGCTCTATCAAGGCAGATTCTATCGCCATATGTATATCTTCTTGCTCTATGGAGAATCTAAAGCTCCCTTGCTCAATCTCGCTAGCGATTTTCTCTAGTCCAGATTCTATGCACGCCACTTCGCTAGAATCCAAAACTCCTATGCGTCCAAGCATTCTAGCGTGGGTTTTAGAGCCTAGAATATCATACCGCCACAACTTTTGATCAAATGTAATAGAGGCATTAAATAGGTCTAATAGTGCGCTAGATTCTAGCTCAAACCGCCCTCCCCATAGCTTTGCCATAATTACTCCTTGAGAAGTCTAAAATTTTAGTACCGCGCACAGCACGATACCTATCATTAGTAGTGTTGGGATTTCATTAAACACACGGAAAAATCGCGGGCTAAGCGTGCAGGACTCTCTTTGCATTTTGCTTGCAAATATACCACAAGCGATATGAAAGATAAACATTAGCATCACAAGTGTGAGCTTGATATGTATCCACATCCCACTTTTAAACACTGCCAAATTTGCTATTATAAGCATAATGCCTGTAATCACACTAGCGAGCATTGCAGGGCGCATAATGTAGGCAAAAAGGCGGTATTCTTGTAGCTTGACTACTTGCACAAACTCTTTAGATGTTCTGTTTTCACTATGATAAACAAAAAGTCTAGGGAGATACAATAGTCCAGCCATCCATGCGATGATGCTTATAATATGCACTGCCTTTAGCCACTGGTAATATTCCATAAATATGCTAGAGAGATATGCCATTTTTTATCCTTTATCAAAATGTGGGTGTAATTGTTGTTTAAGTCGTCTTAAAATGTATTAAACTTGCGTATTATAATGCTCATATACGCGCCTTATGCCTTCTTCTAGTGTAACAAGTGGCTTCCACCCAAGTCTGTTAATCTTGCTAGAATCCATAAGTTTTCTTGGCGTGCCATCAGGCTTTGTGGTATCAAACACAAGCCTACCTTCAAAGCCAATAATCTCGCGCATAGATTCTGCTAGCTCTTGTATGCTCACATCGCTTCCATAGCCGATATTGATGTGAGTATTGCGCACTTGAGTTTCTTTTGGGTGAGTATTTTGCGTGGGCAAAGTAGATTCTAAGCTAGAATCTACCAGATGTGTGAAATCAATATTTTGTAGCACAAACACACACGCCTTAGCCATATCTAACGCATATAGAAACTCTCTCCTAACCTGCCCGCTTCCCCACACTTGCACGCTTTCTTTGCTAATGCCATAATGCGCTAGTAGCTCCGCTGGACTAAGGGCTTGCAATGCGTGATTTTTGGGCTTGCGCCTTGCAATATCTGCTACCACAGCGTCCATATCTCCAGTGCGTAGGAGTTTAGCTAGGTGCATTTTGCGCAAAAGGGCTGGGAATACATGGGAAGTCTCTAGGTCAAAATTATCTTGCTCTCCATAGAGATTGGTGGGCATTACGCTTACAAAATTGCAGCCATACTGCAGGCTAAAGCTTTCGCATAGTTTAATTCCAGCGATTTTAGCGATTGCATAGGGTTCGTTAGTGTATTCAAGCTCACTGGTTAAAAGTGCGGACTCTGTGATTGGCTGTGGGGCAAACTTTGGGTAGATACACGAGCTACCTAGGAATAGGAGCTTTTTGACCCCATATTTGTAGGCATTGTAAATCACGGCGTTTTGGATTGCTAGGTTCTCATACAAAAAGTCTGCTCGGTAAGTGTTGTTCGCATAGATTCCACCGACTTTGGCTGCAGCTAGCACTACATACTCGGGGCGCATTGTGGCAAAAAACTCCTCCACTGCCATCATATCGCGCAAGTCTAACTCATCTCTAGTGCGCATTAAAATCTGCGTGTATCCTTGTGCTTGTAGCTCACACATAATTGCGCTTCCCACAAGCCCCCTATGCCCCGCGACAAAAATCCTAGAATCCAGCTGCATACGCGCTCCTAAAAAATTCTCATTATAACGAAATTTCCAAAAACACGCGGAAATGTCGGCAAAGTAATGTATAATACGCGCTTTATCTTGCGCATATTGCTGTGTGGTGTAGGGAGTATTTATGGGGCAGACATTAGTAGAAAAAATCTTTTCAGAGCATTGTGGCAGAGAAGTAAATGCGGGGCAAATTGTAGAATCTCCCATTGATATGGTCATTGGCAATGATATCACCACGCCACTTTCTATCAAGGCATTTGAGAGAAGTGGGGCAAGCAAGCTTGCAAAAGTGGATAATTTTTGCATTGTTATGGATCATTTTATCCCGGCTAAGGATATTGCTTCGGCTAATCAGGCACGCATTAGCCGAGACTTTGCCAAAAAGCACAAGCTTAAGTATTTTTTTGATGAGCGAGATATGGGGATTGAGCACGCGCTTTTACCAGAAAAGGGTTTAGTGTTAAGTGGTGATGTGATTATCGGGGCAGATTCTCATACCTGCACACACGGTGCATTAGGGGCATTTAGCACGGGTATGGGTAGTACAGATTTAGCCTATGCGATGATTACGGGTAAAAATTGGTTTAAGGTCCCAGAATCTATACAGGTTGTTTTTGAAGGTGCGTTACCTAAAGGTGTGTATGGGAAAGATTTGATTTTAGAAGTGATACGGCAAATCGGCGTTGATGGTGCACTGTATAAAAGTCTAGAATTTTGCGGTAGCGCGATAGAATCTATCGGTATGGATGATCGCTTTTCGCTCTGTAATATGGCGATAGAAGCGGGCGCGAAAAATGGCATTATCGCTCCAGATTCTATCACCAAAGCCTATCTTGCAGAAGTAGAGATGGCAAATGGTACTTTGCGAGCAGAGGCGCGCTACTATCAAAGTGACTCAAATGCGCAGTACGCAAAACGCCTACATATTGATGTATCAGCCCTAGAGCCGCTTGTCGCCTACCCATTTCTCCCGAGTAATGGCAAGCCTATTTCCCATGCAAGCAGCGAGCATTTGCACATTGATCAGGCGTTTATTGGTAGCTGCACTAATGGTCGCCTAGGTGATCTTAAAATCGCCTCCCAGATTCTAAAGGGCAAGAAGATCCACCCAGATGTGCGGCTTATCATCACGCCCGGCACACAGAAAATCTACCGCCAAGCCCAAGAGCTAGGCTATATTGATACGCTACTAGATTCTGGTGCGCTTATCTCTAATCCCACTTGTGGCGCGTGTCTTGGCGGATATATGGGGATTTTGGGGGATAATGAGCGATGCATCTCCACAACTAATCGTAACTTCATTGGGCGTATGGGCTCTAGAACTTCGCAAGTGTATTTAGCAAATGCCGCTGTGGTGGCGTATTCTGCCATCGTGGGTGAAATCGCTGATCCTAGAGAGGTGATTTGATGGGCGGACTTTTGCGGATTCTAGTTGTCATAACCCTTGGGCTTTTTGGGTATTTTCTCTATACGCTTGATTGGTTTAAAAGCACGCCTATTGCTGTGCAGACATTTTTGCATTTAAGTCCCACGGAGCAAATTCCTATCGATGATACATCTGCGTGGAATCCAGAGCGCAGGATCTCTCTTGAAGTAGAGAGTGAGAGCAAGATCAAATCCTATAAAATTAGGGCGACCACAGGTGATGGGCTTGTGGTGCTAGAGCACGAAGAGGTTGTTACAAACCACCCACAAAAACTTAGGATTTGGCTACCAAAGCCAGAAATAGAGCTACCAGATAGCACAAAGCTACGCTATGAAGTCGCTATCACAGATTGGAGTAATGCAAATTTTTTTAGCGGTGAGACATTGGTTAAGCACTTAGACTTTACGATCAATACAAAGCAACCTGTGATTACGATTCTAGCACACTCACCAAGGATTAGTTATGGTGGGAGCGCGCTTGTGGTGTTTCATGTTGAAAGCGTGGATATTAAGGACATTACAATCACTAATGGCAAGGATACTTTCACGCCTTTTCCATTTGTTACACAGGGCTATTATGCTGTTATTCTCGCTTGGCCACTAACCAATCAAAATTTTAGCGGTAGAATCCAAGTTTCTGACACAGCTTTAAATGCTAAGAGCATCACAATCCCATTCATCAAGGACACTTCTCCGCGCTACCAATCATCTACGCTTAAATTGCAGGAGCAATTTTTACGCGAGAAGATGGATAGTCTAATTAGCGAGATAAAAGCGATCCGCTATGAGCCTAGGCTCGATGAGTTAAATGATGATTTTGAAAAGTTTGTTTATATCAATGAGCAAGTGCGTTTGAAAGATGAGAAAATCATCTCTCAAAGTGCGATCAAAGCCTGTTTGCACGATGCAAAATCTACAAGTTTTCCTGTTGAGTGGAGTCCATTTGTCCCCATTAAAGGATATAGCGTTGTGGGTCGCTTTGGTGATAAGCGCACTTATATCAATGCGCAGGATAAAACAAGTCAATCACTCCATCTAGGACTTGATGTGGCAAGCGTGAAAAACGACAAAATTATAATTGCCAATGAGGGGCGTGTAATTTTGGAGCAAAAGCTTGGTGTCTATGGCAATACGATTATGATCAACCACGGATTTGGCGTAGCGAGCTTGTATGCGCATTTGCAGGACTTTTTTGTGAGTAATGAGCAAGAAGTGTTTGCTGGGGATATAGCTGGGCTTACAGGTGAGAGTGGTTGGGCGTTTGGCGATCACTTGCACTTTGGTATGCTAGTGCAAGGACTTAATGTGCGTAATGTGGAGTGGCTAGATTCTAGGTGGATCAAGTATAATATTACAGATATTTTAGCGCAAGCCAAATCGCTTATTAATGTAAAATCTAATTAGATGAAAACACGACAACATCGCGCACAAATCTTAAGTTTTGAGAGTGGAGATAGCAAAGAGTGGCGTAGCTTTGTTGAGAAAAACGCTATTTTACTACGGAGCTTTCTCTTGCACTTTCCTACACCTATTGATGCAGACCTGCAAGAGTTATGCCACTCTTTTGGACTTTTATATGCTACTGGCACTTTGCCTAGCAGGCCCAATATAGAATCTATGCAAGCTCTAGATTCTATATTGGGCAAGCAGGAGAGACGAACTTCTCAGACAAGTAGCAAGCAAGCTTGCACACTTATCCATAAGGTGCGTAGCGGGGAGGAAATCACACTAGAAGATCACGCTGTGATTTTAGGTGATATAGCGCACGGAGCGCGTATTTATGCTAGACATAGTCTTGTTGTCTTTGGGGATTGTGCTGGGGTGCTATGTGTAGATGGGGAGTTTTTCATCTTGCGTAATCTCACTTCTGGGCATATCGTCTTTTGCAATGTTATCTTACCAGAGCCTATTGTCGCTAAAATCAATGCCAACAATCATTTAAAAATCATTATCAAAAATAGCGATACAATAGCGGTAAAGGAGATTCTATGAAACAAAGAACAATTAAACAAAGAGTTGAACTAACGGGCATAGGTTTGCACAAGGGTGTGCCCGTTACACTTGTTTTAGAGCCTTTAGAGGCTAATAGTGGGATTGTATTTTACCGCAGTGATTTGGGGGTGAGTATTCCGCTTGTCCCAGAATCTATCATTGACACCACAATGGCAACAGTCATTGGGAAAGATGGGGCGAAGGTCTCTACTATTGAGCATTTGATGTCTGCAGTCTATGCCTATGGGATTGATAATCTAAAAATTAGTATAAACAACGAAGAAATCCCCATAATGGATGGTAGCTCCATAGCGCACTGCTTGCTACTTGATGAGGCAGGCATTGTGGAGTTTGATACGCCACGTAAGCTTATTGAGATAAAAAAGCCTATAGAAGTGCGTGATGGTGATAAGTTTGTGCGCTTAGAGCCAAGCCAAAAGACGATCTTTGACTTCTCCATAGATTTTGCACACCCTGCCATCAAAGAGCAGCATTATACATTTACCTTTTCTAAGACTGCCTATATCGATGAAATTGCCAAATCTAGGACATTTGGATTTTTGCAAGAAGTGAATTACTTGCGCTCCATTGGGCTAGCTAAAGGTGGGAATCTTAATAATTGTATCGTGCTTGATGAATCAGGCATTATGAATAAAGAGGGCTTGCGCTATCCAGAGGAGTTTGTGCGACATAAGATTCTAGATGCGATTGGCGATATGGCGATTTTAGGCATACCTTTGTTGGGGAGCTATATCTCCTTTGCCGGGAGCCATAAGCTTAACTCCTTACTCACACAAAAGCTTTTGCACGAAGAGGGGGTATATGAGATTGTTACAGCTCGCGAGAGTCAAAAGGTGCTAGAGTTTGAAAAAGCTGTGGCAATTAGTTAATGCGCACCTGCAATCTCCTAGTCGTATGTATCAACTCTCCTCTGTATTACGCGCTTTATGATGATGATAAACTGCTAGAGTCTTTTAGCATTGATGATAAGCCTTCTCGTGCATTAGCACTAATGTATCAATACCTACTAGAATCTAGTGTGCGTGTGCAAGCAATCTACTATGTGAGCGGTCCGGGAAATTTGAGCGCACTTAAGCTTGTGCATATTTTTTTACAAAGTTGGGCGATTGTGGGCGCGATCCCACTTTATGCTACAGATAGCTTTTCGCTTTGTTTAGATTCCCATATCCCAGCTTTTGGGAAGAAGTATTTCACATTGCGAAACTGCGACCAAATTCCCTATGAGAAAGCTCCAAATACCCTTGCTAGCAATCTAGCAAGTGCGAAAGCACATATCACACACACTTTATGTGAGAATCCACCGCCACGTTCGGCATTCCACGCTCCTAATATATTGCCAAAAGAGCGATTCTGCCTGCCTTGTGAGCCGCTTTATATTTTGCCTCCTGTGTAATTTGTATAGGTTAGCGAAGCGAAGTGCTTTAGTTTGGATTGATTTTTGCTTAGGGGTTATGCATTATAGGCTGTTGGGAGTTAAAGCGTGCGTATTGATTATGGACTTTCTGCTACTTCTTTGTCATCTCTTTTGCACGCCACAAGAGATTTAGACAACACTTCCAGTGAAAAAGACAGTACGCGAGATATACAAACCAAAGCCTCTGTAAAAGCTACACAAAACCTTAAAGACTCAAGTAAAGCACTAGAATCTACCCAGCAACATACGCCCCGCGCTAGAGAGACATTTGGACTAGAGATTTTGGAAAAAATGAGTGATAAAGAGTATCAAGTATTTTTGCGTGCAAGTGATGGTATGAGTGAGGTGGAGAAGATGGCAGCTGCTCAGGCATTGTATGTTTTCACAGAATCTTATGCGCAAGATTCCAGCACACAAAATCCAAAGCCACACTCGAGCCCACGGAAAAATCCCTATTTCAACGCTAGAGATCAGTTTATCACGCGCTATATTGCCCTCTATAATGGTGCGCAAGAAGTTGATGTTTTAAGCTAAGATTTATTACAATTTCTCACTCAACAACAAGGATCTCCAATGCAGCTTCAAGCAAATGATATAGCTCCAGATTTTTGTCTCCCTAATGCCCAAGGTGTGGAGATTTCTCTTAAAGATTTTCCGCAAAAGACTATTATCCTTTACTTCTATCCTAAAGACAACACGCCCGGTTGCACGATAGAGGCGCAAGATTTTAGCCAACTGTTGCCACAATTTTTTGCTAAAAATGCGCTTGTGATAGGCATTAGTCCAGATTCCCCTAAGTGCCATCAAGGTTTCATCACTAAGCAGAATCTAAAGCATATCCTCCTAAGTGACAAGGATAAGGTAATAGCGAGTGCTTATGGCGCTTATGGAAAAAAAATGATGTATGGCAGGGAAGTGATGGGGATTATCCGCTCAACCTTTATTATTCAAAATGGCAAGATTTTGCACGCACTCTATAATGTCAAGGCTAAAGGGCACGCGCAAGCTGTGCTAGATATGCTTTAAAAGATTCTCTACGGAGCTTAAAAGCCTACACCCTAGCTGGAATTAAACTAGCGATTATTTATCTAATTTGCTTGTCATGCAAATTAGCATAGATACTCTATAAGCGACAATTCTACACATTTATTTTTATAATTGTTACTATTTTACCATTTTTATAATTATTTTTCCTGCATAGCAGTTTATTAAAAAATATTTGTTGTAGTATAGAATTATATGTTACTTTTTAGTATTATTATGGATAGTAACAGGAAAATTTTACACAAAGGAGAGTGTGATGAAGCTTACAGAAAATCAGCAAAAAGCCTTATCGAATTTTAGGCAGTTTGTCAGCTTTAGGAACAAAATTTCACTAGTTCTTTCACTTGTGGTTTTGGTGTGTTACTACATTTTTGTACTTAGTGTGGGGCTGTTCCCAGAAGTGCTGGGCTATCGTTTGGGACCTAGCTCGGTTACGCTTGGGATTCTCATAGGGATTTTTTTGATTGTGCTTTCCATTGTGACTACAGGACTTTATACTTTTTTGGCAAATTCTTATTTTGACAAAGACCAAGATGAGATTCTGCGCGAATTAGAAGAAAACGATGTGATAAAGCCACTTCAAAACGGCGAGATTGACTATAAAAATTTTGCAGAATCTAGTAAAGCAAAAGGAGATGTGGAATGAAAAATATGAAATTTCTAGCCATAGGATTAAGTTTGACTCTATGTAGTAGCCTAGCATTTGGTGCAGCCTTTGATACTGGTGGCGCAAAGGCAGATGTAAATCCTGTCGCTATCGGTATGTTTCTAGCCTTTGTATTAGCAACATTATTTATTACTTATTTGTCTAATAAAAAAAGTCAATCAGCAAGCGGATTTTATACTGCGGGTGGGAATGTTACGGGTGTGCAAAATGGTATTGCCATTGCTGGGGATTATATGAGTGCGGCGAGTTTTTTAGGTATTACGGCTTTGGTTTTTACAAATGGATTTGATGGGCTTATTTACTCTATTGGCTTTTTGGTAGGGTGGCCTATTATCCTTTTTTTAATTGCTGAAAAGTTCCGCAATCTTGGAAAATTTACTTTTGCTGATATAACCGCCTATCGTCTTCAGGCAAAGCCAATCCGCGTTATTTCTGCCATTTCAGCATTAAGTGTGATTGTATTTTATCTTATTGCGCAAATGGTTGGAGCAGGGCAGCTTATACAGGTGCTTTTTGGGTTACCCTATGGTGTGGCTGTTATTCTTGTGGGACTCTTGATGATTTGTTATGTTGTCTTTGGTGGAATGCACGCTACAACTTGGGTGCAAATCATTAAGGCGATTTTGCTTTTAGCAGGCGCGAGTTTTATGGCTATTATGGTGCTATATTTGACAAAGTTTGATCTTGCTTATTATTTTTCTCAAGCTATTTCTCATCACCCAAAAGGTGAAGCGATTATGTCGCCGGGTGCATTTTTGCCAGATACGATTTCTGCTCTTTCGCTCGGACTTGCTTTGATGTTTGGGACAGCAGGATTGCCACATATTTTAATGCGTTTTTTCACGGTAAAAGATGCCAAGGAAGCAAGAAAATCTGTGTTTTATGCTACAGGGCTTATTGGATATTTTTATATCCTTACTTTTATCATAGGCTTTGGGGCTATCGCTCTTTTGTATGGGAATCCTGAATTTATAAATCCCGATGGCTCATATAGTGGTGTGGCAAATATGGTGGCAATTAGCCTAGCAGAAGTGCTAGGGGGTGATGTCTTTTTAGGTTTTATCTCTGCTGTGGCGTTTGCTACGATTTTAGCTGTTGTCTCTGGACTTGCAATTTCTGGTGCTGGGGCTATTAGCCACGACTTGTTTGTAAATGTCTGTAAAGATGGCAAATGTGACCCTAAGCTTGAAATGAGAGTAACTAAGGGTGCGACTATATTCTTGGGGATTTTGGCTATCGCGCTAGGATTCTTATTTGAAAAGCAAAATATCGCCTTTATGGTGGGGCTAGCGTTTGCGATTGCGGCAAGTGTGAATTTCCCTATTTTACTTCTTTCAATCTATTGGAAAAATCTTACAACTAAAGGTGCATTCTGGGGTGGGCTTATAGGGCTTGTTGTAGTGCTAACACTCGTGGTGTTAAGTCCAAGTATTTGGGTGAAAAGTTTTGGCTTTGAATCTGCAATTTTCCCCTATGATCATCCGGCAATTTTTACAATACCTTTGACATTTCTAGCGATTTTTATTATCTCGAAGTTTGATAGCTCTAAACGCGCAGAGATTGATAAAAGTGGCTTTGAAGCTCAAGACTTCCGTGCCCAGAGTGGTATTGGTGTGAGTGAAGCAGTAGCCCACTAACTTTTACAATACAATCCACATAAAAGTGGATTGTAAATGTTTTTAGAAATTTCTCTTATTTTCTGTCTTGTCAAGCTTGGCATTGAGATCAACGAGCTGTTGGCGAATATCAATGAAGACAAAAAGCAGATAAAATGCTAAGGTGACTAACAAGAATCCAGCAACAATAATCCCCAAACCACCAAGCACACCAAACCCACCGCTAAACATCGTGACTATGCCAGCAGTTACAACAGCAATAAGGCTTAGCACATACCATAGTTTGGCAACAAAATTTCCCACAGATATGGCAAATCGAAACATTTTTTCTCCTTGAAATGTAATTTGTCTTTGCTATACAAGACATTTAAGATTTATAGACAAATGCGAGTATAAGTTCAATAAAATAAAGGTTCTTTTGATTTGTATCATTTTGCTACAAGACTGCAGTAATAAGGCTTGTTTCACTACGTAAGAATCCTTCTTTATCCGCATCCATTATGGCTATTAGGCTAACTTCTGGTAAATCCAGCCCCTCGCGCAAAAGATTTATTCCAATAAGCACATCAAAATCCCCTAGTCGCAGTGAGCG
>NZ_JAFVUX010000044.1 GCF_017502485.1 Helicobacter sp.
ATCAACAAGCACTTCTTGGATACGCCCAGAGATTTGGCTACCTACTTCAACAGTGTCAATGGGCGAGAGTGTGCCTGCGGCGGAGACGATTTGCGTGATAGTCGCAGTTTTTGGAGAAGTGGTTTTGTAGATATATTTTGGTGTGCTAGGGTAGAGCCACCACCATAGAAGCACTATGACTGGGCATAGCACAATAATGGTTAGCAAAAGCCATTTACGCTTTGCGGGCTTTGGGTAGAGCTTGGCGTAAATATCTTTGGCTAAAATGCTCACTCATATCTCCTAGATTCTAGCTTCTGTGCATATGTTAGCGTGCTTTGGGTAAAAATTGTAGCAGATTCTATAGGAATAATGTGAAGCGATGATGAAGTGCTAGAAATGTGCGTGTAGCGCGTGGATAATTTCATAGATATTATCGATTTTACCACCCATAATCGTGCAAAACCCCTTTACTCCATAGTCTTTGGCAAAGATTATGGGTCTGCCATCATCGATTTCATTTTGCGCGCGAAGTGTCTTTATCTCATACAAAGAGTCGATATACTCTAGCTTTGATAGTTCTGGGAGATAGCGCGCTGCATCTTGGCACATAAGGGGGAATTTAGATTCCAGCTTTTGGGACTTGCTTGTAGGGTGCAAGGTAGAATCTAGCAAGGCATAAGGGTCGCAGTTTTGGCTGATGCTACTCCAAGCGCAATGTGGTGTATAGCGCACATGACTTAGAGTGTAGCAATTTTTAGCAGGGTAGGGCATAAGTGAGAAAAACGCCCCATCCATAATGGTAACCCCTAAGCGAGCTAGAGACTTGGGCACTTGGACTAATGCCATTTCTGTAAGTTCATATTTCAGTGGTAAAGGCGGAAGAGCTGAGCGGCGTAGCAGGGCGTTGATCCCTGCATAAGTGCAGTTTAGCACAAGTGGCGCGTGCAAGGTCTGCCCTCTTTGTGCGCTAGATTCTAGCACGCTAACCCCTACTTCCCCTTGATCGCTAAAAACTTGCATAGCCTGTATATTTAGCGCAATTTCTACACCATTTGTGCGCAGTCGATCTTGCAGAATCTCACGCAAGATATGGGCATTAAAGGCGTATTCTTGCACACAAAAGACTTCTTCAACTAGCTCGTGTGTAAAAAGCCCATACACCGCGTCGCTTGCCCGCTCAATGGGGATAGAAAACTGCTTAAAGAGTCTATAAAACTGCGTAGCAGAAGTTTTAGAGCCATACGCAGCAATGGCATAGTATTTTTCAAACGCATTATCAATAGCTGGGGCAAACTCATCGCAAAAGCGCGTAAAATGCCTAGCACTGCTTAGGGCTGTGCTAAGGGAGCGTGGGTAGTGGTAGCCATTATGCACGCGCGCTTGATTGTGTAAGCTGGCACGTAAGAGTAGATCGCACTCCTTTTCTATGATGAGAATCTTTCTGTATTTTTGCCGCAGGGTGCTTGCGATATATGCGCCAAAAAAGCCTCCACCGATAATGATGCAGTCGTAGTGTGCTGTGGCTTTTTTGGTCAATTTAGCTTTTAGCGATAGATGCGGGAGCGGCGAAAAATCCATGTAGTCATTACCGCTAAGGCAACTCTTTTGTAATTTTCCTTGCAGCCCATATTTTTCATCTAAAATCCTAGAATCCTTTGCCAACTTGTTTAGATTTTTGTCTTTTCTGTCATTGTAAGCTTTGCTTTGCAAAGCGCGGCAATCCACTTGCGCGCTAGATTCTAGCTCCATTTGTTTCTTTAGAAAACCCCCAAATTCTTTGGAATGATTACCCAAGGCTGAATCTAGCAAGTAGGCTGTCCTTGCACACATATTTGTATGCACCACATAATGTACATTCTTGGCTAGATTATCGCTTGCTATAAAGCTCATAAATGTCGCTAGGCTATGGGCTAGATTGCCACTCTCATCAAAGATAGGCAAGCTAGATTCTAGGGCTTTATCGGCTTTATGCGATAGTGGGGTAAAATCTAGCATATCTATTTGCAAGCAATGCTCTTTGCTAAAGAAAAGCTGTAATACTCTTTGGCGACTTGAGCTAAGAAGCGAGCACTCTAGGGTAATTGGGATAGCCTTGCCCCCTTGCCTAGCACTAAGCATAAGCCTAGCACTAAGCCTGCTAGAATCTAAAAACACGCACTCTTGCACGCGCACATCTGTGATAATGCCCAGCTCTTGCATTAGAGCAAAAACGCTTAGATAATGCACGCCTAGCACTTCAAGCACGCTTTCATTCTTGTAGAATTTCCCATATTGTGTAAGGCTAGCACAGATAGATTCTAGGTTTTTGTGCTTACAGAGTGAAAGTGCGTGTCGGATTGATGGGCTAAGTGTGTAGATATAGTCTGTAAAAAGCACGAGATTTTGCTCTTTGGCTAGGGATAAAAGCTCGCGGTATTCCTTAGCTTTTCTAGTGGCTGGCTTTTCTATGAAAGTGTGGCAGCTCGCTTGTAAGGCGGCTTTAGCTAGCTCAAAATGCGCATTTAATGGCGTGATGATAAAGCATATATCCACTTGCTCTAGCAGGGTGCTAAGATTGCTTGTAGAAGTATTGGCTATGGCTAGGATCTCGCAGTGCTTGGCAATGTATGGGCGTAGAATCTGCCCGAAGTACCCGCTCCCTATAAGTAGAGCTTTAGGCTTATTTGACTGCATTGTTTTGGGGGAGCTTTGAGTGCTTATGCGCTAGGATTGCTTGGCGCAGGGTGCGCAAGCGGTAGATTTCTTTGAGATAGATTCTAGCAAGATTTGTGATTTGCACCTTTGATCCTAGGCTGTCATCTTCCCATTGCACGGGGATTTCTTCAATCTCTATCCCTAGGGCTTGGGCTTGTATAAGCATTTGCGCGCAGTAAAACCAGCTTGGATCATCGCTGCATTTTTGGCGCAGTAGTGTAGCGATGTCTGCTTGGTAGAATTTAAACCCGCACATTGCATCGCTAAAGCTTGTGTGCAAGGTAGCTTTGATGATAGCATTAAGCGATCTTGAGATGATTTCGCGCTTTAGGCTTCGCCCTATGACTTTAGAGTCTTGTAGCAGTCTTGAGCCCACAACGACTGCAGAGCCCGCGCATAGACTCTCATAGACTTCAAGTAAATGGCAGAGGTTGGTAGATAGATCAATATCCATATAGCCGATAAACGCGCTTTTATACTTTCTAGAGTTGTTGTGATCTATGCCAGCTTGGAGGGCCAAGCCTACGCCTTTTTGGTTCAAGCGGAGATATTCGATGGCAATGGGTGATTTAACTTGGCTGGTGGATTTGGCTCTACTAAAAAAACTGCGGTTTTGGACTGTTTTCTCATCGCAAAGTGCAGCATCTTTGGAAATCCTAGAATCCTGTGCTAAGTTGGTTAAGTGTTGGGCTTCATTACTAGAATCCACTTTTATGCCGTCATTGCGAGATTTTGACTTGTCAAAATCGTGGTAATCCATAGCTCCACCACCAGAATCCGCTAGCGATAGGGCGATTTCTTGCGTGTGATCAGTTGAGCCATTATCGATGATAGTAAGGATACAGGGGATATTATGCTCTATCATAAATGCCCTAAGAGTGCGTACTCCAGATTCTAAGCGGTATTGCTCATTTAGCACGGGCAGCAGGATATTAAGTGTCTTTTGCATTAGGAGTCCTTGATATTAGTCTCTGTGTAGTCTAATACGACAGAGCTTTGCTCATCGATGATCTCATAGGCGGCACTCTTTTGCTTGATTAGAATTATGCGCATATACTCGCCGATGATTGAGAGCATAGAAAATAGCCCAGTATTACTTAGCACCATATAGGCAGAAGTCGAAGTCCAGCCTTGCGCAATATGGGGTATAAAGTAAAATGAGATAGCGATGTAGAGCCCATAGGCTCCATTAAAAACTGCAAATGCCAAACACAAGCAAGTGCCTAGCCGCAGTAGCTTATAGGAGCGACCAAAGATCATATCAAGCCCTAGATTGATATGATCTAGTAGCGATTTTTTAGGTATTGTGGTAGGGGTGTAGGGGTGCTCACATATCTTTAGTGTGTTATCAAAATCAATAAAGCGCAAAAGCTTAATGTCATCTTGCGTGCGTAAAAGCACATTGATCGCCTTGCGTGAGAGCACACAAAACTCACTAAGCTCTTCTCTATACTCGCCATCACTAAACATTCTTAATATTTTATAGAAGAGTTTTGATGCGTATGTTTGCACAAAGCCATAGGGCTTACGCGTGCGGCTAGCTATAGTGATGTCATAATTGTGGCAGGATTCTAGCATTGCGAGTGCTACATCAAGTGGGTCGCTCTGCAAATCCATAAACAGCACATAATCCCCAATGCAATGGCGCAAGAAAATCTCATAAGAGAGCACGCCTAGATTCTTATAGCTCCCTGTCATCGATCGCACCTGTAGCACGCGGCAATTTGGGATAGTGTGGGTGATAGAGTCTATGCTAGTAGCTGTCGGGG
>NZ_JAFVUX010000045.1 GCF_017502485.1 Helicobacter sp.
CCCCCTAAATTCACCCCATCAAAGCAAACCAAAAAATCCTACACTATCACACGCCACCCCCTACCGACACTATTTACTATAAACGAAAAAATAAAAACCGTCTTAGGCTTTAGCGTTTGATAATGCAACCTACCCTACTCTCTCAACACTCCCATTAACCCCCCCCACTCATCATTAAGGCACCTCGACCACTATTTAAACATACAAAATTAGTAAATTCCTTTCTATCTAAACCGCATAACATCATTTTAAACCTCCTATAATATTTGATTGCAAATCCTCACGCTTTGGCTCTGGATTAAATTTGCTAAAAAAATCAGGCGTAGCAACGCTGAGAGCCACAACTAGCTGATATCTCCACCCAGCTGGGTCGCTTTTAGCCCAAGTTACTAGCGTAGACCAAGGTATTCCAGTGCGCTGGCTTATCTGTTTTGTTGTCATTTCTTATCCTTTTGATTAAATTCAAAGCTAATTTTAGTGCTACTAATTCATAAAAATGAATTACTTTATATCTTTACTTCTCATCTTAATAAGAGCCTCTAAGCTCACACCCATATCAGACGCAGCCGCCCTACAAGCCTCATAATCATTCAACGCCACAGCCATAGCCCCAACATCCTCTTTATCCTTTGCTTTTTTGTATCTATTTTTAGCGTTTATTGCAGCGCTTCTTAGCTCTTTTTTCTCATTTATCATTCTAAGGCCTACAAACCTTCCAGCTAGCTCGCCTAGCCCCATCGGCTCATCATATGCATTTTTAGGATTATTATTAGTAGCTATTCCTAATCCTTGCCTTGCATAGCGCCCTAGCGTAATACTAGGCAAAAACTGCTTAGAAAACGCATCTAATCTAGCTGTGAGCTGCTTTATAGCTGGATCGTGCTTACCTACCATCTCATTTCCCCAGCTATCACGCCCACGAAGAATATCTAAAAGCCCACCGATCAGCCCACCACCACCAGTAATATCATCTATACTACTAAGCCTAAATCCAGCCATAGCCCTAGCAGCGTTAAAGTATAATCCAGACTCGCCTACTTGTACTTGATTTTTAACTCCAAAGAGATTTGGCAAGTAGTGGCTTTGCGCCCAATTTGGCAATTTAGCATTCTCCTTATCCTTTAGCTCATCATCTAGCCAATAAGGCAAACTAGAAGCCCCACTACTTATCAAAGCAGCTTGCAGCATCGCAAATTTGGCTGGATTTTTAATAGCAGCCTTAGTTACCACTATACTAGATTTAACCGCAAAGTGAAAAAACGGCAATACCCCAGTTTTATCAAGCAGTCTAAGTGTTGGATTAAAATGAGAGCTATAATCCACATAAGCACTATTTGCATCAGCAAAGGCAGCTTCATCACTAAGTCCAGCGTCTAGATTTTTCTTAAATCTAGCTAGCTTAAACCACTTATCCTCCCACTCATAAGCCTTTCTAGCTGCTTTGCCAGTAGTAGAATTTTGAGTTAAATAGATATTTTGCCAAGCTTTAGCTATATAGTAGCCCAGTGGATTTTGATTTTTGGTTGCCTCTTTTGCTACTTCATCGTTTGCCATTAGCAAATTTCTCATCTCTATATCATCGCTA
>NZ_JAFVUX010000046.1 GCF_017502485.1 Helicobacter sp.
CCCCCGTTTATCTGCGCGATATGCCCCAAACACCTCCACAAACGCATTAAGATTATAGATCATAAATTTTTCCCACGCATTACAGCAGCTAAGATCATCACTCTTAAACACACTAGAATCTAGCTTTATATCAAAAGCTTTTTGCTTATCCCACAGAGCAAAAGGCACGGGGAAGCCCTTTTTCTGCCTAGTGATGATAAAGCTAGGGAGATAAGTTTTAGCAATTTTCTTTAGCAAAAACTTACTTTCACAATGCGTATCGCTAAAGTTTTTATAGTCTTTAAGTGGCATTTGCACAGGGGTTTTTGTATGTACTTTGTAGGAAAATGGCAGGCTATTGACAAAATCAATCAAGCTAGAATCTAAAAACACAAACCCATCGCCAAAACCACAAAATCGCAGGGCATTAGCCCCTCTTTCTATAAGCCCTCTTGTATGCAAGACTTGGATAAAGTAGAGCATTATATCGCGCATATCTTTTGGCACACTGCCACCAAAAACTTTGGCGATCATTTGTATGTCATCAACTAGATATTTCTCGTGGATTAGAGCGCGAGATTTCTCTAGAGAAAAGTAGCGATAATGCTCCAAAATATAGGCATAAAACTTCTCCACTTTGCCCATATAGCTTGCATAGAGTGCTAAATTATGCGAATATCCGCCAAAGACATCATCAGCCCCTTCACCACATAGCACCACATCGCAGCAGTCCTTGCGTGCTTGAGCAAGTGCGTACGCTAAGGGCAGCTCATTAGGGTGTAAGGGTGCAGCCTTTTGCTTAATAAGTGCCTTTAGCCACGCATTATTGCCAAAAAAACTCCCATATCCTAGTGTTTTTTCATAATGCTTGCTTGCAAACTTACTTGCCACTCTTCTTGCATATTTGAACTCATCATCACCATAAAATCCTATACTATAAGTATAAATTTCCCTATGTGGATACAATGCCCTACACATCGCTACAATCAGCGAACTATCCAGACCACCGCTTAAACATACACCTATCTTCCTAGCATTTGCCACTCTTTTCTCAATAGACTCTAGCAAGAGATACTCTGCAATATGGGCAGCTTTCTGCAAGCTAGGGGCTTTATAGCTAAAGTGCAAGCTAGATTCTGGGGGAGAGTCTAGCTTGGAGTCTCTTCTTACACGAAAGTTTGCAAACATCGTGTGCTCCAAAATTGGATAGCGAAAGCTTAGAAAGCTTGTAATACCCTCTGGACTAAAGTCATCAAACAAAAGCCCACGCACCGCGCTTGAGAGATCGCTAAAGCTAGATTCTAGCCCTACTTTGTAAAACTCATTCTCCAAGCCAAAAAGTCTTCTATGCTCTAAGCGCATTTACTCTGCTCCATTTGGGATTTTGCTTGATTATCTCTAGCTGCTCTTTGCTCATTTGCACGCCGGGAACAACCTGAACCCCCTCGCTGCCGTAGCAGTAATAACACGCTGTAATAGGCTGATGATCTGTGATAAATCTCTGCAGGTTTTTGTAAGTAAAAGTCGGCAGAGATTTCCCCCCCCCCCCACCTCAGCCAGTCTCAGCATATCGGGCAGTATATCCGCAAGCGATTTTACCGCTCCGTCCAGATCACTGGACGTGAATGCGAAACCATAGGAATATATGTCATTGGGATCCGATGTC
>NZ_JAFVUX010000047.1 GCF_017502485.1 Helicobacter sp.
TGTTAAGAGATGATAGTGGGGAGAACATCTCTCATCTCAATCCCCACTTCTGTGAGCTTACTGCAATGTATTGGGCGTGGAAAAATGTGGATTCTAGCTATTATGGGCTCTTCCACTACCGCAGGGTGCTGGATTTAAGCGGTAAAGTCAAGGGCAAAAAACGCTTTGATGTCAATCGCAAATCTATCGCTCCTAAAAAAATCGCTAAAACTTTCAAGCTTGATCGCGTGAGCATACTTAAACAGCTAGAAAAGTCTCCCATAATCCTAGCTAGCCCTATGATCGTCCCACACGGCTTTGAAGTCTCGCGTGCTATGAGTCAATACGATATTTACGCGCGCGATCATCGCAAAAAGGATTTAGACATTGTCATAGACATTATCCGCACAAAATTTCCGCATTTAGTAGAATCTATGGAGGATGTTCTCTTCACACCCGGGGTGCAGCTAAGCTGGTGTAATATGTTTATAATGTGCAAAAATCTCTACCAAGAATACTGCGAATTTCTCTTTGGAGTGCTACTAGAAGCACAAGCTAGAATCGATCTAAGCGGATATAATGCCTACCAAAGTCGCATTTATGGCTTTATAAGTGAGCGACTGCTAAATATCTTTGTGCGTTATAAGAGCTTTAGCGCGGGGATTATGCCAATTTATAAAAACCACTTCGAGCTAAAAGAGCCCAAGCCACTCTTTGGTGCGCAAGTTACAGGAGAAATAAAGCGCATTTATGCCTTTGGTGTGCGTGTGCATAAATCTAAGGCTACATAAAATCCCAAAGGAGCAAGTGTGAGAAATCTGATCGTAGGGGCGGGACTTAGCGGACTTGTGCTAGCAGAGCGACTAGCAAATGACAAAGGGCAAGAAGTCCTACTAATCGATAGGCGCGATCATATCGGAGGGAATTGTGCTGATGAAAACTGCGATGGTATCTTAGTGCATCGCTATGGGGCACATATATTCCACACCAAAAGCCCTAAAGTGTGGGAGTATATCACGCGCTTTTCTCTCTTCTATCCCTATATGCACAAAGTCTTTGGGCTTGTCTCTGGACAGCTAGTGCCAATCCCTTTCAACCTAAATGCGCTTTATGCCATATTCCCCAGCGCACTAGCCCAGGAGCTAGAATCTAAGCTTCTGCGCGCCTTTGGCTTTGGGGCTAAGGTGAGTATTTTAGAGCTAAAGCAGCATAAAGAGCTAGCACAAATCGCGGAGTTTATCTATGAAAATATCTTCTATCACTATACTTTGAAGCAGTGGCAATGTAGTCCTGAAGATCTAGATCCTAGCGTGTTTGAGCGCGTGCCAATTCTCATTGCCAAAGATGATCGCTACTTCCCAAGCGACCCATATCAAGGCATACCCATTGAAGGATATAGTGCGATGTTTGCCAAGATGATTACAAGCAAGCGCATAAGCTTGCGGCTTGGCGTGGATTTCACCGCACTAGAATCTAGTGGGATAGATATAAGCGCGTTTGATAGGGTGTTTTATAGTGGAGCGATTGATGAGTATTTTGGCTATAAATTTGGCGAGTTGCCCTACCGTAGCCTAGAGCTAAAGACACTGCGCCTAGAGAGAAAGCACTTTGGTATAAACTCTGTGATCAACTACCCAAACAACTACGACTTCACGCGCATTATCGAGCATAAATACTTTCTAGATACCAAATCACCACACACCATCATCACCTACGAATATCCAAAAAAGTGGCAGCTAGGCGATGAGCGATACTACCCAATGCCAACAACCACAGCAAAGCAAACCTACGAAGCCTACGCCAAGGAAGCAAAAAAGCTTAAGAATGTCTTTTTCATTGGACGCTTGGGAGCTTATCAATACTACGATATGGACAAGGCGATAGAAGCAGCACTTAATCTCTATGCAAGCTTGTAGCGATACAATTACGCACATTCCACACCACAAGGACACATAATGCTACACATTCTAAAGCGCAAACTAATGACACTTCGTCATCTTCTAAGCCAGCTCCATAGACTCCCATACTTGCAAACAGCCCTAAGTGACCCAAGTGGGCTTGGTGGCTTACAGCTACGCCTCTTTAACGCCCACATTCCGCAAGCACACTACGGGATTTTCTACAATATGCTTTTACACACTGATAAAAACTCCTTAAGGGGGGGGGCAGAATCTAGCTAGCCACAAGCCTATCTGTGTCGATTGTGGTGCGCACGCTGGGCTCGTTAGCGATATTATCCTGCAATGTGGTGGGGTTGTTCATAGCTTTGAGCCTAATCCTTTCCTTTTTAAACTCCTAGAATCTAAATACGCCAACTGCACTGATGTCATCTTGCATAACGCCGCACTCTCCACGCAAAATGGATATATGGAGCTACACCTTGACTCACTCATCTCACAAGGTAGCTACCTTGCAGGCTATGGAGATAACAGGGATTGGGAGTGTGAGATCGTGCATAAGGTGGAGAGTATTGATCTATGCGAGTATTTGCAAAAGCTTTTGCAAGAAGTCCCTAGAATCTACTTTGTAAAAATCGATATAGGGGGCGCGGAGTTTGAAATTATACATAAGCTTTTAGACCTAGGCTTGCACGAGAAAATCAAGTATATCGCGTGCGAGACACACGAGCGGTATTTCAGCGATGGGGAGCAGAAGCTACACGATCTACACGCACATATTGCTAGCAAAAATGCGAAAAACATCTTGCTAGATTGGATTTAGATTCTAGGAGCTAGAATCTAAGCACTTACGCGCTTTGACTAGAATCCAAACAAGTGCACACTGGATTCTAGGATTTGCAATTGTTATCGCCCTGCAAAAGATTCTAAGCATTACAGTGGGGCTGGTAAAATGAAAATGCTATGGGCAGCAAGATTTTCAAGTGGATTCTAGGATTGTAGATGAGAAATCGGGGCTTTGCAAGCGCGTGCAAGGGCGCATACTTGGCGTATGTAACCGCAGCGCGCGTGAAGCAATCGCCGATTTATCGCTACAAGCCAAATCCACTATTAAAGCACATAGTGCGCCATATCGATGATCCTATGCGCATACCCCCACTCATTATCATACCACGCCATAACCTTGCACATATTCCCTAGTGTAAAGCTCAAATCCTGCGCGACAATCGCACTACGCGTATCGTTGATAAAATCACTACTCACCCCATAGCTAGCATCTATACCCAAAATCCCTTTTAACGCGCCCTTAGATTCTGCTTCAAAAAGCTCATTGATCACACTAGAATCCACCTTTTGCGATAAATACGCGCTTAGATCTACCATAGAGACATCAGCTACGGGCACGCGCACACTATGCCCGTGGATTTTATTCTTTAGGCTTGGTAAGACTTTATAGAGAGTTTTTGCCGCACCTGTAGAAGTGGGGATAATGTTTAGCCCAGCGGCGCGCGATCGGCGTTTATCACTATGGTGCGCAACATCTAGGAGACTTTGGTCATTAGTGTAGCTGTGAATTGTCGTAAGGCTTGCACGATCGATCCCAAACTCTCTCTCAAGTACCATAGCGATGGGAGCTAGGCAGTTTGTCGTACAAGAGGCATTGGAGATGATTTGCTGCCCCGCATAGGAAGTGTGATTAATCCCTAGCACAAAGGTAGCAGTATCATCAAGTGCTGGCGCAGAGATGACCACACGCCTCACGCCTTTATCAAGATGGTGGGCGACATCGCTAGAGCGCAGAAATAGTCCGCTAGATTCTACCACTACTTCTGCCCCTAGCGTGCCAAAGTCTAGCTCCAACGGATTTGCACAGGAAAATAGCGGGATTTCGCGTGAGGCTTTTGGAGCTTGCTTGGTGGATAAATCTTGCAAGGCTTGATCTTGACACTTTTGCTCGATAATAAGAGTATTATAGGGATTACCTTGCTTAAATCGCACACTTTGCCCTAGCGCGCCGTGCATAGAATCTTTCTCAAACAAGTAGGCTAGATTCTCGCCATTTGCTATGTCATTGATCCCTACTATTTCTACATCTCTTGCGAGTGCTACGCGTGCGATTGCTCGCCCAAGTCGTCCAAATCCATTGATAGCAATCTTCATCAATGAGCCTTTGTGGTGCGAAATTTTGCGCGTATTATACACCACTTCTACATATTGCGCACGCTTAGGCTTTAGTAAAGATTTATTAGATTTCGCCTATAATGGCTAAATTTTTTGCCCACTTAGATTCTACTTACAAGCGCAAAGAGTTAGACTTCATATAGGAGCTTTCAATGCCTAAACGCACGGATATTAAGACGATTTTGCTCATTGGCTCAGGACCTATTGTTATAGGACAGGCATGCGAGTTTGACTACTCCGGCACGCAAGCGGCTAAAACTCTCAAATCTCTAGGCTATAAAGTCGTGCTAATCAACTCCAACCCAGCCACAATTATGACAGACCCAGAGCTTGCTGATAGCACCTATATCGAGCCAATTACCAAAGAAGTCGTGCAAAATATCATCAAGCTTGAGCAAGTTGATGCAATTTTGCCTACGATGGGCGGACAAACTGCGCTTAATATCGCTATGGAGCTACACGAGAACGGAGCATTAGAAGGCGTGCAATTCCTAGGGGCAAAGCCAGAAGCGATTAAAAAGGGGGAAGATCGCCAAGCCTTTAAAGAAGCGATGCTAAAGATAGGGATGGACTTGCCTAAAAGCCACTACGCCTACACGCAAGAAGAAGCTCTAAAGGCTGCTAGTGAGATTGGCTTCCCGCTCATTATCCGCGCGAGCTATACGCTAGCAGGTGGGGGTAGTGGAGTGGCGTATAATATCGAAGAGTTTAAGACATTAGCGAAGGCGGGTCTAGAAGCAAGCCCAATTAGTGAGATTTTGATCGAAGAGTCCTTACTAGGCTGGAAAGAGTATGAAATGGAGGTCATTAGAGATAGAAATGATAATTGTATCATTGTATGCAGTATCGAAAATCTTGACCCTATGGGCGTGCATACAGGAGATTCTATTACTATCGCCCCAGCTCTCACGCTTACAGATAAAGAGTATCAGAGAATGCGCGATGCGAGTTTTAGAATCTTGCGAGAAATTGGCGTAGATACAGGTGGGAGCAATGTGCAGTTTGCCATAAATCCACAAAATGGCAGAATGACAGTGATTGAGATGAATCCGCGTGTATCGCGTAGTTCCGCGCTTGCTAGCAAGGCAACAGGCTACCCTATCGCCAAAATCGCTACCTTGCTTGCGGTAGGCTTTAGCCTAGATGAGATACAAAACGACATTACCGGCACACCTGCTAGCTTTGAACCTAGCATTGACTATATTGTTACCAAAATCCCGCGCTTTACCTTTGAGAAGTTTCCAAAGGCGGATTCTACCCTTAGCACGAGCATGAAGTCTATCGGCGAAGTTATGGCTATTGGCGGAAGCTTTAAGGAGAGCTTGCAAAAGGCATTATGTAGTCTTGAGTGCGGATACTATGGGCTAAACTCTCTCACAGATGACCTAAGCCTAGCGCGTAAAGAGATGCGCCGCCCCAATGCAGAGCGCATACTCTATGTGGCTGATTGCTTCCGCCTAGGGCTTAGTGTGGAAGAAGTACATAGTCTATGCCATATTGATAGGTGGTTTCTTCACCAAATTAGCGAACTAGTGGTAGCGCAGAGCTCTATTGCTAGCGATGTGCTAAATGACCCCATGAAGCTACGCCACTTAAAATCGCAAGGTTTTAGCGATAAGATGATTTGCTATGAGCTAGAGAAAAAGGAGCGACTAGAGATAAGCGAGAGTGAGCTTTATAACTTGCGCAAAGAGATGGGCGTAGTCGCTGCGTATGAAGAGGTGGATACTTGTGCGGCGGAGTTTGAAGCGAAGACACCTTATCTTTACTCCACCTTTACTTTAATGGGGGGTGTTTGGGATTCAATCTTAGGTGAGCATTCCGCCGACTTATCGCGTAAAGCCGAATCCACCAGTAAAAAGCCAGCGCCAGCTAAGGTTATGATCATAGGCGGAGGTCCTAACCGCATCGGTCAAGGCATCGAGTTTGACTACTGCTGCGTACATGCAAGCTTCGCGCTAGCGGATTTAGGCGTGGAGAGCATAATGTATAACTGCAACCCAGAGACCGTTAGTACAGATTATGACACAAGCGATATGCTTTACTTTGAGCCTATCGACTTTGAGCGGGTGCGCGCAGTGATTGAGAGAGAAAATCCAAATGGCATTATCGTGCATTTTGGTGGGCAGACACCGCTAAAACTCGCAAGTTCTCTTACCAAAATCCACGCTAAGATCATTGGCACAAGTGCGAAAGTCATCGACATTGCAGAAGATAGAGAGAAATTCTCCCATTTTATTAGCACACTTGGTTTAAAGCAGCCAGAAAATGGTATAGCTTATGACAAAGAGCAAGCTTTTAGCGTGGCAAGCCAGATCGGCTATCCCGTGCTTGTGCGCCCTAGTTATGTGCTAGGAGGGCGCGCTATGCGAATCGTACAAGATACTGATGAGCTACGCACCTATATGGAAGAGGCTGTTAAAGTGAGCGAGAAATCTCCTGTGCTTATTGATAAATTTTTAGACCACGCTATCGAGCTTGATGTCGATGCTATAAGCGATGGCAAGGAAGTGTATATCGGTGGAATTATGCAGCATATTGAAGAAGCGGGTGTGCATTCTGGGGATTCTACAAGTGTGCTACCAAGTGTGAGTATTGCGGAAAATTTGCTTGATGAAATCCGCCAAAGCACGCGCAAAATCGCCCTAGAGCTTGGCATTGTAGGGCTTATTAATATCCAATACGCTATCCACAAAGATAGCCTATATATCATTGAAGTAAATCCGCGCGCGAGCCGCACTGTGCCATTTGTGAGCAAAGCAAGTGGGATACCGCTGGCAAAAGTCGCTACGCGTGTGATGTGGCAAGGCGACTTACAAGAAGCTCTAAAGTTTTATGACAAGCATAATCGCATAGATTTTTCAAAAACTCCACTAGAATCTAAACCTTACACACATATCGCGGTCAAAGACTCTGTATTCCCATTCCAAAAGCTTAGTGGCGCAGACTTGCTACTAGGACCAGAGATGAAAAGCACAGGCGAGGTTATGGGGATTTCTACAAGCTTTGGAATAAGCTTTGCCAAAGCGCAAAGTGCTAGTAAAAACACCCTCCCAACCTCTGGCAAGCTCTTTTTATCCCTAGCAGATTGCGATAAGTCCTATGCCACACAGATTGCTAAAAGCTTCATTACGCTGGGCTTTAGTGTGTGTGCGACTGAGGGCACACACAAAATACTAGAGCAAGCACAAATCCCATCATCTTGTGTGCTAAAAATCTCGCAAGGTCGCCCCAATATCCAAGACTTGATAATGAACAATGAAATTGCCCTAGTGATTAACACCAGCGATGATAGTCAAACTAAAGATGATGCTAGAGAAATCCGCCGTCAAGTACTTAAAAGCTCTGTGCCATACTTTACCACCATAGCCGCAGCCCTTGTAGGCGCAGAATCTATCCGCGAAATCCAGCAAAATGATATCAATACCCCAAGAGCTCTGCAAGACTTCTTTAGCTAGCGATTTAGCAGATTGTGTCGCTACGCTACGAGAGCGATATGGGCTACTAGAGTTTTACCCACCAAATGCTAGCTTTGTGGTGTTATATAAAGATCACACGCTAAAGAGTTATATCAACACACACTTCATCAAAAAGAATTCAGCCTTGAGTGAGCAGTCGCCATTTTTAGCCAAAACCAGCGAAGCGGTGCAAGAGCAGGCTGCAGCTTCTTTGGTAATCCATAAAAACAAAATAGATTCTAGCACCTCCCAGAATCTAGCCAACTCCACACAAGATTCTAAGAATTGTGGTGGAGCTTTGCGGGCTTTGGGGCAATTTAGGGGTGAGAGTTACCTAGGCGGTAATGACTGCCCACAAATTGATTCAGTCGCATCAAATTGCCCGCCCAAGTCTAAATCGCCCCAAATCTCTCCCATAATCCTAGCCCAAACTGACACTACTGTCGGCTTTCTCTCTCAATCACCCACCGCCCTCAATCTAGCCAAGCATCGTCCAATCAACCAAGCAGTGCTAGCAACCTTTGCTAGCTTGCAGTGCGCCAAGCAAACCCACAGAATCCCTAGAATCCACCACCACTTCGTGCGCCAAGCAAACAAGATAAGCATTATCCTGTCTAATAAAAAATCTTTCCGCGTTGTTAAAGATCCTTTACACAGGGAGTTTTTAAGCTATTTTGGGGGACTTTACTCCACTTCTGCCAACCGCACAAAAGAATCTTTCTCTTTAGAATTTGCCCTGCGAGTAGCTGATATTATCGCACTAGATTCTAGAGGACTTTATGAAGATAAACCAAGTACAATCTACCGCCTATCGCGCACACGCAAAAGACGCACTAGATGATAAACCAACAGACTCAGTCTCCCTATAAAGGACAAGTATGACTTCAACTAAAGGCAGTTAGGGTGCGAAAGAAAATAGCGTAGCCCCTGCTTATTTTATGGGCTATTTTTTGGCTATTACTCTGTATGGATGTTTTATCGTTTTGGATTCTGCGATGCCTGTTTAATAGTGATGGGTTGTTGTTTTCACGAAGTTGCTAGAATCTAAAGCGAGTGGCACGGGCTAAGAATTCACATCGATCCTAACTCTGCTCCAAGCTTTTTCAACTCCAAAGAAGTGCGCACGCTAGATTCTAGCTCTGTGATCCTAGAATCTAGCCAAAAGCTACTATGATAAAACAAGCAACCACCCATATTGTCCGCACTACACGCTTATGAGCGTGGGAGCAAAGCTTTTGCAAGATTGGCATATCTCCCACCTTTTCAACAACTATAGCAACCCTTACCGCCTATCAGCCTAGAACTATATGTTTCGTATTCACTAGGAGCAAAGTCTCGGGCTTTTGGTGCGATTTTTGAGATTTTCTGCTATAATCGCGCCCTGCGGACGCGTAGCTCAGCTGGTAGAGCAACTGACTCTTAATCAGTGGGTCCAGAGTTCGATCCTCTGCGCGTCCACCACTTTCATATCTCTTTCACACCTATACTCCCTACACAAATTATCGTAGATTCTACATTTGTGCATTTGTTTGGATTGCCTTGTTGGTGGCTTTGGCTTGACTCTTGCAACGACAGAAGAGCTAGATTCTACATCGTCGATAGATTTAGATTCTAGCACATTTCACACACTACTCTTGCTCGCTCTCTTGCGTGTCTTGACTTAGGAGCTTTGGGGCTTGGATTGATTTTTTTGTCTTTGCACCAAGATCTTTTAGCTTATCAAACCTAGCTTCTAGCCCACCCTTGCCACGCAGCTTTATATTCATAGCAGATGCCGCACTTTGCGCGCTTTGCAAACCCCGCACAATCTTGTCAAAATCACTGCACACATCGGCAAATTTGTCATAAAACTTCCCAATCTCCTCAAAAGCTTGGCGGATATTTTGATCGCTTTGGATATGCTGCCAAGTGATAGAAATCGTCTTTAATGCCATAAAAAGTGTATGCGGGGTGGTGAGATAAATCTGCTTAGAGTAGGCATATTGATACAAGCTAGAATCTGCATTTATCGCTAGGTCTAAGATATTGTTATAAGGGATAAAAAGCAGCACAAAATCATAGGAATTTTCTATATCCTTATAGGGCTTGCTCGCTAGCTCATCAATGCGCACCCTTAGATTCTGGGCGATTTCTTGCGCATTTATCTCTATCTCATCATCACTTGTTGTGGTATTTGGCAGGGGGAATTTCGCATCAATTATGATATTTCTCTCTTCATCAAGGCTTACAACCGCATCAGGGATATATCGTCTCCCTTGCGTATGTAGCTGCTCTTGGAGCTTGTATTGCACCCCCTCAATTAGCCCGCTACTTTGGAGCACGCTTTTTAGCTGGAGTTCGCCAAAGTTTCCGCGTAACTTTTTATCACCCTTTAGAATCCGCCCTAACTCTTGCGCACTTTTACTCATCTCTTGGGAGTATTTAAAAGCGTTGTCTATGTTTTCTTTGAGCTTGGCTTCGTTTTGTAAAAGGGCTTTTTGATACTCTTCCACGCGCGTTTTTATAGGCGTGAAAACCTCATCTAAAATCGCTTTAGAATCCCTGCTAAGTGCGAGCTTATTTTCATTAAGCAAGGCGGCTTTTTGAGTGGCTAAATGCTTTTCTAGGGTGGATTCTAGGGTAGCTAAATTAGTTTTATGTAGGGAGTCTTGGTGCTTTAGCTGCTCTTGGTACTGGGCTACAAGCTGCTGTATTTGCTTGCTTTGCTCTATCTCAAGCTGGGCTAGTCGCTCTTTTGTAGTTTGTAGCAATGTCTCTAGACGGGCGATGTCCTGCAAGCTCTCAGTATAGCTAGATTCTAGCTTATTACTATGTGTAAGAAGTCTTGCGCATTCTTGCAAAGCTTTTTCAAGCTCTTGGGTTTTGCTAAGAAGTCGCATATAAAATAGCAAAGCACTAGTGCCAGCAACAACAGCTAAGGAAAATGCAAAATATACCATCATAAATCTCCTTGGATAAACTAATGTCCCTCGAAAATGAGCGTAAAATCTTCAAAGTTAGCGTCATAGTTAGGCGCCAATCCTTGTGTGCTAGAGCCTCCTTCAAGCGGGAGATCAACAAAGTCATCTTGTCTACTACTCTTAGAGACTTGAGTGGTACTAGGTGTAGGCTTTTGCACTTGACTTTTTGTCTGGGGGTTTGGCTTGGGATTTTTGGTAGGCTTTGAGACAGGCTGCTTAGGGGTAACGAGCGTGGATTTAGCTGGAGGGGTAGCGCTTTGTATGTGGCTCTTTATGGTAGTAGCGGATTTGTTTTTATCGTGGATTTCTATCAATACGCTTTGGTTTTTCACACGCGAGTATTTGGGGATGTAGGATTCTAGTGCGCGCACCTTTTTACTAATGCTTAGGTAATAGGACTCTGCGAGCTTGTTGCTCGCACGCTCTTTTTGCCACTTAAAGCCTTTGTTGTAAGACTTGATGGTATTTTTATAATTCCCCCTATGATAGCGATACCAATACATAAGAGAGTCTAACGCCACTTGGCTAGCAAACCGCCTATCATCGATGAGTAGCTGCCCCATAACATTACGCGTGAAGGGTGTGTCATTGTAGTTAGAGTAATATTTGAGTACCACAGGGATATGCGCGTGATAGAGTCCCGCTGAAGGATCAGAGAAATTGATCATATATGCCCCTGCGCAAGATTCCTGCCAAGCGATTGCTGCCATCGTATAGCCCATACCTTTTGATGCGCCAAAGTTATAAGCGTAAATGATATGATCTCTTTGTGCCTTGGTGAAGCGATTTGGGTTGGCACACTCTACTTGGGGGAATTTCGCACTAGGAGCTGCCTGCATTAAAGCCCACACACAGCATAAAGCCGTAGCTATGGATAACAATCTCATAAAAGCCTTTTAATATTGGATTTGCTACAATGGCGCATTATATCCAAAGACAAGGACACTAATGCCATCTAGCGATTCACAAGCGACACAAGAGCTGCTAGTAGAGATTCTCACAGAAGAGCTGCCCGCGCTCCCTTTCCTAAAAGAGTGGCATAATCTTAAGCAAAAATGGCAGCAAGCTCTAGCGCAAGTGCATATACAAGCCCCTTGTGAGCTACACTATACACCGCGCAGGATTACTATTTATAGTCGTGCATTCCCTACGCATACTACTGCACAAACACAAGAGTTCTACGGACCACCTTTAGAGATAGCTTTCATTAATGGTGATAGAGCACAGGGACTTAGTAAAGCAGGACTGGGATTTTGCAAGAAGGCAGGAGTAGATTCGACTTTTAGTGGCGATTGTTTGGATTCTAGGGTTTCTAGAGAAACATCGGCACAGCCCAAGCAGTACCCCTTGTTTTGCGATGAGAAATATGGGCTACAAGAAAAATCGCAAGGAAGTTGCCTTAGCGGTAATGATTGCAGTGATTTTTCACCGCTCTCACATTTATCACACAAAACCAGCGAAGCGGTGCAAGAGCAAACCCAAGCAGGTTTGTTTAGTAAAGCTAAATCCTTCCTACAAGTAGCGGAAAAGGACGGCAAGCAAGTTCTCTATGTTCGTAAGCTCCAAGCAGGACTAGAGTCTAAACAGGTGTTAGCAGAAGTAGTAGCGACATTTGTACGCTCCTTGCACTTTGGCAAGAGTATGCGCTGGGGGGAAGTGGAAGAAAGCTTTATCCGCCCGATTCGCAATATTATGATATTGCTAGATGGAGAGTCTATCACCACAGAAGCAGATTCTAAGATGTTTGGGCAAAACTCCCTAGCAGCGACACTTTTGCACCGATCCTATAAACCAAAAGCACACGACCTACTAGAATCCAATGTTGATAATACTGCTTTAGCACAAGAAGCGTGGGTGAAAATCACAGGACTTGATGCGTATTTAGACAAGCTTAAAAATGGGGGTGTGATCCTTAGCGCAGATGAAAGAAAAGAGCGGATTCTAGCGCAAATTAGCGTAATAGAATCCACCCACCAAGTGCAAGTCAAGCTAGATTCTGCACTGCTAGAACAAATTGTAGCGATCACAGAGTATCCTACCGCGCTTTTAGGGAGCTTTGAAGAGCGGTTTTTGACATTGCCAGAAGAAGTGATCACCACTTCGATGAAAGAGCATCAAAAATACTTTAGCGTATATAAAGATGGTCGGCTATATCAGGGCTTCATAGTCGTGGCAAACGCGCTTTGCGATGATTTTAGCACTATTATTAGTGGCAATGAGCGCGTGCTAAAAGCACGCCTAAGTGATGCGGAGTTTTTCTACAACAACGACATAGCAACCCCACTTGATAAAGCTCCTTTGGCACAAGTCGCCTATATTCAAGGACTAGGCTCTATGCTTGATAAAGTAGGTAGGGAAGAGCGCGTAGGTGCGTATCTAGCGCGATTGTGGGGACAAGATAGCGGGCTAATCACACAGGCACTCGCGTATGCTAAGGTGGATTTACTCAGTGAAATGGTAGGGGAGTTCCCAGAACTACAAGGGATTATGGGATATTACTACGCGCTAGCGCAGGGCTTTTCACAAGATCTAGCACAAGCCATTAAAGAGCAATACCTGCCCAGTGGGGAGGACTCTGTGCTACCAAGTAACAAAATAAGCGCAATTGTAGCCCTTAGTGGGAAACTTGAGAGCTTACTTGGGCTATTTAGCCTAGGCACAATTCCTAGTGGTTCAAAAGATCCCTTTGCTTTGCGGCGTGCGGCAAATGGCGTGGTAAAAATCGTACTAGAGTGGGATCTAGCCTTTGATGTAAAGCAGATTCTAGCAGATTTAGCCAAAGAGTGTGGCTATGCCATTAGCCAAGAGAATCTAGCGCGCTTGCAGGACTTTATCATTGAGCGACTAGAATCTATCCTAGACATACCAGCGCAAATTTTCCGCTCCGCTTCAAGGGGGCTAAGCACGAATTTATGCACCATTGCTAGCAATGCCAAAGCCCTAGAGTCTCTCCTAGCACGCGATGACAGAGAAGCGCTTATCGCAGTCTTTAAGCGCGTGGCAAATATTACTAAAGATATGCAACCAAGCGATTTAGTAGCTCAAAGTGCGCAAAAGCTAGATTCTAACGATATAAACGCACTATTAGGAACTATCAATATCTCACTACTAACACAACCAGAACAAGCACTCTATACAAAACTGCGCGCGATAGATTCTGCCAAGCATAGTGGCAATCTTACGCACTCAAGTGATCGGCTTGCGGCACTCTTTGATTTGCAAGATGTGCTAGAAGAGTTTTTTGCTAAAGTGCTTGTTAATGATGAGGATCTAGCCTTACGACACAATCGCAAATTACTCCTATATGTGATTTATGCGGAGTTTTGCACCATAGGAGATTTAAAGGAATTAGCCATTTAGGATTGCTATGCGTTTGCTATGGGTATGGACTATCACAAGTGGGGTTCTCCTAGCTAGCACACAAGAGCCCATAAACCTAGAATCCAGTGCGCATAAAGTTCTCGTCGCTGATCAATCGCTAGATATTGGACTAAGTAGCAAGAATGGCAGGACAAACACTTCTCTCTTGCGCATTAGAGACATTGACCTAGCATCTTTCACCACCGTAGCGCATTTAAGCTCGACACTCTTTAGCGCACCCTTTGCCACTGGGTACAGTGGGCTATGGGCAAAACTCTCACTAGAGAGCGATCGATTTTATGGATTCTACATAGGTGGGGTGTTTTCTGCCATTGGGAAGCTTGCAGACTTTGCCGCTAAACCTATCACGCGCAATGATATGCAAACAGACCCCAGAATCTACTCTTTGCTTATCAACAACGATGAAGCAAAGGACCTCTTCTACACAAGCGATGATGTGCATTTACCCGCACTTTTTATAGGCTATGAGCATAAGAATATGGGCTTTCGCATAGGGCGATACAATGGGCAATATGAGTGGATAGGAGACTACCTAGAGGGTGCAGAGATTTATGGAAACATAAAGGGTGTGCGCTTGGCACTTGGAGGCTTCTACCGACAAACTTACGCTAACCCAGCAGAAAACACACGCTATGGCTACATTAAAGAACTGTATGAAAAGTATCAAGGCTATACGATCAATAAACATTTCTACGCTGATGCAAATTACCAAAAAGAGCATTTTGGTGTGCGTGTGTATGCAAACTATTTAGCTAATTTGTATATCGCTAGCGGACTTGCAGCACACTATACCAAAGACTTTGGATTCTGGGATTTAGGGGTTAAAGCACACGAAACCTTTGTTAGCGCTGGGATACAAGACCCCAACCTTTGTACTGATCCAAAAATCGCAGAAGAAGTGGGACTTTCCTGCTATCAAAGGGGAAGCTTTGGCAAGCTTAATGGCGGAGTGGTGCATCTTGAAGCACTGCTTGGCTTAAGCTACTTCCATCTCTCACTTGGCGCAGTAGTCAATGACAAAAATCAAGCCACAAACCTGCTCCCCATCTATGCTGATAACAACCCTCTTGAATACAACACTTACATTTATGGAGAAGGTGGTCGCACAGGATATATTAAGCTTGATTATCGTGGGATTATGCTGGGTAAATCCTATGAGTTAGGGGGATTTATCGGGCTTGGCAGAACGATGTTCTTCGCCCCTGATGTACATTACTCCAACCAAGTAGTAGGCGAGGTAGAGCTAGATTGCCCTAAGATTAAGTGGCATTTAACGCTTGTGTATTTAGATGAAGTGCGTCACTCTAAGACTCTAGTAAGCAAACTATGGATAGGCTATAAATTTTAGGCGATTAACATAATCATTAAAAAATATCTGTAGAATCTAGCTTTTTTAGCTTTCTTAGGAGTTGATGCGGAATGTTTGCAAGTGGCATAAATGGCATAGGTATGATTGCTCTTGGCATAGCTCTATGCGGATTTTTGCACGCCCAGCCTATTAGCAAGCAGGCATTTTTTGAAGCTGTGGAGCAAAATAGCATCAATCTCGTGCGCGATAAAGCGCAGTTTCAAAGCTTGTTAGAAAACCAGCGTGCGACAAACTCGTGGGAATCGCCCTATACAGAGATAGATACCGACTTTGTCAAAAATGCTTTAGGTAAAAATGAGACCTCTGTAACCGCACTTGTGATGTTGCGCCCTAAACTCCCGTGGGTACAAACACTGCTACATAAAAGCCTACGCACGCAAGTTGAGCAGTATGATAAAACCTACAAGCTCCACAAAGAGCTGGCTTATATTTCAGCAAAGCGACTCTATCTCTCCTACACACTCACCAAAGAAAAATACAATGTCGCTATGCAAAGGGAGAGCAACTTCTACCACCAATTACAAATTGCTAAAGCAAAGCTTGATGCAGGTAGTATGTCTAAAAAGGACTATATTAGCTTTAATAACTCCTACCTTGATGCCAAACTTTTAAAAATGCAGACCCAAGCTCAGCTTTTAGAGCTTCAACGCGTGCTACACCAGATTCTAGGACTTATAGAAGCACACACCATCAATCAAGACAAAGTCGATGATGAGATTTTGGATAGTTTGCACGATGTAGTGGTTGATGATCTACACTTTACTTATACACATATCGAGCCAGAATCCGCCTATAAGCAGCTTGAGATTTCGCCATATTTGGATATTTTAGCCCTACAAGCAAGAAACTATCAAACCAACGCCAAGCTCGCAAACCGCGATCGATTTGAAGCCTTTGAGCTGGGTGGTGGGATTGCACATTCTGAGTCTAGCAATGGTGCACAGCTACGATTTTCTATCCCCCTTCCTGTTACACCTAAAAATACACATTTAAAGCGTAAATGGCTAGCCCTGCATAGTGGCAGTGTGCGTGAAAGCGAGATCACTAAAAACAACTTACTAGTAAGCGTAGATTCTTACCTTGACCAGCTAGAATCCAAAAAGAGCTTCATAGAACTCCAGCAAGAAAATATCCAAAACAAAAAAGACTTAGTAGAAATGGGCAAAATTGCTTATGAATCGCAGAAAATCAGCCTTTTTGAATACCTAGCCTACCAAAACTCCTATATGGATAGCATTATCACACTAGCAGATGCTAAGCTGGAGTATATAGACATACAATCACTGCTTGAAGAAACCTTAGGGAAGATGATAGGAGAACCACAATGACGCGATATATGCTAGGCTTACTCATCGTATTGAACACGCTTTATGGCTACAAAGAAGTGCGCCTAAATGCTGTCCAAGTACAAGGACTTGGGATAAAAAACATTCCCATAAAAAGCCCAAGTATCACACGTGGTGTGCCATTTAATGCTTTCATCGATTTTGACAACAAAGACTCCACGACACAAAGCTCCACCTTTGATGTAGTGGTAGTGGCAATTTATAGGCGAGAAGGTGAGCAAATACAGCAGGGCAACGAGATTTGTGAGATTAGCTCCAATGAGCTCAACAATCTCTTCTTCGAGTTAGAAAACACGCAAAACAAGTACCGCGTAGCGGAAGAAATCGCCAAAAAAGATAAGGACTTATTCCAAGCAGGTGTCATCTCCCAGAGAGAATACCAGCAAAGCTACCTAACTAGCAGGGAGCTATATTTGAAGCTAAGTCAGCTACGAAATACCTTCAAACTCTTTGGGATTGATCCAGATAAACCCAGAGGGAGCTTTGGCTTCCGTGTAGTAGCAAGTGCTAGCGGAATCCTATCTGTCGCGCCTAAAAATACCGGAGAGAAAATCCCAGCTTTTACCCCTTATGTAAGAATCTCTAAAAATAACAATCTCTTGGCGCGGATTAAAATCCCCTTATCAGTCTCTGACTATGTGCTACCGGGCTCTAGGGTGTATAGTGAAAAGGGACAGTATGTCGGTGATGTTAGCTCTGTCTCTGTGGTCGTGGATAAAAACAATAACTCCATAACCGCCATTGCTGATCTTAAAGAAGGCGTGTTTCGTGTGGGTGAAATCGCAGATGTATATATAGAGGGCAAACAACCTAAGGGCACTTATATCGTGCCATCAAATGCCGTAATCAAAAATGCTAAAGATAATCTAATCTTTGTCAAAACCCCTAATGGCTATCTTCCAAAAGTGGTGCAAATCATTGAAAAGCGCAGTAAATCTTTTGTCATTGATGGTAAGGGCTTTAAGGGCAACGAACAAATCGCATCTGGTGCGCTCATCGCTCTTAAGGGGCTGATTAACAACATCGGTGCTGGTGGGATGCAGTAATGCTAGCAAAAATTATTGAATGGTCTTTAATGCAACGCATCATTGTGATGATTTGTGCCTGTGCATTGCTACTTTTTGGTGGATATAGCTTTTTAAGCATTGCTATTGATGCTTTTCCCGATGTCTCATCAACGCAAGTGCGCGTGGCGGTCAAAGCCCCCGGTATGGCACCAGAAGAAGTGGAAAATAGAGTCGTGCGCCCTCTAGAGCTTGAACTCCAAGGCTTACCCGGGCAAAAGCTCCTGCGCTCCACTTCTAAATACGCCATAGCCGATATTGTGCTAGATTTTGATGATAATGTAGATATTTATCTAGCAAGACAAATGACAAATGAACGCTTGGCAAATGTGCTAGCAGATTTACCAAGTGGTGTTGATGTGCGCCTACAGCCTATTGTTACTCCACTTTCAGATATGTTTATGTTCACCATTGAAGGCAATATTTCTAATCTTGAAAAACGCCAACTTTTAGACTTCATTATCCGCCCAGAAATTAGAAAGATTAAAGGCGTGGCTGATGTCAGTTCGCTTGGAGGCTTTGCTAAAGCCTTTGTCGTAGTGCCAGACTTTAATGATATGGCACGACTTGGTGTTACCATCACCCAGCTAGAATCCGTGCTTGAAGCTAGCCTTAAAAATGATGGTGCAGGGCGTGTGGATAGAGATGGTGAGAATTTCCTAGTCAAAATCCAAAATGCGGCACTTAGCCCAGAGCAAATTGCCCAGTTAGCAATACAAACAAATGTAGGCTTTGTGAAAATAGGGGACTTTGCTGAAGTTAGCACAAGCTATATGACTAGACTAGGCTTCACCACTAAAAATGGTGTAGGCGAGACAACACAAGCAATCGTACTTTCGCTAAAAGGCGCAAACTCCAAAGAAACAATAGAAAAAATCTATGAAAAATTTGATGAACTAAAACCACTGCTTCCAGAGAATGTTAGACTAGAGGTATTTTATGATCGATCTGATCTTACGCGAAAAGCTGTTGATAATGTTACAAAGGTGCTTATTGAAGCTATTGTACTAATTGTGGTGCTACTCTTTTTGTTCTTAGGAGATTTGCGTGCAGCGATTGCTGTTAGCGTGATTCTACCTTGTGCGCTCTCTGTGGCATTTATCTGTATGAGTCTTAATGGTATGAGTGCTAATCTTATGAGTCTAGGGGGACTGGCTATTGCTATTGGGATTTTGGTGGATTCTGCTGTGGTGATGGTAGAAAATGCCTTTGAAAAACTAAGCTCCAATACCACAACAACAAAGCTGCACGCAATGTATCGCGCATGTAAAGAAATCTCTGTCTCTGTGGTTAGTGGAATTATCATTATCATCGTGTTTTTTGTGCCAATTCTTACGCTTGAAGGATTAGAAGGGAAGATGTTTGCTCCTTTGGCTAAAAGTATTGTATTCGCGCTTTTAGGATCTCTTGTGCTATCTATCACGGTGATCCCGGTTGTCGCCTCTCTTGTGCTAAAGACTAAGGAGCATAAAGAAACGCTTATCACACGCTTTTTTTATAGAATCTACACGCCCACTTTGAATTTTTGCCTAACACATAGAAAAATGGTGATAAGTTTTGCCTTTGCGTTTTTAGTCATCTCACTCTCGCTTTTTCCATTTGTTGGCAAGTCCTTTATGCCAACCCTTGATGAAGGCGATGTTGTACTAATGGTAGAGATGACCCCATCAGTCTCGCTTACACAATCGCGAGATTTGCTCCTGCGTATCCAAAAAACCATTAAAGAAAATGTCCCAGAAGTCAAAGAAATTGTCGCACGTACTGGGACTGATGAACTAGGACTTAGTCTTGATGGACTCAATCAAAGCGATATGTTTATCTCCTTTATCCCAAAAGATCAGTGGCAAGTAAAAAGCAAGCAAGAAGTACTTGAGAAAATTACACAATCATTGCAAAGATTCGTGGGGATTAGCTTTATTTTTACCCAGCCCATTGATATGCGGATTTCTGAGATGCTTACAGGGGTGCGGGGGGATTTAGCAATTAAAATCTTCGGTGATGATATTACTACACTTAATGAACTTAGCAAGCAAATTCGAGAGATTCTAGAGAGCGTGCGAGGTAGTAGCGAAGTCTTCACTACGCTTAATGAGGGGGTAAATTATCTCCATATAACTCCGGAAAAGCACATAATGAGCAATGTAGGCGTGAGTGTCGATGAATTTGCTAAATTTATGAAGTCTTCACTAGAAGGTATTGTTGTCTCCTATATCCCTATGGGTGTTGGGCGTGTGCCTGTGATTATCCGCCAAGATCCAGAAATTTCCACAGATATTACCAAGCTTGAAGCTTTAGAGATGTTTTCATCGCGTGGCTATGTCGTGCCAATTAGCTCCATTGCTGAAATCAAAGAAGTCGATGGACCTGTAACAATTGTACGCGAAAATAATCGTAGAATGAGTGTCGTGCGTAGCAATATAGAAAATCGCGATTTAGGTGGCTTTGTCGATGAAGTTAAAGGGAAAATTTCTGCACAAGTAAAACTCCCACCAAACTACTACATCACCTTTGGCGGGCAGTTTGAGAATCAGCAACGAGCAAACGCGCGCTTTGCAGTAGTGATCCCAATCAGCATTGTGGTGATATTTTTCATCTTGTATTTTACTTTTAAAAGCGTGCCTTTGGCACTGCTTATTTTACTAAATATCCCATTTGCCGTTACAGGTGGACTTATCTCACTCTTTTTATCTGGGGAGTATATCTCTGTGCCTGCAAGCATTGGCTTTATCACACTCTTTGGTATCGCCGTGCTTAATGGCGTGGTAATGATAGGGTATTTTAAAGAGCTCATCAAGCAAGGTAAAAGTGTCGATGAAGCTGTAGAAATGGGGGCAAAGAGACGATTACGCCCAATCCTTATGACTGCCTTTATCGCGGCATTTGGGCTTGTGCCTATGCTACTTTCAAGTGGTGTGGGAAGTGAAGTGCAAAGACCCCTTGCCATAGTCGTGCTAGGCGGACTTGTAACATCTAGTTCTCTAACACTGCTACTCTTACCTGCGATGTTTGGCATCATCGCTAAGCGCATACGAATCGTGTAATGAAAAGGGGGAGCTATGTGTAGCTGGCTACAAATTTATGCAGATAGTAAGCTCAAAGACCACATTGTCGATGCCCTGCTAGAGCACAGGCTTAATGACTTTTATTATAGCTCTTGCGATAAATACGCCTTGCGTGATTTGCTTATCAGTCAGAGAGAACAGGTAAGCGGACGCAAGCAGTATGGGCGATTTGATTTATATATAGACTATGATAGAGCAGTAGAGCTTGTGGAGTATTTTTATACCAAATATGGCAAAGATGATGTTGCTTGCTATATGCTAGGGAATATTCAGGAGTTTGAGTAGAGTTGAGCTCCCTACGAATCCTGTTTGCGCGATAAAGCAAGATTGCTAAAAGTGTGCCAAATCAGCCAAAATATGCATTAATCAATATCATACATCTGCGATTCATGGATATGTCCAAATATTGGACTTTTTACACTACTAGGGAAATAAAACACCAAACCAAAGTGCAAAATTTACATGCTACCCTTGCCCCCGCCCGATAAGCTCTCTCCTACATAACACAATCTCGCACCAGCTTCGTTGCTAATCTTTGCCAAAATCCTTGGCTACACCACTGCGCTTAATTTGCGTAATGATTGTGCCATTAGAAGATTGGCGTAGATTGATATAGCTATCTACGAATTTATATTTCAAATGCAAAGACCCTAGATCTTCATAGCTAAACCCCGCCTACAAACACTTCTTTAGCTTGCACTACAAGGGCATTGTATTCCTTATGTGGAGTGTTAGGTCTGCTCTTGTTTTAGTGGATTCTACGCTAATTCTTGACCGATCATAAGCTATTTTCGATGGGATTTTCTATGGGGCAAAAGTCCAGTGAAAATACCACACAGCGACAAAAATAAACGCCCAAACATACAGACTACATTACACTTGATTTGTGCAAGTAAAAGTAAATTCTAGTAGTCTGCCTTGCACGCTTCTAAAAGGTTCATCAGCTGCAACTATCTCGACAATATTCCCAGAATCTAAAAGCACAATACGATCACAAAATGCACGCGCTAAGGAGAGATTATGCGTGATACATAGCACGCTTAGATTCTGCTTTGCAATAGGGAGATTGTCTCTATATGCTTGCATAGTGGCAATATACTCTAAAATCATCGCTTCAGTTTTGTCATCAAGACACGATGTACTCTCATCGAGGATTAACAGCTCTGGCTCTAGCACAAGTGCGCTAGCAAGATTGACCCTAGCAGCCTGCCCACCAGAGAGCATAGCAGGGTAGCTATCAAGCAACAAAGATTCTAGCCCCAAAGCGTGTAATATAGGCATAATCCTGTCTTTTTGCTCGCTTTTATTCACTATGCCATATAAGGCAATAAGCCCTTGAGTGAGTGTATCCCAAAGTGTTTGGTTGGAATTTAGCGCACTTATGGGATCTTGAAAAAGTAGCTGTATATGGCGGTAGAAATGCCTGCGCGCTTGCAAGCTACGCTCATTAGAGTGCCAATGCGCGGGATAGGTGATTTGCCCACTAGATTCTAGCTCTAAACGCGCAATGAGTTTTGCTAGTGTGCTTTTACCGCTGCCACTTCTACCCACAATACCAAGCCTCTCCCCTGCATAAATAGTAAGCGAAATAGAATCTAATGTGAAGATGGACTGATGGGTGGATTGATAAGATTTAGTGATATTGCGCAATGTGATAAGCTGGGTAGGTTCTAGTACTTTTTGTCTATTGTTTAACGATACATAAGAAGAGTTTGTGTGAAAAGTTCCAAAATTGCTAGCAGTAATCTTCCCAGAATCTATGTAATAGATTTTATCAGCTATACGCATAAGCCTATGATCGTGTGTGATGAGCAAGATCCCCTTGCCAAGCTCCTTCGCCTCGTACTCTAAAATCTCTAATAGTCCTTTTATGGCGATAGCATCTAAATCACTTGTGGGCTCATCAGCAATGAGAAACTGCGCATCTGCAAGCAATGCAATGACAATCATCACTCTTTGTAGCTCCCCACCACTCATCTCAAAGGCATAGCGATGAAGCACACTAGAATCTAGCTCCAGCCTATGTAGCAAGCTAGAGATTTGTCTAGGATCATAAGGCTTTCCCCACGCTCGCAGACTTTCTACAATGTGGCTTTTGATTGTGTAGAGTGGATTGAAGTAAATGCGCGGATTTTGCAAAATACTTATGATAGTAGGACTTGTGGCACGCCTTTTGCGCAAAAGTGGCTCATAAGGAGAACCATCTAGTAAGACTTCCCCACTAATTGTAAGATTTGGCGAGAGTAAGCCCTGTAAAGCTAGGGCACAGAGTGTTTTCCCACTGCCACTTCTACCTATAAGCGCGGTGATTTGCCCACATTCTAGCGATATGTTAATATCTGTAAGCAGTGGTTTTGCGCCAAAGGACACAGAGATATTTGCAAGTGCTAGCCTAGATTTAGTCATAGCGCACATCTTCTAAATGCGTAGCAAAATACCCCCTCAAACTATCGCTTAGTATCGTAAAAACTGCCACGCTAATAAACAGCGCCCCACCCGGATAGAGAAGCAAATGCGGTGCGCTATAAAGATACTCTTTCATATCACTAAGCATAATGCCCCACTCTGCTAGTGGTGGCTGCACACCCAACCCTAGAAATGAAAGTCCGGCAATATGAAGCATAATATGCCCCATATCCATAGTAGCTAGCACAAGTATGTGAATGCACAAGCTTGGGAGAAAATTCCGCCTAAAGCTTTGCCAGAAGCTTTGCCCTTGCATATAAGAGATAGCTACATATTCTTTGGCACGCAGTGCAATGGTAAGCGAGCGAGCTATGCGCGCGTAAAATGCCCAGTGCGTGAGTGTTATAGCAATAATAACATTCACCAATCCAGCTCCTAGCACCCCCACAAAAAACAATGCCAAAACCATTGTAGGCACACTTAAAAACACATCGCATACACGCATAATAGCCCTATCCCACACCCCGCCTAATGCCCCAGCTACCCCTCCTACACAAATCCCTAACCCCATAACTAGCACGATAATACAAGCACTTGCCCCAAGCGAGATATATGCCCCATAAATAAGTCTTGTGAAAATATCTCTACCTAAATGATCACAGCCTAGCCAATGCTCCTTGCTTATGGGAGCTAGCTGCTTGGAGAGATCAATCGTCTCAGGTTTATAAGGGCTAAGTAGTGGCACAAGCAAGGCTAACGCTAGTAAAAGCACAAGAATGCATAAGGCGATCTTACCTTGTAGAGGAAAGTGCTTGTGGATTTGATTTTGCATAGTAGCTCTTATAGAGAGATTCTAGGGTCAAGGTAAGCACATAGCACATCACTAAGTAGATTTGCTAGTGTAAAAATCACACATAGCACAATGACAAAGCATTGTATAATGGGGAAGTCGTGATTAGCAATGGCATTAAGGCAATATAATCCAATCCCCGGAATAGCAAAGATGCTCTCTATAATCAATGCCCCCCCTAGTAACTCACCTATATGCATCCCCATCATTGCGATAATGGGAAGCAGGGCATTGGCAAAAATATGCTTCAAGGTAATAATAGGGCGTGGGATTTGGCGCACATTTGCATACGCTACATAACTAGAATCCATCGCTTCTAGCATACTTACGCGCAAAAGCCTTGCAGTGATACAAAGCGACATCAATGCAATACTAATGCTAGGAAGCACATAGCTAGCGACGCTAGAGTCCCACACTGCAGGTAGCCACCCTAGAGTAGTGGCAAAGAGCCACACTAGTAAAAACGAGAGCCAAAAATTAGGCATACACGCACCTACAAAGCACACCATACTTACTATAACATCTGGGAATTTGCCTTTATACAGCACGCCAAGCACACCAAATAGCGTAGCAAACACACCAATAAGCACCATCCCTAGCCCCACAAGCTTCAAAGTCGTAGGCAAAAGAGCAAAAAACTCGCCACTGACAGCCTGCCCACTCATAAATGAAGTGCCAAAATCAAGCATAATAGCCCTATATAGCCACACCACATACTGCCAAAGTAACGGCTCATCAAGCCCAAACTCCGCCTGCAAGCGTACAATCATCTCTGGTGTGTTTGGGAGATTGGATAGGGCAAGATACTGCACTATGGGATCGCCTCCACTTAGCCGAAGTAGTATAAAAATCCCCAATGACACCACTAGCAAGATAGGCACAAGATACAAAATCCGCTGGCAAATTTGCTGTAGTAGTGGCATTATTGATACCACTTAGCTATAGGAAGATCTGCGACAAGCACACCCATATTTTCTTCTATACCTTTAATGCCACTGCGTGCAATAGCGACATTGCGCTTATGGACTAGTGGAAGTAGAATATAGCTTTGCGCAAGTAAATCTAGCGCAGCGTTAAGGTTTTTATGGAGTTGTTGCTCATTGGTAGCGTGGATAGCATTGTTAATATGCATATAGATTACATCTTTTTGTAAAATGCTTTGCAAAAGTCCATACTCAATATGCCCTTGCTCCTGCATAGAGTAGAGATGACTTAATGGCTCATATGGTGCACCCCAAGTCTGCGTAAAAGCAAGGTCAAAAGCATTGGCGATAAGGCGGTTTGCATATGCACTAGGCTCGATACCTTTAATGGCAATACTTATGCCACAAGTTTTAGCCTGAGCTTGGATAATTTGCGCGAGCTTTTTTTGCGACGGATTGTTGCTTATGAAGATAAGCTCTAGGGGTGCGCTTTGTGTTATGGGGTGTGCTAGGTCGCATTGGTGTGCTGGAGGAGCGGGGAAGTGCAAGGCTTGTAGTAAAGAGGTGTTTTTCACATAAAAGCTTGTAGCAGGGCTTGCAAGATCTCCATAAACGCTAGAGACTAGCACGCTAGAATCTAGGGCTTGCATAAGGGCTTTGCGCGCAGAAGCTAATTCTAGGGCTTTGGTGCGCGGATTTAATGCTAGAGCAATGGTAAAAATAGGCGAGCTGGTATAGATTCTAAGCGAAGTGTCTCTACCTTGTGCTATGGCATTAAACATATCAAGCGAGATGAGATCTTGTCCATAAAGGACATCAATTTGCTTAGCTTTAAGCGCGGCAAGCTTGGCACTTGGGTCAAAGATGATCCTTGCTACTATGGTGTCAAAATATGGGACTTTACCACTCTGTCTATCTGTGTAATAAGGATTTTTGCGGAAAGTTACCGCGCTAGGACTGCTAGAGTCAAGCATATACGCTCCCGTGCCAATGGGCAAAGCCTTAGCTGGGTCTCTTTGTAACTCGCTTGGAGAGTGGAAGCGAAAAGGGCGCACAAATGCTAGCTCATTAAGTGTGAGAGCATAGGGGTATTTGAGTACTAGGGCAATTGTGTAAGAATCTAGTTCTTTTATAGAATCTATCGCGTGGATAAGCCCTACCCAGCTATGAGCTTGCTTGTTTTGCAAGATTGCAGTGAAGTTTAGTAAAACGGCGCGCGCATCAAAGGCTTCTCCATTAGAAAATCGTGTCCCCTTACGCAGTGAAAATGTATAAGTCTTGCCATCTGAGCTAATGCTCCACGAAGCAGCTAGGCTTGGGACAATATTGCCAAATTTATCAAGCTCAACTAAGCCTTCATAGATGAGACTTTGCGCGAGCATCGTATTTGCACCGTAGCTTTGTGGAGTAAATGTGCTTATAGGGGTTGATAGAGCTATGGCGATGGTGCGTGGAGTGGCATTGGCTACTTTTATGGTAAAAGCTCCCATAAATACCGATATTTGTAGTAAGAAAAATAGCCATACATTAGCGCATGTGATAAATTGTGCTTGCACGATAGATCCTGTGAGTAAAATAGCGTATTATATTATTATTTTTTAGATATGTGTAACACTATTGGTACAAGCTAGAATCTAGTCTAGCGCCTCACATCTTTAGGCAGTGTGCCAAGATGAGTGCGCAAAGTCTCAAGATAGAGCTGGTAGTTAGCATTGGCACGATCTTGTGGGCGTGTGGGGTGATGGATATGATAGCCTGCAGCACAAAACTTCAGCCTAGCACTTCGCCCCCCGACAAACAAAAACCTAGCCACAAACTCCCAATCTTCTGACCCATGTCCCGTGAAACTCTCATTAAACCCACCCACTTTCTCAAAGTCTGCTTTATAAAAGCTCATATTACAACTTCCAAGATTGGCTTTGGCGGTTTTTTTGAAGCGTCTCGCGCTTGCTTTGCTAAACATATACACAAACCACGCTAAAGGCACGCACCGATAAGCTTTCCAGCTTTTGTATTTAAAACTCTCTTTATATGCGCTTATATCACCATCAGCACGCTTGGCTAGAATCTCCTTAGTAGTCTTTTCACAAAGCATTGTGCGAGAGCCTCCTAGACATAATCCCCTTTTAGCAAAGCGCAAATGATCAGCGATAAAATGTGAGTCTAAAATCATATCGCCATCGATTAAGACAATGTAATCTTGCTTGGCAGCATAAACACCTTTATTGCGAATCGCACTTGCACGAAACCCCTTATCTTCTTGCCAAATATGATGCAGTGGGCAAGGGAAGTGCTTGGCATAAGATTCTATAAGGACTCTAGTCTCATCCGTGCTGCCATCATCAGCAATGATCACTTCTGCTGGGAGCGGAGAGAGATCGCGCACAGAGTCTAACACTAAAGCCAAGCGATCTGGGGAGTTGTAAGTAGTGATGACAAGAGAA